>JAYOIK010000006.1:30310-92327 GCA_038118725.1 Alphaproteobacteria bacterium | reverse complement strand
GGTACGTGGCCGAAAACATTGGCTGTGGCGTGCGGTCGACGACGAGGGGGAGGTTTTGGACTTTCTGGTCCAGCCCCGACGATGCGCCAGGTCGGCGAGACAATTGCTGCGAAAGCTGCTCAAGAAGCAAGGCTTTGCGCCAACGTGCATCACCACGGACAAGCTCAAGTCCTACGCGGTCGCGATCCGCCAAGAGCGGATTTTAGCGGTCCATGACCAGGGACTGCGCGCAAACAATCGCGCGGAGAACTCCCACCAACCGGTTCGGCGGAGGGAACGAAAACAGCAGCGGTTCAAATCACCGGGCTCCGCCCAACGATTCCTCTCGATCCATGCCGCCGCCTACAACACCTTTTACGTCCAACGCCATCTTCTATCCCGTCGCGTCTTCAAGGCTTTCCGGGCCGAGACGTTCGCTATCTGGCATCGAAGCTGGCTTGCCGCGTAAATCGGATCTCAGTCGAATTCTGACGGCCGTTGAGGTTAACGTGCCAATGCCGTCAAAACGTCCGCAGCCATGGAACTTCCTTTGATTTCCTTGTATGGTAAACAGCCAAGCTCGTAGAACTCAACACCCAATATGGCACTGTCAGACCAAATCGATTTGATGCTTTAGGTTGTTGTTCGTAGTTTCGATGGATGCGAAATCCGTTCCGATATTTCAACAGCTCGCCCGAGATCATCCGTCTCGCGGTGACCGCGCCGCCGCCTTGGTCGAATGGCGCCAGCGCGCGGCTTGAAAAATTACGTTAGGGCTTCGTTCTGACTGGTCGACTTACCTCCGACAATGCCCCCACTGGTGGATGGTCTCGTAGCAAACATCCAGACCGCGTGCATAAGGAGGGTCGGCGGACGTCACACTCAATACACTTCGATCGCCACGGCTATGCTATGATGGGAGTTCAATTGCGTAGACGGTATCCTTGGGGGCTGAAGTGATCATTTCAATCGTGACCATGAAGGGCGGGAGCGGGAAAAGCACCACGGCCATGTGTCTGGCCGGCCAATGGCATACCGTGGGGCACGAGGTCGCGCTAGTAGACGCCGATCCCGCCGCGACGATCGTGCGATGGTGTGAAACAGGCACGGATTTCGCCGAAATCCCCGCAATGACAGCGGCATCCGGCGAGGTAGCGAAAGTCACCAAGAAACTCGCCGCGGCCGGACGAGATCGTATCATCATCGATACGCCTGGATTCCGCTCCCCGATCCTAGAGGCCGCGATCGGCTGCTCCGACTTGGTCTTGATCCCGATACGCCCGTCTCCAATTGACTTCCAAGTCGCCGCGGACACAGCGGAACTCGTTGATGAGATCAAAGGGGCACAGTCCGGCAAGATGGTCCGCTTTCTCTTGAGCCAGAGCAACCGCTCCAGCGTCATCGCGCGGCATATGCGCGCGGAGATGGAAGGCGCGGGGTATAACCTCCTGGATGCTCAACTTTCCACGCGCGTCGCCTATGGCGAAGCGGCGCTCGCCGGCACGACACCGACTTTCACCCAACCGCGAGGCGCCGCGGCACGAGAGATCAGCGAGCTGAGCGCAGAAATCGACGCACTGATGGGGCAGACCGGCAAGTTGCGGTCCAAGACCGGGAGATCTCGGAAATGAGTAAGAAGTTACCAGGCCTGCAACGTACACGCCGTCCAAATGCCAAGGCCGCCGAAGAGGCCGTCCACGAAGCCAGCCAGGCGGCACCGGAGAAAACACCAAAAGCGCCGAAACACAGCCCGGCGCGACCTCGCGCGAGGCCAGCGACCTCCTCGCGGAAAACGGCCGCGCGGAAAAGCGCCGAGCCGGTGGGTGAGGCAACCGCGAACGAGACCTCCAGCCCGTCGATCGAGGAAGTACGGGAAATACCCGACGCGGCGGTGGAGCTTATACCGTCGGATGAGACGACCCCCATTGAGCGAACCGAGGAGGCCGCGCGCCGGGACCGCCACGCCAAACGCATCATTTCGGATCATGCCGCCTGGTCTAGCGCCGGCGGACTTATCCCCGTGCCCTATGTTGATATCGCGGCGGTGTCCGGTATCCAGGTGCGAATGGTGATGAAACTCGCCGACGTCTATGGCGTGCCGTTTTCACGAACCCTCGTAAAGGCCGGCATTGCCTCCGTCGTTGGCGGCGCCGCGCCTCACGCGATCAGCACCGGTGTGGTCGGTATGGTTTTCAAATCGGCCCCCGGCATCGGCTCGATTGCCGGAATGCTGGGAATGGCGGGACTATCGAACCTATCGACACGCATTCTCGGTCAATTGTTCGCACGGCATTTCGCCGCCGGGGGGGACCTCCATAAAGATGGTTTGAAAACTCTGTCCCAGGACTATAAGGACGCTATCGCCAGGGCATAAGGGCCTCAATCGTCCCTAGTTTTACGCTCGAACGCTATAGCCGCGTAACATCCCACGGGGGCGCTCAGATCGTGAATGCACAGGCTGTGACCTCTAAGGAGCACCCTGTCATTTTCAGCCGGACACCTCAGAACGTCATCCTCGATCCCCACACCCAGCGCTTTTCCAATCGCTTCCTTGCGGGTCCAAAGACGCAGGAAATGTGCATCAGGATTCGCGGAAGCCTCGATCAACGCGCGCTGTGCCGATGTGAGGACAAGGTTGCCGATATCGGGGTCATAGTGAGTAGTCGCTTCAACGTCGATACCAATCCGCCCCTCGGTTGAGATAGCGGCCGCGACCGCGCCATCGGTATGGGCGAGCGATACGAACAGATCGAGGTTCCGAGGGGAAAAGGGCCTCCCAAGATCATCCTTTACAAGATCAGCGACGCTCCCCGCGTCAAGGTCTCGCAGCATGCCGTCGAGCAAACCATAGGCCGCCCCGCGTACCGGCGTATCGGGGAGGCCGAATAACAACACGTCCGGTACCGGTATCGAAGGAACCGCTCCCGGCTCGACGACCGCATGCTTGAACACCGGCTCTAGAATGTCAGGCTTAGCGACGCGGACTCCGCGCGGCCCTTGGAGCCACTGAAACCATGCATCCCAGCATCGAGTTCATGGCGAAGCCCTTCAAAGACGAGACACATCGCCCGTCCACGCTCTTCGAACAACAGACCCAGATCCATCATGAGATCGAAACTCTCGCCGAATTTCTCCCGCGCCGTTTCGGCGGGAATGGCGCGTTCGGCCGCTCGAAGCAATTCAACGTCCAAGTCTTCCAACTCGTGCTCGACCATGTGACCGGACCGACTGTCCTCAACGATCCATCCAAGGTCATCCTGAACCAGACGCAACCTCGGCGCGCCCGCGGCGCTTTCCCAGCGCTCCCGCCATTTGGCGACACTTTCTCGCAAATGGGCCAAGTGGCCCGCTAGATCGCGCTGATAGGGTGCCTCGACGTTCTTGTCTCGGAAGTAATAGGCCATGTTGGTCACGACCTCATCGTCGAACGGATAGATTAGATCGTGATAGTCCAATGGCTCCAAATCGAGGCCATACTCGTCAGACTCGTTGAAATACGGGCTAAACCGGTCGAAGCGGACAGGAAAAACTCCCGACGGTGGGGGAAGATGCGTCATGCGAGACAGATTCGCCCGATACATCTCGTAAGTCTCCGCGGACTCTCCCGGAAACCCGACCAATAAGTTCCAAATCGGCTTTACGCCCTGCGATGCACAGTCTGAAAGGAAACGGATATTGTTGAACGCGTTTGTTCCCTTGCGCATGAGCTTCAAGGTTTCAGTGGCGAGCGATTCAACACCCGGTTGCACTTCAACAACCCGTGCCTTGGCCAAGGTTTTGATCTGATCAAGCGAAAGGTCGGCCTTCACCTCATAGAACAGTGAAATTTTCTCCGGTATTTCCAGTCCCGGCAGCAGATCAGTGACATAGGATTTGGGGATGATGTTATCGACACTAGCGAACCGGCGGACCCGATCGCCGTAACGGTCAACCATGCCCTTGATTGTGTTCCGAGCCTCGGCGACCCCCATTTCGCGGAAATTCATCGTGGCGCCATTCAGCCCACAAAAGGTGCAATGCGCTTTCTCACCCCACCAACATCCACGCGAGGTTTCAAAGAGGAGTTCGATCTCGTCGCGCCGATGGTCTCCAAAGTTTACCTCGTACGAGTCCAGGTACCGGTCATAATCAAGCGAGACCGATTTGCTCAACGCTCGCTCCGGCGCGATCCATGATATACCATCAATCTGGCTTTCCGGGCGCGCGGCCCCCGGGCGTGATGGTTTCTCGCCGAAGCCGAGCGCCGCGATTGAGCGGCTGTTACGGCGGCTGAACACTCCATTGATCGCGTGTAATCCATCCCGATCGTCATTGCCTAGTTTCGTCAGAAATTCCGGGAAACTTATAAGAGCGTGACCCGAGAACGTGAAGTCGATCCAAGGAACGTGGTTGACGATCTCTATCCCCATCGTTCCTTCACAATTTGCCCCCCCCATCAGAACGAACGCGTCGGATCCTCGCTCTTTCAAGCGGCGCGCCAAGGCGAAGCTGGGGACATTCTGAAAAAACATCGACGTCAAACCGACAAGATCCGCGTTCGCCAGGTCATGCTGATCAATCAGCTCGTCCAAAATCTCCGGCAATCGGTCACGAACCGGCGCCAATTCCTCATGATAGCGCGCGATTTGTGCTTCGCCGAAGTGATGGGCGTAACGTCGAAAGTACGCCTCGGTGTTATCGGCATGGTCGGGGAACGCCGCCGCGCGGAAAAGCCACTCACCAAACCCGCAGGTATGGCCGGCGAGGCTTTCAGAAATCCAGGCATAGATATCCGGTCCGACCAGTCGACCAAAATCGTGATTCAGATAGTGCGTGCTAACGGCTATATCGGTGCCAAAACGCTGATCAATCACAGATTCGAGCTGATGCATGGCGATTGATGGGATCTGTAGCGAAGAGAACGGCATATTCACCAGGGCAACCCGCATGTTCAATTCTCCATTAACCTTTCAGGCCATGTAACGAATACATGCTGCCCATGGATACAAGCACCCGCCGATCCCCGGTAAAGGGTCTGCGGCCGTGCGCGGCGCGCATATTATCGACGATCATGACATCGCCGGCACACCAATCAAATTCTCGGGTCTCGGCGGCGAAGGCGGCTCGCGCGTTGTCCAGCAGACGCGGCGGAATTGGCGAGCCATCGCCTAGGCGCGCGTCCCTCGGCAGACCATCGGCCCCGAAGATTTCCAGCATATCTTCCATCATATCATCCCCCAGCGCCGAAGGATGAAAGAGCTGCGCTTGATTGAACCATAGCCGTTCGGCGTTCGCGGGGTGCCGCGCCGTTCCTTGGCAGACCTGACTGGTGCGAAGTTGACCATCTTCCACCCACTCAAAAGAGATGTCGTTCCGCGCGCAAAATTCCTCGACCTCGGACGCTTTTTCGGTTTGGAAAACCGTGCGCCAGTCCAGGTCGAAACCCGTGTGGTAGTTCCGAATATAACGAATGCCACGCTCCTCGACCAAATCTAGATCCGTTTCGTCCAAGCGCGCCGTTACTTTCGCGACATCCGAGACGGATGTTTGACCTCCGGTCTCGGGCGTTACCAAACAGCAAAACAGCAATCTCATCGGCCAGTCACGCTGATATGCGTTTTCGCAGTGCTGAGGGATTTCCTCACTCGCCGGGTACTCGGTCGCGGTCATGATACCTTCGGTAACCATGCTTCGGGGCGTGGAGCGATAAAGGTATTCCGCCGGCTTCGGAACCAAGACATCCCGCACGCGGCCAAATCCATCCTCGTCACCCAAATCGAACCCACGCAATAGGATCACGGGATGGCGGCCAGCCAAGGTCTCCAATTGATCCGAATGCGCGTAAGACCAGTCGGCGAGGTCAAGATCCGGTTCCGGCGCATCGATGCATACCGCGAATTCATCGTCGTCAAAAAGAGCGCGCGTGAATACCTCAGTCATCACGGACCACATGGTCGCCGGTTTCCACCCAGAGCATCTCGATTCCATTGGCCAATCCCTTGGGATCATCCCTCAGAATTGTCATATGCGCGCCCGGAAATTCGCGGACTTTTACGCGGGCAAACACCTCCGCCCATCCGAGGTCGTTCGCCTTGTCGTCACGAACATTCTGGTTGGCCTTGATCAATCCGGCGGCGCCCGGAATATGATCGAAGGAGAAACTGGCGGCTAGACGCATATTGCCACGCAAACGCTCCACCAGTTCCGGACCCGCTTCAGCTTCCCGCGCCGCGTCGATAAGCGCCGCCTCGTCTCTCGCCGCGTCGCTGGAGGATACCGGTGCCGCGTCAATCAGAACGACCGCCACCGCCTGCCCTGCTAGACGGAGGTTATCGGCCACCGCGGCCGCGATCGTCGCGCCAAGTGACCAGCCGACGAGCCGGATAGCACCGCCCGTGCCCTCTCTTTCCACATCCCGCTGTATGACTTGGGTATAATGTTTCGCCAGGGAATTCAAATCTCCCGATGGCCGCAGCTGTTCAACCGCGACAATCCTGGCGTCACCAGACCAAGCTTCCGCCAGAGGCAAGTAAGCCTGGCAGGTTCCGTCGACCGCGTGGAAAAAATAAGCGCTCTCCCCCGTGCCTTCGCGCAAGACCCGCAAAGTACAAGCATTGTCGTCATCTTGCGCGGTAAGCGCCGCGGCTAGACTGGCCGGACTTGAGTGCGCGAACAGTAGGGGTAACGGGACCGCCCGCCCCAGACGTTCCGACAATAGCGTCGCCAAACGGATCGCCAGCAAGGAATGCCCGCCGATCGTGAAGAACGCCGTGTCTCTGCCCACTGGCATCGCCAAACCCAATACCGCCGAGATCTCCTCCGCTACGGCGAGCTCAATCGGTCCAATAGGCGCATCATCCCCCTCGTCCAATATTCTCGAGACATTTGGGTTGGGTAGCGCATCGCGATCGACCTTACCGGTGGCCGTCATGGGCATGGATGAAATCGCCATGAGATGGGAGGGCATCATGGTTTCCGGCAAACTCGCGCTTAGTTTGTCGCGGAGACGAGAAACATCCTCGGATGCAGGCCCGGAGACCCAGCCCGCGACGACAGGCTGTCCATCTCCGCCGATCACCACTCGGACCGCGGCTTGATCGACTCCCTCCATGGCACCCAGGGCAATCTCGACTTCATCGAGCTCAATGCGGACACCTCGCACCTTTACCTGGCGATCATCCCGCCCGACAAATCTCAGCCGTCCATCGCTTTGGACACGGACCACATCCCCGGAACGATAGGTGATGCCTTCCTCGCCAGGTCGCGGGTCTTGGACGAAACGCTCGGCGGTGAGATCCGCCGCGCCGAAATATCCGAGGCCGACGCCGATACCACCAATCGACAATTCTCCACTGGCCCCCGGGATAACCGGGATTCCCCGACGATCGAGAATCATCGCGATCATCCCGTCGATGGGGCGCCCGATCGTCGGCGCTCCCATTCCCGCTCGACACTCATCTATCGTGCTGCATACCGTCGCCTCGCACGGACCATAAGCGTTGTACATCCGTCGCCCGGGCGCCCAACGATCCACCAGTTCCCCGCTTAGCGGCTCTCCCGCCGCGACCAGCACACGGATAGACGGTAACGCGACCTCCCCCAAAGCGGCGAGGGCCGAGGGGGTAAGCGTGACATGAGAAACCAGCCGCGTTGCGAGAGTTCTCGCCAAGGGCGCTCCCGGACGTAGATCCTCCCGATCGGCCAAGATCAGGGTTCCGCCCGCGCGCAACGTGGAAAACACCTCCCAGATCCAGGCATCGAACGCCGGCGCGGCCACTTGCGCGACCCGGGCCCCCGGTCCGATATCCAGGATACGCGAGATCGACGTCGCGAGGTTAGCCAGCCCCCGCCGCGACAACGCGGCCGCCTTGGGGAGGCCGGTGGAGCCACTGGTGAACTGCACATATGCCGGAAACGCCGCGTCATCGTCTGATATACCGATGTCATTCTCGCCGGCGGCCAGGATCCGTCGCATCCGTTCAACCCTCGCCGGCGGAAGGCTCGGGTCAATCAGGGCAATAGCTTGGTTACATCGCAACGCCGCCAGAGCCTCGACCACGCGCTCCAATGGATCGGCGGTATCAATAATTCTCACCGAACCCTCTCGATTTAAACGAGTGGCACTTCGCTGCCACAACGCTGAATAGGTCAGCATTTCATCCGCCGTCTCAAGCGCGGGTCGGTCCGAGTTGGCGTTAAAAGAGCCGGAGATACCTTCCAACAGCGAAGGATCCGTTTCGGGTTCGGCCCCCCGGATAATGGATTTCGACAAATCCGGCTCGGCGATCGCCGACAATGCGCCAAGCGCGACCCCGACGTCGGCGACAACGGACTCCACGATCCTAACCATCGAGCGGGCCCATACCGCCACGGTTTCCTGATCCAACAGACCCGCGTCGAAAATCATTCCGCCGCGCACGGACCCGTCACGCTTCTTGCGCAAGGTGACGGCAAGATCGAGAGGCGCGTTCGCGACCTCGAGTTCATATGGTTTCACATCTGGAATTTCCGCGAGCTCATCGGCGTCCTCACGCCAATCGAGAACGGTATGCAGCAAGGGCGTGCGTCCCGGCTCGCGCGGTGGGTTGACCACCTTGACGATATTGGAAAGCGGTAAATCCGCATTTCCTAACAAGCTCGTCATAGCCTCGGCGATCTCCCGAACCAAATCTCGCGCCGCCATCTCCGGGGTCGGGCGTACTCGAAGCGGAAGGGTATTCAAGAACAGCCCTACAACGTCGTCGAACCCGTCCGGCCTGAGGTTCACGGGAATTCCGACGATCAAGTCATCCGCCTCGGTCAATCTGTGCAACAAAATCGCGTAAGCAGCCATGAAAACCGCGTGCGGACGGGCTTCCACGGCCCGCGCCACGGCGTCGACACGCAAAACGAGCGTCGCGGGAATATCAAAGGACAAGGATCCTCCGCGTGGCTTACGATCAAGTCTACGTGGGCGATCCGTCGGCAGTTCCAGCCCACCGGGTGGATCCACAAGCCGGTCGCGCCAATAGATCGTTTGCCGGTCCGAAATGGTGTCGAGCACGTGGTCTCGTTCAGCCGTGTAGGCGCGGTACGTCCCTTCCGGCGCCGCGGTCAACGCCGAACCGGCAACGACCGCGATAAGGTCTCGTAAAATAATGTTGAGGGAGGTGGCATCCGAAACAATGTGATGGACAGACAGGACGATGATCGTCTCGCCCTCCTTCGCGATAACGCCGAGGCGCCAAGTCTCACCCTTTTCAAGCGCGAATTGCCGGGTAGCGTCCTCCCGGGCGATGGATCGGACCATGGCTTCCGCGTCATTATTGTCCACGAAACGCCGATAGGTCGCGGACGGGCGTTCCATCCGCCGAAAACGCAATTCCTTGCCGTCGTCCTCATATCGGCCGGACAGGATGGGATGACGCTCGCCAAGAACGCGAACAACTTCATCCAAGCACGCCGTGTCGACATCTTTCCTGATCGTCAAGGCGGCCTGCATCACATAACCGCCGCCGCCTTCACTGACTTTCCCATCGAGCCAAAGCTGACGTTCCGCCGGCGAGGTGACAGTATCGTCCGGCGCGACACGTTCTTCAGTTTGCTTGATCGTGGATAGCAAAATCGCCACCCCGCGCGGTGTTCGGCCGGAAAACACGGTATCCGCCCCCACGCCGGCGCCAAATTGTCGACGCAACCGCGCGGTCACCCGTACGACTTTAAGCGACGTCATGCCGAGAGCCAGGAGATCTTGATCCGGGCCGAGGTCAGCCATCCCCGATGCATCGCGAACGATTTTCAGAACCTCTTCCAATTGGTCGGGTTCATCATTCTCCATATCGACAATACGGGTCGCTATCAAACACGGCGTTGGCGTTTCCACCAGTTCGGGAAAGCCTACCTGCACCGAGAACTCACGCTTTAGGCGCGCAATCAATCGAATGGCCGAAAGCGATGTGCCGCCCGCCGCGAAGAAATCCGTGTTGGGGTTGGCATCGGTCTTCAAGACCGTCGACCAAAGTTCCGTCAGCTTGGCCGTGACCGGGCTCATATCATCGGAATCCACCACGGGCGCCACTTGAACGTCTGGAACCTTCAGCGCCGCGAGACGACGCCTGTCGATCTTGTCGTTGCTCGTCAGGGGCAGAGCCTCGAGACCGATAAGCCGGTCCGGCACCATGTAGGACGGCAAGATCGTGGCGAGTTCCGATTTTAAGTCCGTCTCGTTCACTCCTCCCACGACATAACCGATCAGGCGTCGCTCGGGACCGTCGCCCGTCGCGATCACGGCCGCGGCACGCACGCCGTCGACCGCTCTCAGCGCCGTCTCGATTTCTCCAGGTTCGATCCGATAGCCCCGGATTTTCACCTGATCGTCCACACGGCCAAGATAATCAAACACGCCATCATCGCGCATCAGGACGAGATCGCCGGTCCGATACATCCGCGCGCCTTGGGACGTCGAAAAGGGATCCGCGAGAAAACGTTCCGAGGTTAATGCCGCGCGCCGCCAGTAACCCCAGGCAACGCCCGCACCGCCGATATGAAGTTCCCCCGCGACACCCCGAGGCACCAAATTCAGATCATTGTCCAGAACATAGAGATTGGTGTTCGCGATCGGCCTCCCAATGGGCACCGATGCATCATCGGCAACCTCGTCGCTTACTTCATGCACGCAACAACCAACGACGGTTTCCGTTGGCCCATATTCATTGAATATCCGAATGCACGGCGCGGCGCGGCGCCAAGGCGCGACCGACCCGCCGGTTAGCGCCTCCCCGCCAACTACGAAAACTCCGGCGCCTTGGGATTGGGTTTCAATCGGCGAGAGTTCGGCCAGGAGGTCCAGATGAGCCGGCGTCATCTTGACGAACCCATATCCGCACGCGCCTGAAAGGCGTTCGGATAACGTCTCGATAGGGGCGTCCTCCGGCAATAAATCCAATGGTTTGCCGGCTAACAATGGTGCCCAGAAAGACAAGACCGTCGCGTCAAAGGCACTTGATGTGACAACTCCGGTTCCTTCTCCAATGTCGACGCCATAGGTTTGGAGCGACCAATCGAGATAGTTGATCACCCCTCGATGAGGGACCATCACGCCTTTTGGGCGCCCCGTCGAACCGGATGTGTAGATCATGTAGGCTAGATCGTCGGGCCCGGCCTCGCCGCCTCGAACAGGCGCATCGACCCGCCGAGCGACTCGCGTTTGAAGCGCCCGCCCCGCGATCACCGCGACATTGTTTCCGGCAAGTGAGAGCACCCGGCCAACGTCAACCTCGTCGCAGACAATGCCTCCTGGCGCGGCATCGCGAAGGATGTCCTCCAACCGCGCATCCGGCAGGGACGGTTCAATCGGTACATATCCGGCACCCGCCACCATCGACGCCAGCATGGAAACAGGAAGCCCGACACCCCGGCGGCGCAATACCACTACTCGGTCGCCCCGCCCAATCCCATTCTCGTTCAAAAGTTCGGCAAGGCTCGAGGCATTTTCCCGTAAACCGTTAAAATCCAGATCCCCGTCCGGCGCTCGCACCGCCGGCGCCCCTGGAATGCGATTGGCCAGCGCCAGAACACGCCCATGCAGCGCCGCTTCATCGATCGACCGCGTCTCGCCCTGTCCCAGTTCCACGATCGCGGCGGTTTCATGGTCCCGTAACAAGCCAATCGAACCCAGGTTTTCCTCCGGCGTAGCGACCATGCCGGCCAACACACGCCGGTAGAGTTCCTCGAATTGCGCGATCTCTGATGTCGGAAACACGTCGGTCGCGACATCGAAAGCAGCCCGGATCTGGCCATCGACACGCAACATTGAGAGCATCAGGTCAAATTTGGCCGTCCCCCGGTCACAATCCAAGATGCTGACGGAACAGTCATGCAAATTAGGCAGCGGCACGGGGGCATCATCGAAATTGAAGAAGGCCCGCAAGATGGGGCCGGACCGTCCATCCCTAGCTAGCCGGCGCGCGATCATATCGAATGGAACTTCCCGCGCGTCCAGGGCGTCAATCACGGCCCGCGACACCGATCCCAGATATTGCTCCACCGACAGGACGGGATCGACCGCGACCCGGACCGGAACCGTGTTGACAAAACAACCGACGATTTCTTGAACCTCCGGTCTGTCACGCAACACCACCGGAGTCCCAAACAGGAATAACTTTTCCCCCGAAAGTTTGGAGACCAACATCGAAAATGCGCCGGCCAGGACGGAGTAACTCGTGGTGCCGGCCTGGCGTGCCAAGCTTTCTATTCTCTCGACGAGATCCATATCCAAGGTGAACGGATACATCGCCGCGCCGGACCGGGGGCCGCGCGATGGCCAATCAAGATTCAGGTCCACCCCATTAAAGCGTTTAAGAACGTGGTCTCGTCCAGCATCATGTTTACCTTGCGTCACATGATCATGTTGATGTCCGGCCCAGTCGGCGTATTGCAGATCCGGCTCCGCTATCCCGGAGTCCGTCCCGTTCATCTCGGCATCGTAAAGGTTCGATAACGCGTCAAGGATCAACCGGATCGACCACCCATCGACGGCGATATGGTGAAACACCATGCAAAGCGCATGATGCGCGGGAGTCGCCTGAAACAGCACCGCCCGAACCGGCGGCTCACGGGAGAGGTCGAAGGGTCGCCCGCTTTCACGGCGACATCGATCGTGAAAAGTCGCGGCTTCAACTTTACTTGGTCGACGTAACACGGAAGGAATGTTTGGCGCGATAGCTTGGATCGGCCCTTCCTCGCCATCCCGGTAGATCGTCCGCAGAATCTCGTTCCTGTCGACAAGGCCGTCTATCGCGCGGGCCAGCGCGTCACCATCTAGCGGTCCGGTGATCTCGAACGCGAGCGGAACATTGTAACGCGCGGCATCGGGGTCAAGGGAATGTTCCGTCAGAATGCCGGCTTGCATCGTGGACAGTGGTAGGTCGGGTTCGTCCACATACAAGCTTTGCGCGGGGTCGCTGTCCGGGCTCATTGAGGCCTCCGGCCACCGCCGGTCGCGCCGCGCCGCGCCCGGCGCTTGATGATCGGTTCTTCCCCGACTACGACACCACCTGTAGCGGCATTCTCCCGAGCCTCATCAATGATCCGGCCCATGGCCTTCAACTCGGGGTGTTCAAAGATCGATCGGAGTTCCAACGCCACCCCGAAGGTCTGGCGAACTTTCGCGGCCAATTTAACACCCAGGAGCGAATGCCCACCGACCTCGAAGAATGTATCCCCGGCATCCACGGGCGCGCCGTTCAGCAAACCCGACCAGATCTCGGCGAGCGATCGTTCCGTATCGGTTTCCATCACCTTGCCAAGAGGCTCTACCTCGTCGTCCAAAATGGGCAATGGCAGCGACTGTTGATCAACCGTCCCGTCGTCGAGAACCGGCATGGCATGCAGTGAAATGAAATGATCCGGCACCATCCAAGGAGGGAGGATGTCACTCAACGCCGATCGCTGGCTCGGCTCATGATCTTCTCCAGTGGGAAGGTTCACGCCCCATGCGCGGAGCACCACATCACCTTGACCCTCGGCGTCCACATGCCACGCGGCCACGAACACATCGCCAACGCCGGGGAGGTTGGATCGGATCGCGGCCTCTATCTCGCCAGGCTCGAACCGGTAACCATTCAGAGTGATCCGTCGATCCAGCCGCCGGATATATTCCAACCCGCCATCATGGCGTCCGCGAACCTGATCACCGGTGCGGAACATCCGGGCGCCTGGAACACTCGAAAACGGGTCGGCCAGAAACGCTTCGGCCGTCAACGCCGGATCTCGGATATACCCAATCGCGAGATCTCCGCCAATGTACAGCCGGCCAGGCATTCCTCGCGGAACTGGATTAAGAGCTTCGTCAAGAATGTAAAGCGATGATCCGCGAACAGGATGGCCAATCGGCAATGTCTTCGCCGCGAGGATCGAGTTATCAACTTTGCGATAGCTGGCCAAGCCACCTGTCTCGGATTGACCAAACAATTGGGTGAACCGCACCACTGGCCAGCGCGCGGCCGCATGGCGCGCGGTTTCAACATCCGTGACGTCTCCGGCGAACAAGACCTGCCGCACGCCACTGAAAACATCGGCATGCGCCTCGACCGCGGCGGTGAACGCGACGGTCGTTAGGAAGAGCGTGTCGATTCTCTTCGTCAACATAGTTTCGGCAAGTACGTCCGGAGCAAGGCCGGCATGGGGTTTCAGAAACACCAAGCAGCCGCCATTCAAAAGCGTTCCCCAGATTTCCCGGTCACCTATGTCGAGTTCACCGATATCGACCCTCGCCACGCGCCCCTTGAATTCTATGTCTGCGAAATCACCCCCGCCGGGCATACGCTGAATAGTTCGGTCGGATACCATCACGCCTTTTGGCCGCCCCCGCGCGCTGGAGACGAAGTTGACGGAACAGATGTCGTCGCCGCCACGCTTCACCGAAATTGCGTCGACGTCCTCCACCTCCAACAAATTATCCAATGAAAGCATCTTCGCGTTGGTCACTGGACCGGAGAGACACTTGGGAAGCGGATTGTCATGGATGATCGCTCTCGCTTCGGCATCCTCGATCATCATCGACGCACGCCCGGTCGCCTGATCGGCCTCGATCACGACATAGGCGCCACCGCGTTTCAGAACCGAAAGCATCGCCGTAACGAGGCCTGGGTTTCGTTCCATCGCCAGGGCCACCAGGTCTCCACAACCGATACCCGCCCGTTTCAACCCTGCGGCGACGCGATCGCTTTGCTGATCGAGCGAGCGATACGTCGTCACCGTCCCATCACTATCTTCCAGCGCCGGACGATCCGGTCCCGTCGCCAGGCCTCGCTGGAAAAGCGTCAACAGGTCTTCATCTTGCCGGGTCCGCTCATCAAAGCTACCTGATCCCGACACCTCACCGCGCACGGGATCCTGGAGCGGCAGATCAATATCTTCAATACGCCGGTTCGGGTTATCCGATACGGAACGCAGCACATTGATCAACCCGTCCGCGAGCATGTGTCCGGTCTCTTCGCTGAACAAGTCCGCCGCGTAGTGCAACACCAGATCCAAGCCATGCCCGTCATCGTCGAACGCGAAGGTCAGATCATAGCGCGCGCTGACCGCATCAATATTGACCGGGAGGACGGACGCGCCGTCGAGTTCGAGACTCATCCTGTCTGCTGGTTGCAACGCAATCATCACGCGGAACAACGGCGTGCGGGACTGGGTCCGCTTTGGGGCCAGTGCTTGAACGATTCTATCAAGGGGAAGGTCGCTATCGGAAAAGGCGTCGAGAACCTGTTGTCGGGTCGCATCCAACATATCGGCCAATGTCATGATGTTGGCCGGGCGCAAACGCAAAGCAACGGTATTGACCAGGAAACCGACGAGACCATCGGTTTCCGCTCTGGCCCGACCCGAGACCGGGGCGCCGACGATTATATCGTCTTGATTGCCGAGCCGACCCAGGAACGCGCCGAGCCCCGCCGTCAGCACCATGAACAAAGTGGCACCCGCTTCACGCGCGCGTTGGCGCAACGAAGCACTAAGTTCGATCGGAATAGAAATCCGAAGCATGGCACCTTCGAATGCATTCGAATCTACCCGCGGGAAGTCCTCCGGCAACGCCAATCCTTCGGGGGGATTCGCCAACCGGATTTTCGCCCGTTCAACCGCTGCGTCCATCAGGCCGGATGCCGCCCACTCGCGTTGCCACATCGCCCAATCATAGTAACGCACCGCCGGTTCATCACGGCGTAACGCTCTACCTTGACGGCGCTCGCGATACGCTTGTGAAAGGTCCTTGTATAGGATCGGCGCGGAGGCCCCATCCGTCGCGGAATGATGCATGACAAGCGCAATCGCGTGCCGGCCGTTTGGAATAGACGCGGCGGAAACGCGAATAGGCACCTCACTCTCGATGTTGAAAGGCCGGAGCGCTTGACTTTTAAACCATGTGGCAAGTTCGTCGGAGTCGCTGGATTTCAGGTGATCGAGACTGATTTCAACGCGCACGGGCTCAAGCACTTCGACAACTGGCTCACCGTCCCGTTCATGCAATACCGCCCTCAGCGCTTCGTGAAGCGCCATTACATCCGATACCGCGGCCGTCAACGCCTCCAAATCCAGCGGCCCGTCCACGATGAACCCGTCCGGCACGTTGTACGCTTCACTGCCCTCCAGCCCACACAGGAACCACAACTGCCGTTGCCCAAGCGACGGTAGAACCGTCGCATCCTCGGCGCGGCGGTTGATCGAGGAACGAACCTGTCCACGCCCGGAACGCACAATCTCGGCGATTTGTCGGGGGGTGGGATTTTCAAAGACCGCGTTGGCGGGCAATTCGACATCGAGTGCGGTTCGTAGTCTTCCGACGGCTTGCACCGCCAGGAGCGAGTGTCCGCCCAGGGCGAAGAAGTTATCCTCGGCCCCCACCTCCTCGCGGCCCAGTACGCCCGCGAACACCGCGCAAGCAACCTCTTCCTCGGGGCCTCGCGCCTGACCGCCGGCGCCGGCGCCCACTCCCGAAGGCGTCGGCAGCGCCGCGCGGTCCAGCTTGCCGTTCGCCGTCACCGGAAGCGCGTCCAGAACAACAATATCGGACGGGACCATGTGATCCGGAAGCAACCCGCGAAGATGATCGTCCAGATCAGCCGGCGCGACACCGCCTTCCGGCACCACATAGCCGACGATACGCGCGTCATCCGCCCGGTCCTCGCGAAGGATCACCGCCGCCGAGCCTATAGCCGCGTGACCAAGAAGAGCCGTTTCAACCTCGCCAAGCTCAATACGGAAACCTCGAAGCTTCACCTGATCGTCGATACGACCAAGATAGGTCAGCGCCCCATTGTCCATGCGACGCGCTAGATCACCGGTGCGGTACATCCGAGCCCCCGACACACCGCCATGCGGGTCCGCCACGAAGCTCTCGCTCGTCAAGCCCGCGCGCCCCAAATATCCACGCGAAACCTGAACACCGCCAATCCAAAGCTCACCCACAACGCCAACCGGCACCGGCTCCAGCGCCCCGTCAAGCACGTAGAGCGCCGTGTTCGCGATCGCATGACCAATCGGCAAGGGGTCAACCGGATCGCCGTCGCAGGCCCAATGCGATACGTCGATCGCCGCCTCCGTCGGACCATACAGATTATGCAGAACCGCCCCCGACGGCGCATGCTCCCGGAACCGCGCCGCCAGCGACGTCGACAATGCCTCGCCGCTGCAGATCACCTGACGCAGCGACCCACAGGACCCAAGCAAGGACGCCGACGCGCCATGGCCCAGGAACGCCTGCAGCATCGACGGCACGAAATGCGCCACCGTGATCGACTCATCGCGCAGAACACCAGCCAGATAATCAGGGTCACGGTGACCGCCCGGGCGGGAAACCACCAGGCAAGCCCCTTCCATCAACGGCCAGAAAAACTCCCAAACAGAAACATCGAACGTGAAGGGCGTCTTCTGTAGAACACGGTCACCAGGACCAATCGGAAAGGCCTCCTGCATCCAGCGCAGGCGGTTCCACAAACCGGAATGCGCGTTCATCACCCCCTTCGGGCGACCCGTCGACCCGGACGTGTAGATCACATAGGCCAAGTTCTCGGGCCCCATAACCACATCCGGGTTCCCGGAACCACCACGAGACCCGCGGCCGACACCATCGACCGTCACAACCCGCCCGTCATGCGCCGGAAGCACATCCAAGAGCCCGGCCCGCGTCACCACGACCTCGACATCCGCATCCGCCGTCATGAAGGACAAACGATCCGAGGGAAGCTCCAGATCAAGCGGAACATAACAACCACCGGCCTTCAGAACCGCCAAAAGACCAACCACAAGCTCAACCGAACGCTCAAGCGCGACGCCGACACGAGACTCCGGAACAACACCCGCCCGCAGCAAGCGACGCGCCAACGCGTTCGCCCGCGCATTCAAATCGCCGTACGAAACCTCAAGACCTTCGAAACGAACAGCCGGCGCGTCCGGAGACGAAGCCGCGACCGCCTCGATACGACGGTGAACCGGAACAACCTCGCCGTAATCACGAAACGTCGCGTTGACACCGCGAACCAGCCAATCGCGCTCCGAAACATCAAGCAGGGGAACAGAGGAAACACCCCCTACACCACCACGGGACAGCCAATCCAAGACACGAAGATAACGCACGGAAAACGCCACGACCGTTTCGTGATCGAACACATCACTGGCATACTCAAGAGCACAGCGCAGGGTTCCATCGTGTCGAATGATCTGAAGTTGAAGGTCAAATTTCGCGGTCCCCGGATGAACCAACAACGCCTCGGCCTTGGCGTCTCCAAATTGGGATAGCGCCGAATCTTCTTCATTCAGCGCGATCATCGCCTGAAACACCGGCCCATGACTGGTCTCGCGTCGCGGATCGATGGCTTCGACAAGCGCATCGAACGGAACGGGATAGGACAATACCCGCGCCAGATCCGCGTGAACTCGCTCAACCAGCGCCGCGCCATCCGCCTCGTTATCCAACCGGACACGCAAAACAGCGGTGTCGGCGAAAAAGCCGATCAAATCTTTCACCTCCGCGCGGTCGCGACCGGCGACGGGGATACCCAACACCACGTCCTCGACGCCTGAAAGCCGGGCAAGGAGCAACGCGAAAGCCGACGTGAGCACCGCGAAAGGCGTCGTGCCTAGCCGACCCGACAAACCCTCAATACGCTTCTCCAGATCCGAAGTGATGTCGAATTGCGCGACATCCCCGCGATGGTCACGCCTTGATGGCCGTGGTCGATCAAACGGCAGTTCCAACAGCTCCGGCGCGCCGTCCAGGGCCTCGACGGCGGATTGCACGGCTTGCGAGCGATCCTCGCGCGCCTGCAGCACCCAATCAGTCCAATCAGCATAGCTAAAGGCGGGCACTTCATCCGCGATGACAGAACCCGCCGACGCCTTCCGGTACAGCATCGAGAGTTCGTCCATGAGGATAGGCATGGAATGACCGTCCGCGGCGATATGGTGCACCGTCAGAACAACGCCGGAACGCTCGGATCCGAACCGCAGCAAACAAGCTCTGAGCGGCGGCTCATTGCCCAAATCAAAGGGTCGCGCCGCTTCATCGCGCGCCCAAGTCTCAACAGCGGACCGGGCCGCCGCGAGATCAACCTGGCCTTGTTCTTTCACCGCCAGCTGAATCGCTTCCGGCCCAAGGGCCTTGGCCTCCAAACGGTTCTCATCTATCCGCACGATCGAGCGCAGGGGCTCATGACGTAGAAGAAGCGCCCGCAGAGCCGTCTCGAATGCGATCGGTTCGATCGGGCCGTCGACAAGAATGGCCACGGGAATGGTATAGGCCGCGCCAGAACCATCGATCCGATCCATCAGGGCAAGACGGGCCTGGTTCGCCGAAACCGGCCGCGTATCATCCGCGCGGACCCTGGCGACCAACCCCGCTCCAAACGACGGCGCGCCCTCCTTCATGAGATCATCGATGATGGATGCCATATCCGAGAGAACGGGTGTTTCAAACACCGCGCGAAGCGGAAGATCGATGCCAAATGCCTCACGCACCCGGCTGATCAAACCCACGCCCAATAACGAATGCCCCCCCGCCGAGAAGAAGGAATCCGTGTGTCCGACGGAGGCACCGTCCAAAAGGCTGGACCAAATTTCCGCGAGTTGTGTTTCCGTGCGGGTACCCCGCGTATTGTCGGATGATGAGTCCGTGACCGCCGGCTCACCGGACATGTCGGGAATCCTCAAGGCCCCTCTGTCGAGCTTACCGTTCGGGGTCAGCGGCGGTGCATCGACACCGATAATCCGACGAGGGAGCATCCAGCTCGGAAGATGCCCCGCCAGTCCCGCGCGTAACTTGCGTTCTTCTCCCGCGTCCAGCTCGCGTCCGATCACCCAGCCGAACAGCGCCCGATCATCCTCGGTCGCCCGAGCATCCACCACGACTTCCGATTTGTCGCCTAACAACGCGCTTAGCTTGGCTTCAATCTCCCCCGGTTCAATCCGGAACCCTCGTAGTTTTATCTGACGATCAATCCGCCCGAGATAGACAATGGCGCCACGGGAGTCGCGACGGACCAGATCGCCGGTCCGGTACATGCGCGCACCCGGAATCTCCGAGAACGGGTCCGCGACAAAACAGGACGCGGTTCGCATCGGGTCTCCCACATAACCATCCGCCAGACCGTCGCCGCCGATAAACAATTCACCGGATGAGCCCCGCGGCACCGGCGTCAGACTGTCGTCCAGGACGTAAAGCGCGGTGGCTCGGATTGGCCGACCGATCGGAACCGTCACATCTTCCAACGCCATCGCGTCAACAGGATGGCAGGCGGCGAAGGTCGTGGTTTCCGTTGGACCATATCCGTTTATGAAGCGCACCTCTGGCCATCGCGCGACGGCGGCACGAACCGCGACGGCATCAGCGGCCTCGCCGCCGAATATCACTTCGTCTAAGTGCGAAAACGCATCTGTTTCGGCCCGCGCCGTACGGTTGAACACCGAAGCGGTAAGGAATGTGGACCGCACGGCGGCGGCACTGAATGCCGCCGCTAGCGCTTCGGGCTCATAAGTCGCGGCACGATCGATAATGACGGTTGTCGCGCCGTTCAAAAGCGCGCACCAGATCTCATAAGTCGCCGCGTCGAACGCCGTGGTGGCGACCTGGGCGACGCGCTTACCCGGATGGAATTCAGCGAAGCCCGGATCGATCGCGAGCCGCAGGACCGCGCGGTGCGGGATAACAATTCCCTTGGGCCGTCCCGTCGAACCGGACGTGAACATGACATAGGCGCTATCGGCCCCGGAAACCATGACCTTGGGCGCCGCTGCCGCGCTCCGCGCCAATGTCGAGAAAGATACGGCCCCTGTTTTCGTCGACGGACCTTCCCCGTCGGTGACGACAACCTGGATGCCGGCGTCCTCGGTCATCTCGTCAAGCCGCGTGCCCGGTTGTTCCGGGTCCAGCGGTACATAGGCGGCGCCCGCTTTTAAAACTCCGAGCATTCCGGCGATCTGATCTAGCCCACGAGCCATGCGCAAGCCGACACGATCACCATGGCGCACGCCTCGCGCCACCAGCGCGCCGGCGATCCGATCGGTGAGATCATCCAGCGTCCTGTATTCGATTACCCGCCCGTCGACATCCTCGATCGCGATCTCCAAGGGATGCTTGAGCGCCACCGCCCGGAACCTGTCCGGCACCGCGCCATCCGGCGCCCGTCGCGTGTCGGCGGCGTCCTGGCTTCGCGTCTCCGCGAGGATCGCCTCATCATCAAGCAGCGGTATCATTCCAATCGGCATATCGGGATGATCGACAATGGCGGCGAGGCCACGGCCAAGCATCGCGGCGAACCGTTGCGCGCCGGCTTCATCGAACAAGCCAGCGGCGCTCTCGATCGTGACGTCGATTTCCACGCCGTTATCGGCGCACAGAACAACCAAATCCATCTTGGCTTCGGTTTGAGGAACCACCTGTGTTCCCAAAGCCATTCCGCCCAAGGACAGGTCGGAGAGATGCGGAGCGTGGTTGGTCAAGAGGACCTGAAACAGAGGGGCCCGAGTGTTTTGCCGATCTGGATCAGCGACCGCGACGATCCGCTCCAACGGAACCGACGCATCCGCGAGCGCCGCCAAGACCGTTTCGCGAGACATCTCGACAAGCGCGTCACCACAGCTCGAAGGGTCGATCCGCAGGCGCAAGGGCACCGAATTCAGCAGCATTCCGACCGTATCCGCGAGATCCGGCTCACCGCGCAGATCAACCGGCGTGCCGATAGTGATATCGCTCTGTCCACTCACCCTCGAGAGCACCCCGGCGAGCGCGGCATGCAGTACCATGAACACCGTTGCCCGGCCCGAAACCGCGAGGCGGCTCAACCGGTGACGCAGCGCCGAATCGACATGTAACCTAGTTTCAATGACACCTCGTACCGGGGTACCTCCCTCCCGTGGCAGGTCGAGACCAGCGGGCGCGCCATCAAGCTTGATGCGCCAACGCTCCAGCGCCGCCTCGACATCGATACCGGCGGCGCCAAGGGCTTCGGCGCGCAATGGGTCGGCGGCGGGTTCCGGCAGCCGGGCCTTTAGCGCCTCGACATCCAAGGTGATATCCGCCACCGCCATCGCATAGGCGGCATCCAAATCACGCCCGAACACTGAAACCGAGCGCGCATCCGCGCCGATATGGTGAAATCCAAGCACGAGGCGGGCCCGTCCATCGTCCAGACGCAACAGCCGCGCCCGCGATGCCGGTTCGGTCGCGAGGTCAAACGGCGTTGCCGCCATGTCGCGCGCAATGGCCGTCGCGGCCTTTTCCGATAAAGGACCTTCGACCAAAGAGGGTCTGGCCAGACCCGGATCGGGCGTCACCCACACCGCGTCACCACGTAATTCAAACAAGGAATGTAAAGTCTGATGGCGTCTCCGCACCGCCGCCAAGGCACGGCCGAGCGCCTCCAAATCCACGCCGTCGTCAAGGTCGGTAACCCCTGTCATATTGTATGACGTATCTTCCGGATCTCGGCGCTGCAGGAACCAAAGCCGTGTTTCCGCCGCCGTCGCCAATCTGGGCACATCGAACCCACGTTCCGGAACCGCCAAGCGCTCGATCCGGCGCGCGCCGCGGATCCGCGCGGCTATTTCACGAGGTGTGGGCGCCGCCAGTACCGCGTTGGCGGGCAATTCGACATCGAGTGCGGTTCGTAGTCTTCCGACGGCTTGCACCGCCAGGAGCGAGTGTCCGCCCAGGGCGAAGAAGTTATCCTCGGCCCCCACCTCCTCGCGGCCCAGTACGCCCGCGAACACCGCGCAAGCAACCTCTTCCTCGGGGCCTCGCGCCTGACCGCCGGCGCCGGCGCCCACTCCCGAAGGCGTCGGCAGCGCCGCGCGGTCCAGCTTGCCGTTCGCCGTCACCGGAAGCGCGTCCAGAACAACAATATCGGACGGGACCATGTGATCCGGAAGCAACCCGCGAAGATGATCGTCCAGATCAGCCGGCGCGACACCGCCTTCCGGCACCACATAGCCGACGATACGCGCGTCATCCGCCCGGTCCTCGCGAAGGATCACCGCCGCCGAGCCTATAGCCGCGTGACCAAGAAGAGCCGTTTCAACCTCGCCAAGCTCAATACGGAAACCTCGAAGCTTCACCTGATCGTCGATACGACCAAGATAGGTCAGCGCCCCATTGTCCATGCGACGCGCTAGATCACCGGTGCGGTACATCCGAGCCCCCGACACACCGCCATGCGGGTCCGCCACGAAGCTCTCGCTCGTCAAGCCCGCGCGCCCCAAATATCCACGCGAAACCTGAACACCGCCAATCCAAAGCTCACCCACAACGCCAACCGGCACCGGCTCCAGCGCCCCGTCAAGCACGTAGAGCGCCGTGTTCGCGATCGCATGACCAATCGGCAAGGGGTCAACCGGATCGCCGTCGCAGGCCCAATGCGATACGTCGATCGCCGCCTCCGTCGGACCATACAGATTATGCAGAACCGCCCCCGACGGCGCATGCTCCCGGAACCGCGCCGCCAGCGACGTCGACAATGCCTCGCCGCTGCAGATCACCTGACGCAGCGACCCACAGGACCCAAGCAAGGACGCCGACGCGCCATGGCCCAGGAACGCCTGCAGCATCGACGGCACGAAATGCGCCACCGTGATCGACTCATCGCGCAGAACACCAGCCAGATAATCAGGGTCACGGTGACCGCCCGGGCGGGAAACCACCAGGCAAGCCCCTTCCATCAACGGCCAGAAAAACTCCCAAACAGAAACATCGAACGTGAAGGGCGTCTTCTGTAGAACACGGTCACCAGGACCAATCGGAAAGGCCTCCTGCATCCAGCGCAGGCGGTTCCACAAACCGGAATGCGCGTTCATCACCCCCTTCGGGCGACCCGTCGACCCGGACGTGTAGATCACATAGGCCAAGTTCTCGGGCCCCATAACCACATCCGGGTTCCCGGAACCACCACGAGACCCGCGGCCGACACCATCGACCGTCACAACCCGCCCGTCATGCGCCGGAAGCACATCCAAGAGCCCGGCCCGCGTCACCACGACCTCGACATCCGCATCCGCCGTCATGAAGGACAAACGATCCGAGGGAAGCTCCAGATCAAGCGGAACATAACAACCACCGGCCTTCAGAACCGCCAAAAGACCAACCACAAGCTCAACCGAACGCTCAAGCGCGACGCCGACACGAGACTCCGGAACAACACCCGCCCGCAGCAAGCGACGCGCCAACGCGTTCGCCCGCGCATTCAAATCGCCGTACGAAACCTCAAGACCTTCGAAACGAACAGCCGGCGCGTCCGGAGACGAAGCCGCGACCGCCTCGATACGACGGTGAACCGGAACAACCTCGCCGTAATCACGAAACGTCGCGTTGACACCGCGAACCAGCCAATCGCGCTCCGAAACATCAAGCAGGGGAACAGAGGAAACACCCCCTACACCACCACGGGACAGCCAATCCAAGACACGAAGATAACGCACGGAAACCTTCGCGGATTCGTCCTGGTCGAAAGCGCCCATGGACAGATCGAGATCCACCTCCACGCGTTCGGTGTCGCCGTATTCACGGACGAACATCTCCACTGGCGTACGCGCCACGCCGTTGAGCAATACACGCGGCACCGAACCGACGGCGGGCCCAAAATCGATCTCGCCATAGTCGACGCGTTCGTAGGAGATATTGATATCGAAGAGTTGGGATACCCGGCGATTGATCAATCCCAATCTTCGCCCCACCTCGCTCATCGGACTACGATAGTGGCGCATGGCCCCCCGCATGGCGAGGTCAAGGCGGGACAGAACAGTACCGAGATCATCTCCGGCATCAATCGCCAGCCGAGGCGCCGTCGCTAGGGAACAAAGGCCAAAGGTCGCCTTGTCGCGCGCGGTCGGTCGATTGAGAACCGGCATCCCAAACACGATATCGCGGGCGCGTGAGTGGAGATGAAAGGTGATCAGACAGGCCGCGATGAAAAGACGCGCCGGTGGAGCCCCATGCTCGGCGGCGGTCTTCCGAAGGCGCGCGAGCATTTCGTGATCGACCGAAAGTCGATGCAAGAACGTGGCCGGTGGAGCTTCACCCTCCAATACACCAGTAACCGCCTCCGTCACTCGATCCGGCGACGTCGCATGCAGATTCAGCCAATAGTCAAGGTTGCGCTCGGCCCGCACGCTGGTCGCAAATTTCTCGTCCGCCGATATTTGATCACGATAGGAAGGCGCTGGCGGCATATCGGGCTGAACATCTTTTACGAACGCTCGGTAGGCCTCGGCGACGTCGCGGACGAGAATACCATTAGCCCACGCATCCATATTGATGTGATGATAACACATCACCCAGACATGGCGCTCCTTCGCCACCCTGATGAGATGAAATCGGAAAGTTGGGCCGCCGTTCAAGGGGATGACTTGACGCCCAAGCGTGTCCGCCAACTCATCGGCGGCGGCAATCGGGTCGGTGGCATCCTCGACGTCATGATGCGTGAGGAAACGGATGGGCTTGCACGCTTCAATTTGGAGCGGCTCATCGCCTACGCCGCCCATTTGAGGCGTCAGGCGGAGCGCATCATGCCGATCCCAAGCCCAGGCGAGCGAGCGCTCGAGAACTTCCGGTGAAAAGGGCCCCTGAATATCGGTACGCGCGCCGATTGTGTGAACGGCCCCGTCGGGGAAAAGCGCATGCTCTCGCCAAATCTCGCGTTGCGCCGTCGACAGCCTCTCAGGCGTGTGAGTTTTCTCACTGTATTGGGGCGCCGCCAAATTCTTCGCCGGCATCTCCTCTACTATCGTCACCCCAAAGCCTCCGTCGATTCTTGCGTTGCACGCCTATATTTAAAGCTAACCCAACACCGGTGGAACGCGTATGATTTTTACAATTAGCTAATAACCGTAAATAATCATAAAACAATTTCTTAAATATTTTCCATTTTTTAAATATGATTTATAGTATTTTCTCCTCGCTTTCCAGAATTTAACATATTGATTCTCGAACGTCACTGATATAAACCATCTCGCATCCTCTGCGATCAAGTGGTATAAGCCAATCCTAAACAAACTGTATACGTCATTTGCCCCCACAAGGATCAAGCGCGCGCGCTTGGAATATATCATCCCGGAGAGTCATCAATGAGTAGCAAGATCGCCGCAGCAGACGATAACGTCATAGCGACGCACCTGGTTCTCGTCAACCAAGAAGACCAGTATTCCTTGTGGCCTATCGCCAAAAGCGTGCCAGCCGGGTGGTCAAGCGTATTCGAGGGAACGCGAGAGGCCTGTTTAGCCCATGTCGAGGAAGTTTGGACCGACATGCGGCCGAAAAGCGTTCGTAACGCCCCACCTCAGTGAGCGGGATGAAAAACAGTAACTCCGACGATCAATATTCCGATGTTTGGCTGCCGGCAACGCGACGGCGTGGGACTGGTATACCGCTTGTCTGCTTCCCACCGGCTGGCGCGGGCGCGGGTTTTTTCCGGGATTGGCATGAATCCTTGCCCGGCTTTCAAATCAATCCGGTACAGATTCCGGGTCGCGAGGAACGGTTTTC
Source organism: Alphaproteobacteria bacterium (assembly GCA_038118725.1). Taxonomy (GTDB): domain Bacteria; phylum Pseudomonadota; class Alphaproteobacteria; order Thalassobaculales; family Thalassobaculaceae; genus JADHLJ01. Next base: position 65,866 of record JAYOIK010000006.1, on the reverse strand, counting down.
CGATTTACCCATATCCAACGCGAAGGACATCGCCGCGAGTGTTGCCACGGCGATAGGCCGACAGGGATGGCCGCGCATTTCCTTGCTCGGTTACAGCTACGGCGCCTTACTCGCGTTCGAGACCGCCTGCTTGCTGGAAAAAACGGAGAGGACGCGGGTGATGACACTCATCGCCTGCGCCCGCGCCGCGCCACAAACCACGCCACGCGAAAGTGTCGCGGATTGGTCGGATGGGAAATTTTTGGACTATGTCCGTGACCTCGGAGGATTGCCCCCGGAGATCGAGGCGGAACCGGCTTTTCTGGAGATGTTGCTCCCCGTCATGCGCGCGGATTTTCGCGCGAACGACCACTATGCCGCCGATCCCTCGCAGAAACTGAAAGCGCCAATCATCACGGTCGCTGGTTCGGACGACCTAGGGACGGCGAATGAAAACGAACATGCATGGGGAACACGGACTCGAGCTGATCATCAATTGCTAAAGGTGGATGGAGGGCATTTCTTCGTACTTGAAAATCCGACGTCCACGTTCGAGGCTATTCGCCAGGCCGCGTTATCAAGGGACCAGGTTTCATGATCCGATTGATTGGACAAGTCGCGAGAAAACGGGCGCTGTTTTCCATTCTGGGCTGCGCGACGCTCTTGGCGCTGGCGGTGGTGATTGACCAGAGCAAGGTTTGGTCCGCTTCACCTAAGCCCGAGCCAACGGACGCGATCGGCAAACCGACCGTGGCAGCTCCGGCGTGTAAGCCGGCCGACGAATCCTTGCATGACGCGCAAGACGAGCCGATGGGCTCCCAGATCGCCACTTCGGCCGGCCGGCGCGTTATCCTGTATGATGATGGTACTTGGCAATTCCCCAAGACGATTGAAAAACGCGAGATCGACTCTGTTACCGATACCGGCCAGTCCGTCGTTCTGACGGAGGAGACCGACCCCAACGGCTGTGTCGTGCGCAAATGGACCAATGTTGGTATCAGTGGCGGCGTCATTCAGGTGGTTGTGACGCGAGCCATAACCACCGACCTTAGTATCCACGGAAATCAAGACAACTGCATTCCGGTCATCAAGGTCAGGAACCTCAACTCGAGCGGGCTGGAGAAAATCATCGTGGAAACCGAGTTCTCCGCGCCGGACGGCACACGGTCAAGTATCAGCCTGATGTTTAACCACCTCGATAATGGTGAAGAACAAGAGCTCGCCAGCGCCGCCCTGTTCGTCAATTCATGCCGAAATCTCTCTGGCATGGTCACGGTTCCCTATTGCATCCTCTACAATGACGCCGACTGCCGAAAAATCGTAAGAGCCTCAAGCCGCGGCCTCATTCCGCTGGTTTTAGGCAAGGACCACGACTTTACCGCCCCAGGCCGGAGCAAAACCGAGCCCCCGAAGGACTGAATGCATCAAGGGAGAAAAACGTGAGTCTCATCTCAAAGCTCCGGTATTGCAGGGTCGCACTCACCTTGACCTTAAGCGCCGGTTTGATCGCGAGCGTCGGAACCGCTCGAGCACAAGATGTTCCCCTCGGCGCCCCCGCTGGCTTCGAAAAAGGCGCCGGTCTCGAATATGGCGGTTTCGCGTTTTACAACCGGCTGCAGGCCGGTTTGCAAGGCACCAACAATATCCGCCAGGACCCCACCGAGATATCGGACCTCAAGACTCTTTTCGCGGCCGCGACCGTCGCTCGATCAACCTGGAAGGAACACGCGCTCGCGTTCACCGCCTCCCATGTCCGCCAAGACGCGGTAGAGACGGACGATCAGTCCTCCGATGCGACATCCGTCACGGTCAGTGGCCGGTATGATTTCTCGAAAAGCCTGAGCGTAAGCGGAGGGCTGCTCCATAACGAGGACATCGTCGGTAAAAATGACCCAAACCAATTCAGCGGCAACCTGAACGGGACCACCGTCACCGATACAATGGAAGGCGCTTTGGATTGGAAAGGAAAAGACTATTTCATCCACGCGGAGGGCCGCTACGACGAGATTGACAATACAACGGATCTGGATCTCACCGTCGTTTCGCGCATCCAGCAGCAAGATCGCGCGGAGACGAGCGCGGCAATCCAAATCGGGCGCAAGTTCGACGGGGGCAAGGTCTATATCATTGGCGGTGGTCAACGTTATCGATACTCGGGATCGGATGTCATTCTGCCGGAAGATCGCGATTCCCAAGGCGCCCGCGGCGGCGTGGGGCTTGAATTTCAAAACGGCGACTGGCAGGGCATTTTTCGTGTCTTCGGTTTCGCCCAATATTTCGACGCGGCGACAATCGGTCATACCATTGATTTCGTGGGAACCGGTCAGCTTATCTGGAAAGCCAGCGACACGGTTTCGCTCGCCGGGAAGATCGAACGTAATTTCGATGAAACCAACATTGAGGCCTCCGCCGGCTTGTTTACCAACATCGCGTCCGTCGGGGTGCGATACCAGTTCCGCGACGATGCTTATATCAAGCTTGGCCCGACCTACCGATTTTATCAGATCGAGGGAACCACCGTCGAAGCGGAGAGTTATACGTTCGATATGGCCGTCGCATGGCAGGTCCACGACCGTGTCGAACTGCTTCTAAACGCAAGCATCGCCAATCAATTAGTCAATGACAGTCTCATCTCGAATCTGCAATATGATGAAGCCAGCATCACGCTTTCAACGGTGATAACTTTTTAGGTAAGGACCGAGTTCATGAAATGGATCACATTGATAGCGTTAAGCGCGAGCATCTTGTTCTCGGTCGGCGCGGCGAATGCCTCTGAACGCTATGTCTTCATGGGAGACAGCCTCGTCGACAACCAGAACAGTTTCGCTTTCACCACGCGATTGAACAACGCGGGCATTCCGGTTGCGATCACGCCGCTTACACCGCCCTATTTCGACGGTAGGTTTTCAAATGGCATCAACTGGACGGATCGGCTTGCGTCCACGCAGTTGACCTATGCCGATTACTATTTCAGCAGCACTGAATGCACGACCGAGAATGCCACGATCGCCAACTCCGGTTCGTGCGACACATCGCTGGATCCCGGCGCGCAACCCGGCGCTAGCCTGAGTTTCGCTTTTGGCGGATCGAGAAGTGGAACGGAAGAGCTGTTGAGCGCACCCGGCTTTCTTTCCGTACTGGACGACCTGGAGGGCTATGCAAGCACCGGTCGCGTGTCGGATCTCAGCGGCTCGGTTTTCGCGGTTTGGACGGGTGGCAATGACTATTCCGCTTTCGCGCAAAGCAGCGGGGGGCTCACTACCGCGCAATCGGTTGATGGCGTTCTCGACAATATCGAATCCGGCCTTACGCGGATCAGCGCGCTTGGCGCCAAGCGGGCGGTCGTGTTCAACATTTTCGATCTGAGCAAAATCCCATCATTCGTTTCCGCCCTCGGCACGACCGGCGCGCAGACGGCCGAAGACGCGGCGAATCTCCACAACATCGAACTTCCAACCCGCCTGCAAAATGTTCGGTCCGCGACCGGAATGGATGTGGTGTTGGTCGATGTAGCGGGACTTTATGACGATTTTTTCACCAATCCCTCGCGCTACGGTTTTACCAACCTGACCATTGGCTGCATTACCGATGATGGATTGGGAACGTCCACCGGGGCCTGCCCGACGGTCGCGGATGAAACAGCCACGCTTTTTTGGGATGGGACTCATCCCACCACCGCCGCTCACGCTTATATCGCCGAGCTGTTCGAATCGACGATTCAGGCTGTCGATGTCGATGGAGGTCGACTGGCCACGGTTCCTGATGCGGGTCTCGTCCAGACCGAGGCGGTGGCAAGCGGTGTTCGAGGGCATCTCGACTCATGGCGTACCGAGACGGCCGCCTTCCCGGCCTTGGATTCAACGCCCGACCCACGGGTATCTCGCGCGGGTGACAATTCATTATTCGTCCTGGCCGCGAACAATCTGGGCACCCGGGCGTCTCGCGGCGTTTTCTCGGGCTATGACTATGATTCACGCGGCACTGTCGTCGGCATCGACCATCGGTTCGGCGGAAACAGTTTCCCTGCCATCGTGGGTGCTCATTTCGGCCTCATGGATCAGGATGTGGACATTAGTGGTGGCGGGTCATTCGATAGCCGGTCCTACTCTCTTGGAGTTTTCGGTGGTGTGCGCTCGGGCAAACTGTCGCTTACCACCCAAATTTCGGGCCATATGCTGGATTACGACGACATCAAGCGTGAAACGAGCTTCAGCGTCCTACCGACCGCGCGGGCCGAAACCGACGGTTGGGCCTATTCCGGTGAAATTGAAGGCCGCTACGACTTTTCAAGCAGGTTCGGAAATCAAACCGTTTGGCTTGTGCCGCTCGCCAGGGTCTCCGTCGCCTCGACGGAGGTCGACGGTTACACCGAAAACGACGCGGAGTTCCTTAACCTGACGGTTCAGGACAGTTCGCTCTCGCGGGTTCGAGCAGGCCTCGGGCTAAACGCCTGGACGGTAATTCCGATCAGCGGCGGAACGATGACTCCCTACGCCACCGCGACTTGGGAACATGACATCGCGGAACTCGACTGGGATGTAAACGCGGCGTTGCCGTCTGGTCAGCGGGTTACCGCGGACGCGGATGGTGGTGGTCAAGATACTCTCTCCTTGGATCTTGGCCTACGGTTTGGCCTGGGCGGTGGAACTGAAATCGAAGCATCTCTCGCGGCAAGGTTCGGCACATCGTCCAACCAAGGCTTCATCGTTCCCCGCGTGCGCTTCGGCAAGACGTTCTAAAGCCTTGCTCCCTACCGGACGAGCGTGATAGTTTATCGTTGTAAAAGAGTAGCATTAAGTCTAAACGATGATAAACTTGGCGCGTTTCGCCGTTGTAGCAACGCTTTCCAACATGAGGTAAGGGCACCATGGACGAGAATGTAGAAGATCGGCGCAACGAAGCGTCAAGCATCATCAAGACATATATGGGTTGGTCCGCTGGCGCGGCCTTTCTTCCCATTCCGTATGTGGATTTGGCCGCGGTATCCGCCATTCAGGTAAAAATGGTCGCCGACCTCGCGGCGATCTACGATATTCCGTTCTCTCGGAACGCCGTTAAGTCAATTATCGCGGGCCTGATCGGAAGCGCGCTTCCCTCGGCTCTCGCGCGCGGAGCGTCAAGTTTCATCAAGGCCATACCTGGTGTGGGGACTTTCCTCGGAGCCGTGACGGCGCCAGCATTCTCCAGCGCGTCGACCTATGCGATCGGTCGGGTTTTCGTGCAGCATTTCGAAGCCGGCGGCAACGTCTTGAACTTCGACCCGGAAGCGATGCGGGATCATTTCAAGGCCGAGTTCGATGCGGCTCCCGCCGAAGACGGCGCCAAAGCGAAGGCCGCGGCTTAAGTCATCTGCTAAACGCGCCGCGGCTAGGGAGTAATTCCAGGCCGCGGCGCTGTAATTTTGGCGCCGCCTAGTGGAGGTCGAAAAATGACACCGGTCATGATCGGAATCTACGTATTTTTCTGCGCGTTGCTAGCGATCGTGGGGCGACGCACGCGGGTTGGCGCCATGGGAGTATTCCTGCTATCCATGATCTTCACGCCATTGTTGGTCGGAATCATTTTTTCCATTGTCCGTCCCCTCCCCATTTTGAAGGCTCCAACGTCCACTAGCGGACAGTGACGGAGCCGAAAGGGACGTAGAAGATGGCGGAAAGTTTCTCCGCGAGATTTCTTTTCACGGAAAGTAGTCTTGGGCGCTTTCTAATATCCGAGACCACATTGGCGCCGAGAAAAGCCTTGGGCGTCGCGGCGATCGCGGGCCTTAGCAATGCGCTCATTCTCGCCATAATCAACACAGCGGCGGAGCATGCGGAGCAATCCGAAAGCCGCCCGCTTTTCGCGGTGGCGTTTGGCGCCGCGATCCTTGTCTACATGTTCGCCCAGCGATGGATCCTGATCCAGGCTGCGGACCAGATTGAAGGGGTTATCCATCGGGTCCGCATGCGCATCGTTCGCCGGCTGCGAGACTGCGAACTGCTGGACATCGAACAATTGGGGCGCTCGGTGATCTATAGTGGTGTCGCCCGCCACACCCAAACGCTATCTCAGTCCGCCTCGACCCTCACGATCGCCGTGCAAATGGCCATATTGATCGTCTTCACGACCGCCTATATCGCCTATTTATCGCTAACTTCTTTCTTTGTTCTGATCGCATTCATGGCGGTGGCTTTATCGATTTATTTCCGCAAGTCATTTTCCGTTCGCGCCGGCCTGCGTTCGACGCTCGAAATGGACAACGGTGTTTATTCCGCGATCGACGACCTTCTGAACGGTTTCAAGGAGGCGAAGTTAAGCCGGCGTAAAACCCGCGCGATTATACGGCGCGCGGCTGATATCAGCGCCTCGGCGGCGGAGGCGCGAGGCCATACTCAAACATTGCTGGCGAAGAATTTCGTTTTCTCGCAGATGTCGTTCTATCTGCTCCTTGGCACCATGGTTTTCATTGTGCCGATACTTTCCTCGGATTATTCCGACGAGGTTCAGAAATCGACCACCGCCGTGCTTTTCATAATCGGGCCAATCGCCGGACTTATCGGGTCCATTCCAATCTTCGAGAACGCATCCGCGGCAGCTGATGCCATCATGGATTTGGAGGCACGTCTAGCGGGGCTGTCGACAAATGGTGATGTGCACGAAGACCATGACGAAACCGATGAAGAAAGTGCTACTCCGACATTTTCCACGATTGAATTACGGGGCGCCGTGTTCCAATTTCCAGCCCCCCCCGATGATCCGGCCGGTGCTTTCAAGATCGGCCCGTTCGATCTGAAGATCACACGCGGGGAGACCTTGTTCATTACCGGGGGCAATGGTTCCGGAAAGTCGACACTCCTTCGCGTTTTGACTGGCCTCTACCCGCTCACCAAAGGCCAACTCCTGTTGGATGGGGTGGCGGTACGTCGATCGAAAATTCAAGATTATCGAGAGTTATTCGCGGCGATCTTCGGGGATTTTCACCTCTCGCGACACCTCGACGGCGTGGAATCAAAATATCTCGACGAGGCGGATGAATGGATGCAGCACCTGGAAATCCAAGATAAGGTTAACCTAGTCGACGGCGTCTTTTCCACCGCCGATCTGTCTACCGGACAACGCAAGCGCCTCGCCTTGGTCGCTTCGGTCTTGGAGCATAAACCCATTCTGGTGCTCGACGAATGGGCCGCCGATCAGGACCCCATGTTCCGGCGCAAATTTTACAGGGAACTGCTTCCGCTGCTGCGCGAGCAAGGGCACACTATTGTCGCGGTAACCCATGACAGCCGCTTTTTCGACACCGCCGAACATCAATTGCACATGGAGGACGGGATGATCGCCGATTTTGACCCGGACAAATTCCATGATTAATCGCGGCCTGCGGGCGTTTGTTGGCTGGGTTGACCGGCATTGGATGGAGTTTTTTGGCGTCGCCGGAGTCGCCGCCTTAATGTTCGCGGTCATGTGGCCGCTGATCGTCTATAACATTGCCGCCGGCCATGTTGGCGTGATGTGGTATCGGTTTCTCGACGGCACGGTCACATCACCCAACTCGACCCTAAAGGAAGGCATCCATTTCATCCTTCCCTGGGACAAGATCTTCATTTACGACGCGCGCCTACAGCGGATCGATGAAGAAGTGACCGGCCTCAGCGTTGACGGCCTTACGATCACGGTAAACCTCTCGTCCCGCTTCGTAATCGAGAGTAAATACGCTGGATTTCTCCACAAGGGTATCGGTCCGAACTATGCTCAAACGCTGATGAGACCGCAACTACGTACCCTCGTGCTGACCTATATCAGTGAGAACGAGGCGGCCGACTTGTATTCAACACGACGCGCGCGCGTACAGAACGTGATCGCCGCGCAATTTCAAAACGCCTTGGCGAATATTTCCTCCAACGTACCGTTCGAGGAATCCTATATCCAACTTGAGGACGTCCTGATTGAGGAGATTGACCTGCCGCCCTTCGTGCGTCAGGCGATCGAGGAGAAGGAGAAAGTTCGCCATATGAGCGAGGCGTATGATTTCCGTCTGCTGTTGGAGGAAAAAGAGCGACGCCGGAAACGGATCGAAGCCGAAGGCATCCGGTCATTTCAAGAGATCGTTGCCCCCGGTATCACCGACAGCTACCTCAGATGGCGTGGCATCGAAGCGACGTTGGAACTTTCCAAATCCGATAACGCCAAAGTCGTGATCATCGGCAACGGCGCCGATGGCCTGCCTATCATTCTAAACACCGATAGTATCAATAATACGCTTCCCACGATCGACAAGAAGGGCAAGGCCAAACCCGGCGATCCGTCCCCCAAAACCGATAGTGGCGCCGTTCCGGTCAATCCATTCTCGGCACCGGTGGAAACAGAAGGCAGTGCCTCGGGAGTCATTCCGAGTAGTGGGCCACCAGCCGCCGGAGCCTCGGGTGATTCCACCACCACCATTCCCGGTCGGAGCGGATCAGCGGCCCCCGATCCTTCCACGGCGCCGGCCAGTTTCGCGGGTCCAACGACCGCACCACCACCGAACCCATTGGCCAACACCGTTCAAGGCGTATTGGATAGCCTCACCCGCAAGCCGTGACACCCGACGCGACGGTCAACATCTTATCGCATGATGAAGTGTTTGTGCGGGTCAATGGTGAAACGCGCTATCTCTGGCGGACCGTAGATCATGAGGGCGAGGTTCTCGAAGTCTTCGCAACGAAACTGCGTGATCGCGGGGCGACATTGAACTTCCTGAAGCGGGCAATGAAGCGGTATGGCCGACCAAATGTCATTGTGACGGATCGGCTTCGTTCATACCTCTCGGCGATGGACTCGAACCGATTTCGTGTGACAATGTCCGTCGTCGTATCCGATGCCGATTGCACGCTTACACCTTGCCGGAGGGAGCCGAGCGGATGGCATGCCAAACCCGCTCGGGCGTGAGGGGTATAGACAAATTCTTAACACCCAGCTCTTTCAGGGCGTCAGTGGCGGCGCTCAGCACCGCGGCTGTCGCGGCCGTCGCCCCCGCTTCGCCCGCGCCCTTGACACCTAACGGGTTGCTCGCGGTTGGGCAGCCCTCAAGCCGCGTTACACAGAACGGCAGGTCATCCGCTCGTGGTAGGCAATAGTCCATCAAGGAGCCGGTGAGCAACTGACCAGACGATTGATCGTAGACCGTCTGTTCAAAAACCGCTTGGCCGATCCCCTGAGCCGCCCCGCCGTGAATCTGCCCTTCGACGATCATCGGATTGACGACCGTGCCCACATCGTCAACCGTGACGTAGCGGATCACCTTGAGCACGCCGGTTTCCGGATCGATCTCGACTTCACATGCCGCCGCTCCCGTGGGATGGGTGTGCAGCCGGGTGGAGACTTCTCCCGTCGCTTCAAGCGGTGCCGCCGCGGCGGTCTCGTATAGGCTGACGGATCGGTCGGTGCCCACGATAGTAAACCGGCCTTCGGCATATCGGATGTCGGCGCCCGCTGCTTCCAGCATTGCCGCGGCCCGCTCGCGGCCCTGCTCGATGATCCGCTGTCCAGCGCGTATGAGTACCGTTCCACCCAACCTCATGGACCGGTCCGCGTGTGTTCCCGAACCGTTGATGATGGCGTCGCTGTCGCCAAACATGATCGAGACGTCGTCCGCGGGGATTTCGAGCACATCCGCCAGTACCTGGGCGAAACTCGTCTCGTGCCCTTGGCCCGACGATTGAGTGCCAATGATCGCGTTCACCCAGCCCTGGCGTGATACGGACACGTCGGTGCGCTCATACGGCGCGGCGCCGGGCGACTCCAGGTAATTGACTGCCCCAATACCCAAGCACTTGCCCCGGCGGGCGGCATCGGCTCGTCGGGCGGACAAACCGTCTATGTCCATTAAGTCCAAGGCCCTTTCGAAGTTATCCGCGAATTCGCCGCTGTCGTAGGTCAACCCAAGTCCGCTCTCATAGGGGATCTGGGTGTCCTGGATGAGGTTGCGGCGCCGCAGTTCCCAAGACTCGATATCGAGCTCGCCGGCGGCTAGGTCCACCAACTGCTCGACCAGATGATTCACCTCCGGCCTACCCGCGCCACGGAACACCGATGTGGGGACCGTATTCGTATAAGCACCACACACCGAAACGGCAATGGACGGAATGTCGTAAGGCGGCCCGGCCATGCGCAACAGATTCGACAAAACGCCGAAGGAAATCGGATGAGCTCCGAGGTTGCCGAGATAGTTGACCTCCAGCGCGGTGAACCGCCCGTCATCATCCATGGCCAGGGCGGCATCGCAAAATGTGTCGCGGCTGTGAACATCCGCTAAAAAACTCTCGCCTCGGCCACAGGTCCATTTTACAGGCCGTGCACACCGGCGCGCCGCCCATAAGAGGAGCGGGTATTCGTTCGCACAAGGGATACGCAACCCGAATCCGCCTCCGACATCGCCGGTCATGACGCGGATTGAGTCAGCCGGCACCGCCAACGCCGCTGCCAGGGCTCGCTTATACCGGTGCACACCCTGGCTCGGCGCTCTCAGAGTGAAACGGTCTTCGTCTGGATCAAACTCGGCGAGAACGGCACGCGGCTCCAATGGGCAGCCATGGATGCGATGGTTATGCAATGTTGTGCGCACCACATGTTTGGCGTCATCAAGCGCGTTTCGTACGCCGGTGATGTCGCCGCGCTCGGCGCGAACGCCTACATTGCTCTTGCCGAACAACTTCGGCGCCTCATCGTCCAGCGCGTCGCGGGCATCGGTCACCGCCGGTAATGGCCGATAGTCAACTTCGATGGATTCCAGAGCGTCATGAGCCGCTGCCTCATCGCGAGCGATCACCACGGCTACGATCTCGCCCACATAACGGATCCGATCAGTGGCGATGGGCAAGGGTTGCGGCGTTGGCGTCAGTTCGTCTTCAGCGAAAGCAAATTGCGTTGGGTCAAGATGGTCGGGAAGGTTTCGAACATGCAACAGGCTGGAGTTCCCGTCGGCGACATAGTCGCTACCGGTCAGCACCGCGATCACGCCAGGACGGACGCGTGCCGGCGACGTGTCGATGTCTAGGATGTCGGCGTGAGCGTGTTCCGAGCGAAGAAACACGGCGTAAACTTCGTCGGCCGACCATATGTCGGCGCCGAACCGCCCCCGCCCCGTCAACAGCCGGTTGTCTTCTCTCCGCAAAAGCCTTTGCCCAACTAGCGAACGTGTCATGGGCTTATTTCCGTTTGTCGAAAGCGAGTATCTAGCCTCGATAGTACTTTCAAAGCACTAGCATGGATCGCCTGCTCTTGGCGCTTTACGGATGACCAATGCCACGGTCAGAATGCCTGGATCACTTTTTCAATGGCAGGTCATAGTGACCTGCCATTGAAAAAGTGATCCGGGCTGATTGAGCGAATCAGGCTTATCCGTCCAATTATTGGTAAGCAGAGGATCAAGCGCGGCGAGCAACGACGCCTCGCGGTCATTGTCGTTCAGGGTGCTGGCATGGGCAAGGATTGCGCGCGCTCCCAAAGTGGCTTCCGGCTCTGTTGCAACCGCATATAGCCCCGCCTTCAAAATATGGACCATGGTCATTGTCGGAGCGGAGGCGATGGCCGCGTCCAAATGGGCGACCGGGTCGCCCCGATAGGTGTTGAAGCCTCGGACGGCGGCTTCGTAATGGTCGAGGCTTTCGGAACTGGCACCGGTTAGCTTATTCCCTTGACGATCGGCGAGCATCTTACGTCTCCTAGTAGCTGATATGATCGGAATTACACTGGGACGGATTTCTTGACTGCCGCTCCAGGAGATAGGCCGATGGTTTACGATTGAGCGCGGTTTTGGACTGTGGTCCACCTAAACACCAGTCCCTGATCCGCCGGAATGATTCCCTGATCCAATCCCAAGAATTCCCTGCTTGGCCCGAATCAATACCCTGTTCCTTCGAGCAGGGAATTTTCGTGTAATCTGCTGAACCAGCGTGTAGATTCAGGGAGAAGCGACACGGTTGGCTTTGAAAAAAGACTGAATTCCCTGTATTTTCCCTATAAACAGGGAAATATTCCCGGAGCGGGGTTCGCCGCAGACTACGTCCTCCCGCCAGCGCCTTTCGAGAGACTCCCCGCTCTTCAGGCCTCCCTGAGAATAGTATCCGCGATCTTTTCCGCCGTCATGATCGTCGGGAAATTCGTGTTGGCCGATGGGACGACCGGGAAGATCGAGGCGTCCACGACCCGCAACCCCGGAACGCCCCGCACGCGGCCCTGGTTGTCGGTGACCGCCATCGGGTCATCCTCGGTGCCCATGCGGCAGGTACAGGACGCGTGCCAGACGCCGACCGCGGCCTTGCGGATGAAGGCCTCGGCCCGGTCATCGTCCCGGCAGACCTCGTCCAGGGTGAAGTCCTCCATGAGGAAATTCTCGATCATGTAATCCCGCAGGATCTTCGGACCATCGAGCAGCCGGGCGGCGATGCCGGTGAGGATCTTGTTCTTGGTGGTGATCGCGCCGACCTGGCGGACCTTGTCGGAATAAGCCGCCGGGAACGGGTTGCTGGTCACCGATTGCATCGCCGGGTCGGCGTAAAGCGGGGCCAGCCGCCGGATCGCGTCCATCAGGCGGTCGAGATCGCGGCGATCCGACAAGAGGTTGAAATCCACCGAGGGCTCGTCATTCCAACGCGGGGAATTCAGCGTCACCTCGCCGGTCTCCGAGAAGGTCTTGTTCACGAAGACCAGGAACGCGCCGATCTGCTCCCCCACCGCGTGCCATGAGTTCTTCGAGGTGCAGACGACGAACATATCGCCGTTGGGCGCGCCGCCGATGCCGGATGAATATCGCATGCCGAGATTCATATGTCGGCGCGTCAGCTCGTTTCGAACCCGCGCCGCCGGTTTCAGGAACGACGCGATGGCGACGGACGGGTGGTCCATGAGGCGTTGTCCGACACCGGGGAGCGCCTTGCGAACCGGAATGCCGAGGTCATGCAGATGCCCCTCGGGACCGATGCCGGCGCGCATCAGATGGGCCGGTGAATGAATGGCGCCGGAACAGAGGATCACTTCCCGGCCCCGAAACTCCTCGGGCTTGCCGTTCACCAGTGCCTTGACGCCGACGCACCGGTCTGACTCGAACAAAAGTTCGGTGACCGAGGTTCGGGTGGACAAACGCAGGTTTTCCCGCTTGCGGATATCCGCGTTCAGATAGCCGATCGACGCCGAGACGCGCTTCTCGTCCTGGTTTGAGATGGTTATCGGGAAGAAGCCGTCCTCGAAGAACCCGTTCTGGTCGGGCAGGAATTTGTATCCCGCCCGCTGGAACGTCTCGAAGATCGCCTTGGAATGCCCGGTCCAATGCTCCTCGGGAACACGGCGAACGGGGATCGGGCCCTCGCGGCCATGCCATTCGTCATCGAAATCCTGGTCGGATTCCAGTTTCTTGAAATAAGGCAGGACGCTGTCCCAGTTCCATCCCTCGGCGCCGCGCCTCTCCCAGTCGTCATAGTCGGTGGGCGCGCCCCGGTTCGCCATCTGACCGTTGATGGAAGAGCCACCGCCCAGGACCCTGGCCTGCTCGTATTTGCGCAGAGGTGGTTTCGGCGCGTCCTTGTCATTGTGAGAGATGACCTCGGTCGTGACCTTCAACTCGCTCCAGATGAAGCGATCGTTGAGATAAGCGGTACCGGGATAGGAATCCAGGATCTCCGACGGCACCTTGTCGGGCGGCGTATCCTCTCCGGCCTCGCAAACCAGGATCTGGTTCGATCCGCGCGCGGACAGTCGGTTCGCCAGAACGCTACCCGCCGATCCACCGCCGACGATGATGTAATCGAACTCCACGACAAGATCCCCCAAAAAGACGTGTTATGGCTCGGTTTCGAATCAGGCGCGCGCGAGATGCCAGTCCGTGACACCCTGATAGGCGTGCCCGACCCTCAACAGAAGCGGGTCATTCCACCATGCCGCCTCCAGCTGCAATCCGATCGGCAGACCGTCGGAACTGAAACCGCAGGGCACGGACAGTCCCGGAAGCTGGGCGAAGGCGCCGGCATAGGTATTGCGGGTGCATCCCTTGGTCGCCTCGATCAGGGATTTGTCATCGGCGATCGGCGGCACCAGGGTCGGCAAGGTCGGCGACAGCAAGACATCAATCTCGCCGAACAGCCGCGCCATATCCACTCTCCAGGCCTCGCGGGCCCGCATCGCGTTGGCGTAGTCGACAGCGCTGAATGTGTGACCATGGGACAAGCGATCCCGCACCCCGTCGGAGAATTTCTCCGGGTGACGCGTCAGCCGTTCGGAATGGAAGGCCAGGGCGTCGGAGAAGATCATGATCGTCGCCCAATGCTGCATCTCCGACGCGCCGGGGACATCCACCTCGACCAGGGTCGCTCCGAGGCTCTCCAGAACGCCGGCGGCCTTGCGCGCCGCGGCATCGATATCGGGGTGGCAATCCTCGAAATAGAAGTTCCGCGGAATGCCGACGCGCACCCCCTCGATCCCGTCATTCAAGGAGGGGAGAAAATTTTCCAGCGGACGGTTCGCCGAATAGGCGTCGCGCGGATCATAACCGGCGATCACCGCGAAGATCCGCGCGACATCCGCGACCGAGCGCGCCATCGGCCCGATTGTGTCGAAACTGGCGCTGACCGGGGTCGAGCCGTGATTGGGCACCCGGCCATGGGTCGGGCGCAAGCCGCTGATCCCGTTGATCGAGGCCGGCAGGCGCACCGAGCCGCCGGTGTCGGAACCGAGCGCGCCGACGCACATGTCGGCGGCCACCGCCGCGCCGGAGCCGCCGCTTGAACCGCCGGGTATCCGTTCGGTATTCCAGGGATTGCGGCACGGCGGCGAGACCGTGTTGTCGGAGCGGATGCCGAAGGCGAATTCATGCATCGTCGCCTTGCCGACCATGACCGCGCCGGCCCGGGCCAAACGCTCAACCACCGGGGCATTATCGTTCGGGACGTGATCCGCAAAGAACGCGGATCCGGCGGTGGTTCGGACCCCCGCCGTGGCGATATTATCCTTGATCGCCATCGGCATGCCGTGCAGCAGGCCCAACCAGCGGCCTTCGGCGGCGGCCTTGTCGGCGGCCTCGGCCTGGCGCATCGCCTCGTCGGCTGTCACCGTGATCATCGCGTGGATCTCGTCCTCGCGCGCCGAGATCGTGGCGAGGCAGGCTTCGGTCGCGTCCCGCGATCGGGTTGCGCTGGTCATGACAGTCTCTCCCTTTATTTCTCCGCCACGCGGGACGGCATTCTCGGTTCGCGAAGGAACTGAGTTAACACCGCGACGATGATCGGGATCAGCGCCAGCATCAACAGGGTATCGCCATAATCACCCACGAGATCGAAGGCGATACCCAGCGGGAGCGGTCCGATCGACGCGCCGACGACGCCGATCATCTGTCCGACACCCTGAATGCTGCCGAGGCGCCGGCGTCCGAAATAGCGCGGCCACATGTAACCGAACAGGGTGATGTTGAACGCGTTGTTGATGCCGAAAACCACGCCGTAGAGGATCGCCGTGGGCGTGTCCTCCACCAGGCTCATGCAGGACAGCGAGCCACAGACCATGAGAAGCGCGACGCCGAATACCCAGGGCGTCGGGAAGCGATCCAAGGCATTTCCGACGAAGGGCTGGGTCATCACGGCCACGGCGGCGGAAAGCGGGAAGATCCAGGCCGCCACGGTCGGGCTCAACCCCTGATGCGCCAGGATCGGCACCTGAAAGAAATGCAGTGCCGTCACCAGCATCGACATGGTGAACAATCCCGCTGCGACGATGTAGAAAGTCGAGGTCCGCAGCGCCTCGCCGAGCGACAGGCCAAAATCGGCGCCGTGCCGGTCAGCGGCGCCCGGGCTTTCACTATCCGCCGCCTCCTTGGTCACGCCGTCGGGTTCCAGGCCCAGGGGCTCCGGCGCGTTGTGGACCAGCAGGAAAATCAGCGGCAGCATCAACAGCCAGGTCGACGCGCCGATCCAGATCCAGGCCTCGCGCCAGCCGACGGTGTTGATCAGCCATTGCGCGGCGGGCGGGTGGATCGCCATCGAGATCGCGAAGCCCAAGAGCATCAGCCCCATGGCGAAACCGCGCTTGCGGCTGAACCAATGGGAGATGATGTTGGTGCTGTTCAGCATCATCGACCCCTGCCCCAGGAACCGCAGCGCGCCGAACCCGAGACCTAGCCAGACCAATCCAGGCGCGAAGCCGAAGGCGACGCAGGCGAGGCCCAGCAGGATCACGACACCAGTCATCATCCGCCGCGCGCCGTGCCGGTCGACAAGCCGTCCCATGAAGGGCAGACCAAACGCCGCGACCAGGGTCGCCAGTCCGTAGGCCGAACTGATTTCGGTCTTGCCGATGGCAAGATCGTTGGAGATAGGCTCGATGAAGACACTGAAGATATGGGATTGCCCGGCGCCGCTGGCGAAGATCCCGGCGCCGGCGACCAACAGGATCACCCACCCATAGTAAAACCGCGCGCCGACGGCCTCGACAATGCGGCTGCGAAAGGAGTTGAGCATGACTGGTAAACCGCCAGAGGAAAAGGCAACGTGAGCACGTGACTGTTTGTCGATCATCACAAGCCCGGCGGCAAGCTCGAATTGCGACAACGTTGAAAACGGGTCAGACGGTCTATAAGCCGGGTTCTGTCCCCCGATGCTCTCGAGAGAGCGTCGGATGGATGACCATTCCTCTGGGACGGCTGTTACCAACCGCCTCGCGCGACCTACCCGGACGACGGCGCGAAAACCCGCCTGTCATCATCCCCTCGGGGATATGACCGGCCGTCCCTATTCGGTCTTGCTCCCGGTGGGGTTTACAATGCCGATCCCATCGCTGGGATCGCGGTGCGCTCTTACCGCACCCTTTCACCCTTACCCGCCGACGACGCCGAAGCGCTGTCCACGGGCGGTTTGCTTTCTGTTGCACTTTCCCTGGGGTCGCCCCCGCCGGGCGTTACCCGGCACCGTGTTTCCGTGGAGCCCGGACTTTCCTCCAGTCCCTCATCCCGAAAGGCAAGAGACCAGCGGCCATCCAACCGTCTGACCCGCGCCTGACTTAGGCTTCCGCGGCGTCGCCGTCAATGACCTCCGCGCGCCGGCGTCGCCGTCCCGCCGGAGAGCGGGGTGGGGTTCAGAGTGTGAGGCAACGTCAAACGCAGACGGTTTCCAGCGGCGCGAAGCCGTTGAAGCCGACCGAGGCATAGGTGGCGGTATAGGCGCCGGCGCCCATGATCCAAACCTTGTCGCCATCGCGTAGTCCAAGCGGCAGAGCGTATCGGGTCTTCTCGTAGAGCACGTCGGCGCTGTCGCAAGTCGGACCGGCCAGGATCACCGGACCGGTCGCCTCGCCGTCGCGCGCCGTCAAAAGACGGTACTTGATCGCCTCGTCCATGGTCTCGGCCAGGCCGGAGAACTTGCCGATATCCAGATAGATCCAGCGAACATCGTCATCGGCGGATTTGCTGGAGACCAGCACCACTTCGGCCTGGATCACCCCAGCGTCGCCCACCAGACCACGGCCCGGTTCGACCATGAGTTCCAGGGGCCGATCGGACGGCCGCCCGGCGAAGATCTCGTGGACCGCCGTCATCACCGCCGCGCCGTAAGAGTCGATCTCTTCGACGGGTTTGTCATAGCGGGCCGGCATGCCGCCACCGAGATTGACCAGTCGCGGCGCCAGGCCCCGCGCCTCGAGCCGGGAGAACAACCCGGCCACCTGCTTCAAGACCGGTCGCCAGCTCTGGATATCGGTCTGCTGGGAGCCGACATGGAACGACACTCCCGCCGGATCCAGGCGGATTGCCGCAGCATGGACCAGCAGTTCCTCGGCCATCGCCATGTCACAGCCGAACTTGCGGGACAGCGGCCATTCCGCGCCCTCGCCGTCGGTCAGCAGACGGCAGAACACCGACGCGCCTGGCGCCGCTCGCGCGAGTTTTTCCAGCTCCGCCGCGCTGTCGAAGGCGAAGAGCCGCACGCCGAGCGCATGAGCGGCGGCGATGTCGCGTTCCTTCTTGATCGTGTTGCCGTAGCCGATATCGGAAGCCGCCGCGCCTTGACGCAGGCAAAGCTTGATCTCGGGAATGCTGGCGCAATCAAAGGCCGAGCCCAGCCCGGCAAGCCGCGAGACAACGGCATCGGCGGGATTGGCCTTGACCGCGTAGTGCACCCGCGCCCCAGTGAAGGCCCGGGCGAGACCGCGATACGCGGCCTCGACCAAGTCCACGTCCATGACGAGACAAGGACTGTCCAGCGCGGTGGCCTCGAAAAAACCGGCGATCCGGGGTGACAGGGATAGGATCTCGGACGGCACGACGTCGCCACCCGTGACCAGGCGCAGCATCGGCTCATTGGACTCTCGGATCACCGACGAGCGATCGAGACCACCTTCAATAGGTGCCAGCATCGGCAAAGTTCCCTCTCGGTTCCGGCCCGTACGCGAACGTATCCAGGGCCCAGCCGCCAAAAAGGACGCCTCGTCGTTGCGTGACCGATGGCCGGCCGGAAGCACGTGCGCATGCGTCGAAGAGACGGGGTTCTACACCCCGCGAGGCCCGCTCCGCAAGTCGCTATTTTCGCCGTCGAGAAAAGCCTTTAGCACCTGTCCAAGTCGCCAAGCGGTTCGCGGGTCGCGGGCGCCGGTCATGCCGTTCGGAAGCCAGTGACGCTGAAACGCCAGCAGGGCGGAACGGGTCTCGGCGTCCATCAATCCGGTGGCCTCGACCGCGTATCCGAGGCGAATGAGACTACGTTGGATTTCCTCAACCGACGGCGTCTCATGGCTCGCGGGCGCGGCGTCTTGTGGAGGCCAAATCCCGACACCGGCACGCGCCAGCCCAGCCCAATCGAACAGCTCTCCCGGATCTTCCTTGCGATCCGGCGCCACGTCCGAGTGCCCCAACACCCGGCGCGCCGGGATCGGATACCGCGACAAGATGTCGAGGCAAAGCCACTCGACCGCGCGCATTTGCGCTTGCGGGAAGTCACGATAACCGAACTCATGCCCCGGATTCGCGATCTCGATGCCGATCGAGCAACTGTTAATGTCGGTCTCTCCGGCCCAGAACGCGCGACCCGCGTGCCAGGCGCGCCGATCTTCAGCGACCAGTCGGTATATCGCACCGGCCTCGTCGATCAGATAATGCGCGCTAACCTCGCTGGCCGGATCGCACAGCCGTGTCAGGGCTTCTTCGGCGGAGCGCATGCCGGTGTAGTGCAGCAGCAGCATGTCGATGGCCATGCCGTCGGGCCGAGGTCCGTGATTGGCGGACGGGTGGTCAAGGATCACGGGTTCCTTGGTTGCGCTCATCCCGCCCGCGCCTCTTCCAGGGCCTCGCGCCGCGCCTCCAATTCGAGCCAGCGTTCCTCCGCCGCCTCAAGCTCCGCCGCCGCCGCCGAGAGCCGGTCGCTGGTGCGGGCGAACTTCTCAGGATCTCGGGAATAGAGTTCCGGATCGGCGAAAATCTCGCGCAGTGTCTCGATCTCCCCCTCCAGGGCCGCGATCCTGTCCGGCAAGCCGTCAAGCTCGCGTTGTTCCTTGTAACCGAGCTTCGCGGCGCTGGGTTTCCTCTCGCCCTTGGCCTCCGAAGCGGTGGTTCCGCGCCCGCCATCACGCGCCGTTGGCTCGGCGGCCGGGGCCGGACGCTGACGCAGATAGTCGGAGTATCCGCCGACATACTCCTCGATCGCGCCGCCACCATCGACCACCACCGTCGAGGTCACCACCCGGTCGAGAAAGTCCCGGTCATGGCTGACCAGAAGGATCGTCCCGTCATATTCGGAGAGGACCTCCTCCAGCAACTCGAGCGTCTCGACATCAAGATCGTTGGTCGGCTCGTCCAGCACCACGAGGTTGTGCTTTTGCGAGAACAGCCGGGCCAGCAACAGACGGTTGCGCTCTCCGCCGGACAGGGTCTTGATCGGGCTCGTGGCCTGGCGTTCCTCGAACAGAAAGTCGCGCAGATACGAGACTACGTGACGCGGGCGCCCACCGATCTCGACGGTGTCGCCACCGCCGGGGCACAAGGTGGCCCAGGGCGTGGTGTCGGGATTCAAGCTTTCGCGCTTCTGGTCGAAATAGACGGTCTCAACACCGAAACCGATGCGCACGCGGCCACTATCCGGCGCCTCGGTACCGATCAGCATGCGCAAGAGACTGGTCTTGCCGGCGCCGTTGCGCCCGATGAAGCCGATCCGCTCGCGCCGCCGCACGAGTGTCGAGAACCGGTCGGCGATAACCGTCTCGCGGCCCTCCTCGGTGACATAGCGCTTGGAGATATCCAGCGCCTCCAGCACAAGCTGGCCGCTACGGTCGGTCTCCTTCAGGGTGAATTGGACATTGCCCTGGCGTTTCAGTCGCTCGACCTTTTCCTGGCGCATGCCCTGGAGGTTGCGCACCCGTCCCATGTTGCGCTTGCGCCGAGCGGTCAGGCCCTCGCGCAGCCATTTGGTCTCCTCGGCGATCTTCTTGTCCATGCGCCGGTTTTCGGCTTCCTCGTCCTCCAGGACCTTGTCGGCCCAGTCGGCGAAGTCCGCGAACCCGGTCGAGTTGCGCCGGAGCTTGGCGCGATCGATCCAATAGGTTCGATTGGAGAGTTTGCGCAGAAACGCCCGGTCATGGCTGATCAGCAGCAACCCGCCGCGAAAGCGCTGCAACTCGCCTTCCAGCCATTCCACCGTCGGCAGATCCAGATGGTTGGTCGGCTCGTCCAGCAAAAGCACATCCGGTTTGGAAACCAACGCCCGCGCGATCGCCACTCGCCGCGCCTCGCCGCCCGACAGCGTCTCCAGCATCCGGTCGCCGTCGAGATTGAGATGCACCAGGACCGCGTCGACCTCATGCTCGCGCGGACGGCCCTGATCCTCCTCCGGCAGCGCCGCGGCGACGTGGCTCCAGACCGTGACTCCGGGGGGCATCGGCGGGTCCTGGGGCAGATAGCCGATCCGCGCCCCGGGCTGGGTAAAGCGCTCCCCCTTGTCGACCTCGATTTCGCCGGCCAGCGCCCGCATCAATGTCGACTTGCCGCCGCCATTGCGCCCGACCAGACAGATCCGATCCCCCGGCGCCACCGAGATATCGGCGTCGCGAAACAGCACCTTGTCGCCAAACGCCAGATCCGCGCCACGCAACGCGATCAAGGGAGGAGTGCGGGAGGAAGGGGGACGTTCAACCATGGCGATGGGATATCGACGCGCGCGCGCCAGATCAAGAGCCGTGGGACCAGCTTGTGAACATACTCCCCAAAATCCATACCAACCGTCGCGTTCAAGGGATGGGAGCAGGTCATGATTCTTCTACATCATCTGAGGGTCGGCAGGTCCTTGTTCACGGTCTGGCTGCTGGAGGAACTCGGCCTCGACTACGAACTCAAGATCTATGTCCGAAATGAAAAAGGCCGGGCCCAGGCGGATCTGCGCGATGCCCATCCCCTCGGCAAATCCCCGGTGATCGAGGACGGAGATCTGCTTTTGGCCGAATCCGGGGCCATCACGTCCTATCTGCTTGACCGCCACGACACCGACCATGTGCTGGCGCCGCCGCGCGAGAACATCAAGGAGCGCGCCATCTATACCCAATGGCTGCACTATTCCGAGGGTTCCGCCTTCGCGCCGCTGATCATGAAGCGCTTGCTCATGGCCGACCCCGACCAAAAGCCGCCACTCATTACCGGCTTCGCCAGTGGCGAGGTCAATTTGCAACTCGGCTATATCAGCGATTTCCTTGGCGACAAGCCGTACCTGCTCGGCGACCGCTTGCAAGGCCCCGATTTCGGTATGAGCTATATCCTGGAAATGGCGGGACGCTTCGGCCAGCTTGAGCCTTATCCGAACCTACAAGCGTATATCGAGCGGGTGAAGGCACGCCCGGCGTTCAAGCGCGCTTGCGAGCGCGCGGGTGAACCGGAACGGGCGGGATAAACCCGCCCGTCCGATCGAAACTCAAAAGCTTAGACCGACTAGAACGCGGCTTTCCACTGTTCGGTATCGACGAACCAACGTTCCTCGAAGGCCAAGCCGTCCTTCAGCCGGAATGGGATGGCAATCTGGCTACCGTCGGGAAGCTTGTCGCATTTCCAATTGACGATGGAGACGACCTCGCCGTCATCGCCGATGTTGCGGACACCGGTGATATCAAAGCCCGACGGTACCGCGGCGCCGAGATTCTCCAGCGCGCTCTTGATCGCCGCCTTGCCCGTCAGCACGTCGTTCTGCCCCGGCATGACGAAGATCGCGTCGTCGGTATAGTCCTCAAGCAGCCCGTCCCAATCACCCTTGCCGACCGCGTCCCAGCCACGCGCGACAATTTCCTGATCACTCGCCATTTCAACTTTGCCCTTGGTTGTTTCACCGGACTAGACAAAATCCGAGACAAGCCGTCAATCGCCTTCGAATAGATCAAGGTATTCAGCGATCACGCCCAGGACCCTTCACCCGTGCTCGTAGACCGAGTCGCGGTAGTGAAGGCCCACGTCATGACGCCTGTTTCCGGTCGCCCTGGCGAAGGCCAAACAAATAAACAAGGACCTCGCGATGGATGCCCTTGCGGCAATCGTTTGATCACGCGGAACCATCCGAGGTCCCGCCGTTCGCCAGGGCGACGGGGATGTGTAGGCATGGTGTTTTTGGGGGATTGCCCCGCGCTTTCGAAAACGTCGTCCTGGCGCAAGGCAGGACCTCGCGTTGGATGCCCTTGACGGTATTCGTTTGATCTCGTGGAACCGCCCGAGGCCCTGCCGTTCGCCAGGGCGACGGGGATGTGTGGGGCATGGTGTTTTTTCGGGATTGCCCCGTTCTTTCGTAAACGTCGTCCTGGCGCAAGGCGGGACCTCGCGATGGATGTCCTTGCGGTAATCGTTTGATCACGTGGAACCATTCGAGGCCCTGCCGTTCGCCAGGGCGACGGGGATGTGTGGGGCATGGTGTTTCTGGGGCATTGCCCCTCGGTTTCGAAAACGTCGTCCTGGCGTAAGGCAGGACCTCGCGATGGATGCCCTTGACGGTATTTGTTCGCTCCCGTGGAACTATCCGAGGCCCTGCCGTTCGCCAGGGCGACGGGGATGAAAGCGCCCCTCTCTCCGCACCGTCGCCCTGGCGAAGGCCAGGGCTTTTGCCGCCACCGGCATGAGCCTGGGATCGGTGGAATCAAACTGTGTTCCGGAACATCAGACTTCCTCGCCAAAAGTCCTGGCCTTCGCCAGGGCGACGGCGAGCTCGAGGCGGCGAAACGGGACAAGAGGTCTGGTCAACGCGGTTTGGTACTATGCAACGGCGTCGCGAAGATCGAGGGGGATTTCACCGCGGGCGCCCGCACAATCTCATTCAACAGCGCGCAAACGCCGATATGGGCCGGCTCGCTCATCCCATCCGTCACCGGGACCGGCGTACAGCCGAAACCATCGATGCCGCCGGCGTCGATACAGCGGTGCAACATGCGCGATTCGGTATCCGTGTCATGCATAACCTCGGGCCGGTCCAGCATCGCGGCGAGCGCGGCGGCGATGGCGCTGGCGCCCCAATTGGAGACCGCCGCCGTGACCAGGACATCGACCGTGGTGTTGTCGGTCGCCTGCTCGCCAAACGGCAGGACCCGGCGCGGCACCTCGGCGATGGCGCCAAAGCCGATCTCGTTGCCCCGGTCGCCGATCCCGATGGTCAACACGCCACGCCGCTCGGCCTCGTGGAAAAACTCGACCGCCTTTATCACGCAGTCGGAATTGTCGTCACCGCCGACCATGCAGTACAGGCCCTCGGCGTTGCGGCCGTTCTTCTCGACCGACACGATGGCTTTCGGCTCATAGGTGTCGAAGAGGCGCTTGGCCTCGGACTGGGCGGCCTCGAACGGGATCGGGATCGGCACGATGATGCAATGGCGGTTGCCCGGATGCGGCGGTCGCGGCGCGGCGGCGATCTCGGCCTCGGTCATCACGTTGAGGCCCGCCGCCCGGCAGGCCGCCGTGGTGCAGGGAAGCATCTCCGCCTCGGTCAGCACCACCATGCGGGCGCCGAAGGCGTGGCTCAACGCGCGGCCCAGGATCGCCGCGCCGATCGGCCCGTCGGTCTCGCCATAGGGATAGAAACCGGGCATCAGCCAGCCGGAGGTAACAAAAAAGGTTCCCCCCTCGCCCAGTACCGCGCGCAATCTTTCCGCCGCCAGCCAGGACAACGGAGCGCCGTAATGCTCCCGCGCCGCCCGGTGGATCTCGGCGATGACGCCGTAGCCGCTGATGTCGAGATTGACCAGACGGTCGATGTTCTCGGCGATCAGCGCGTGCAGGGGATCGTTGCTTGCCATGGCGCCCCTCTCGGACCGTTACCCCACGTTCGGCGAATAGGTCCCACGCCCGATGGCGCAGAGCTTGCCGTTGTCGTCGGTGACATCGATATCGACCACCGCGACGGTGCGGCCGATACGCCGGGCAACCGCCGTCGCCGTCAGCGTGGTATTGGACGCCGGACGCAGATAGTCGACGCGGAAGTTGATGGTCGGCACGCCGCCGCCTGACTTCAGGACTACGGCATAGTCGCCGGCGGTATCGATCAGCGCGGCGATCGGCCCGCCATGGAACTGACCGGTTCCGGCGCGGCGCTCGAATTCCGGTCGAAGCGGCATCTTCATGACCACGGTCTCGGTCTCCGCGTCGGCGGACACGACCTCCAGGTTCATGAAGGCGATGAATGGAGAGGCGTCGAGCATCTCCTGGATGTCGGCGGCTGTAACGGGCCCAGACATGACGGAACTCCTTACTACGGGTTAATCACGACCTTGCCGAAGACCTCGCGATCCTCCAGCAGGCGAATGCCTTCCGCCGCCTCGGATAGCGGCAAGGCCTTGTCGATGACCGGGTTCATCCTGCCGTCCTGGATATAGTCCATCAGTTGAACCAGGTCCTCGCGCTCCCAGGAATTGGAGCCGAGAATCTGCTGCTCGAAGGTCCAGATAAAGCGGATATCGGTTTTGGGGTCATAACCCGCCGTGGCGCCGCAGGTGAGCATGCGACCGCCGCGCTTCATGGCCCGCAGGGACGGCACCCAGGTCTCGCCGCCAGTGAAATTCACCACCACGTTGACACCACCCTCGTAGCCGCGCCGACCGGGCTTGCCATAGAGACCGTAGATTCCCTTATGGAACTCGTTGTCCATGTAGGTCATCGCGTGATCGGCGCCGAGTTCCTTGAGCTTGTTCATCTTTTCCTCGGAAGAGGCGCATACGACAACCTCGGCCCCGGCCATCTTGGCGAGCAGCAGGGCACCGGTACCGACTCCGCCCGAAGCCCCGAGGATCAGCACTTTCTCGCCCTCGGCGACCTTGCCGATGGTCACCATCATCCGGTGCGCCGTGCCGTAGGCGACGGGCAGGCTGGAGGCCTGATCGTGGCTCACGCCATCGGGAATCTTGACCAATTGATGGGTCGGCGCGCGGCAGTACTCGGCCAGGCCACCATGAATGGTTTCGCCCACCAGACCACCCTCGACCCGATTGCGCGGATCAATCAGCACCCGGTCGCCGACTTTCCAATCCGTGACCTCGGAGCCGATCTCGGCGATATCACCGGCGACATCCAGGCCGCAGATCATCGGCATCTGGATCTTGATCCCGGGCATGCCGTTCCGCGTGAAGATGTCGTGATAGTTAAGCGACGTCGACTTGACCCGGACGATCACGTCATTGGGGCCGCATTCGGGATCCGGGAAATCACTCTCCAGGGTCAAGGCCTCGGGGCCACCATGTCCATGCAGGACCATCGCGCGCATGGGTCTTCCTTCCTATTGGGTTGGCGTCAAACGACGTCTCTCGATCCGGCACCATATTTCGTGCGCCGCGTGAATGGCAATCGGGGTGTCGCCGCGATCACATATCAAGCGAAACCCTTCGAGATCCTGGATCAGGCTCGGGTTCTCGAAGGGGCTTCAGCCTGTTAAAGCATCTGCCCGCCATCCACCGCGACGGTAACGCCGGTGACCCACGAGGCGGCGTCGGAGGCCAGGAAGACAGCGGTTTTCGCAACCTCCTCCGGCCCGCCCAAACGACCGAACGGAATGGAGCGCTTGATCCCCTCGTAAAGTTTGGGATTGTTCTGCTTGGCGTCGTCCCAGGTCCCACCGGGAAACTCGATCGACCCCGGCGCCAAACAGTTAACCCGGATATTCTTGGACGCCAGTTGCAGGGCCTGGGTCTTGGTGTACTGGATCACCGCCGCCTTGACCGCGCCATAGGGCGGCGTGCGCAGGGATGAGGTGAGACCAGAAATCGACGAGGTATGGATGATCGCGCCGCCGCCGGCCTTTTCGATATGCGGAACCGCCGTCCAGGAGCCACGCACCAGGGCCATCAGATCCACGTCGAGGCCGAGCCGCCAGCCTTCTTCGTCATCGGTGCGCCCGAACCCCGAGGGGTTGTTGACCAGGATGTTGAGACCACCGAGCGCGCCGGCCGCCGCCTCGATATAGCCGGTCAAGGCATCGGCGTCGGAAACATCGCAGGTTTGGGCATGAACACGCGTCCCATGCTTCGCGATCCGCGCCCGCGCCGTCTCCAGTGTCTCCGCCCCGCGCGCGCAGATCGACACATCGGCGCCCTCTTGCGCGAAAACCTCCGCGATCGAAAGCCCAATTCCCCTGCTCGCGCCCGTCACGATGACCTTCTTGCCCTTTAGTCCCAGATCCATGTGACCTCTCCCCTGATTTAAAAACTTGTTCCGAACCGTGAGTTTCAGCCGGCCTCATCCATTCTTGAAGCGTGCGATCGCGTCCAGAAACGGGTCCGCCAGGTCCTTCAGTTTCGCCGCGCCGACACCGTGAACTTCCGCGAACTCCTCGCGCGAGCGCGGCGCCCGCCGCGCCATGTCCTGAAGCGCCTTGTCGGTGAATACCACATAGGCCGGCACCCCACGCGCCCGCGCGAGCTTGGAGCGAAGCGCCTTCAGCGCGCCGAGAAGCTCGACCGCCTCGCCATCGAGATCCGCCGCCACTGGCGCCGGGTCCTTGCGAGACTTGGATGGCGATCGCGCCACCACGTCATGGCGGTAGCTGAAACTCTCCTCGCCCCGCCTTAGGGCTTCGCCGCGCTTGGTAATCTTAAGGCCGCCATAGTCCCGCACGTCCATGTGCAGAAAACCCGCCGCCACCATCTGGCGAATGATCGAGCGCCATTCCTCGGCCTTGCGGTTGCTCCCGCCGCCGTGTTCGGCCAGACGGTCATGGCTAAGTCTTGTGATCTTCTCGGCGCTGCTTCCCCTCAGCACCTCGACGATATGGGTCGCGCCAAATCGCTGCCCGGTTCCCGTCACCGCGCCGAGCACCAGATCCGCCTCATGGGTGCCGTCGACGATCGCGACCGGATCGAGGCACATGTCGCAGTTCCCGCAATCCTCGGTGTCCTCGCCGAAATAGGACAGCAAGGTGCGGCGCCGACATCCCGGCGCCTCGCAATACCCGATCAGGGCGCCCAGGCGCTGGTGCTCGCGGCGTCGGCGATCGTCGCTGCTTTCCTCCTGCTCGATGAACACCCGGCGCATCCGGATATCATCCAGGCCGTAGAGCATCATCACCTCGGCGGGCTCTCCATCACGTCCGGCGCGGCCGATCTCCTGGTAATAGGCCTCGACGCTGCCCGGCAGATCGGCGTGTAGAACGAAGCGGATATCCGGCTTGTCGATCCCCATCCCGAAGGCGATCGTCGCCACCATGATCACCCCATCGCGCGACATGAAGGCGTCCTGGTTACGTTCCCGCTCTGTCTTTTCCATGCCCGCGTGATAGGTCAGCGCGTCGAGGCCATGGTCCCTCAGATAAGCAGCCGTCTCGTCGGTCTTCTTGCGCGACAGACAGTAGACGATGCCGCTCTCACCCTTTCGCGCCTCCAGAAACTCCATCATCTGGGCGCGCCAGTCCCGCTTGGCGGCGACGCCGAGCTTGATATTCGGGCGATCGAATCCGGTCACGAATATGTCGGCGTTGTTGTCGAACAGACGCTCGGCGATGTCCTGGCGAGTGACCTCATCGGCGGTGGCGGTCAAGGCGGCGATCGGCACGTCGGGAAACAGTTCCTTCAGGCGCGACAGATCCTCGTATTCCGGACGGAACGCCGGGCCCCATTGGGAAATGCAATGCGCCTCGTCGATGGCGAACAGCTTGATCGGCAGGCGCGCCAGCGCGGCCAGCATGCGCTCGGTCATGAGCCGCTCGGGCGCGAGATAGAGGATCGGCGCCTCTCCCGCCGCGACCCGGCGCCAAGAGTCGACATTCTCCCAACGCTCCCGCGCGGAATTGATGGTTTCCGCCTGGACCCCCGCCAGGCGTAGCGCCGCCACCTGGTCCTGCATCAACGCGACCAACGGAGAGATGACAACCGTCAAGCCGCCGAGGGCCAGGGCCGGAACCTGAAAACACAGGGACTTTCCCGCTCCGGTCGGCATCACCGCGAGGGCATGACGCCCGGCGAGCAGGCAGTCGACCACGGCTTCCTGACCCGGACGAAAATCGTCAAATCCATAGACGTCGCGCAGGATATCCCGCTTACGGTCCTCGAACGCCAACGCCACGGCCATGAAGCCTACCCCACCCAGCAACGACAAAGCCCGCCACGGCATTCGCGCGGCGGGCTCGCAGGATACGCTGATTCGCGGCTCTAGGGGGGAGGCATTCTGTTCCAGGCGTCGAGCGCGGCGATTTTATACGCCTCGGCGAGGGTCGGATAGTTGAAGGTATTCTCGACGAAGTACTCCAGCGGCCCCCCCAGGTTCAGGACCGCCTGACCGATATGGATCAATTCGGTCGCGCCCTCGCCGACGATATGAACCCCGAGCAAACGCCTGGTTTTCAAATCGACGATCATTTTCATCATGCCGGAATCCAGCCCCATGATGTGACCGCGCGAGGTCTCGCGGAACCGCGCGATGCCGACCTCGTAGGGAATCCCCTCGGACCTCACCTCCTCTTCGGTCTTTCCGACCGTCGAGATCTCCGGCACGGCGTAGATTCCATAGGGAAAGAATTCCGGCGGCGGGAATGCCGCCTGCTCAAGCGCGTGGCAGGCGGCGATACGGCCCTGCTCCATCGAGGTGGAAGCGAGGCTCGGGAAACCGATGACATCGCCGGCGGCATAAATGTGCGGCACTTCGGTTTGGAAGGTCTGGGGATTGGCGGTCAGACGCCCGCTGGAATCCGCTTTCAGGCCGACGGCCTCGAGGTTCAGCGCATCCGTCGCGCCGGCTCGTCCCGCCGCGAACAGCACCATGTCACTCCGTACGACCCGGCCATTTTCCATGGTGATCGTGCAGCCACCGCCCTTGTTGCGTTTCACCGTCTTGATGCTGCACCCGAGCCGCAACACGATGCCCCTGTCACGCATGTCATGCATCAACTCCGCCACGAGCTCCTGGTCGACGAAATCGAGGATCGTCTCGCGGGCTTCGATCAAGGTAATCGGAACATCGAGCGCGCTGAAGATCGTGGCATATTCGACGCCGATCACGCCGCCGCCGACAACGGCGAGGCTCTTGGGCATGCGATCGAGTTCGAGAATATCGTCGCTATCGAACACCGTTTTGGCGTCAAACGGCACATGGCTTGGCCGATAGGGTTGCGAGCCTACCGCCAGAACGAATTTATCGGCGGAGTATCTATGGATCGCTCCTTCTTCCAGGTTCACCTCGACATTGTGCGGATCCACGAAATGCGCGGTTCCCTTGATTGTGTGAACGCTGTTCCGCGTGAACTGGTGCTCCAGCACCTCGACCTCATGGTTCAAGGTGAGATGCAGACGCGTGCGCAGATCCTCCGCCGTGATGTCCTGCTTGACGCGATATGAACGCCCGTAAAAACCGCGCTCACGCCAACCCGAAAGGTTCAACGCGGTTTCGCGCAACGTCTTACTGGGGATCGTGCCGGTATGAACGGAAACGCCGCCGACCCGCCGGCCTTTTTCGATAACAAGGACATTCTTGCCGAACTTCGCGCCCTGGATCGCCGCCCGGCGTCCTCCCGGGCCACTGCCGATAACGATCAGATCGTAGTGACGCATTGACGACATGATATCACCATCCCCTCATATATCAGGTAAAGAAAAGAGGAAAGTATCCTAAATATCAAAAAAAATATGGCTTATCCACATGATATACACACACGGGGTCCCGCGATCGCTACGTTCATGAATGTCGTCGGGTCTTATTTTCATGCCGAGAGACAAATGCCGCTTGCCAGCGCGGCAACACCGGCGCAAAGCTTGAGGACCAAATGGGAGGATGCGTTTTGAGCGGCGATACTTATGACTTCATCATTGTCGGCGCCGGGTCCGCCGGCGCGGTTCTGGCCAATAGGCTGACCGAGAACGGGCGATTCAAGGTCCTGTTGTTGGAAGCCGGCGCGAAAAGCCATCCCTACTCCCGCATTCCGATCAGTTTCGGCCTGCTGATCGATCATCCCACCGCGAATTGGCGTTACAGCTCGCAACCCGAGGAAGGCACGGGTAATCGGCGCATTCCGGTACCGCGCGGTAAGCTGCTCGGTGGCTCGAGTTCGATCAACGGCCTCGTCTTCGTGCGCGGGCAACCACTGGACTACGACACATGGGGCCAACTCGGAAACCGGGGTTGGAGCTTCGACGACGTTCTGCCGGTCTTCAAGCGGATGGAGCATTACGAGCATGGCGCCGACGACCTGCGCTCGCAAGGCGGCCCCCTGCGGGTAAGCGAGGCGACCGACGAAGGCCCGCTCTATGACGCCATCCGGGCCGCGACGCGGGAACTGGGCATCCCTCATAACCCGGATTACAACGGCGCCACCCAGGAAGGCATCGTTCGCACCCAGACGACGATCAGCAACGGCGTGCGGATGAGCACCGCGCGTTGCTACCTGGATCCGGTAAAGGGACGCCCCAACCTGCGCATCGAAACCGGCGCGCATACCCACAAGGTGCTGGTCGAGGGCACCAAGTGCACGGGCGTTCAATACGAGCAGAACGGCCGGATGGTCGAGGCGAGCGCCGCCAAGGAAGTGATCGTGTGCACCGGCGGCGTCGCCTCGCCGCAATTGCTGGAGCTTTCCGGCATCGGGCGTCCGGAGATCCTGCAAGCCCATGGCATCGAGGTGAAACATGAATTGATGGGCGTCGGAGAGCATCTGCGCGACCACATCAACGCGCGCATCCAGTACCATATGAAGCGCACGGAACTCTCCTATAACAAGCGCATGCAGGGCCTGGGCCCCGCCTGGCAGGTGTTACGCTATGTCTTCCAGAAGCGTGGTTTCATGAGCCTGCCCTCGGCGCCGATGCTGGCGTTCTTGAAAACCCGCGAGGACATGGAAACGCCCGATGTTCAGATGCACATCGTCCCCTACGCGGTGAAAAACCCCAAGAAACGCCAGTTGCACGACTTCCCGGCGATGACGATCTCCTGCTACCAGCTGCGACCGGAAAGCCTGGGATCCATCCATATCCAGTCACCCGATCCGAAGGAGCAACCGGCGATCAACTTCAACTTCCTGTCCGACCAGATCGACCGGGACGCGATGACGCTGGGTTTCCGACGCATTCGCGAGATCATGAATACCGAGGCCATGAAGCAGGTGCGCGGCGACGAATACTCACCGGGTAGCGAGGTCGAGACCGACGAGCAGATCATGGACTACATCCGCAACAACGCCGAGACCGCGTATCATCCCATCGGCACTTGTCGGATGGGTCAGGGTCCGGGCGCCGTGGTGGACGAACGCCTGAGGGTTCACGGCCTCACCGGGCTTAGGGTCGCCGACGGCTCGATCATGCCGACCATGGTCTCGGGCAACACCAATGCCGCCTGCATCATGATCGGCGAAAAAGCCTCTGATATGATCAAGGAAGATCACGCGGCCGCGTGACTAGAGCTTAAAAGCACGATTTGGAATAACAGCAGTCTATCGCGCGGGTAATGGAATACCCGCGCGATAAATAAATTCGCACCGTTCTGTTTTTTGACATTCCCGCCCTACCAGGACATGCTCTTTATCGTGGACCATGAATAGGGGGGCGTGCCATGACTGATACCATAACTGGCGGACGTGAAAACGCTGCCGCGCCCGAGGACGCCTCCCAGGTCAACGACGCTCCGGCGACCAGCGATCCCGCGACGGCAAGCGACACGACGGCCACCGATGACACGGGCGGTGGGTCCAACGTCGGGC
The DNA here is from genome assembly GCA_038118725.1 of Alphaproteobacteria bacterium. GTDB lineage: Bacteria > Pseudomonadota > Alphaproteobacteria > Thalassobaculales > Thalassobaculaceae > JADHLJ01. Next base: position 33,788 of record JAYOIK010000006.1, on the reverse strand, counting down.
GGATGGCGCGTGACGTCGCGCTGATCCTCGCCGTTACGGTCATGATCGCGGTATTGGCCTGGCTGGTCAGGGTTCAAATCTTCCCGGACGACGACGACTTCAAGATCGACGCGGCCGCGGTTCCGATCGGCGCGGTGGTCCAGGAAGGTGGCGTAAGTTCAAAATCATGGCGTATCAGCGGCGCCGTGACCGACGACGGGGAACTCGCGCTGGAAAGCCATGTCATGGTGGTCCTGAGGGATAACGCGGGCAATCAGTTTCCAGCGGAATACGACGCCACGGATGGAAAATTTTCCTTTGAAATCAAGCAACTGTTCGACTCCGCGCTTTCGGCGCCCCCAGCCGTGGACGTCATCGAGATCAGTGCGAGGCGACAAGCCCTCGAGGTCTGGTCGAGCACCGCTTCGCTGGAGCTGCACCTGTCCGGCCTGACGCGCGCGAACTGGAAACAGGCGACCGCCCGCCCCTTCACCTTCGTTCTCGGGCTGTTTCTATTCACCGCCTTGGTCACCATTGTCCGGTTGCGCCGCCCCATTTGGAACCAGCTGAAATACTATCTCTGCATCAGCCTGGCGCTGCTGTTCACCATTTCGATGGTCTATCTGATCGGAGTGACCAGCCTTGAGCTGTCCAATGCGTCCAAGGATCACCCGCCCCCCCTGGGCTTTGCCTATGTCTATTTCGACAGCTATGTGAAGGATGCGCCGGACGATTGGAATTTCTCGCTGACCGCCCCGGCGACCATACCCGCGCCGAAGGTCTCCGAGCCGAGCACGGACATCACCTCGACGACGGCGGCCGCGGCCCTGCGAGCGATTAACCATTCCAATCCGGCGACCGGGTTCGGCGCGCCGTTCTGGGTGCTCATGCTCTCGGTGATCGGCTCGGGCCTCTATACGATCAAGCTCGTGGTCGACAATGTCCGCAAGGGCTCCACCTACACCGAAGTGGAAGTCCGGTCGACCGCCGCCGATATCACCCAGCACCAGTTCTACATTCTCTTCTCGCCACTCGGATCGATCTTCGTCTACCAGACACTGCTATTGGCGGGGATCGGCACCAAGCCCCTGACCATCGCCATCGCGGCGCTGGCGTCGGGGATCGCGCTTAACGTGGTTCTGAAGAAGGCTTGGGACGCGGTGGCCAAGATACTGCAGAACGACCAGCCATCCGACGACCAGAACGGTGACGCCGGAGGTAGCGGGCCAACAGCCCCGCCCTCCCCTCCGACGCCGCGCCAGGCGAACGCCGCGGGGTAGTCGTTAAGACGGGGGCGCCGGAAGCGTTGTCCGAATGGGATCGCTTCCATCCCAGGCCCGGCAGACCCGTTCCATCTCGGCGAACTGGTATTGCCGATAGGCGTTGAACTCCGCGAACTCCACGCAGGTCCCGTGATGGCCCGTGGTCTGGTAGTAGATGAAACCGCCGCGCCCGGCGATGCTGCCTTCCTGGCCGACCGCAAGACCCTGAGCCAGCGCCTGACGCTTGGCCGCCTCGTAATCCTCCGGCCAATAGGCGATGTGCTGCAGTCCTTCCTGGCCCGCGTCGAGAAAATCCTTGTAGAGCGACGGCGCGTCATTGCGCGGCTGAATCAGCTCCACCTGCGCGCCGCCCGAGAAAGTGAGCGCGATCGACATCTCCAGGGCCGAGGGTTGGCCCTTATACTCGAAAGACGCCAGCGGCACCCGGTCGATATAGAACCAGGGCCCCACGCCGTTCACCTCGTGCCAGTACTTCATGGCCGCGTCGATGTCGCGAACCACGTAGCCTAGCTGTCTCAGGTCACCAAAAACACGGCTCATGCGTCTCTCCAATCACATCTAGCTGGTACCGCCACGACGTCAATCCGCGGCCAGGATCGCTTCCTCAAGGGTCTCCAGCGTCTTTTCCGCGAACAGCCACATATTGCGCTCGCGGTCGGTCAGGCCTGTTTCCAGGGTCAACACCCGCTCCACCGGTCCGGCAACGGCGATGCAGGTATGGCCCGAGGCATCGCCGTATCGGTTGCCGGTCGGCCCGGCGGCGCCGGTCTCGGCAAGTCCCCAGAAGGTGCCCAAGCGGCCCCGGATCGTCGTCGCCGCGAGTTCGGCATAGGGCTCGCTCGAGGAGCGAATGCCCGGGTGATCGTTGAAATCGATTTCAAGCAGGGTCTCGCGCGCCCGGTGCGTGTAGATCACGCCGCCGCCCATGAAATAGGCCGACGCGCCGGGGATCGCCAACAGAGCCGCCGAGACCAACCCGCCGGTCGAGGACTCGGACACCGCGACGGTCTGTTTCCGCTCCTTCAAAAGCGCGCCGACTTTCTCGGCCATGGCGGTCAGGCTGTTCATGTCACATTCCCTTCGATTGACGATCCGCCGACGCTATTTCGAGATCGGCGCATTCGTTTTATGCTGCGCGGACACGAACACTAGCTGGAGAAACGGCGATGGCCAAGGCATCCTATCAGATCTCCGACGCCGAGCGAGAAACCTACAACCGCGACGGCGCTCTCGTGTTGCGCGGCGTCATTGATACAAGCTGGCTGGACCGGCTCTCCTCCGCGATCGAACGTGATATCGCCGAACCGGGCCCGTATTTTCACGGCTACGTTCCCGAGGACGGCAAGGGCCATTTCTACGGCAATCTGAAGATCTGGCAGAATGACCCGGACTTCCGCGCCCTTTGTCTTGAGTCTGGGTTGGCGAATATCGCCCAGCAACTGTTCCAATCCTCCAAGGTCAATCTTCTCTACGATCAGTTGTTCGTGAAGGAACCGGGAACCGTCAACCGAACCCGCTGGCACAATGACCAGCCTTATTGGCCGGTTACCGGCTATCAGGTGGTGTCGTTCTGGTTCTCGCCGGACCCGGTGAACGCGGAAACCGGCGCGCTTGAATTCGTGCGGGGCTCTCACAAATGGGATCGCTGGTTTCAGCCGGAGAATTTCGGCGCCGGCGCCAAGGGTAAGCAATCCGGCTACGACATCAATCCGAACTACGAGAAGATGGTCGATGTCGAGGCGGATCGCGACGCCTATGACATCGTCAGCTGGGACCTCGAACCCGGCGACATGTACGTCTTCCACGCCATGACGGTGCATGGCGCCGGCGGCAATCAAAGGGCGGATCTGCGCCGCCGGGGCTATACCGTTCGCTATAACGGCGACGACGCGACCTATGACGAGCGTCCGGGCACCAGCAAGCCGCTACATGACCTCTCCAAGCGCACCGGAGACCCCATGGACGGCGAAAACTTCCCGGTCATAATCGGCGGCTAACACCATAACGCGTTGACCGGAAACCGCGTCCCGTTTGGCCCCTAAAGCTCGCCGTCGCCCTGGCGAACGGCAGGGCCTCGGATAGTTCCACGGGATCGAACGAATACCGTCCAGGGCATCCATCGCGAGGTCCTGCCTTGCGCCAGGACGACGTTTTGGGACCGGGGCAATCCCCCAAAATCACCATGCCTACACATCCCCGTCGCCCTGGCGAACGGC
>JAYOIK010000006.1:15927-30210 GCA_038118725.1 Alphaproteobacteria bacterium | reverse complement strand
GGGATCAACCGAATACCGTCAAGGGCATCCATCGCGAGGTCCTGCCTTGCGCCAGTACGACGTTTTGGGACCGGGGCAATCCCCCAAAATCACCATGCCTACACATCCCCGTCGCCCTGGCGAACGGCTGGGCCTCGGATAGTTCCACGGGATCAACCGAATACCGTCAAGGGCATCCATCGCGAGGTCCTGCCTTGCGCCAGGACGACGGTATACTGGCGTCATGGCGAGAGGCTTCAATACCTCAATTCGGCGTAACGCGGGCCGCTCCGCCGGTCCAACTAGCCGATCCGCGCCGTCACCTCGAACTCGACCCGCATTTCCTCGGTGGCGAGCGCGCAGATGATCGTGGTGTTGGCCGGCCACGCGGCGTCGCAATGCGCCTTGATGATCGGCTTGATACGGTCGAACTCCGGTCGGCTGGCGACATAGACCTGGATGCGCAGCATATTCTCCAAGCTTGTCCCCGCCTCGGCCAGCGCCGCCGAGATGACGGAAAAGGCTTTCTCTGCCTGTTCCTCGACCGTCGCGGCGAAACCGCCGATATCGGGGTCATAGCCGGTGGTGCCGGAGACATAGACCATGTCGCCATCCACCACCGCGCGGGAATAGCCGGCCATCTCCTCGAAGGGCGAGCCGGAGCTGATGCGGGTTCCGATCATGGGCTTCTCCTCTGAAATGGATACACGCCGATTTGCTACGACTTGAGAGCCGGGCGCGTAAATCCCGCTCGCAAGTCCTCGATCTCGGCGCGCATGGCACAGCCTTCCAGATGATCGTTGACCATGCCCATGGCCTGCATGAAGGCATAGCACGTGGTCGGGCCGACAAAGCTCCAGCCGCGTTTCTTGAGGGCCTTGGAAAGCGCCGTCGATTCCGCCGTGAGGTTCAGGGTCCGCGCCGCCGCCATGTCCATGACCGCCGGTCGGCTCTCGGGGTCGGGCTCGAAACTCCAGAAAAACGCGGCCAGCGATCCAGCTTCCTCGCGCAATTCGATGGCCCGCTTGGCGTTGTTGATGGTGCTGACGATCTTGCCGCGATGGCGGATGATGCCGGCGTCGTTCACCAGACGCTCTACATCGTCATCGCCGTATTTCGCGATCTCGTCGAACTCGAAATTGCTGAAACCGGCTTGAAAGTTGGCGCGCTTTCGCAGAATCGTCAGCCAACTCAAGCCGGACTGAAAGCCTTCCAGGCAGATCTTCTGAAACAGCGTGCGATCATCCGCGACGGGCCGGCCCCATTCGGTGTCGTGATAGTGCCGGTAGTCATCCTTGTCGCCGCACCACCAGCAACGGGTAACGCCGTCGGGTCCGGTTTCCAATCCCTCGATCTCGCTCATGGCCGCTCTCGCTTCACGGTGTTGGTCAGTACCCCGACGCCTTGCAACTCGACCTCGACCACGTCGCCGGGCCGCATGGATCGCGTGCTCCCGGGCGTGCCGGTGAAGATCACGTCGCCCGGAGACAAGGTCACGTGCCGGCTGATATGACTGATGATGGCCGCGGTGTCGTGCAGCATGCCGCTGGTCTCCTCGCGCTGCACCGTCTCGCCGTTTAACCGCGTTTCAAGCATCAGCTTGCCCGGATCGAACCCGCGCACCAGATAGGGCCCGATCGGACCGAAGCCGTCCGCCCCCTTGGCCCGCCACCATTGCAGGTCGCTTCCTTGCCAGCCCCGCTCGGAAACGTCATTGCCCGCCGTCACGCCAAAGACATGGTCGAGCGCGTCCGCCTCGGCGATGAACCTGCCTCCCTTGCCGATCACCACCACCATCTCGCCCTCGTAATGCAGGCTCGAGGCATCCTTGGGATAGGGGATCGGCGCGCCCGGCCCGGTGACCGAGGTCGGGGATTTGTAAAAGATCTCGGGCTTTCCGGCGCCCGACATTCCCGCGTGGCTGCGATAGTTCAGGCCCACCGCGAAAACCTTGGCCGGCGCCACCGGGGCGAGCAATTGAACATCGACGAGATATTGGAAGGTATCGCCCAGCTTGTGATCGCCGAACAGATCGCCCTCTATCTCCAGCACCCGATCACCGCGCACCACTCCGACCTTGGTTTGGCCGTCGACCAGAAAGCGCGCGTAGGCGACCGGCTCGGCGACCGCGACGGCGGCGAGGATGCAACCGGCCAACCACGCCGCGATGCCCGCCAGACCGGCCCAGATCACGCGGTCTCCTTGAAAAGCTCGCGCCCGATCAGCATGCGGCGGATTTCCGAGGTACCGGCGCCGATCTCGTAGAGTTTGGCGTCACGCAGCAGCCGTCCCGTCGGATAGTCGTTGATATAGCCGTTTCCGCCCAGGCATTGGATCGCCTCGAGCGCCATCCAGGTCGCCTTCTCCGCGGCGTAGAGGATCGCCCCGGCGGCGTCCTTGCGGGTGACCTCGCCCCGGTCACAGGCCTTGGCGACGGCATAGACATAGGATTTCGAGGCGTTCATCGTCACGTACATATCCGCGAGCTTGCCCTGCATGAGCTGAAACTCGCCGATCGGCTGACCGAACTGGGTACGCTCGTGGACATAGGGGACCACCACGTCCATGCAGGCCTGCATGATGCCGAGCGGCCCGGCGGATAGAACGGCGCGCTCATAATCAAGCCCGCTCATCAGGACATTCACGCCCCGGTTCAGGCCGCCGACGATGTTTTCCTCCGGCACCTCGCAATCCTCGAACACAAGCTCACAAGTGTTGGATCCGCGCATGCCCATCTTGTCGAGCTTGGGCGAGGTCGAAAAACCCTTCATGCCCTTCTCGATGATGAAGGCGGAGATACCGCGCTGATGCGCGTCGGGATCGGTCTTGGCGTAGACCACGAGCGTGTCCGCGTTCGGACCGTTGGTGATCCACATCTTGGTGCCGTTCAGAATATAGCGATCGCCCTTTTTTTCCGCCCGGGTTTTCATGCCGACCACATCGGAGCCGGCGCTCGGCTCGCTCATGGCAAGCGAACCGACATGCTCGCCGGAGATCAGTTTCGGCAGATACTTGCGCTTCTGCTCCTCGGTGCCGTTGAGCCGAAGTTGATTGACGCAGAGATTGGAATGCGCGCCATAGGACAGGCCGACCGCGGCGGATGCCCGGCTCATTTCCTCGACAGCGACCACATGCTCCAGATAGCCCATGCCGGCGCCGCCATATTCCTCCTCGACGGTGATGCCCAGCACGCCGAGATCGCCCATCTTGCGCCACAGGTCTTCCGGAAAATCGTTGGCCGCCTCGATATCGTTGGCTCTTGGCGCCACTTCGTCCGAGGCGAAGGAGCGCACGGAATCGCGGAGCATGTCCGCGGTTTCGCCCAGATCGAAATTAAGGCTGGGATAATCGTTGGGAATCATCACTCTCTCCGTTCAGGCGGTCCCGCGCTCGGTATATCGTCAAGCCTCGGTGTATTGCCTCGGTATATTGAACGCCATCTTGGCCGCAGTGTCGCGGCAAGCCATGCACTTGGCAACCGGGATCAAGCAATCGACCGCCGCGAAATCCGCCCGACCGCGCCGCGAAAATGCGATACTGTCGCGCCACTGAAAGGAAGTACCCCATGCGCCTCGCCGTTGCCGGTTTCAACCTTGAATCCGTGACCTTTTTGCCGGAACCCACCAGCCTCGCCGAGTTCGAGCGTCTGGCCAAGCGCGGGGCGGCGCTGACGTCGTCCTTCGCCGGAACCAACACGGTACCCGGCGGGTTTCTGGATGCCTGCGCCGCCTTGAATGTCGAAGCGGTGCCCCTGGTCTATTCCGAGGCCGGCGCGGCGGCGGCGGCGAGCGAAGAGGCCTTCGACCACTTCCTCGCCGAGATAGCCGACGGCGTGCTGGCGATCAGGGACGACATCGATGGTTTGCTGCTTGGCCTGCACGGCGCGCTGGTGACGGTCGGCGGACGCACGGATCTCGATTTTCTGAAGGGCCTGCGTGCCCGCATCGGTGATGACTTGCCGATCGGCGTCGCGTTCGACTTGCACGGCAATCTCGACCCGGAACTGGTCGGCTTGGCCGAGGTGATGAGCGCCTATCACGAAAGCCCACATATCGACATGGGTGAAACCGCGCATCGGGTGGCGACAATCCTGATCGGCAAGCTACGCGGCGCGCTCGCGCCCCACACCGTGCTCCGAAAGGTGCCGATCACCCTGCCCTCGATCTTCACCGCGACCCCGGTGGCGCCGCTGTCGGATGTCATGGCCGAGGCGCGGCGGCGCGAGGCGGAAACGCCCGGCCTGCTGGATTGCTCGGTCGTCATGGGCTTCGCCTATGCCGACGTGCCCCAGATCGGCATATCGATCCTGGCGACCAGTGACGCCGATCCCGCGATCGCCGCCGCCGCCGCCGAGGAAATGGCCGCGCTGATCTGGGAGCGCCGGGAAGCCCTCTATCCTCGCGACAGCGTCTTCACCGTGGAGGACGGTCTTGCTCGCGCCAAATCGGTGGCGACTGGAGCGGACAAGCCCGTCGTGATCCTGGAGCACGCCGACCGCATGAACGACTCGACCTATACCTTGCGGGCGCTGCTCGAGACGCCCGAGGTGAAGGCGGCGGTGCCCTATATCTGGGATCCGCGCGCCGCCGAGCAAGCGCTGGCCGCCGGAACCGGCGCTACCGTCACCCTGACGGTGGGCAGCCACAGCTCGGAGAAGGCCGGCGGCCCGGTGAGCGTGACGGGCACCGTGGAATGGGCCGGCGAGAAAACCTTCGCCATGGGAGGCAAGATGGGTCGGGGCCGTCCGGTGGAGCTTGGCGCCACCGCCGTGATCCGGACCGGGGAAATCGTGATCTGGCTGATCTCGGCTAATCTATCGGCGATCAATCTCGACCCGTTTGAGCAATTCGGCTTGGATCACCACGATTTCGATATCGTGGTCCTGCGCTCGAAGACGCATTTCCGCGCGATCTGGGAAGAAGAGGCGGCGGAGATCATCATCGTCGACACGCCCGACTGGGGCCCGGCCCTGCTCGACACCCTCCCCTTTCGCCGCGCGCGCCCGGGGGTGTTTCCCATCACCTGAGGCGCTCTTCCCGACGAGCCTACTCGCTTTTCGGAATGAGGATCACGTCGTCGGGATGGGAGAAATTGAGCATCCGGCGGCCCTGTTCCTCGACCATGTCGGGATCAAGGCTATCCGGACGCAGCATCCGCACCCGTCGCTCGAGCGCGGTGCGTTGTTCTTCCAGGGTCGCGAGCGAGCTTTCCGCCTCTGTGATCAACAGATCCAGCTGTCGCCATGCCAGGGCGCCGTGATCGCCCTGGATGGAGTGATAGACGAAATACGCGGCCAGCAGGCAACCCAAGGTAGGGCCGGCCATGCGCCTGACGCGTCTGCGAATATCAATTGCGGCCATGGATGTCTCCGATTCGCCGGATTGAATCACTAGCGAATCGGAGGGTCAACAAGAAAGAAACACGAATCCAAGGTGATAGCGCCACCGATTCGGCGGGTCACGTGGAAGGATCAGCCGCGAAGCGTGCTCCGCCCCGCATAGGCCGCCGCGGGGCCGAGCTCCTGTTCGATTCGGATCAGTTGGTTATACTTCGCCGTCCGGTCCGAGCGTGAAAGCGAGCCGGTCTTGATCTGTCCCGCGTTCACCGCCACCGCCAGATCGGCGATGGTGGCGTCCTCTGTCTCGCCGGAACGATGCGAGATCACCGTGGAATAGCCCGCGCGATGGGCGGTGGAAATGCACTCCAGGGTCTCGGTCAGGGTGCCGATCTGGTTGACCTTGACCAATACGGAATTCGCCGCGCCCTTGGCGATCCCCTCGCGCAGGCGGCTGGGGTTCGTGACGAACAGATCATCGCCGACGATTTGCACCTTGTCGCCGATCTCCCTGGTGAGCGCCGTGAAGCCGTCCCAATCGTCCTCGGCCAGCGCGTCCTCAATCGAGACGATCGGATAGCGCGCGCAAAGATCGGCATAGAGCTTGATCATGCCGTCCGAGTCGAGGGTACGCCCCTCGCCCGCGAGAACATACTGGCCGTCCTTGAAAAACTCGGTGGAAGCCGGATCGAGCGCGATCGCCACATCCTCGCCGGGCCGGTAGCCCGCCGCCTCGATCGCCTTCATCACGAAGCCCAGCGCCTCGTCGGCATTCGAAAGGTTCGGCGCGAAGCCGCCCTCGTCGCCGACATTGGTGTTATGCCCGGCATCCTTGAGCGCCGCGCGAAGCGCGTGGAAGATCTCGGAACCCGTCCTGACCGCGTCGGCGACGGTCTCGGAGGAAACCGGCATGATCATGAACTCCTGAAAATCGATCGGGTTGTCGGCATGCGCGCCGCCATTGATGATGTTCATCATCGGCGTCGGCAGGACATGGGCAAAGGCGCCGCCGATATAGCGATAAAGCGGTACCTCCAGATGCGCCGCCGCCGCCTTGGCCACCGCGAGGCTCACGCCCAAGGTCGCGTTGGCGCCCAGTCTAGCCTTGTTCTCGGTCCCGTCCAGGTCGAGCATGGCCGCGTCGATGGCGATCTGCTCGCTCGCGTCGCGCCCGGAAAGCGCGTCGAAGATCTCGCCGTTGATCGCGTCCACGGCCTGGGTGACGCCCTTGCCGCCATAGCGGAACTTGTCGCCGTCCCTCAGTTCAAGCGCCTCGTAGGCTCCCGTGGATGCCCCGGAGGGCACCGCGGCGCGGCCCATGACGCCGCTATCGAGATGCACATCCACCTCGACCGTCGGGTTACCCCGGCTATCGATGATTTCGCGGGCGTGGATATCGAGAATGGCGCTCATGACGCGGCTCCGAAGTGGCGGAATGAATTGTGGCGGAGGAATAGCGTCCGAGGCCCGTTTCGGCAATCAAGAACCGCGTCGACTGAACACCGCCCCGGAGATTGACAGCCTCTCCATGAATGCGATCATCGGCGCCATGACCGTCCCTGGGAGTTTTCAATTATGTCAAACGCCAACAACGCCGTCGTCTTCTCGCCTTCGGATGTCGAGGCCGTCACCGGGGCATCCTATCCCGGCGCGCTGAAGGAGATTTGCGAGGAGCGTCACAAGCGCCGGCTCGGCAATCATGCCGGCCTCGCCAATTTCGGCGTCAATCTGGTCACCCTCAAACCCCGAAGCGGCTCGTCCCTCCGTCATTGGCACAGCAAGCAGGACGAGTTCATCTATGTCCTATCCGGCACCGCGACCCTGGTCACCGACGCGGGCGAAACGACGATCGGCCCCGGGCAATGCGCCGGTTTCGCCGCGGGCGAGAGCAACGGCCACATGCTCGCCAACAATACCGACGAGGACGTGGTTTATCTTGAAGTCGGGGACCGCACGCCCGGCGACACTTGCAGCTATCCCGATGTCGATCTCGTCGGCAGTTACACCGGCACCGGATACGTCTTCACGCGAAAGAACGGAGAACCGGTTTAACCTTTCGAGATCGATCGAGATTCAATCCCCGCCAGCCTCCCGCCAACGTCCGACCGGCGGCAACAGGTACTCCACCCCCGTCGAATCGCTCAGCGTCATGACCACGTCGATCGCGATGGAGATCCGCCGACCGTCGGTATTGTTGGGCTCGGTGCCGTGATAGGTCTTGGACGGGAAAATCACGATATCGTCCTCGGCCACCGGTAGATCCACCATCTCGCTGTTCAGCGGCGTCGAGGCCTTCAGCAGCCCCTGATTGACGGCGTGTGGCTCGAACAAACCCGGTGAAAGCTCGTTCAGAGGGTCGGGCATGTGGAAAATCAGGTTCCCGGTATTCGCGTCCTTGACCGGATAATACACGACCGAGATATGCGACTGATTGTGTCGGTGCCGCCGAATGCTCTGGCCCCGCTCACTGACGGTCCCCCAGGATCGGGTGTAGTGCAGGGCGACCCTCTCGCCGTTCACCGACAGCATGTCGAGATATGCCCGCAGGCTATTGTGCACGGCCTTGAAAAAGGCGGCGAAGACCGCCTCCTCGTGCAGAAACTCCCAGCCGTTCTTATCGCCGGTCCAGGCGGCCCGGTTCGATTGTCCCGTTTTCACGCCGTCGCGATAGCTCTGGGTGATGAAATCGCCAAGTTTGTGGCGATAGGCCCGCTCAAGGCCTAGCCCGTCCTTGAACACCGTAAGCGGGAAACAGTTGAGAATTTCCGGCACCGCGCCACTCCCCCAGCACAGACGGGTAGTGTATCAGCCCGCCGCGTCGACGCTCCAGACCGGATTCGCCTTCGCCAGCGCGTCGAATGCCTTCAATGTTTTCAGCAGCGCGGGCATATCCTTCAGATGCACCATGTTGGGACCGTCGCTCGGGGCGTTATCCGGGTCCTCGTGGGTCTCCAGAAACACCGCCGCGACGCCGACCGCGAGCGCGGCCCGCGCCAGAACCGGCACCATGGTCCGATCACCGCCGCTGGAGCCACCGAGGCCGCCGGGCTGTTGCACCGAATGGGTCGCGTCGAAAACCACCGGATATCCCGTCCTGGCCATCTCCGGCAGTCCGCGCATGTCGGAGACCAGGGTGTTGTATCCGAAACTGGTCCCACGCTCGGTCAGCAGGATGTTACGATTTCCCGTGGCCTCGACCTTGGCGGCGACGTTCTTCATGTCCCAGGGCGCTAGGAACTGCCCCTTCTTGACGTTCACCGCCTTGCCGGTTTCGCCGGCCGCGACCACCAGATCGGTCTGACGACAGAGGTAAGCGGGGATTTGCAGCACATCCACCGCGTCCGCCGTCGGCGCGCATTGCCAGGGCTCGTGCACATCGGTCACCACCGGACAGCCGAACCGCTCTCGAAGCTCGGCCATGATCGGCAGGCCCTTGTCCATGCCGATCCCGCGCTTGCCCGAGAGACTGCTACGGTTCGCCTTGTCGAAGGACGTCTTGTAGATCAGACCAATGCCCAGCTCGCCGCAAATGCCGGTCAGCGCGTCGGCCATCTCGAACGCGTGCTCCCGGCTCTCCAGCTGGCACGGCCCGGCCAACAGGACGAACGGAAGATCATTGGCGATTTCCAGCGCGCCGATCTTCACCCGCCAGGGCGCGGCGACACTCATCAGACCAGCCTCGACTGATCGACGGCGGCGGCTATGAAACTGGTAAAGAGCGGATGCGGATCAAACGGCTTGGACTTCAACTCCGGGTGAAACTGAACGCCGACGAACCAGGGATGCGCGGGGATCTCGACGATCTCCGGCAGGTTCTTGTCCGGCGAAAGCCCCGAAAATCTGAGCCCCGCCGCCTCCAGCCGCGGCTGATAGGTATTGTTCACCTCATAGCGGTGGCGATGGCGCTCACTGATCTGGGCGGCGCCGTAGATTTCTCGCACGCGGGAGTTTTCCAGAAGATCGCAATCATAGGCGCCAAGTCGCATGGTACCGCCGAGATCGGTGTCGGCGCCGCGCTCCTCGCGGACATTGCCGCGCATCCATTCCGTCAGCAGACCGACCACCGGCTCCTCGCAGGGCCCGAACTCGGTGGAGCCGGCGCCCTCGATCCCGCTCAGGTTTCGCGCCGCCTCGATAACCGCCATCTGCATGCCGAAGCATATCCCGAAATACGGTACTTGGCGTTCGCGTGCGAAGGTAACGGCGGAGATCTTACCCTCGGCCCCTCTTTCACCGAACCCGCCCGGCACCAGGATCCCATGCACGCCGTCGAGATGATGGACCGTGTCCTCGCTCTCGAAGATCTCGGAATCAATCCAGTCGAGCTCCACCTTCACCCCGTTGGCGATCCCGCCATGGGTCAGCGCCTCGGCGAGGGATTTGTAGGAATCAAGCAGGCTGGTGTACTTGCCGACGATCGCGATCTTCACCGTCCCCTCGGGCTGGGCGACGGTTCGAGAGATGTTTTGCCAAACCGAGAGATCCAGGTCGTCCGCGTCGCCGAGCAGACCAAAATGCCGGCAAACCTCGTCATCGAACCCCTCGGCGTGATAGCTCAGCGGGACATCGTAGATCGAGGGAACGTCCAGCGCCGCGATCACCGCTTCCTGGCGGATGTTACAGAACAGCCCGATCTTGCGCCGCTGGTCGGCTGGGATGTCCATATCCGCCCGGCAGAGCAGGATATCCGGCTGGATACCCACGCTTTGCAATTCCTTGACCGAATGCTGGGTCGGCTTGGTCTTCAACTCGCCGGCGGATCTGATGTAGGGCACCAGGGTCAGGTGCACGAACAGGGTACGCTCGCGACCAAGCTCATTCCCGAGTTGCCGGATCGCCTCCAGGAACGGCAGGCTCTCGATATCGCCGACCGTGCCACCGATCTCGCAAAGCACGAAGTCCTCGTCCTCGACGTCGCCCAGAATGAACGCCTTGATGGCGTCGGTGACATGAGGGATTACCTGGATCGTCGCACCCAGATATTCGCCGCGTCGCTCGCGGGTCAGCACGTCCATATAGATCTGGCCCGTGCTTACGCTGTCGCTGCGCCGCGCCGGCACGCCGGTAAAGCGTTCGTAATGCCCCAGATCCAGATCCGTCTCCGCGCCGTCATCGGTCACGTAGACTTCGCCGTGCTGGAACGGACTCATGGTTCCCGGATCGACATTGAGATACGGGTCGAGCTTGCGCAGCCGGACCTTGTATCCACGGGCTTGCAGGAGCGCGCCGAGCGCCGCCGAGGCCAAGCCCTTGCCTAGTGAGGAGACCACGCCGCCGGTGATGAAGATAAAGCGAGACATGGACGTGTTTTATATCCGAAAAGAACGGATCGGGACACCGCTAAAAACGCGGCGATTCACCCGAATTCACGCCCTGTACGTGAATCGTACGGCACTCTAAGCCTTTGATTTATTTACTGAGAGACTGGCGCCGCCGGCGCGGTCGGCGCTTGCGGCGCGCCATCGATGCGGATCTCGTCCGCGATCGAGCCGCGGCGCCCCGAATCGGCGATAATCGCCAGACTCAGGCTGGTCACGAAGAAGCAAGCAGCCAGAATCGCGGTGGCTCGGGTCAACAGATTGGCTGTGCCGCGCGCCGACATGAAGCCACCGCCACCGCCGCCGCCACCGATGCCGAGCCCGCCGCCCTCGCTGCGCTGAAGCAGAATGACCAGCACCATCGCGAGCGCGATCATGAGGTGTATGGCGAGCAGTACTTCGGTCATCTCTATCCCCGAACGGCTATCGTGGTTTGCCTCGTCACAACGGCGCCCGGCCCACGAACCAAGCGCGCGGACCGGTATGTAGCGCTCATTCGCGCCGATTTCCAGTGATTTCGGAGAGGCGCGCCGTCACGCCTCCGAACGATCTAGCGGATTATCCGAACCGGCAGGGCGCTGAAACCCCGAATGAAGTTAGAGTAGGTCCTGGTCGGCGGCGCCAGAACCTCGAAACGCAGGTCGCGCTCGAGGATCTCCTCCCAAAGGATACGCAGTTGCTGTTCGGCCAAACGATCGCCGACACAGCGATGCACCCCGGCCCCGAATGAGAGATGGCGGCGGGCATTGGGGCGATCGGCGACGAACCGATCGGCATCCTCAAAAACCGCCTCGTCACGGTTCCCGGAGACGTACCACATCACCACCTTGTCGCCCTCGCGGATATGCTTGCCGTCGAGTTCGGTATCGGCGAGCGCGGTTCGCCGCATGTGTATCACCGACGTCTGATAGCGGATCATCTCCGAGACCATGGTCGGGATCAGGCTTCGATCGGCCCGCGCCTTTTCCAACTCCTCCGGGTTTTCGTGAACCGCCAACAAGCCGCCGCTCATCGAGTTTCGGGTCGTGTCGTTCCCGCCCACGATCAGCAGGAACAGCGTGCCGATGAACTCCGCGCGGTCCATGTCCTTGGTCATCGGGTCATTGGCCAGCATGCTGATCAGATCGAAGCCGCCATTGCCGTCGCCTCGGTCCCGCCAGAACGGCTCGAAGGCATCGGCCATTTCCTGGAGCACGGCGTAGCGCTCCTCCTCGGTCTTCACCAAGGGCTCCGGCGCCGCGAGATTGGCAATCGCCACATCGGACCAATACATCAGCTCGCCTCGGCGTTCCTGAGGGAAGTTGAACATCGTGGCCAGCATCATCGAGGTGAGGTCGATGGATACCTTTTGAACCCAATCAAAAGGCTCGTCCCTCGGTAGCCCATCGAGCACGGCGCCGGTGCGCTCGCGGATCAAGGCCTCGTAGTCACGCAAGCTGGTCCGGTTGGCGATCGGCGCCACCGCGCGGCGGCGCGGCGTATGCTCCGGTGGATCCATCGAAACGAAGGCCGGCCGGTCAAGATCAGGCGCGATGTCGTTCAGCTGAATACCGCCGAGATCGGCCCGGTTCGAGAAAGTCTTGTGATCAAGCTCGACCTTCATGATCAGATCATAGCTGGACACCGACCAGAACGGCCCGCGCGGCCCATCTGCGATGTAGTGCAGCGGCGCCTCTTGCCGCAGCCGCGTGAACGGCTCGCGCCAGGTATCGTGCTGATACAGCGCGGGATCGCTGACATCGATGGCATTCAAGGAAGTCGTCATCGTCGGGGCTCCCAGAGGTGTCTCGGCGGGGTTTGGCGAAATCAAGTCCACCACGCTCAATGGCGGAAGTGGCGCATGCCCGTCAGAACCATGGCGATACCATGCTCGTCCGCCGCCTTGATTACCTCGTCGTCGCGGATCGATCCGCCGGGTTGGATCACCGAGGTGGCGCCGGCCTCGACCGCCGTCAGCAGACCATCGGCAAAGGGGAAGAACGCGTCCGAGGCCACGGCGGAGCCGATCGTCAACGGCTGGGACAGGCCCATCGCCTCGGCGGCGTCGCGGGCCTTGTGGGCGGCGATGCGCGAGGAATCCACCCGGCTCATCTGCCCGGCGCCGATCCCCACCGCCGCGCCGTCCTTGACGTAGACGATGGCGTTCGACTTCACATGCTTGGCGATTCGAAAAGCGATAAGCAGATCGCGCAACTCATCGGCGCTGGGCGCGCGCTTGGTGGCGACCGTCAGATCCGCCTCGGTGATCCGCCCGAAGTCACGGTCCTGGACCAGCAGACCGCCCGCCAGAGGCTTGACCAGCCGGCCCCACGCCGCCGGGTCCGGCATGGCGCCGATCTCCAGGACCCGGACATTCTTCTTCGTCGCCAGGATCGCCTTGGCGTCATCGTCGATCGAGGGGGCGACCACGACCTCGGTCAGGATCTTGACGATCTCCGACGCGGTCGCGCCGTCCAGGGGCCGGTTCACCGCGATGATGCCGCCAAAGGCGCTCACCCGGTCGCAATCAAAGGCGCGTTGATAGGCCTCGGCGATGGTGGACGCCTGGGCGACCCCGCAGGGATTGGCGTGTTTGATGATGGCGACGGCGGGCTCGTCGAACTCGGCCACCAGTTCGATCGCGGCATCCGTGTCGTTGAGGTTGTTGTAGCTGAGCTCCTTGCCCTGTAACTGGCGCGCGGTGCCGACGCCCGGTCGGTTGTCCGAGGTCCGGTAGAAGGCGGCGGACTGATGCGGGTTCTCGCCGTAGCGCATGATCTGCGGGTCGGCGCCGGCGAAGCTGACCCGACGCGGTGTCTCGTCGCCGGCCTCGGCCGCCAGCCAGGTGGAGATCTCTGAATCATAAGCCGCCGTTCGGGCGTAGGCGGTCCCCGCCAGTCGCCGACGCAGCGCCAGCGAGGTCGCGCCGTCATTGGCCGCGAGCTCGGCCAGCACGGCTTCATAATCCTCGGCGTCGACCACCACCGTTACCGAGGCGTGGTTCTTCGCCGCGGCGCGGATCATCGCCGGGCCACCGATATCGATGTTTTCGACGCAATCGTCATAGCCCGCGCCCGAGGCCACGGTCCTCTCGAACGGATAAAGGCTGGAGATCAGCATATCGATCGGCGGGATCGCGTGCGCCTCCATCGCCGCCACATGCTCGGGATGATCCCGCAACGCCAGCAGGCCGCCATGGATCTTCGGATGCAGGGTCTTTACCCGCCCGTCCATCATCTCGGGAAAGCCGGTGTGATCCGCCACCTCGATCACCGTCAGCCCGGCATCCCGCAACGCCTTGGCGGTTCCGCCGGTCGAAAGGATCTCAATCCCATGCCCCGCCAGGGCCTCGCCGAGTTCCACCAAACCGGTTTTGTCGGAAACGGAGATAAGGGCGCGGGTCACGCGAACTAGATCGGTCATGGGTCGGTCCGGAAGAGTGAATAGCGGATGCCCGGCTTATCACCCGAGGGGTGTTCGCCGTCAACCGGGCCAGTTGAGCGGAAGGTCACGGCGCTTCGCAATCTATCCCACCGTATCCCCGACGAAGGTCGGGGCCGACGCCTGAGACGCAAGCGACGGACGGAATGTCCAATCACCTGGGCCGGCCCATCACGGTGTTCCGCCATGCGTCACGTGGAAACGCTTCAGGCGTCGGCCCCGACCTTCGTC
>JAYOIK010000006.1:0-15917 GCA_038118725.1 Alphaproteobacteria bacterium | reverse complement strand
TCGCCCGCGCCGGCGGGTTGGCCTCCCCCCGGGCCCGGCCCCCCCCGGGGGTCCCCCCACGCGCCCCGCCCACCCCCCCCCGCCGCCCCCCCCCCCCTTCGTCGGGGATACGGGGATAAACGTTTGAGACCGACGCGGAGTGACGAAATGGGTGTGAGAGCCACCCGACATTTCCGTTTCCCGGGACTGTTACGCCACCGCGTCATCCGGATCGTATGACGCGATCTCCAGGAGATTGCCGCAGGGATCCCGAAAATAAACCGAGGTCATCGGCCCCATGGCGCCCCGCTGCTTGCCGGGGCCGCGGATGATCTCAACGCCCTCGGCCTTCAGTTTTTCGATCACCGGGCCTATTCCGTCTTCCGTGATAAAGCAAAGGTCCAGCGAGCCCGGCGATTCATCGACCCCAGTGATCCAACCTTAGGCGCCGATCGGCCTGAGATTGATCTTGGAGCGACCGAACTTCAGCGCGATACGACGGATCGGCCCGAAGAATTCCTCGCGCTCGAAACCCATGACCCGTTCGTACCAGGTCGCGACCGCTTCCACGTCCTCGCAGTTGAGAACCACATGGTCGATCCGATCGATCATTACTTTACTCCCTTGGCGCCTGGATGCTTTACAGAGCGAAGCATGACTCGATTCCGGATGGAGCGCGAGATGGACGGCACGGCGATGGAAGTTGACTATCGGTTTCGCGGCCCCCCACATTCCGGCAACGGCGGCTATGTCTCCGGGCTGTTCGCGAAACACGCGGGGATGGACGCCGCCGCCGAGGTCACCCTGCGGGCGCCGACGCCGCTCGGACGGCCCTTGAGCGTGCTCTCGACCGATGACGGCGAGGCGAGCCTGATGGACGGCATGACCCTGGTGGCGGCGGCACGCCCCTTCGAGGTCGATATCGACGCATTGCCCGCCGCGACATTGGAGCAGGCCCGGGACGCGACGGCGCGGAGCATCGGGCCGGACAAGCATGTGCTGCCGGAATGTTTCGTCTGCGGACCGGGACGCGCCCATGGCGACGGGCTACGGGTCTTCGCCGGCCCGCTTGATCCCGAGGATACCGGCTGGACCGGCGCGCTGGCGGCGGACTGGACACCGGATGCAAGCTTCGCCGACGCCGATGGCCTGGTCGCGACGGAATTTCTCTGGTCGGCGCTCGATTGTCCGACCGGCTACACCGCGCTGCGCCCGGACGGGCATGGCAAGGGCAAGAACCAATCCATGCTGCTGGGCCGGATCGCGGTCCGGATCGACCGGCGCCCCCCGGTCGAGGAACCCTGCATCCTGGTTACCAAGCTTATCGGTGTCGAGGGCCGCAAGATCACCGCCGACGGCGAGCTGCGCGATGTCGCCGGGAAAACCATCGCCGAGGCAAGGGCACTCTGGATCACCGTCGACAAGGACGTGCTAATGGCCAACCGGACGGGATGATTGGTCCAAAAACGCCCGCGCCGGCCCCGGCGGCACCCGCGCTTGCAAGGTCTGCTCGAAGGCATGCGCGAGGCCGATCAGCGGCCCGTCATTCCAAGCGCCGCCGATGAAGGACAGGCCGACCGGCAGGCCGCTCACATAGCCCATGGGAACGGTGATGCTGGGATAGCCGGCGATCGCGGCGGGACTGGAACTACCACCGCCGCCCCTGTTGTCGCCATTGATCAGGTCTATCGCCCAGGGCGCGGACGCGGTCGGCGCGACCAGGGCGTCGAGCTTGTGCTCGTCAAGCAGCCGGTCGATGCCGTGCTCGCGAGTCAACCGTCGGCTTTCAGCCAACGCGGCGAGATAGGCCTGGTCTTGCAAACCACCGGTTTCCTCGGCCATCAACAGAAGTTCCTGGCGGAAATAGGGCATCGTCCGCTCGGCATGGCGCGCGTTGAAGGCGATAACCTCGGCGAGACTTCGCACCGGCGTTTCCGGTCCCAAACCGGAGAGATAGGCGTTCAGGCCGTGCTTGAACTCGGTCAGCATCACGATCAGCTCGTGCGGGCGCGTCTCATCACGGGTCGGCAAGGCGAGATCCTCGACCAGCACGGCCCCCGCCTCTCGGAGCGCGGAGAGCGCGGTCTCGAATACCGCGTCGACCGCTTCGTGAAAGCCCGCGTGATTGCGGATGATCCCGATGCGTTTGCCCTGGAGCGCCGCCGGATCGAGATGGCGAGTAAAATCCTCGGCCTTCGCCCGCGCCGTCACCGGATCATCCGGGTCGGGACCGGCAATCGCCGAAAGCAGGGCCGCGGCATCCGCCACACACCGCGCCATCGGCCCGGCGGTATCCTGGCTATGTGAAATCGGGATGATGCCGGATCGCCCGACAAGACCGACCGCCGGCTTGATCCCCACCAGGGAATTCATGGTCGAGGGGCTGACGATGGAGCCGTCGGTTTCCGTGCCGATCGCCGCCGCGCAGAACCCCCGCGCCGCCGCCGTGCCGGAGCCGGAACTGGAGCCACCGGGGGTGCGATCGGTGAAATAGGCGTTTCGAACCTGCCCGCCCCGACTGGACCAGCCGCTGGACGACCGGGTGGACCGGAAGTTCGCCCATTCCGAAAGGTTGGTCTTGCCCAGCAAGACCGCCCCCGCGTCACGCAAGCGGGCCACCACGTGACTATCGGCCTTCGCCTTCACCCCATCCAGCGCGAGCGAGCCGGCCGAGGTCATCATCGCGTCGCCCGACGCGATATTGTCCTTCACCAGGATCGGAATGCCGTGCAACGGCCCCCGGACGCACCCCGCGTCGCGCTCACGATCCAATTCCTCGGCGATCCCGTCGGCGTCGGGGTTCAGGAAGGCGACGGCGTTGAAATCCGCGTCCTCTGCCTCGATCCGCGCGCGATAGGCGGCCACGAGCTCCGTCGTTCGTACGTCGCCGCGCGCCAAGGCGGCGGACAGCTCGGCGATCGGCGTGTCGGCGGGATTATCCACGCGGCGCCTCCCCCACGGATCTCGCGGTCCTATTCCTCAAGAGTCGGCCCGGCGCCCGCGACCCGGGTCTGGCGCATCCGGCGGCGATACTTGTCCGCGTCATAGCCGGTGCCCCGGTGCAGCATGCAGCGATTATCCCAGATTACCAGCTGGCCCGGCTCCCAAACCTGGGTGTGGATATGTTCCTCGCCGGTCGCGCGCTCCAACAAATCGTCGAGCAGGGCGCGGCTTCTCGTGTCGTCCCAGCCCGCGATATTCCGGGCGTGCGATCCGACATAGTAATTCTTCTCGCCGTTTCCGGGATTGCGGCGAACCAGCCTTTGATTGATCGGCGGCAGGGACGCCGCGTGATTGGGGTCGACCTCGGCGACCTTGGAGCGCGAGAAAACGTAGTCGTGGACCACCTCGAGCGGATCGATGGTCTCCTTGGTCTCATCCGGCAAACGGCGATAGGCCGCGCGGGAGCTGACATATTGGGTGTGCCCACCCTCCTCGGGCACTTCATAGGCATACATGATCGATACCAGGCTCGGGACCCGCCGGAAGGATGAATCCGTGTGCCACATGTTGTTGCCGGTCATGAACTTGGTGTGCTGGTGCGCGTTACCGTGCACGGTACCGTCGGGCTGCACATTGCCGATGGTGCCGAAATAGTTGACCACGCCGTCCCGCCCGAGCGCGACATGGTTCGGCTCGGGCTCTCCCAATTGCCGGGTGAAGGCGAGATGGCTCTCGTCGTCCAGCTTCTGATCGGGGAAAACCAGGAAGGAATAGGTGTCGATCGCCGCGTGCATGTCGGCGACCTCGGCGTCGCTTAGTGTCTTGCCGAGATCGATCCCGGTGATGGTCGCGCCAAACTCATCATGCAGAGGGTCGATGTTGAACGACGTCATGATGCCGCCTCCCGAGGTTTCCTTCGTCTCGATCCCATAGCATATTGACTTCCGAGCGATCGGCAATCCGCCTTCGCGAAGCATTTCCATCTGGATCAAGCCCGGGAGCCCGTCATGGCCGTCGTCGAAACCGAACAACACGGACAGATTCTCGTCATCCGCATGAACCGCCCCGAGCGGTTGAACGCCATGGGCCGCGAGATGATGGAAATGCTGGCGGAAAAGTGGCGGATGTTCCGCAAGAGCCCCGACCTGGAAGTGGCGATTTTCACCGGCACCGGGCGCGGCTTCTGCGCCGGCGAGGACATGAAGGAAACCCTGGAGAAAGGCGATGTCGGCAGCGCCGCCGACGTGAAGCCCGACGACCCGTTCATGTCGATGGAACTTGAAAAGCCGGTGATCGGCGCGATCAACGGTTTCGCCATGGGCGGCGGCTTCATGCTGGTTGAACGCACCGATTTGAGGGTCGCATCCAGCAACGCGATCTTCGAGGTTTCCGAGGCCAAGCGCTGGCTCCTCGGTGGTTACAACCACGGCACCATCGCCAACATGCCCTTCCCGATCGCCATGGAAATGGCCTTCGGCTTCCGCTTCACCGCCCAGCGGTTTTACGAGCTCGGCTTTCTGAACCGGGTCGTCGAGCCCGAGCAACTGATGCCGACGGCGATTGAGATGGCCGAGCATCTTCTGACCTTGCCGCCGGCCTCGCGGGTGAACACCGTGCATATGATGCGTCAGATGCGTCAGGCGCCAACGGCCCAGCAGCAGCGGCTGGCCGAAGCTCTGCACCTGCATGGCGACACCAATGACCGGATGGAATCCCGCGCCGCCTTCGCCGAGAAGCGCAAGCCGAACTTCAAGGGCTGGGTCAATCCCGAAGACCGCTACAATATGCCGAAGCTGTCCGACTTCGCGGAATGATCGGATGATGTGATGGGCGCGCTCGACGGGGTAAAGGTTCTTGATCTCAGCCGGGTCATCGCCGGCCCCTATTGTTGTCAGCTTCTTGCCGATAACGGCGCGGATGTGATCAAGGTCGAGGCGCCGGGCGGAGACATGAACCGAGGCTTCCCCACGGTAATCGAGCCGGGGTTGAGCACCAATTTCCTGTCCTCCAACCGTGGCAAGCGCGGCATCACCTTGAATCTGAAGAACCCCGAGGCGCGGCGGATCATGCATGACCTGGCCGCTCGGGTGGATGTCGTGGTGCAGAGCTTCCTGCCTAAAACGGCGGAGGGACTCGGCGCGGATTACGACACTCTCGCGGCGATCAACCCCCGGCTGATTTACACCTCGATTTCCGGATATGGCCGCAAGGGCGATCTAAAGGACAAACCCGGCTACGACACCATGGTAACGGCTTTCGCGGGGATGATGTCGCTCACCGGCGAGGCTGACGGCCCTCCGGCGCGGCCAGGCGTGATCGCGGTCGACATGGCAACCGCCATGCTGGCCTATGGCGGCATCACCTCGGCGCTTTTCGCCCGTGCGCAAGGACGCGCCGAGGGACAGAGGGTCGACGTTTCGCTCTTGGAGTCCGCGGTCGCGCTGTTGAGCTTTCGCGGCTTGAACTATCTCCAGCTCGGCGTTGTCGATCAGCGCGAGGGCGCGGGCTACAACGCCATCACACCCTACGGCTCCTATCGCTGTTCCGACGGCGACATCCTCATCGGCGCCGCGACGCAGGCGAACTGGCTCAATCTATGTCGTGCATTGAACGCGGAAAATCTCAAGACCGATCCACGCTATGCCGACAACGCCAGCCGATCCCGGCACGCCGTCGCGCTGCGCGTGGACCTGGAGTCGATCCTTGCCGGCGGCACCATGGATGAGTGGCTTGCGCGCCTTGAGGCCGACGGCGTCCCATCGGCCCCAATCAACACGGTCGACCGGGTGCTGGACCATCCCCAGGTCAGGGCAAACGACATGGTCGTCTCGGCCGCAACGGCGGGCGGTGGATCGATGGCGCTTATCGGCAACCCGATCAACATGTCGGCCACGCCGGGACGGACGGGAGCCGCGCCACCGACACCGGGGCAGCATAACGTCGAGGTTCTGGGCGAGATGCTGGGATTGTCGGAAAGCGAGGTCGCGAAGCTCGCCGCGGACGGCGTTCTTTAGCGCAAGCGTTTCCACCATCCGACCGGGCTATAACGATCTCCACCGGACATCGATCTCAATGCCGCCGTCGATGCCGGAGCCGGCCTCGAAATGGCCTTGGTCGAAGGCCGAAACCCCGACCACCCGGTCGATGCGTCCAGTGCTCGATCGCGCCGGCGCGAGCAACCGCCTGGCCTGTAGCGCCTGGCCCGAACGGGTCAAATGGCGCGTCACCGCGTAGCAAAGCCCCGGCTCGTCGAGCACGCGGTTCCAGCGCGCGTTCACGCGACCGGCATATTCGGTTTCGAATATGTCCTCCGCGGTTTTCCCGACGAGGCCGCCGCCGAGGCGATCACTCATTCCACCACCGACAATCCGATAGGTCAGGCGACCATCCGCGTGACGCTCAACGACAAAGATCGTCCGCAAGGCCCATGGCATCTCCACGGGATCCAGTTCGACGAAGTCAGGGGCCCGCCTGTTGCCGCGCACCCGGAACCAGAACGCGAGAAACCGTCGCAGCAAAGGCGGCGCGTCGGGCGGTGGAAAATCCAAGGGCATATCACCGACGGGCGAATCTACCATGACCTGGCGCCCCCACTACAACTGATCATCGGATTACTCGGACGGAACAACTTGGCACCGCCGCATACACCGCCACCGAGAAAAACACCACTGCATTCTCAGGCGTGGCATCAAGCCGCTTTCGGGCCGTCGCCGTTTCAGTTTACATAGGAAGATTAAACGAGAGGTTAATCCGCCGGCCAGATCACTTAATAGGCTGAAATCCCGCCATCCGCCGGGATCACCGCGCCGTTCACCATGCGCGATTCATCGGATGCCAGAAACAGCGCGACATTCGCGATATCCTCGGCCTCGCCCGATCCGAAGGGGTAGGCCTTCCAGGATGCAACCAAGGCCGACCGCCGATGCGAGGGCGACTGGCTGGAATTACGGCTCCTGATACGGTCGGTGGCGATCATTCCAGGGCAGATGACATTCGCGCGCACGCCATCCGCCGAATAGGCGCCGGCCAGGCTTTGCGTGAAGGAGATCAACCCGCCCTTGGCGGCGGAATAGATATGCGCCGGATGATTGCCTCGCAACGCGACCGCCGAGGACACGTTCACAACGGCGCCGCCGCCCGACGCGATGATTTTCGGGATGCCGAAGCGGCTACACAAGAACGGCCCCTTGAGGTCCAGGGGGATGGTCCGATCCCACACGCCGAGATCAACTTCCGTCACCACCGAATCCTCCGGGACCGAGCCGCCAGCGCAATTGAATAGGATGTGAAGCGCCCCGAAATGCTCGACCGCCCGGTCCATGGTCGCCGCGACGCTGTCCTCGTTCGTCACGTCGGTCGGGACGAACAGGGCGGCATCCCCGATTTCAGCCACCGTGGCGGCCCCGGTTTCCTCGTTCAACTCCGCAACCACGACCTTGGCGCCCTCGCGCGCGAAGATCACCGCCGCCGCCTTGGCGATCCCGGTTCCCGCGCCCGAGATAACCGCGACCTTGCCCGCCAACCTGCCCATTTCTTCTCCTCGGATTTTCGCCTAGTCGACGCCGTCGATTTTCGGCGCCTGTGTGTGATGATCGGTCACCGCTTGAAAGGCGCCGGCAAGCCGGAACAGGCCCGCTTCGTCGAAGGGACGCCCGACCAGTTGAAAGCCCAGGGGCAAGCCGTTCGCCGCGAAGCCCGCGGGAACCGTCAACGCCGGCACGCCGTAATAGTTCAAGGGCCTCGTGTACCCGGTCAGCCGCATCAACATCGCCGGAAGCGCGTCGGAATCACCGACATCCAGCTCCGCCAGGGTCGGCGACGCCTCGCCCACGCTCGGCAGGATCAACGCATCGCATTTCGCGAACACGGCATCGATCAGCCTTTGCAGATGGTGCGATCTGAGGCTCAGCGCCTCGATATACCGTGTCGCGGGCACCGCGAGGCCGATCTCGATGCGGCGGCGGACCTGCGGCGAGTAATCGTCACGGCGGGTGCGGAGCCATTGGCGATGCAGGGTTGCCGCCTCCGAGCGCGTAATGATGTTGGACAGCGCGTTCAGCTCGTCCTGGTCCGGCATCGCGACCTCGACGATCTCGACATCCATGTCGCCGTAGACCGCGAGCGCAGCCTCGATCGCGGCTTCGACCTCGGCGCTCGGCTTAATCCCGCCATGACGCGGATCAATGCCGATCCTAAGGCCTGAAACCGGCTTGGTGACCGAGGACTCGTAGTCATCCACGGGCTCAAGGCTGGCGG
Source organism: Alphaproteobacteria bacterium (assembly GCA_038118725.1). Lineage (GTDB taxonomy): Bacteria > Pseudomonadota > Alphaproteobacteria > Thalassobaculales > Thalassobaculaceae > JADHLJ01. Next base: position 7,739 of record JAYOIK010000006.1, on the reverse strand, counting down.
TGGGGTCCATGGGATCGGGGCCGGCGATAATGTCGAACAAGCGGGCGCAATCGGCGGCGGTGCGGGCCAACGGGCCAAAACAATCCAACGAGAACGACAAGGGCATGCCGCCATACCGGCTGACTCGGCCCTGGGTGCCCTTCATGCCAACCAATCCGCACAGCGCGGCTGGAATGCGCACCGACCCGCCGGTATCGGAGCCGAGCGCGCCATGAACCAGGCGCGCCGCCACCGCGGAACCCGAACCCGAGGACGAACCTCCAGGCGCGTGCGCGGTATTCCAGGGATTGCGGCAATCGCCGTAATGCAGGTTCTGTCCCACCGGACCGCTGGCGAATTCCGACATGTTGAGACCGCCGAGACATAGCGCCCCAGCCGCCGCCAGGCGGCCCATCACGGTGGCGGTATAGCCGGGCACGAAGTCACGCTGGATCGCGTTGCCCCCGGTCGACGGCCTGCCGGCCCGGTAGAACATGTCCTTGTGCGCCAAGGGCACCCCATGCAAGGGGCCCAGCGCCATGCCACCCGCGCGGGCGCGGTCCGCCGCCCTGGCGGTCTCCAAGGCCTCGTCGGCTTCCAATCGAATGAAACAGTTGAGATGGGGTTGCGCCGCTTCGATCCGGTCGATGCAGGCGCGGGTCACTTCCTCCGACGAGAAGGCGCCGGACGCGATGCCCACGGCGGTTTCAACGAGGCTGAGATTGGTCAGTCGCGTATCGCCACTCATGATTCCGTCGCTCCCTTGGAGCGCGTGGATTCCGCGTGCAGCACACGGAGGAAATCAGCGGGCTCGTCATCGAAACGCACGCCCGTCGAGGCGGTTTCGGCCAAGGCATCGACGGGCGCCAGCATGCCGACCAATCCCTTGGCGTCGGCCTCGTCAACGCCGTAGCGATGAAATCGCTCGATCAGCGTGGCGATAAACGCCGCGTCGTAGGTATCCCCGGATTTTCCATTGCTCATCACGTACACCTTCCGAGCTGTCCCTCTTAACCGAAATACGAGCCGCCATTCACGTGCATGATCTGGCCGGTGATCATCGTCGCCTTGTCCGAGGCGAGGAACACGGCCATGTCGGCGATCTCCGACGGCTCGATGATTCGACCGAGCGGGATACCGCGGCCCATTTCCATGACTTCGTCATCGGTGTTGCCGTATCGCGGTTGAGCGGTATCGGTCAGTCCCGGCGCCACCGCGTTGACCCGAATGCCATGCTCGGCCAACTCGTTGGCGCTGGCGCGCGTCACGCCGAGAATACCGAGCTTACTGGCCGTGTAGTGCGAGGCGAAGGGCGTCTGCCCCCGCACCGACTGGGACGCGAGATTGATGATCGATCCCTTCACCCCCGCCGCGACCATGGCGCGTGCGGCGGCTTGGCTACAGAAGAAGGTTCCCTTCAGATTGATGTCGAGGACGAAGTCAAATTCCGTCTCCTCCATCTTCAGGAACGGAACCCGCGGAAACATGCCGGCGTTGTTAACCAGGATCTCCAGCCCGCCGAGTTCCGCGACGGTCTCATCGACGATGCGACGGCAATCCTCGACCACCGACACATCGCCCTTGACCAGCACCGCGCGGCGGCCCAAGGCGCGCACCTCTTCGGCGACCCCCTCCGCCTTGGCCCGGTCGTCATGCCAGTTCACCGCGATATCCGCCCCGGCCTCGGCGAATCCGAGCGCCATGGCCCGTCCGATACCCTGTTGCGCGCCCGTCACCAGGACTTTGTCGCCCACTAGTTTCATTCTCGGCCTCCGATTTACCGCGACGCGGGTGTGAGTTGGTTTCGATGATCATGCCTTGTGGGCGCGGCGCATTGCCAGAAGATTGGACAACACGTCTCTAATGTTTCCGCTCACCGGTGGGTCGGCGTCCCGCTATATCGCGATACGATGCCGCGCCCTGTTCGGGATTGGCCAAGTGAAGCCGGGCTCGGCCTCTTCTCGAGAAATCACCGCCGGTTGTGATCGCCACCCGGTCACGGCCTCGGTGGCGGAAATCAGTTGGTCGGCCACCGCCTCCATCTGCTCAACGCTATTCGCGCCGAGGCGGTAGCCTGTGTTGGCCGCGATGAAGTCATCTGGACTTGCCCCCCCGGCAACCACGCTCTCGGTTACATCCTGGTCGCTTTCGTTCAGGACGGGTCGCGGGAGGACAATGCTCTCGGGCGTCGAGGGACCACTCAGTATCAGCGCGTTGCACCGCGCCATCGGGACGCCGAACCCGTTGGCGATCGCATAGGGTCCCAATGGAGAAACCTCCATGAAGAAACGCGCGTGACTGATCGCCGAGGCCTGTAACATGAACGGCGCGGCGGAAAGGTCGAAATATCCATCACGAGGACGTAGCGGCGTCATCTCCGGATGCCCGATCCGCGCGACCCGAATCCCGCGTCGCAGAAGAAAGTCGACCACCGGTTCCACCTCGCCGGCCCCGATATTCCGGACCTTGCCCTTTTGGCTAAACTCGTAGCCTTCCTCGCGATAATGAAGAACGCAAAACCCCTCGGGCCCCACCGCGGCATCCAATCGCGCGTCCCATTGGTCACTCCCCGGAACACGAAACCGCGGCCGCGACGCGAAATACCCAAGCTTCTCCCGCCCGCACATTGACGGGGTAAGCGTGAGATCCGGTTTGTCCGCCCCCGCCGCGTACCACTCATCGGGACCGACGATGGGCCTCATGCCCGCGGTATCGAACAGATCAATAGGCATGCGATTCTTGGTCGCCCAAGCGCTGGAGACCTGGGGCGCGAGACGTATAATCTCTGATTTAAAGGGGCGATCCGGCCGATAACAGACATCCAGATAGGCCTTGGGAAACATCTCGGCGATCGAGGCGGCGAAGAGAAGCTGGTCGGTAAAATCCCCGAGCGTGCGATGCAAAAGCGCGGCGAAGACCCTGAACGGCGCCTCGCTTCTCGGCTGATCCTTGAAACTGACCTCCTTGAATCGCACGCTCATCCCCGTCACATCCACTGGATCCGAACTAGACATCGTCGGTGGTCTAGCACGTCAATTGGACCAAAAGAACAACCGCCAAGTCTCGGAACCAGTCCGATGGCCCGGTTGATCTCCAACATCTTGTCTTATAGCGTCCCCAATCCGAAGCTTGGGAAAACCCGGATGCGCGCGACACTGTTCCTTTCCTGGTTCATCGTTCTCGGCCTCGTTTCGACTTGGAGCGGGTCGCGCGACGCGGCGGCGCAAGTCTCCCCCGGCGCGGCGCGAGAGGCATCGAGGGAAGCCGACGCGGCGACAATCCAATCCCTTGTCGAAGCGGCGCGAGACCAAGGTTACCGCGTGGTCTTGGTGCCACCGGAAAACACCGAAACCCCAGTGCCGCCGAGCGAGAACATCCTCTAGAGCGGGACCGCGCTTCAAGGTCACGCGGCGCGGGTGCGGGATCGTCTGCTGAAGGTACTCTCCGGCGTCCCCAAGTTCCCCGGCGAGGTCGCGGAGGCGATCCGGCGCAACGACCCGGGCATGGGAATGTCATGGCCGACCATGGCCGTCCTGCTGGCGGCGTTGTATCTCTTCATCGGCGGCCTGGCGCGCCGGGGCCTCGACAGATGGGGCCGCTCGCATTTCATGTATCTGTTCAACCCCGAACCCGCGAACCGAGGCGAGAAGATTTCGTATCTGGCGACACGGGCGATCATGCAATCGCTCGGCCTGACCGTTCAGCTCGCGATCGCCGGCATCTTGCTAGTCGCGGTACAGATTGGCGGCGAGCCGATGCGGGTGACCGGGAGCCTCGTGATCATCTGGACCGGCTTCGCCGGGCTGTTGTTTATCATTTTCCAAGCGCTCTTCGCTCCCGACGCGCCCTCCCATCGTCTGGTCAGGCTTGGCGACGACGCCGCGATCGCCGAGGAAACCGGCGGCATGGTCGAGGCGGAACGTGGCGACGAGGGCGGCGCGGTCGGCGCCACGCGCCTGGCGACACTATTGCCGATCTTCCGAAACTTCCTGCTCGGCGTGATCGTCGTAATCGCCGGCATGGTCATCCTTTCCGAGATGGGTATCGATATCGGCCCACTCTTCGCCGGCGCGGGCGTAATCGGCCTGGCCATCGGGTTCGGCGCGCAAAGCCTGATCCGCGACGTGTTCTCGGGCGCCTTCTTCCTGATCGACGATGCCTTCCGCCGCGGCGAGTACATCGACCTCGGAAGCGTCAAGGGAACCGTGGAGCGGATTTCCATTCGCTCGATGCAGCTTCGGCATCATCTGGGGCCGTTGCACACGATCCCGTTCGGCGAGATTCAGCATCTGACGAACTATTCCCGTGATTGGGTGACGATGAAGCTGCCGCTTCGGGTGACCTACGACACCGATGTCGAGAAAGTCCGAAAGCTCATCAAGAAACTCGGCCAGGAGCTGCAAGAACACCCGGAACTGGGCGACAAATTCCTGGAGCCGCTCAAGTCCCAGGGGGTCTTCAAGATGGAAGACTCCGCGATGATCATTCGGATGAAGTTCATGACCAAACCGGGCGATCAGTTCATGGTTCGAAAGCTGGTCTATACCCGGATCCGGGAACTTTTCGCCGAAAACGGCATCAAGTTCGCGCATCGCGAAGTGACGGTACGGGTCGCCGACGACAGGCCCGAGCCGCTTGACCAGGAAGGCCGCCGCGCGCTTGCCGGCGCGGTTCTACCGACCCTTGACGCCGAAGCCGCGCCGTCTTCCGATGCAGAACGGTAACCGCCGCCGTCAACGCGCGTAGACCTTTCCCGCCAAGGTTAAATCGCCGAGAACGACATCACGCCCCTGGAGGATGTCGGCATGCAGGTTCATGTCGATGTTTCGCCCGGAGATGATCATCGCCGTCGGCCCGTCGAGGTCATCAAGTTTACCGGCTAGCAATGCCGCCGCGCCCACCGCCGAGCCTCCCTCGCAGACCAACCGGTCCTCGAAATACAAGGCTTGAATCCCACGGTAGATTTCTTCCTCGCTCACCAGGACCGTTTCGTCGAGATAGTCGCGGCACAGCGCGAAGGAGCACTGATTCTCAAGGCCTATCCCACCGCCGAGCGAGTCCGCCAGGCTCGGCAACTCCTCGACATCCACCGGCTTTCCCGCGCGAAGCGATTCGACCATCGCCGGGCCCCGATCCATGGAAATGCCGATTACCCTGGTCGACGGGCTCATGGTTTTGACGGCAAGCGCGATCCCTCCGGCGAGACCGCCGCCGGAAAGCGGGATCAGCACGGATTTTAGATCCGGGCGGCTCTCCATCAGTTCCACGCCGATCGTTCCCTGCCCGGCGATAACCGGCGGCGTGTCGAAGGGAGAGATATCAACCAGCCCCTCCTCGCGCGCGAGGCGGTCGCATTCCAACTGCGCCTCGTCCTGCGACATCCCAACGATGCGTACTTCCGCGCCCAAGGCCTTGATGCCGTCGATCTTGGCTTGGGGCACCAGTTTCGACATGCAGATCACCGCGCGCATCCCCCGCTCCCGCGCGGCAAACGCGACGCCGCGGCCGTGATTGCCGGTCGAGCAACAAGTCACGCCGGCGATGTCATCCGGCAGGGCGAAGATGGCGTTGGCCGCGCCCCGCAGCTTGAACGCGCCGATCGGCTGGGTCATCTCTAGCTTCAAGAGAACATCGTGGCCCGCGAGACCCGATAGATAGGGAGACGGCACCAGCGGGGTCTCGATGGCGGTACCGGCGATGGTTCGGCGCGCCGCGAGAATGGAGGCGAAGGTTATCTCGTTCATCGGGATTCCGGGCTTCACCACTGGGTCCGAAACCCGGTGAACTGAGTATCAATCCGTTGAATATCCCGGAGCACGTCCGGGGGAATGGCCGGACGGATGTCGGACGAGGTGCTGGCATAGACCATGTCGACGCAACCGCCGAAGCGCGCCTCGATCACGCCCGGCAACTCGTCATACCGCCCGACCGCCGCGAACAAGCGCAACACATCGTCGGAGATCTCCGCCGCGATTTCGTCCCACTTTCCTGCCTTGGTCATGGCGTTCAGCTTACGTCCGAGATCGCCGAGACCGTGATGTTCGAAAACCGGCCAATAGCTCGGCGTGGAACCGTAGAACGCGATGCGATAGCGCACCCACTCCGCGACCTCGTGGACTTGCTCGTCGGTCTCGCCGGTCGCGATGAAGCCCCCGCCGGTGACCTGGAAGGCTTCTCGCGGCATCCCCGACATCGCCAATCCCTCCGCGATCCTCGGCATCGCCACGTCTTCGAGATAGGCGCGGGTGCAAAAGGGATGCAGACGCACGCCGTCGCAAACCTCGCCGGCCAGCTTCAAGGTATGCGGTCCCACGGCGGCGATCGTCACGGGAACCGGCGGCTGGCCTGTCGAGGTGGGCACGAAATTCGGCGTCATGAGCGTGAAAGTGTAATGCTCACCCCTGAAATTCAGCGGCTCGCCCAATTCCCAACAACGCCAGATCATCTTCAGCGCCGTCACGTATTCCCGTAGACGCGGCGCCGGGGCGGACCATGGCGTCGAGAAGCGTTTCTCGTTATGCGGCTTGATCTGTGGCCCTATGCCGAGCACGAAACGGCCCTTTGATGCCTTCTGCAAATCCCAACAGGTATTGGCCACGACCATCGGCGAGCGCGGGAACGCGATGGCGACCGCCGTGCCGAGGCCGATGCGTTCCGTCGAAATCGCCGAGACCGCGAGCGGCATGAACGGCTCATAACGGTTTTCCATCGTCGCGATCAGATCGAACCCAGCGGCCTCCGCCGCCCGCGCCGCCTCGGGCACCGCGTTCAGATCTTCCTGGGGAAGCGTGGTCATGATTTGCACGCCCGGTCTCTCCTTAATCTCGGTTCTGAAAAGGTCGGGGCTCCCGAACTATCCGGCGGCTTGCCGCCGCCGCGTCACCCAAAGCGTGCCGTAAACAACGACGGTGCCGACCGCCGCGATCGCGTAGCCCTGGAGATTGGGATAGAGGAATCCCGCCGCGCCGATAAACATCAGACCCCGAACCGCCGGTCCGATCAAGCCGACACCGTAGAGATAGCCCTCGAAGCCCGCCGCCATCAGCACCACCGCGACCGAAACGGCGGAAATAGTGAGCAGCATCAGCGGAATTGAATCCCCTCGTAGGATCAAGGCGGGGGTGAGGACCAGTATGAACGGCAGGACGAACTTGATCGAGCCGAGCCGCATGGCGGTAAACGCGGTTTCCATCTGCTTGGAGCCCGCGATCACCGAGGCCGCGACGGCGGCGAGCGCCACCGGCGGGGTGATGTAGGACAGCATGCCCCAATAGAGGATGAACAGATGACTGGCGATCGGATCCAGGCCGAACTCGATCAACGCCGGCCCCATGACGATGGCCAGGAAGATGTAACAAGCGCTAACGGTTACCCCCATGCCCAGCAGGAAGCTGGTAATCGCCCCCATCGCCAACAGGAGCCAGAGATTATCACCGGCGATCCCGACCAATTCGCGAGAGAACGCCCCACCGACGCCGGTGAAGGCGAGGGAGCCGACGATGACGCCGATACCCGCGAGGATGGCGATGATGTTGGAGATCGTCTTGGTGGATTCGACGACCAGCTCCATGAATTGGCACAGGTTGAAGCGGTTCTTCTTGCGGAAAATGATCGTCGCCGCGATCAGCGCCAGAGTGGCGAAATACGGCGCGTAAAACTCAAGCCGCGCCACCACCAGAAGATAGACCTACAGAGCTAGGCTAAAGAGATAGTACCAACCGTCCTTGAGGGTTTCCCACATGCTGGGAATTTCCTCTTCC
>JAYOIK010000005.1:51026-97917 GCA_038118725.1 Alphaproteobacteria bacterium | reverse complement strand
TGCCGTTGCTCGGAACCGGTAAGATCGATTATCCGGCGGCCACGGAATTGGCGGCGGAACGCGCGATGGCGCGGATCTGAGGAGGCATTGGAAATGAAAAGCCCGAGCGGAAACCGAAAACTCGCCATTCTCGCCGGTATCGGCATTCTGTTGGCGGTGGCGGCGGCCTTCGCGCCCCCCGTCGCCCAGAACCCCGCCTATCACCTGTTCGCCGATGTCAGGATCATCTGCGGTGTGCCGCGTTTTGGGGACGTGGCAAGCAACCTGGCCTTCGTGATCGCCGGTCTGGTCGGCCTATGGCATGTGAGTTCAACCCGGGCGGATGCCCTGTTCGAGGCGCCGATCGACGCGCTGCCCTACCGGGTGTTCTTCGCGGCGGTGGCGCTGATCGGGCTCGGCTCCGCTTACTACCATTGGGAGCCGGACACGGAGCGGCTGTTCTGGGATCGCTTGCCGATGACGGTGGCCTTCATGGCGTTTTTCGCGGCGGTGACCGCCGACCGTATCGACCGGCGGGCCGGGGTTGTTTGGGTCCTGCCGATCACGGTTGTCCTGGGCGTGGCCAGCATTGTGTACTGGATCATCTCGGAGCGCGCGGGGCACGGTGATCTTAGACCCTACGTCCTGATTCAGTTCGGTCCGATGCTTATCCTGCCGCTGATCTGTTGGCTGTTTCGCGAGGGACGTCTAGTCGTCGGTCGATATCTCGCCGCGACCATTGCCGTCTATGGCCTCGCGATCCTGGCCGCGCGGTTCGACTACGAGATCATGACCCATACCGGTGGCCTGATCAGCGGTCACAGCGTCAAGCACCTGATCGCGGCGGGCGCGTGTATAGTCCCCCTGGCGATGCTCCGAAGGCGGCGTTAGTCTCCACGAGGGATATTCATTCGGGGGAGGCGCATCATGGCGTCGGGTTTCAGAACCGCAATCGTAACCGGCGGCGCGCGTGGGATCGGGCGGGCGATTGTCGCTCGGCTGGCGGCGGACGGCATCCATGTGGTGATCGCCGATCGGGACGAGGCCGAGGCGACAAAGACCGCCGAGGGGATCACGGGTGCCGGTGGCGACGCGGTGACCGCGATCGGCGTGGACGTTTCGGACCGCGCCTCGGTCGAGGCCATGGTGGCGGCGGCGGTCGAGAGATTGGGCGCGATCGATATCCTGGTTTGCAACGCCGGGGTCATGGACAAGTCTCCGTTCCTCGAGATGGAGGATGACTTCTGGGGCCGGGTGCTTGGAATCAATCTCGGCGGGCCCTTCATGTGCGGTCAGGCCGTTGCCCGGCACATGGTCGACCGGGGCAAGGGCGGGCGGATCGTCAATGTCGCCTCGAATTCGGGTATCTTCGGTGGCCGGGGCCGGGCCGCCTATGGGGCCAGCAAGGCCGGACTGATCAACCTCACCCAGACCATGGCCATCGAGCTCGCCGAGCACGATATCCTGGTGAACGCCGTGGCGCCGGGCCCGACCAAAACCCACCAGACCGGTGACATTTCTCCCAGCGTTGCCATGCGCATGCCGTTGAAGCGTTTCGGTAGACCCGAGGAAATCGCCGAGGTCGCGGCGTTTCTCGCCTCGCCCGCCTGCAGCTTCACCACGGGTCATGTCTTCGGCGCCGACGGCGGCTTCACGATCTCCGGGATCATGGAGGGCTGAAGGTCCGGTTTAGGTCTAGCGTCCGTGGTTGTCTCGTGTGCGTCGACGTTTTCCGTCGCGCCCGCGGAGGCGGCGCTCTTGCCGCCGGGTTTTCCGACCATAACCGGTTCAAGCGGCCCGACTTCGTGACTGTATTGCCGTCCTCGCCGCAAGCCCCCGCCGCCGCGGGGGCGATGAAGAAGGGGGGACGAAACGACAAGGCTGAGCGTTGATTGCGGCACGCCGCGGCGGATACACAATATCTTGTGGTGCGCCCACGAAATTTCATGTTAGCCTTCGCTTACCGTCAACAATCGAAAGGAGGTGATCCAATGTCGAGTGAGAAAAGGGCACATTGGTGCCGGGCTAGTGTTCTTGCGGCGACAACGGAGCAACCTTCGCTGTCCGTCTAAAGGAACACGCCGGTCGCCACGGGACGCTCAAGGCGCACCGAGGCGATTGGGGGCCCCCAACAATGGCCCAACTCACGAGAAGGCTCCGCGAGGAGCCTTCTTTCGTTTTTGGAGCAACCGCTCGGGTTACGTGCCTCGTTCCCGCATGCGCACCACCGCGCAGCGCACGATCGTCATGACGGTGAAAACACCCGCCATCGACGTCCTGTCGTCGATGAGATCCCGAACCAGGACATAGACCGCGCCGCCGGCGAGCGAGATCGCGGCGGTGAAATCCTCTTTCAGGATCGAAGGCTGTACCCCACAGAGGACGTCGCGAATGACTCCACCCGCGACCCCGGTTACGCATCCCAGGATGATGGCGATGATCGGGTGCGTGTCGGCCGCAAGCGCCACGCTCGCGCCGACCAGCGTGAACAACGACAGGCCTATGGCGTCGAGATACAGCAACAGCCTCAACCGGTTGCCGCCGCCGCTACGCAGCTGTCGGGCGATGAAGAAGAACGCGAACCCCACCGGCGCCGCGGTTGCCAGATAGGTCATGTCGGTCATCCAAAAGACCGGGGTGCGCCCGATCAGAAGATCCCGCAAGGTGCCGCCGCCGACCGCGGTCACCACCGCCAGGGCGATCGCGCCGAACAGGTCAAAGTCGTGCCGAACCGCCTGGATCGCCGCCGAGGCCGCCATCACCGCCGTTGCGCAAATCGTCAGGCTGGCGATAAGCGGACGAAAGTCGGTCAGTTGAGCGTGGAGCGTGGAAAGGAAGTCCAACCCCGCGTCTCCTTGATCTTGTTACAAACCGCGCGCGGCGAAATCCTTCGTCAGGATCGCCGCGCTCTCGGCCAGCAAAACGTTATCGACGCCAACGCCGTCGACCGTTGCGCCCAAAAGCGAATGACAAAGGTTGGCTGCCGCCATGGGCTTGCGCCGCGCTTGGATCTGACGGTGCAGCGCCAGGCCGTCGCCCGCGATCAAATCGGCCAGCACGGCGGGGCTCAGCATGCCGGCTTCCTCCAACACCGGGAAGGCCACCAGATTGTGCAGGGTCGAGAGCAGTTTTGGCCCGGCGATCTGGGGACTGGCCGGTCGCTCCAGGCGTTCCACCACCCGCCGGGTGGCGTGGATCAGGAAATCCAGCGCCGGCGTGCCCGCGTCGAAACTCAGCACGGCGTTGTGAACATGACGCCGAACCCGCCAACGCCCGGCATCGTCTCGGGAAACCCAGACCTCCCGGCCGACGGCGTGGTCGAGGCTGGGGTCGATGACGAACAGAGCCGGCGCGAATATCAGCACGTCGGCATCTATCCAAACAACGCGATCCGCCCCCGCGTCGAGCCGGTCCCGCATCAGGAGTAATCGGGCGAGATCCGTCATCACCGGCCATCGCCCAAAGCATTTCTCGCGATACAGCGGCGGCAAGAGATCGATTATCTCGTCGCCGACGAATTCGTAAGCGTATTTATGACGCGCCGCCCAGCTTCGCGTGCTGGCGATGCAGGTCTCGATCACTCCGGGCCACGGACGCGCGTGAAAGGATTGCAGGACGAGGGTCCGGCTCACGGCGCGTCGATTTCCGCGGCTTGGGCCACCAGCCAGTCCCGAAACGCCGTGATCTTGGGATCCTTCGCCGAGGCCTTGGGACAGACGATCCAATAGGCGAAGGCGGCGGGGATCGCCTCCCCCATCGGCCGGACCAGACGCCCGCCCGCGAGGTCCAGGGTCGCCAGCGCGCTTCTGGCCAGGGCGACGCCTTGTCCGGCCACGGCGGCGTCGATGGCAAGGCTGGTATCGGAAAAGACCGGGCCGTTTTCGGCGATGTCGGCGGGCACACCGAAGGTAACCAACCATTGTCGCCACCCGGCCCGGTCGCGGTCATGCAGCAAGGTATGGCGGCGCAAGTCGCCAGGCCTCTCGAGTAAGGCGCCGGGGGTCAGCAGGCCAGGACCGCATACTGGAAAGATCTCTTCCGCGCAGAGCCGTTGGACATGCAGATGCGGCCAATCACCGATGCCGTGCCGGACCGCTAGATCGATGTCGTCGGTCGCGAAATCGGTATGCCGGCGCGACGCGCTGATCCGCAGGTCGATCTCGGGATGGGCGTTCGAGAAATCTCCGAGCCGCGGCACCAACCACTTGTTGGCGAAATTCGGCGATACCGTCACCGTCAGAACCGCGTCGCGCTTGCCCAGCGCCTCGGCGCCGGCCCGCAAGCTTTCCAGCGCCTCGCGGGCATGAATCAGATAGATCCGTCCGGCGTCGGTCAGTGCCAGACCGCGGTGCCGGCGATCGAAAAGCCGGGTGCCGCGAATCTCTTCCAATTCTCGAATTTGATGACTTATCGCCCCCTGCGTGAGGTTCAATTCCTCCGCCGCGCGGGTAAAATTCAACAATCTAGCGGCGGTTTCAAAGCTCCGCAGCCCCGTTGTGCTGGGCAGGATCGCCATGGGATATCCATTAATTATCTTCATGCCTAGAGTAGAACAATTCGCTTCCAACGCAAATCCGGGCCATGCATGTTTCGGCATTGGAAGGCGACCGGCGCGTCGATGAAGGCTTCGCGCGAGAGGAGGCACAGCCGTGACGGATCAGGTCAATCAGGTCGGCGAGCATGGAGGGGCGGGCCCGGATGTTTCGGGACCACGCATGCCCGGGATAGGCGAGGCTTTCGCCGTCTGGCTCAAGATCGGCCTGCTGAGCTTCGGCGGTCCGGCGGGGCAGATCGCGATGATGCATCGCACCGTGGTCGAAGAGCGTAGGTGGATCGACGAGGCGCGATTCCTGCACGCGCTCAACTATTGCATGTTGCTGCCCGGGCCGGAGGCGCAACAGCTCGCGACCTATATCGGCTGGCTCATGCATCGTACGTTGGGCGGGCTGATCGCCGGCCTGTTGTTCATCATTCCAGGCGCGCTGGTGATGCTCGCCCTGTCGATCATCTATGTCCTCTATGCCGATCTGCCGCTGGTTGACTCGGCCTTTCTCGGGGTCAAGGCGGCGGTGCTGATCGTCGTTGTCGAGGCAGTGATCCGGATCGGCAAGCGGGCGCTGCGCTCGACCGCGATGGTGGTCATGGCCGGCGCCGCCTTCATCGCGATCTTCGCTTTCTCGGTGCCTTTTCCGGTGATCGTCGCCGGCGCCGGTCTGATTGGCTTCCTCGGTGGCATGCTGCGCCCCGAAAGCTTTGTCGTTCTTTCCAACAAAAAGGTAGACGCGGATTCCGAGGCGAGCGTGATTGAGGCGATGGCCGGCTCGGGAGAGCTTGACCATACCCGCCCCTCCGCCATGCGGGCGGTGATGCTGGTGGTGATCTTCGCGGCTTTGTGGTTTGGGCCGATCGCTGCGCTGACCGCGAGTCTCGGACCGGATCACGTGTTCACCCAGCAATCGGAATTCTTCAGCAAGCTCGCGGTGGTCACCTTCGGCGGCGCCTACGCGGTGCTGGCCTATATGGCGCAACAGGCCGTTGACGCCTTCGGGTGGATGACGCCGGAGGAGATGCTGGACGGTCTCGGCCTGGCGGAGACGACACCGGGACCGCTGATCCTGGTCACCCAGTTCGTCGGTTTCCTCGGCGCGCATCGCCACGCCCTGGGCATGGACCCGATACTGGCCGGCGTCATCGGATCGGTGGTGACCCTATGGGTGACCTTCACGCCGTGCTTCCTTTGGATCTTTCTCGGCGCGCCCTATGTGGAGAAGCTGCGCGATAACACCCATATCGCCGCCGCGCTGTCGGGCATCACCGCCGCCGTGGTCGGCGTGGTCCTGAACCTCGCCTTCTGGTTCGGTCTGCATGTCAGCTTCGCCAGCATCGGCGAGACCGGCGTGTTCGGCATGACGCTCCCGGTGCCCGATCTCGCGACGGCGGATCTCGCCAGCATCGGCCTCACGATCCTCGCCGCCGCGATGATGCTCTGGTGGCATCAGGGCGTGTTCAAGACGCTTCTGGCTTGCGCCCTGTTGGGCATGGGGCTGTCGTTCTTCTAGGGCTTCCCGCCGAATCCGATTGGCGCGGCTCGCATGGCACCAACAGAGTCGACACTTTTGTCGACTTCCACATTTTTGTGGACTACATTAGTCTAATGAACAGTAAGGAACTGATCCGCGTTCTGACTCGGGATCACGGTGTTCGTATCGTGGCCAATCGTGGCAAGGGAGGTCACGTCACGGCGGTCCTCGGAAAACGTCGAGCCATTGTCCCGACCCACGGGGGACGTAAGGAATTGGGAACGGGTCTGGTTCGGGCCATATACAAACAACTGGGTATCAAATGATATGTTGAGCTTTCCCATCACCACCGAGCCCGACGACGGCACTTTGCTCATCCGATGTCCCGTCCTGCCCGAGGTTGTGACCTTCGCCGAGGCCGGTGGAGATATGGACGCCTTGGCGCGCGACGCGATCGAGGAGGCATTGGCCGCTCGTATCTCTCACGCCGAGGAAATCCCAACGGCCGGCGTAGGGGAACGCATGATTTCCATGGGCGTGACCACCACGCTCAAGGTCCAGCTGTATCAGGAGCTGCGCGCGCAAGGGAAAAGCCGCGCCGACCTGATGCGCACGCTAGGTTGGTCGCGCAATAGCGTCGACCGGCTGTTCCGGATCGGGCATGCCTCCAAGACCGATCAACTGGAAGCCGCCTTGGCGGCGCTCGGAAAGCGGGTGACGGTCGGTCTGGCGGCCTGAATGGAACGCCTTACGGTGTCGGTCCCCAGGGGGCGTTGAACATCAGTTTATTCTCTTGGGATTGCAGCATCGGACGCAGCTTCGCCGCGAAGGCCATGAAGTCGTCATCGGCGAAAACCCGGGCCCAATGCGCCCGCCTGTCCGCGTCATCCTCGAACCGCCAGAGATGGGTAAGCGTGTTCATGGCCCCGATATCGCCGGTGAAATAGCCGCACAGCTTGTCCGCGTGCTTCTCCAGCGCCGGCCAGCCTTCCTGATGATAAAGCTCGACAACCGCGTTCATCTTGCCGACCACGATGGTGTAGGTGCGAAGTTCGTAAAGCGCCATGATGGACCTCCCAAGGTTTTCGGATTGCGCGCCCGGTCGTCTATCATGCCCACGTGGCTCGGTTTGGTCAGCTACAAGGAAGCCCGGCACGCCAATCACCGTCTGTGTGATGGCTTGAGCTCTTCGCTGGCGACATTTCGACGATGTCCATAGCATTGCGGAGTTTGATAAAGCTGGAGGCCCGTCTTGCCCGACCTGCGAATCTTCTCATATCTGCCCAATCCCAGGATCATGAAGGCCACGATCGCCGCCCGGCTTAACGGCGCCGATGTCGAGGTGCGCGGCGCCAAGCCTAGGGAGCTGTCGGATTGGCTCTGGGATTTCGACGCCCGGCCGCTCGGCGAGGCGGATCGCGCCGATGCCAGCCTCGCGAGGCCGTCGCGCACCGGATTTGACGCGGTCCTGTACAAGACCGAGGCGTTTCTTGAAGCTCATCCCTTCGGCACCGTTCCCGCCGCGTTCAGCCCGGATGGAACGGTCGGAATTTTTGAGTCCAACAGTATTCTGCGCGCCGTTGCGCGGATTGGCGAGGCGCGCCTGCCGCTCTATGGCGACGGCCCCTACGAGGCCGCGAGGATCGACGGTTTTTTGGACGCGGCGCTGGTTTTCGCGCGCCAGAGTCAAGCGCACCTGCTGTCCCTGTCGGGAAACCGCTGCACGGTGGAGATTCGCGAGGAGACGGCGGCGACCCTGGAGGCCTTCCTTGGTGGTCTCGATCGCGCGCTGCACCCCGACCGAGAATTCCTGGTCGGTGACGGCATCAGTATCGCGGATATCTGCGCTGTTTGTGAGATCGTCCAGGTTTCCCGGGAGCGCGCGCATCTCGAAAAGCTCGCTGCCCTGGGTGTCGCGCCGGTCTATGACGAGGACGCGATGACAACCGCCTTTCCGCTCGCCATGGCGCATTTCCGGCGCCTGCGCCGTCACCCGGCCTTCGCGGCGGATATCGACCCGCTCATGAAAAAGCTCGAGTCGATCGCCGCATCCCGGACCTGATCGCTTGGCGCGCGCGGGCGCATTCATTTGGCCGGTCTGGGCGCGCGGGTTAGGTTCAATGTTCCGATCGACGGTAATCGCCGGGGGAGGCTCCCATGGATTTCGGTATCTTCAATCTCTTGCAGCACCGCGACCGCTCGAAACCACCGACCGAGGTGATCGCCGAGGCGCTGGAGCATATCCAGCTCGCCGAGGAACTCGGCTTTAGTCGGGCCTGGTTCGCCGAGCATCATTTCTCGAATTACAGCCTCTGTCCGTCGCCCCTGATCTTTTGTAATCAGGTCGCCGCGACCACCAAGCGGATCCGGGTCGGCTGCGCCGTTCTGATCCTGCCCTTGCACGCGCCGGCCCGGGTGATCGCCGAGATCGCGCTGGTCGACGCGCTATCGGGCGGGCGGCTCGATGTCGGTGTCGGCAGCGGCTATCAGCATTACGAGTTTGAGCGTCTGGGCGCCGATATCACCGAGAACAAGGTGGTGTTCAACGAGATGCTCGACATGATCGACCAGGGGCTGCGCCAGCCGCATTTCAGCTATGACGGCGAGAAGCTCAACCAGCTGCAGACCGCAATTAATGTTCAGCCCGTACAGAGCCCGCGCCCGCCGATCTGGATCGCCGGCGCCGACCCGAACAGTCATCGGCGCTGTGCCCGCGACGGTTTCATTCCCTTTATCTCGGGCGGCATCGAAAGCCCGGAGCGGATCCGCGCCATGCGCGATCAGATTGAGCGTTGCTATGTCGAGGAGGGCAAGGATCCATCGTCGATCCCGCTCGGCGTGCTGCGTTTCGTCTGTGTCAGCGACGACAAGGCCGTGCTCGACCGCTATGTCGACGGCGCGCGTTTTCAGAAGCGCATCGCCATGTCGCTCAGACACCGCAAGGAGACCATGGTCGACGACTACATGGTCGCCGAGGAGCCCTTCGAGAACGAACCGGCATTGGATCAGGTCGCGGAGAATATCGTTGTCGGCAATGCCGAGCAGGTCGCTGAAAGGCTCTGCCGGGAAATCGAGCTCTATGGGCCGCGGCACATGAACAACTATTTCGCGGTCGGCGACGTCCCACACCTGGCGGTGATGAACTCGATCGAGCAGTTCGCCACCAAGGTCGTGCCGCTGATCGAGGCACATTTCGGCAAACCGCTCGACAAGATCTGCGACGCGCCGATGCCGACGCCGGTACCGCTGGCCGCCGAGTAAGGAGAGAGATCCCATGAGTCTGACCGACAAGACAGCCATCGTCACCGGCGCGGGGGTCGGTATCGGCGCCGCCGCCGCCCTGGCGCTCGCCGAGGCCGGAGCCAAGGTCGCGGTCGTCGACATCGATGCCGCCGCCGCCGAGGCGATGGCCGCCAAGATCGTAGAGGCCGGCGGGACCGCCGTCGCCATCACGGCGGATTGCGGTGACGTGACCCAGATTCAGGCCATGGTCGACAAGACCGTCGCGGCCTTCGGGCGGCTCGATATCATCCTCAACAATGCCGGCGTGACGCGCCGGGCGGATATCATGGATCTGACAGAGGCGGATTGGGATCGCATCCACCGGGTCAACGCCAAGGGGGTGTTCTTCTGTCTGAAAACCGCCGCCGCCCGGATGATCAGCCAGGGCGGAGGCGGGCGGATCATCAATGTCGCCTCGATCGCCGGGCGCGGCTATGCCGGGACCTCCAACGCCGCCTACGCCGCCAGCAAGGGCGCGGTGATCAGCCTGACCTATACGGCGGCGCAACAGCTGGCGCGCCACGATATCAACGTCAACGCGGTCTGTCCGGGAGTGACCAATACCGCGCTTTCCCAGGCGAATCTCACGGTCCGGGCCGAGCAGGAGGGGATCAGCGTCGAGGAAATGACCAAGCGTCGGGCCGCGATGATCCCGATCGGACGGCCCAACGACCCCGAGGATATCGCCGCCATGGTGGTGTTCCTCGCCTCGCCCGCGTCACGCAACATCACAGGTCAGGCCTATAACGTCGATGGCGGGATCGTCACGAGCTAAGGCTACAACTCGAACATCACGCCGATGGTGTGGGTGATTTTCTCGCCGGCCTCGTCGGTGAGCGGGCAGTCAATGGATTCAAAGCTCCGATAGCCACGCTCGAACACCCGGAGATCGCCCGAGCAACGCCAGCAGTTTCGGGTCTGAACCACGCCGCGGAGATAGCGCGCGAAGATGGCCAGCGGCTCGTCGGCGTCGTCGACGGTGATCACGCGCCCGGGGTGGTTGCGCCCGACCATGCGAATGACTTCCTCGCCGGCAAGCACGAAGGCGAAGGTCTCCTCGTCGTGTACCCGCATCATGAAAAAATTCGGCATCAGCGCGTGATGGTCGAGGATATCGAAGGCCGATTTCGGCGGTGGGGTCAGGGGATGCGATCGCCACCACGCGAAAAAGCCGCGAATTTGCTCATTGCCAAGATCACCGGCGTCCAGCAATTCCGCGCGTTCGATCCGCCGGAAATTCTCGGCGAAGTTCTCGTCGAAATAGTCGCCGCGCGGCGTGCCGGTGTAGTTTGTCATACCGCGATAGTCGCATCGCGAACACCGCGCGACAACACCGATCCCAGGTTCACGCGAGTACCAATCCCGGGTCTTGGCAGGTGGCATGCCGCCGCCTAACATGACGTCCCGACCACGACACCATCGCTTTTCCCGAGAATGGAAGCCGACCCATGGCCAGACATCTTTCCCGCGACGAACTGAACGCCGGTCTTCCGGAGATCCTCGCCTCGCCCAAGGACAACGGGCGGATCGAGGGGATCGTGGTCCGTCCCGCCTCCGAGCAGCGCCAGGAAGTCGATAGTATCGGAATCAGCCTGGCCGGCGGTCTGGAGGGCGACCATTGGGCCAAGGGATGCTGGAAGTCGACCGAGGACGGCGAGCCGCACCCGGACGTGCAGATCTGCATCATGAATTCCCGCTGTATCTCGTTGATCGCCCAGGACCGCGACAATTGGGCCCCGGCGGGCGACAATCTCTTCGTCGACATGGACCTGACCCCGTCCAACCTGCCGCCCGGCACCCGGCTTTCCGTGGGCACGGCGGAGATTGAGATCACCGACACGCCTCACAAGGGCTGCGCCAAGTTCATTCAACGCTATGGCCGGGATGCCTGTGTGTTCGTGAACATGGGCGACGGCGACAAGTACAAGCTCCGCGGCATCTATGCCCGCGTCACCAAGGACGGAAGACTGAGCGTCGGCGATGAGATGACGAAAATCGGGTAACGCTCCGCGTCGTCGCGTTGGTTTTCCAGCCTCCTAGGGCAGGTCGGCCACCGCCTCGCGCATCTTGGCGATATGAGCGTCCGTTGCCAGACCGCCTCCGAGGGTGCGCAGACAGAGATGGGTCAGGCCGATTTCGCGCCAGCCGGCGACCCGGCTTTTCCATTCATGCTCGCGCGGCCCGACCACGGCCACTCCGGCCTCGGCGCCGATTTCGGCGGGGCTCCGGCCGATCGCCTCGGCGGCGCGTTGGATGTCGTCGCGGATCGCCGGATAGGCCTCGGGCGAGGCAAGCACGAACCAGCCGTCGGCCAGGGTTCCGATCCGACGGCGGATGCGCTGGGTGGGGTTTTCGCTGGCGCCGATCCACATCGGGATGGGTTGACGGATGGGGAGCGGGTTAATCCCCGCGTCGGAAATCTTGTGCCACCGCCCCTCGAAGCTGACCGACGGCTCCGTCCATAGCCGTTTCAACAGGGTCATCTGTTCCTCGCAGCGGGCGCCCCGGTTGCTGAAATCGGCGCCGAGGGCTTCGTATTCCGCCGGGTCCTTGCCGACCCCCACCCCGAGCCGCAGACGCCCGCCCGACAGCCGGTCGAGACTGGCGGCCTGCTTTGCGACCAGCGCGGTCTGGCGCGCCGGCAGGATCAGGACCGAGGGAACCAACTCGATCCGGGAAGTCGCGCCGGCGATCAGTGTCATCATGGTCAGCGGCTCGTGCAGGGCCCCGCTGCCGGGGCGAATGATCTGTTCCGGAACCCGCAGATGGTTGAGCCCGAGTTCCTCCGCCGCTTGGGCAAAGGCCTTGATCGCGCCGATATCGTCGCCGAGCTCGCGGACCGGCAGGGAGATGCCAATTTTCATGTCGGGTTTCCTTTGCTCTCGGGCGTTGGTGGCGCGGATCGAAACCATCACGCGGCTTCCCTGGGGCCGGCGCCCCGGGCAAATCGCTCGTCATTATAGGCTTTCACCGTCGTGGTCTCGTATTTCGCCGGGTTATCCGCGTCGGCGCAGGTCTCGATACAGGAAATCGGCGCGTCATAGTTGGGTCGGGTGAAATAGCCGATCGACAGTCGCCGGGATCGCGAGCGCGCTTCGATCTCGGGTACGGTCACCCGGTGTGGCGTCGAGACCCAGCGGTCATTGGTCCAGCGCATCAAGAGGTCGCCAATGTTCACGATGAAGGTGTCGTCGATGGCCGGCGCGTCGATCCACTCCCCGCCGCGTGGGCGAACCTGCAGGCCGCCCCCGGCCTTCTGATTGCGCAAGATCGTCATCATGCCGAGATCGGTATGCGCCCCGCAACGAAGTTGGCCTGGCTCCAATGCCCGGTCGGGCGCGGGATAGTGGAGCAAGCGCAATTGACTGCCATGACGGTCGAGTTTGTCGGCGAACCAGTCAACCGGTAAGTCCAACGCCAACGCGAAATACCCGGCCATGCGCCGTGAAAGAGCATCCAGGGCGGTGAAATAGGCGCGCATCGCATCCCTTAGTTCCGTCGGTTGCGCCGGCCAAAGGTTCGGCGCGAAATTGGGGTAGGACCGCTCCTGGGAGTGGTACGCGTCGTCGGGCCGGTCAAAGGGGCCGATCGCGAATACTTCCTTGAAGTCCGGTGGCGTGTCGCCGCCATGCATCCGCGCCAAGGTCTCCTCGCCAAAGGGAATATAGCCGCGATTCTGATCATTGCGTGGTCGCCGTACCGTCATCTTGCTCTCGAGCGGTAGATCGAAAAACGCCATGCCGGCATCGACCAGCGCGCGCTGGATCGAGGGTGATACCCCATGATTGGTGATGACCAGGAAGCCGATCTCACGGCAGATACGGTCGAGGTCGCGGGCCGCTTCCTCGCGAATGGACGGGTCACCGGCTTCGAAACGAGAAACATCCAGAATCGGGATTTCGTCCTTCACCATGTCTACTCTCTCAAGATTTTGCCATCGCCACGGGTATAGTGCCGCGTGACGAGCTCCGCGCCAACCATACGAGGTTTTCCTCGAGATCCGGCGCGTGATTTCTCGTCGTTCGGGTTTGGCGGCGCCGACTGATTTGTCCATAGTGTGAGTGACCGGCGCCGTCTGGGTGCCCAACGTTCGCTGAAGGGACAAACTCATGGCCGAGGTTGACTACTTTTATTCCGCTCATTCCGCCTATGCGTATCTCGGATCCGCGCGTTTCATGGAGATTTCCAAGGCCGCCGGACGGACCATCGTGCATAAACCCATCGACCTCAACCGGGCCATGGCGAGCTTCGGCGGCACGGCGTTTCGCGAGCGCACGGTAAAGCAGCGGAACTACTTTTTTCGCCGCGAGATGGAACGTTGGGCGGAGTATCGCGGCGTGCCCATGCCGGGCCGACCGTCGAACCATCACCATTCGCCGGACCTGGCGAACCGTATGTTGATCGCCGCGCGACAGGCGGGTGAGACAATCGACGGGCTCGCGCATCGGATGCTCGAGGCGCATTGGGCCGAGGGCGCGGACCTCGCGGATGGCGAGGTTCTTATCGGGATCGCCGGCGATGTCGGGATGGATGGCCCGCGTTGGCTCCAGGCGGCGGGGTCGGCGGAAGCGATGGCCGAGTACGCCGCGAGTACCGACGAGGCGATCGCGCGCAACGTTCCCGGCTCGCCGACCTATTTCGTGGATGGCGACATGTTCTACGGTCAGGATCGTCTGGAACTAGTGGCCCGCGCGATGGAGCAAGCGTTCAAGGACACCTGGCCGGAGATTACCGAGTAAATCCCGTTTACCCGAGGTTCCAAACCGCATAGCGTTGACACGGATGGCGGCGCGGCGACGATGATTGGTGGGTTCACTGTCTAGTGGGTTTACAGATCCGGAGAGGCGCTTGCTGGCCTTTTGGGAGGCCAAGCGGGCGGGAAGGACCATGCCGCGTCGCGCGGATTTCTTGGCCGAGGAACTCCGCGAATGGATCGGTTGGCTGCATCTGCTGCGCCCGGTTCCGGACGGTGATGACCACGATTTTGTCTACGAGGTTTTTTCCACCCGCTCCTCGATCGGTGCCCATCACGAGATGACCGGAAAGCGGGTCGGCGAGTGGGATGATGATCGGGTTGCGATCGCGTTGGAATTCTACCGGGCGGTCATGCGCGAGAAGTCGCCCGTGACATTCGCCGCGCCAGAGCGATTCGATAACGACTATATCGCGTTTCGCCGCATCGCTCTTCCTTTTGGAGACGAGAACGGGATTACCCATATTCTCGCCCATCTGAGCGAGTTGCCCATCGAGGGAGCCGGTCACCGCCAGCCGGTTCGACTGGATATCGAAACCATTAAAGACGTGATACGCGAGTAAGCGCACCGGCGGGCGTCGAGCTAAACCTCAGCATGTATCGCTAAAAACCCGCGACCTTGGAAAGCGTGGCGCCGACCTCCTCGTGCCCGGCGCGGGTTTTGGCGATGCGCTCCGATACCACCGGGCTCGGATCGACCTCGCGGCTCCACCGTGGGTCCGCGGCCAGGGCGCGATACCAGGCATCGACCCTGGGATGCAGTCGCTCCAGCGGATAACCCGCCAGATCCAGGCGATGTGCGTAGACGAACCAGGCGATATCCACGACGGTGGCGGCGTCGCCCATCAGATAGGGCGAGGAGGCTAGGGTTCCATCGAACGCGTCGAACGCGTCGTGAAACCGCCACGCCGCTTCCCGGCATCGGGCGTCGTTCAAACCCTCCGCCGCGAGTCTTTCATAAAAGGCGATCTCGCTGGCCTTACTCGGATCGGGTTCAACGCCGTTGCCCGCCGCGCCGCCGCCATGATCGCGATACGCCGCCAGCAGTTCCGGTGTCTTGGTCGTGCCGACCCGGCCGTGCACGAAGCGAAAGCTCAGACTTCGCAGGTCATGATGCAAGGCGTCCTCGGCTTCCAAGGCCTCTCGGATTTCGGAGGCGCGCGCCATCGGCCAAAGCACCGGTTCGGGCGCTTGGTTTTCCAGTGTTTCGATGATGTCGTTGCTCTCGATATGGACCGCGCCGTCAATCACCGCCACCGGGACCATCCCCCTGGGGTTTATGCCGAGAAACCAGTCGCCATAGCTCTCATGCGTCGACAGATTGATCGGGTGCGGCGTCCAATCCAGACCCTTCAGGCCAAGATAGATCCGGAGTTTCTGCGAGCAGGACGACATGGCGTAGTGAAAAACATGCAGGCCTTTCCATTGCAGGACTTCGCGCGTGAGAATATCCGCGTCGGCTAGTCGCGCCATGATCGAATCTCCGCATTCCGGCTCTGTTTTCAGCGCCGATCCGGTGGAAGACTAACGCCTACCTGTTGCTCTGGACAAATATCATCGCGCCGACTTGCGTCCTCGCCCGGACTGGGTCATGCAGGCCCCGGACATGCGGACCACGCGCGAGGGGTGGGTCCGCGCGCGGGTTTGGGAGCGGCGAAAAGCGTGAGGATCAAGGAACGACAAGCGGCGCGCGGCTGGCTCCCCGATCGATGGGTGGTCACGCTTGTGGCGCTCGTTTGGCTGACGTTGCCGCTGATCCTTGTCGATTACACGCTCTACCGGTTTACCCAGGCCGGGGTTTTCACCATCGCCATTGTCGGGATGAACCTGTTGATCGGCCAGAGCGGTCAGCTGTCGATCGGTCACTCGGCGTTCTTCGCGCTCGGCGCCTACGCGACGGCGCTGTTAAGCGGTGATGGCGGAATCTCCGTCTACTTGGCGGTGCCGCTCGGCGGCGTCGTGTGTTTTGTCTTTGGTTTTCTGTTCGGTTGGCCGGCGCTTCGGTTGGGATCGATCCATCTTCTGCTGGCCACATGGGGATTGGCGATCGCGACGCCGCAGTTTCTTCGCTCCAGCTATCTGGAGGATTGGACCGGCGGCGTGAGCGGGATTTACCTGGACCGTCCCGGCACGCCCTTCGACCTGCCGCTCAGTGACGACCAGTGGTGGCACCTAGTGACCCTCGTCGCCTTGCTTATCCTTTTGCCGATGGCCCGCAACCTGATCAACAGCCGCAGCGGACGCGCCTTGCGCTCGATCCGTGATCATCCGGGCGCGGCGATGGCGGCGGGCGTTAACCTGTCGATTTACAAGACCTTGATCTTCGGCGTCAGCGCGTTCTACGCGGGGATCGCGGGCGGTTTGACGGGATTGCTGACGGACTTCGTGGCTCCCGATACCTATGGCGTGTTCTTCGCGATGATCCTGCTCGCCGGCGCGGTGGTGGCCGGTCTTGGTGGAGTCTGGACGGCGCTGTTCGGTGGGCTGCTTATCGAATTCCTCCCCGATGTCGCGGCCTACGCCACCGCCGAGGTCGCCTTCCCGGCGGCGGCCTATGGCGCGATCCTGATCCTGATGGTGTACCTGATGCCCGAGGGACTGGCGGGATGGATCAGACGGTTTAGTCGTTAGCGGCTAAGCCGGCCGCGTATCCCGCACCGCGCGGTTGGCGACGGCCCGGGCGAGGCCTTCTTCCATGCCCGCCACGTGGTCGGCGAAATCATGTTTTACCGTCGCCGCCCGGTGACCGGCCTCACCCAGACGGCGGCGCAGGGCCGGGTCGTCGATTGCCGTCGCGAGCTTTGCCGCCAGGGCACCGGCATCCGCCTTGGGGAACAGCAGACCGGTTTCGCCGTCGACGACCAGTTCGGGAATGGCGCCGAAATCCGACGCGATCACGCAGATCCGCTGGCTCATTGCCTCGAGAATGCTGATGCTCAGAAGATCGTCCAGTGTCGGGAACACGAAGACGTCGCCACGGGCGAGAAAGTCGACGACATCGGCCTGGGGGCGGGCGCCGTGAAAGTGAATTCGATGCTCGGGTGATTCCACGCGATCCGCGAGCTCCCGGATGGCGGCCGCCTCTTTCGGCGCCGTGGTCTCGGAGCCGAGGAGATGCAGATGTACCTTCCCATGGTTCAATCGGCTCAGAGCTTCGATGACGACGGCCTGTCCCTTGCGGCGACTAAGATAGCCGAGCGTGATGATATGAAAGCCGTCGGCCTCCATCTCCGGCGGACGGCGTCCCGTTGGTTGGTCCGAAGGCCGGCCATAGGGAACGACGATGCGGTCGGTCTCGCCGAGATAGGGCGCGTAGAGGGTGTCGCGCTGCCAGATGGTGGGAGTGCAAATCAGATCTACATCCTTGAAGGTCTCGAGATCCACGGCTCCGTGGCGGATCGCGTGCAATCCATTCCTCGGTTCCTGGATCCACCACAGCACGGGAATATCACGTGCCGCGTGACGCGCGAGATGGCTGGTCATCAGGGTATTGGCGAGCAGGACATCGAAATCCCCGGGCCGAACGCTCTCAACCACCGGCACGCCGGCTTCCTCGTACAATGCCCGGAGCGGGCCGCCGTCATTGGGATCGCGAGGCTCAAGCAGGGTGACCTCATGACGCGCCGAAAGCGCGCGTAGTAGCCGGAACAGGATCAGCGGCGCGCCGGTCCAGTCCAGCCGATGACAGGCGGCGAGGATCTTCATGCCCAGGAGTGTAGCATCAGGCGGAGCGAGCCGATCTGGAAATCAATCCATTGATCAGGGAGCGAGGTCCTCGATCCTGGGGCCTACTTCCTCGGCCAGCAGGCGCAAGCTCTCATGGTCCCAGGAAGCGTCATCGGAATCCGCGGTAACGCTCAACAGGGTGCCAAAACCACCGACGGTCTCGTATAGCGCGCGAATCTTGTCCTCGACCTCCGTCGGGTCTCCGACGATCCAGACATTCTCCATCATGTAGTCGACATCCACCGCCTCGTCCGGCATGTCGGGATCGATCTTCGCCGCACCCATCTGCCAGGTGCCGCGCCGGCTCGCCAATTGATGCGTCGTGTAGTTGCGGCCCAACGTCGCGAGCGCGCGTTCTCGGGCGATGGCCGGGGTCGGGCCGACGAAGATATCGCGGGCGATCCGCCATTGCGCCCGGTTCGCGGTGGTCCCCGCCGCCTCGGCGCCCTCGGCCACGGTGACCCAGTGTCCCGGTAGCAGCGCGCTGGACAACAGCGAGCTGGACATCGGGCTCCAACCACGCGCGCCGGCGAGCCTGAGAGAGTTGGATTGCTGCGTGCTGGCGGCAACGGCGATCGGCGGATGCGGGCGCTGAAGTGGCTTCATATGCAGTCCGCGTTCGGTTTCCGGGTCGAGCTCCGGCGCCTCGATGTCGAAATGCACGCCCCGATAGGCAAAGGGACCGCTCTCATGCTCCCAAAGCGCGAGGATGACTTCCAACGCCTCGGCGGCGCGACCGCGGGCGGTGGCCGGGTCCAGTCCCATCAATTTCATATCCGTCGGAATGCCGCCGAGGCCGATGCCCCATTGAAAGCGACCCCGCGCCAAGTGATCCAGCATCGCCAGACGATGCGCCAGATAGGCCGGCTCGTGCATGCCGAGCAGGGTGACGCCGGTACCGAACCTGATCCGCTCGGTCAACGCCAGCGCCTTGGCGATCAGCAGGTCCGGAGCCGGAGCGTTTTCCCATTTCTCGGTGAAATGTTCACCCAGCCAGGCCTCGTCGAAACCCAGCCGATCGGCGGCGACCAACTGGTCGATATCCCGATCATAGCAATCCGCCACCGGGCGATAGGAGGGATGCAGCGGCATCATGAACAGGCCGAGGCGCATGGTGAGGCTCCAATCCGCGAGCTTCGGCGTTAGGCGAGATCCGCCGGATTGACCTCTTGGCCCAACGGCTCGCCCTTGACGAAGCGCGCGATGTTATCAAGGAACAGCGTGTCCCAACGACCCTGGCTTCCATTTCCGGCGAAGGACGTATGAGGCGTCAGCCTCACTCCCGGATGCGCCCAAAGGGGATCGTCGGTCGGCAGAGGCTCGGTATGAAAAACATCGAGAATGGCGGTTTCCAGCCGTCCGTCGTCGAGAGCCGCGATCATCGCCGCGTCATCGATCAGGCCGCCGCGCGCGATATTGACCAGAATCGCGCCGGGTTTCACCGCGCCGAAGAAGGCGGCATCGGCGAAGCCACGGGTACTGTCATTCAAGGGGCAGGCAAGCACGATGATATCGGCCTCGGGAAGCAGGGCGGGCAAGTCGGCCATGGTGCCGGCCCGATCGACGACGTCCGAGGTCATTGGCGAGCGGCGCACCACCGAGATCCCGGCGCCGAACGCCTTGGCCCGTATGGCGGTCGCCTGGCCGATCGGACCGTAACCGACGATCAGCCAATTCGTCCGCGAGAGTTCGCGGAACCGCGTGATCTTCCACTCCCGCGCCTCCTGCTGGACGCGCTGCTGGGCGACGGGGTGCATGACGCTGAGCACCTGGGCCATGACGTATTCGGCGATGGCGACGCCTTGGGCGCTGCTGTTGCAGATCCGAGCGCCCTTGTCGGAAATCTTCTTGTAGACGGGATTATCGAGCCCGGCGTTGAAGGTCTGCAACACGTTGATGGACTTGCAGGCCAGGGCCACGTCGAACGCGGTATCCGTGGCTCCTCCGACACTGATGTGGCTGCTGAGCCAAAAGTAGTCAAGATCGACCTGCTCGGGTGGTGTCGCGACGCCGTCGATCTGGAAGTTGCCGGTCTTGTCGAAGGGCAGAACCCGCAGATCCAGATCCAGCGCGTCCAGGCGATCGCCGATATGCGCCAGTGACGCCTCATACATGCCAACGGTGACCGTCATGGCCAAGTCTCCCTCCAGGAACGCGAGAAGGAGATATACCGCGCCGCCGGGGAATGAACCAGCGCCCCTCGGATCAGATGGCCGATACCACGCGGCGGCGGGCTTTGCCTGGGGTGGCGATGCTGGGACGATGGCGCGAGACCTGGGGAGACAGGGATGACGACAAGAGCGCGCATCGCCGTTGTCGGCGCGGGCATGGGTGGGCTCGCCGCCGCCGCGGCGCTTGACCGGCTGGGCTTCCAGGTTCGGGTTTACGAGCAAGCCGCGCGCTTTACTCGGCTCGGCGCGGGTATTCAGATGAGCCCGAACGCGATGATGGCTCTGCGCGGCTTGGGAATCGAGGACCAGGTTCGCGCCGTCGCCTTCCAGCCCGAGACTTGGATGAACCGGCGCTGGGACAGTGGCGAGATGATGTTCGAACTTCCGCTCGGCCAGGACGCGGAGCGGCGCTACGGCGCGCCTTATCTGCAGATGCATCGCGGCGATCTTCATGACGCGCTGCTCTCGGCGGTTCCGGGCGAATGCTTGCTGAGAGGCAAGCGCCTCGTGGATATCGAGCCGGGTCCGGTCCTGTGTTTCGCCGATGGAAGCCGGGAGGCGGCGGATCTGGTCGTCGGCGCGGATGGCCTGCATTCCAGGGTTCGCGAGGTTCTGCTCAAGCCAGAGATGCCGCGCGCGACCGGCCGTGTCGCCTATCGCGCCACCTTCGAGACGGCGCGTCTGGATCGCGCGGTCGGCGGCTGCACCAAATGGTGGGGCGAGGACCGGCATATCGTCATCTATTTTACGACGGCAAGCCGCGACGAGCTGTATTTCGTGACCAGTCTTCCGGACGCCGACTGGGTCAACGAATCCTGGTCCGCGACCGGCGATATGTCTGTCGTGCGCGAGGCCTTCGCCGGTTTCCATCAGGAGGTACGGGCGGTGCTTGATGCCTGTCCCGCCGTGCATCGGTGGGCGATTCTCGACCGCGCGCCGCTGGAGCGCTGGCATGACGAGAGCGTGGTGTTGATCGGCGACGCGGCGCATCCGATGACGCCCTACATGGCCCAAGGCGCGGCGACGGCGTTGGAGAACGGGGTAATGCTGGCGCGCGCGTTGGACGAGACGGGCGACATCGCCGCCGCTCTCGGGCGCTTCGAGACCTCGCGCAAGGCCCGAACCGCCGAGGCTCAGGCGGTTTCCCACGCCAATACCTGGATGCGCGAGGAAACCGACCCGACCTGGTGCTATGGCTTCGACGCGTGGACCCATCCCTTGGATGCGTAGGGGACCACCCCTTCGGTTTCAGGCGCTTTCGGAGGCGATATCGGCGCCGTCTTCCTGGTCGAGCGCGTCCAGGAGCGCCAATACCCGGTCCGCTCCCGCGAAGCCGGTCTCGCTTGAGATCCAGCGGACCATGTCCTCGTAGCCGTTCAGCATGAGCGTCGTCGCCCAGCGCATCGGGTCCCGCTCGATGATGCCGCGGCCTTCCGGTCTCGACCAATCCGGCATGAACAGGAAATCCCCATAGGCCGGAATGCCGCGGGAGTTCCGCCGTTCCTTGGGCAGCCGTCCACCGGCGGGGCGCCCGTTGCGACGGGTCATCACCAGATCGGCAACCAGGTAACCACGGTCGAACAAGTGCCGGCCGACCTCGAAGAACAGGGGTTGCGCGTGATAGAGCGGGACCAGTTCCGCCTCCAGTTCGATCATGAAGGGCCGGGAGCGCCGCATGCCTTCGAGGACCGGAAGGTTCGCGCCCTGAACGTCCATCTTCATCTCGTCGAATTTGACGCCCAGACGATCTTCCTCGGCATCGACGGTGGTGGTCGGCAGTTCAATCTCACGGACGATGCGAACAGCGTCCGTAACTCCGTGGGTCAAGGGGATGATCTCCAGTCGCGGCTTGTAGATGCTGGAATTCGAGGCCTTCTCTGTAACGTGCAGGATTTGGCGGTCATCGGTCCGATCGAGACAGAGCTTTTCGATTACGTCATGGCCGGCTTCACGCAAGCGCGCGGCTTCCTCGGGATCGGCCTCGCATAGCGAGATCCTATAGAACTCCGCCAACATGGCGGTCCGTTCCTGGGGGCCGCCTCGGGCGCCGAGATCCAGAAAGTTCAGCTTCTCGCCATCCAATGCGCGCCGGTGGAAGCGGCGGCGATAGTCGAGATCCGACGTGCGCTGCTTGTGCAGTTCGGCGTGTCCGAGGATCTGGGCGAAGGATTGGAACTTCGCGCCACTGGATAGCTGTTCGGTCAGTTCATGCAGACGCATGGCGCGTGGATCCGTTTATCATTGGCATCGACAAAAGGCGCCGATCGCGTGCGTACCGTCAAGGATGCTCTCCGAGTTCCTCGGCAACCATCGCGACGATTTCCCCGACATCGGCGGCGCGGTCCGTGTAGTCCGTGAAGTCACGCGACGCGGCGTCTGGCCGCGAAGCAAGCCGGTATTTGTTCCCGAGCACCCGACAGATCGCCCGACCCAGCCAGTCATTGCCGGCATGATCGATTTCGATCAAGGGAGTGGCGGAACCCGCCGCGATGAAATTCATCAGCCCGGAGCCATGACCGCTTACCACCACCCGCGCGTCCATGACCGCCTGACAGGTCGCCTCGAGAGGGGTTTCCGTGGTCCGGATATAGCGTACCCCGAACCGCTCCAGGGCATCGACGACTTCCAACTCATTGGTGATCCGCCGCGCTCCCGCGTCGGCGCGTGCAAGCAGGAGAACCGGCGCCTGACCCGCCCTTGGCTCCAGGCGCGCGCGGATTCGTCGGTTCAAGGCACGCAGGTCATTCGGCTCGAGAAAGTAACCTAGCTCCAGGATTCCTCGATTGGTCGCCAGGGTCATGGAACGCGCGTAGGACTTGGACGGAACCATCGCGTCGATGACCCGAACCGCGGTATCACGTGGCACCTTGATTAAGCGATCGTCGCCGACGCCGATCAGCGCCAGCCCACGTTGTTCCAGCACGGTTAGGTCGTCCGGAACAAGGATTGGCAGGGTTGCTTCGAGCAGATCGTCGCAATGCAATATCCCCATGAGAATTTGCGTGATCCGCGCGCTGAACGACGTCCAGGGCGAGACGCAGATGACCGGCCCTTGGATGGTTGTTCCACAGTCCGTGAAATCAACCACGCTCCGGCCATCGGGCAGAAACTCGACGGTTTTGCCAAAACCGCCGAGGCCCGGATCGGACTCGGTCGAGACCATTTCCGGCGCGATGATCGATTTCGTCGCGCGATCCATTGTGAAACGATCACGAGGAATGAAATACGCGTCGGGAACGTGAACCATATAGCGGTTCAGGACATATTCGAACCCGCCGTGATCACCCGCCAGAACGTATTTCTCGGTGCCGTGGTTGAAAATCCGAGCGTTAATCCTGTCGGAAAACGCGGTCCTCACAATCGACTCGGTACGAATGTTTCTCATGGCCGCGATCGATGAAGGGTTCAGTGGCCCAGCCGCGCTTTCCTTGGCCCAGACGCGCTTTCGTTGAAAAGTCACTATCGTTTCCCCGGTGTTGAATCAATGCAAATAGAAATCGGGCGACCAAGACCTCGCGTGGATCGGCGCGATCAAGCATTCCTGGACAGCCTGACGGTTCCGCGCTGGAATATCGTGAACCTCGCGAGGAGTTCCGTCATGGCCATCGATCCTCTCTCCGCCGCCGCGCTTTATCGGCGCACCAATCTCAAGACGTTGAAGTTCAAGACCACCCGCGATCTCGAGGATGTCGAGACACTGATCGGTCAGGACCGCGCGCTGGAGGCGGTGCGTTTCGGCGCGCGCATGCGGGCGCGGGGATACAATATCTTCGTGACCGGATCGAAGGGGTCCGGCAAGCATCGCGCGGTGCGTGCCTATCTAGAGGAACGGGCTCGAAATCTGCCGCAACCGGACGACTGGATCTATGTCACGGACTTCGAGGACGCGGAGCGACCGAAGGCGTTGCGGCTTCCGACCGGTGGTGCCCGGGAGTTCCGTCGTCGGATGGTTCGAATGGTGGGGAATCTGAAGGATAGCGCCCGCACCGTGTTCGAGGGCGATGACTACCGCCAGGCTCGCGAGAGCGTCGAGAAGGAATTCGCCGGTCGTGGCGAGGCGTTGATGAAGGGCGTCGCCGAGGAAGCGGAAAAGCGTGATCTCGTGCTCATGCGAACCGCGCAAGGGATGGCGATCGCTCCGCGTCTTGACGGACAGCCGATGCCTCAGGAGCATTTCGAGACCTTGCCCGAAGTCGTGCGCGAGCGTCTGGTGGCGGCGATCAAGGAAGTTCAGGAATTGCTTGGCGCGGCGATGCATTCCATGCCGCTGATAGAGCGTGAGCGTCAGGCGGCGCTACGCGCGTTGAACAGTCGGTTCGCGACGGGATTGATCGACTCGGAACTCACGGAGTTGCGTGACGGGCTCATTGGAGCGAAGGGGCTTGAGGCCTGGCTCGCCGCCGCCCGCGCCGACATGATCGACAATATCCAACTGTTCGTCGAGGAAGAGTCTCAGCCCGGCGCCGCCGCTCGAAAAGAGCAGACGGGCCCGGTCGACCCGCTGAACCGATATGCCGTCAACATGATGGTCGAGGAGGAAACCGACGGTAGCGCGCCGGTGGTGATCGAGGATCATCCGACGCTTGGTCGCCTGGTCGGTCGCATTGGCCACCGCGCGCATATGGGCGCGATGTTGACTGATTTCACCATGATCCAGGCCGGCGCACTGCATCGGGCCAATGGTGGTTATCTGTTGCTGGATGCCCAGAAACTCCTGGTCCAGCCGCATTGCTGGGATGCATTGAAGCGGGCGCTCTACGCCGATTGCATCGCCATCGAGGGACCGTGGGAAACCGTCGGCACCGCCTTCGCCGTGACCATGCAACCCCAGCCGATCCCGCTGTCGGTGAAGGTGGTGCTGTTCGGCGACCTCAACCTCTATATGACGCTGGCGGCGATGGACCCGGATTTCGGAGATTTGTTCAAGGTCGCCGCCGATTTCGACGACATCATGGAGCGAGACGAGGCCAACGAGGCGCTGTTCGCCCGGATGGTCGCCACGGTCCAGAGGCGCGCGGATCTACGCCCCTTTGATCGTCAAGCCGTCGAGCGCGTGGTCGAACACTGCTCGCGCGTGGTCGCCGATGCCGAACGGCTGACCGCCCGGGTCGGCATCATCGCCGATGTCATGCGCGAGGCGGACTACATGGGCCGGGACAAGAACCACAAGGTGATCCGCGCCGATGACGTGGAAGATGCGTTGAAGGCTCAGCGACACCGCTTCGATCGCATGGAACAGCGCTCCCGCGAGCAAATCCTGCGGGAGACCATGCTGATCGACACGGATGGCGCGGTTGTCGGCCAGGTCAACGGGCTCAGCGTGCTCCAGATCGGGGCGATTTCCTTCGGCAAGCCGACCCGGATTACCGCCCGGGTTCGCATGGGTCAGGGCAAGTTCGTCGATATCGAGCGCGAGGTCGATCTCGCCGGTCCACTGCATTCCAAGGGCATGCTGATACTGCAAGGCTATCTCGCCGCGTCCTATGCCACGGATCTGCCGATTTCGCTCCAGGCCAGCATCGTGTTCGAGCAATCCTATGGCGGCGTCGATGGCGACAGCGCGTCGTCGACCGAGCTCTACGCGCTGTTGTCGGCGCTGTCGGGCTTGCCGATCAAGCAGGGGATCGCGGTCACCGGGTCGGTCAATCAGATGGGCCAGGTTCAGGCGATCGGCGGGGTGAACGAGAAGGTCGAGGGGTTTTACGATATCTGCGCCGCCCGCGGCCTGACCGGCGATCAGGGCGTCATGGTTCCCGCCGCCAACGCCCGCAACCTGATGCTGAAATCGGAAGTTCGAGAAGCGGTGGAGGCCGGACGTTTCCATGTTTGGACCGTTTCCAGCATCGCCGAGGGGATCGAGATCCTGACCGGTGTCGCGGCCGGAGAGCGCGGCCAGGACGGCGCCTTTGCCGAGGGCACCGTCAACCGCCTCGCCGAGGAGCGGCTGATCGCCTTCGCCGAGGCGCGCCGGCGCTTCGGTCGAGCGGGCGACGAATAGCGTTTCACCGGAGCTCTTTCGGTTCGGCGACAGGCGGATTGATGTTTGCTATGCTGGCCGAAGAACTTGATCGGAGGTTGCCATGAGCCACGTTTTCGCTGTCGTCACCTACGGCCTACCCGAGGGCACGGATCGGGAAACGGCGGTTCAGATGTTCCGCGACTCGATTCCCCGCTACATGGGCACCGACGGCATGCTGCGCAAAAACGTGCTGTATCGCGAAGGGCTTGGCGGCGGCGCCTATCTCTGGGAGTCCCGCGAGGCCGCGGAGAAGGCCTACAGCGCCGAATGGAAGGCCTATATGACCGAAAAATACGGGCATCCCCCGGTGGTTGAGATCTACGAGTCACCCATCACAATGGATCGGCAATACGGCTCGGTTCATGACGAAGACGCGGTGGATCAAGCCGCCGAGTAACCCGGGCCGCGCGACTATCGGCGCCGGCGTCAGCGCTCGATAACGCCCATCGCTCCGGCGTGGAAATCGTCAAAGGCGGCGACCAATTCCTCGCGGGTGTTCATTACGAAGGGGCCGTAGCGCGCCACGGCCTCGTTGATCGGTTCTCCCGCGAGCAAAAGAAACCGTCCGCCATCCCCGTCGGTCGGCGCCGAAATCCGTAACCCGTCGCCTTGACCAAAGATCGCCATCTGGCCGCGCGCCACGGGTTCCGCGTCGGCGCCGAACCCGACCGCGCCATCGAAGACATAGGCCGCGGCTTTGAAGCCAGGGTCGATCTCGATCTCGGCCTCGGCGCCGGGCCGGACCCGCCAATCCTGCAACCAGATCGGCGTATGGGTGCCGATCGCGGCGGTGACGCCGAATCCCTCTCCAGCCACCACGGTCACCTGGATCAAGCCGTCCGGGCTGCCGGCGGTGGGGATCTCGCGGGCCGGGAGGTATTGATAGCCCGGCGTGCTGAATTTCGCGGCGGCCGGAAGGTTTACCCAGATCTGAAAGCCATGCGCCAGCCCGCCCGCCGCCTTGAAATCGGGGCCGGGCAACTCGGAATGCACGATGCCGGCACCCGCGGTCATCCATTGCACGTCACCGGCTTGGATCAGCTGGGATTTGCCGGTGGAGTCCTCGTGCAGCTTCTCGCCCGCCAGAATGTATGAGACGGTTTCGAAGCCGCGATGTGGATGGTCCGGCGCGCCGATCGCCTCGCCCGGGGCGTAGGTTACCGGTCCGACTTCGTCCAGCATCAGGAACGGATCGACCTGGTCCAGCCCGACGGTCGGAACCGGGCGGCGGACCATGAAACCCGCACCCTCGCGTTGTTGATGGGCGGTGACGATACGGTCGATCGGGCGATGCGCGGTCAAGCTCATGCGGCGGCTCCGGGTTCTTTAAACAAATCATGGACGCGGGCGCGCAGGTCCGGCAGGAGCTCGGCTTCGAACCAGGGGTTCTTGCGCAACAGATTTCCCGACCGCCAGGACGGATGCGGCAATGGCATCACCTCCGGACCATAGTCACGCCAGGCGGCGACGGTGGCGGTGAGGGTCTTTTGGCGCGCTTTGCCGAGATACGCGGCCTGGGCGTACATCCCCGCGAGAAGCGTGAGCCCGATATTCGGCAGATGCGCACGCAGGCGCTCATGCCACAGCGGCGCGCATTCCGGTCTCGGTGGCGCGTCCCCACCCTTGGGCAGGACTCCGGGATAGCAGAACCCCATGGGCATGATCGCGACCCACGCTGGATCGTAGAAAGTCTCGCGGTCGATCTCGAGCCAACCACGCAAGTTATCGCCGGAACGGTCGTTCCAGGGAATTCCAGTTTCATGCACCTTGGTCCCGGGCGCCTGGCCGATAATCAGAAGCCTGGCCTTGGGATTGGCCACCACGACCGGGCGTGGGCCGAGCGGAAGAGACGCCGCGCAATGACGGCAAGCGCGGATCTCGGCAAGCAGGGTGTCGAGTGTTTCGGTCACGAGGCGTCCCGGTTGAGCCAATCAGTTCAGCGAAACGGTATACTTGGGCCGCGTCGGACGGAAATGCAATTGGCGCCTGATCGCTCCCTATTCGGGTCGAAGCGTCGGCCGTGAAATACTCGGACTATCCCCGAAGCTTCTCGTTCATTGGATCGTAAAGCGGTTCCGCGGCGACCCGCGCGCTCACGCGTTCACCAAGAATACCGACCTCCACCTCGGTGCCGGGAGCGGCCAGGTCCGGGCGCATATAGGCCAGCGCGATGCTCTTGCCAATCCCGTGGCCAAAGCCGCCGGAGGTGACGAGCCCGACGATCTCGCCATCCTTGAAGACCGAGGCGCAGGGCGGGGCGTCGGCGTCGACGGCATCCACCAGCAGTGGCACGAAACGCTCGGCGGGACCGGTCTCCCGCTCCTTCATCAGGGCGTCACGGCCGACGAAAGATCCCTTGTCGAGGGCGACGAACCGATCCAGCCCCGCCATCGCCGGCGTGTATTCGTGGGTCAGATCAACCTTCCAGGCCCGATAGCACTTCTCGAGCCGGAGGGATTCCATCACATAGGCGCCGAAATCGGTGATGCCGTGCGCCTCGCCGGCGGCCCAGAGCCTGTCGTAGACCTGAACCATGTACTCAACCGGGACATGCAACTCCCAGCCGAGCTCGCCGACATAGTTGACCCGAAGCGCCAGCATCCGGGCCATGGCGATCTCGATCTCCTGGGCGGTGAGCCAAGGGAAGGCGTTGTTGGAAAGATTTGTCTCGGTTACCGCCGCCAGCACGTCCCGCGCCCGTGGTCCGGCGAGAACCAGGGTGCCGTATCGCGCGGATTGATCCTCGATGGCGACAGAGCCGTCCTCGGGCAGGTGGGCGCGCATCCAATCCTCGTCGTGCCATAGGGCCGCCGCCGCGCTGATCAGCAGGAACCGGTCATCCGAAAGACGGGTAACGGTGAATTCCGAGACGATGCCGCCGGACTCGTTCAGGGCATAGGCCAGGGTCACGCGCCCTGGGCCGGGGAGCCGGCCACAGAGGATCCCGTCGAGCCAGGCCTCGGCGCCCGGGCCGGAGACGAAGAATTTCGAGAACCCGCCGAGATCGAGGATACCGACTTTTTCGCGGACGGCGCGGCATTCCTCGCCGACGGTGTCGAACCAGTGGGCGCGACGGAAACTCGGCGCCTCGTGGGCATCCTCGGGCTTCCTCGGGAACCAGGTGGCGCGCTCCCAGCCGCCGCGGGCGCCGAACATGGCGCCCTTGGCCTTGAATTTTTCGTATAGCGGCGTGGTCTTGGCGGGCCGGCCGGCGGGCCATTCCTGGACCGGATAGATAATCGCGTATTCGTTCTGATAGAGCTCGATCGCCCGCGCCGTCACATAGGTTTTGGTCGCGTAGTCGGTGTAGCGACGTGGATCCAGTGGCCACATGTCCCATTCCGGCTCGCCGTGGACGATGTACTCGGCCACGGTCTTGCCCGCGCCGCCGCCCTGGGAGATGCCGAAGCTGAACGAACAGCACTGGAAGAAGTTTTTCAGCCCGCGCGCGGGGCCGATCAGCGGCAAGCCGTCGGGGGTATAGGGGATTGGCCCGTTGATAACCTTCTGCACCCCGACCGACCCTAGGATCGGCACCCGGGCGCAGGCGCTCTCGATGTACCATTCAAGCCGGTCGAGATCGTCGGGATAAAGCTGATAGGCGAAGTTATCCGGCAGACCCTCGAGCCAGTGCGGCGTTGCTTGCCACTCATAGGGGCCGAGGATCAGCCCGCCGCGTTCCTGGCGCAGGTAGTAGCTGTCATCCGGGTCGCGCAGCAGCGGGATCGGTGTCTCGCGTGCTTCCAGTTCCGGAATGGTTTCGGTGACCAGGAACTGGTGCGACATGGAGACGATGGGCAGATACTGGCCGATCATCTCGCCGACCTCGCCGCCGCGATAGCCGCCGGCATTGACCACCACCTCGCACAGGATATCGCCCTTGTCGGTGATTACCTTCCAGCCACCGTCGGCCTGTTGTTCCAGACCGGTTACCCGGGTAAAGCGATAGATCTCGGCGCCAAGATCGCGGGCGCCCTTGGCGAAGGCCTGGGTCGCCTGGCTCGGGTCTATATCCCCGTCATAGGGATCCCAGAGGCCACCCTCCAGATCATGGAGTTCGGCGAAGGGGTGACGCTCGCGAATTTCCGCCGGCGTCAGAACCTCGAATTCCAGACCCTGATGACGCGCCATGCCGGCGATGTGCTTGAACTCGTCCATCCGCGCCTTGGAATGCGCGAGGCGGACCGATCCGGTGATGTGATAGTTGATCGGATAGTCGACCTCCTCGGCGAGCCGCGCGTAGAGCTGATTGCTGTAGCGGTGATACTTGATGACGTTCCAACTGGTGGCGAAGGTCGGGCAATTGCCGGCGGCGTGCCAGGTCGAACCGGAGGTCAGCTCGTCGCGCTCGACCAGCACCACGTCCGTCCAGCCGAGCTTGGTGAGGTGATAAAGCGCGCTGCATCCCGCGATGCCGCCGCCGATCACCACCGCGCGCGTTCGCGTTTTCATGTCATGCTCCCGGTCGCATCTGTTCACTTGGTAGCTTGATATCCAAGCGTTCACGGATTCGGTCATCTATCTCGCTAGCGACATGATCGGGGAAATGCGACGCCAATAGCCGTTCTTTTTCGGCGCGTGCCTTCTCAACGATCGACGTCGACCCGCGTTCGACCCACTCCTTCGGGCTGTCCCGGTCACCGACGACGGGATAGACATATTCGCTTTCCATCAGCTCGAGGGTTTGCGGATGGCCGAGAAAATGGCCCGGGCCGCCGATACAGGCGGCGCGGATCGCTTCCACCGATAGGCTGTCCTCGGTCACCTCGATGCCCCGGATGGTTCGCAGGGTCGCGCCGATGGATTCGTTGTCGATGATCACGCTTTCCATGCAGGCGCCGAGCAAGCTGGCGTGCATGCCGGCGGATTCGTAGATCAGATTGGCCGGTGAGTTGCCGACCAGGGCGTGGTTGTAACCCTTCTCGAAGCCGGCCTGGGCGTCGGGGATCTTGGAATCGGCCATGCCTGCGCAAACTCCGCCGGTCAGATCGGAGTAATGCGCCATCTGGGCGCAGCCGGCCATCAGCAACGCCTGCTCGCCGCTGCCGCCGGACATGGCGCCGGTGCGCAGGTCCGAGACGAAGGGCCAGGTGCCGAAAATCGCCGGCGCGCCAGGCTTGATGGCGTTGACATAGACCAGACCCGCCAGCACCTCCGCGACCTCCTGGACCATCCCGCCGGCCAGCGCCGCCGGGCTAGTGGCGCCCGCCTGTCCCGCCGCCAGGAGCAGGATCGGCATGCCACCGCGAACCCCGACCTCGAGCACCTTGCAGGCATCCTCGGCGAATTTCAGCGGCGGCACCACGAAGCAACTGGACATCGAAACGAAGGGGCGCTCACGCCAGGCTTTCTCGGAGCCCGCGATGGCATGCAGCATCTCGAAACACGCTTCCAGATGTTCCGGCAGGACCCAGCTGGTGCCGACATGCTTTCTGGTGCCCATGACCGAGGCGTAGCAGGTGTTGATGTCCATGGCGTCGGGTTCGACCATGTCGCGGGGCACGATCATGCGCTGGAAGAAATGCACGTGATCCATGGCGTCGACCAGCCGCGCCAGATCATAGAGATCCCGCAGGGTCGAATCGCGATACTCCCCGGTGACCGCGTCGACCATGTGAACCGCCGCGCCGGCGGTGCCGAAATAGGTCTTGGTGCCCCAGGGCTCCATGTCGTGACGCGGGTCCTGGGCATGCAAGGTGAAGCCCCGCGCGGCCTTGGCAATGGTGTCCTCGACCAGCGCGCGTGGGAACATCAGACGCCCACTCGGGTCCAGATGTCCGCCCGCCGCCGTCACCACCTCGACACAGCTGGGAATCGCGTCGCACAGGCCGATTGTCTCCAGCACGTCGAGCGCCGCGCGATGCACTTTCTCGATCTCGGCTTGGGTGAGCGGCTGGTAACGTCCACTTTCCAGACCGCCGCGCACGGGGCGCTTGGCGTCGGGAATTGGCGCGGCGCGCTGAGCCTGGCGGGCGACGCGGCCACCCCGGCGGCGTTCGATGGGCGCTTCAACATTCATGCCGGTTCCCCCAGCCAAGTGCGATTCCTCGGATATTCAGCGGAACCGGAAAGAATACAAGGGACAAAATCCGACCTATTGGTTAGATTAAATAACCAGAAAACCACCATCTCGCGGACCCGAGAACCGATGCCCCGCCTACCGTCCCTGAAAGGGCTGCGCGCCTTCGAGGCCGCCGCCCGACACGAGAGCTTTCGCGCGGCGGCGGAAGAGCTCAATGTCACCCATTCCGCCGTCAGCCATCTGGTAAAGAATCTGGAGGCGGAACTGGCCGTCCCGCTATTCCACCGGATCGGCCGCTCGGTGCGGCTGAGCGAGGCGGGGCTGCTCTACGCGCCGGTTCTGAAGGATGCTTTCGAGCGGATCGCCGATGGGACCGAGGCGATGCGCCGGCTGGCGGCGAATCAGGGGCTGGTGCTGCAAGTCTATGTCTCGGTCGCGGTGCATTGGATGGCGCCCAGGCTCGGAAGATTTCGCCGCGACAACCCGGACCTGCCGCTGGTGCTGCACACCGCGTTTCGGGATTGGGAGTTCGATCCCGCGCCCGCCGATGTCGGCTTGATCTACACCACAGAGCCGGACCCGCGCTGGCACCATATGTTCCTCTATCGCGCGCGGGTCTTCCCGATCTGCGCGCCGGATCTGATAGCCGAGCCGCCGGGCCTTCGCGCGGCGGCGGATCTGGCGGAACACGCTCTGTTCCAGGTCTATTCCAGCACCGATGACTGGCGCGCCTGGCTGGAGGCGGCGGGGGTACCGGAACTCGCGGGAAGGATCGGTCCCAAGCTCGACACCCAACTCCTCGCCCACGAGGCGGCGCTGACCGGCGAGGGCGTGATGCTTTCCATGGGTCCCTTCATGAGCCGCGACCTCGGCGACGGCTACCTCACGCGGCCCTTCGATATCGAGGTCGAGCAGACCGGCGCCTGGTATCTGGTCTGCCGCGCCGAACTCCAGCACGACCCGCGGATCAAGCGTCTGTATGAGTGGCTCGTGAGAGAGATCGAGGCTGATCCGGCATTTGGGTGAGAGTGACGGGTCGCTCATTGTTTCAAACCCGTCATCCGCCATGAAAAAAGTTCTCGGCGGGTCGCATGTGGCGCAGCACGGGAGGTGTTTTCCTGATCTGATCTAGCAGGCAACCAGAGATCATCAGGCATGTTCCAGCGCCGTATCCCCGAGCTTTTGCGGCACACGCCCGTTCCGAGCGCGCGAGGCTTCGCCGTGCTCGCGGGAACCGAGGCGGTTACCCGCGGAATGCTGATCTCCGTGTTCCCGATCGTGATGTACCGCGCCTACCGGGATTCGAGCCTGGTGTCGGAAATCTATTTTGCCATCGGCGTCCTCTCCATGGTCTGGGGCCTGCTGGCGCCCTGGCTGGCCCGCTACGTGCCCCGGCGCTGGCTCTATTCCGCCGGCGCGCTGTCCTATGTGCTGAGCGCGGGCCTGATTGTCTTCGGAGACGGTCAATGGGTCGCGGTGGCCCTCGCCTTGAACATGGCCGCGACGGTGACGGTTTTCGTCTGTTTCAACGCCTATGTGCTGGACTATGTGGCGAGCGCCGATCTCGGGCGTTGCGAGACGCTTCGGCTCTTTTACAGCGCGGCGTCCTGGACAATTGGTCCGGCGGGTGGGGTCTGGCTGCTGCAACTCTGGGAGCCCGCGCCTTTCCTGGTAGCGGGCGGGTCGGCCATTTTGCTCCTGGTCATCTTCTGGTGGATGCGCCTCGGTAACGGCAAGCTGATCACCCGAGCGCGGGCACCGACACCCAATCCCGTCGCCTATCTCGGCCGCTTCTTCGCCCAGCCGCGTCTGGTCATGGGGTGGCTTTTCGCGGTGGTCCGTTCATGCGGGTGGTGGGCATATGTGGTCTATGTGCCGGTTTTCGCGATCGAGAACGGACTAGGCGAGAATGTCGGCGGGATCGTTCTGTCGATCAGCAATTCCATGCTGTTCCTGACCCCTTTCATGTTGAAATGGGTCGAGCGGAGCAGCGTAAGAACGGCCGTCCGTGCCGGTTTTCTGTGCAGCGCCATGGCCTTTGTGGTCGCCGGTTTCGCCGCGGGCATGCCGTGGGCGACCGTTTTGCTCTTGATCGTCGGTTCGGCGTTTCTGGTTTTGTTGGACATCGTCGCCGGCCTACCCTTCCTGATGTCGGTCAAGCCCTCGGAACGCACGGAGATGTCCGCGGTCTATTCGAGCTTCAGGGATGTCTCGGGTATCGTGTCGCCCGGCCTCGCCTGGCTGACGCTCTTGTTCTTGCCGATATCCGGTGTTTTCGCCGCTACCGGCCTCGGGCTGCTTGGATGTTGGCTGATGGCCGGTCGCCTCAATCCCAGGCTTGGTTGGCGGATGTCGAAAAAGCGAACCGGTCTCGTCGGCGGGACGCCCAGCGAAGCCTCCCCGACGCCCTCGGGCTAAATCCCCTAAACGTCCACCATCACCTGGATCGCCGCCGAGGCGATGACCGCCTTGTCTCCACCCGACGCGTCCGGCATGTCGAGGCCGCCCTTGACGACCTTGACCGTCACCACGCCGACCGGGAGCGAGGCCTTGACCTTGTCGGCGTCGACCTTGTCCGGTTCCTGCACGCCGATGGTGACGTCGACCAGAAGTTTGGACTTGTCGACCTTTAGGGTGCCAACGAAGCTGAGCGAGCTGTGATGAAGGGCGTCCTGGACCGCGCGCAGGGCCGCCTTGGTGTAGTCGCCGCCATGTAGGTCGTTGCCGGCGCCCATTTCCAGGATCACGCGCTTGACGGTCATGACGACGCTCCCGCCAGGGTGTAGTCGTCCGGCAGATCGAGATAGACCGCCGCCGCCGCGTGGGCGATCAGGGTCACGTCCGCCTTGGCCGGGTTCGGGATCTCGAGCCCGCCCTCGACACAGGTGACCGTGCCTGTGCCATGGGGCAGAACCGCCAGAACCTGGGCGGTGTCGACCTGATCGGGCTTGGGAACGCCGATGGTGACCTCGACCCGCATGGCGTCGCTGTCCTGGCCGACCACCTCGCCGATGCCCAGCGAGTTATGCCAGAGCGCGTCCTTCAATGCTCGGACGGCGGCCTTGGTGTGATCGCCGCCGCGAATATCGGTGCCCATGCCGATTTCCAGCACCACGCGTTTCCATGTCATCGGGTCTCATCCTTCGTATCGGAAAAGTTTGCTTGGCCACGTTGGCCGAGAGATTAGAGCCTGGCGCGCTTGAGCCGCAAGGCGTTCGAGATCACCGAAACCGAACTGAGGCTCATCGCCGCCGCCGCGATCATCGGGCTCAGCAGCAAACCGAAGAGCGGATAGAGCAAGCCCGCCGCGACGGGGATCCCGATCGCGTTATAGGCGAAGGCGAAAAACAGGTTCTGGCGGATATTCGCCATGGTGGCGCGGCCGAGGGTGATCGCGCGGACCACGGCCGAGATGTCGCCGCCGACCAGGGTGACCGCGGCGCTTTCCATGGCGATGTCGCTGCCGGTGCCCATGGCGATGCCGACATCGGCCCGGGCCAGGGCCGGGGCGTCGTTGATCCCGTCGCCGACCATCGCGACCACGCGCCCGTCCTCGCGCAAACCCTGAAGGATCGCGTGCTTGTCCTCGGGTAGCAGGTCCGCCTCGACATGCTTGATATCGAGCAGGCCCGCCACGGCATTGGCGGTCACCTCGTTGTCGCCGGTCAGCATGATCACCTCGATGCCGAGCCCGGCGAGGCTGGCGACCGTGTCCTCGGCGGTGGCCTTGACCTCGTCGGCGATCACCAGCATCCCCGCCGCCGCGCCGTCGATCGCCGCGAAGAGCACGGTCGCGCCTTTCGCGCGGCGTTCGGCGGCGGCGCGGGCAAAGGGAGCGACCGCGACACCAGCGGCTTCGAGGTAGCGCGCCGAGCCGAGCATGACGCGTCTATTCTCAACGGTGCCGCTCACACCATGACCAGTGTCGGAGATGAAGTCGCGTGGTTCGGCGAGCGGCATGTGGCGGGCCTCGGCCTCGGCGACGATCGCGCTCGCGAGCGGATGCGCGCTGCCAAGCTCCAGGGTGGCGGCGTATCCGAGCACCTCGACCGCCTGGAACCCGTCGCCGGGAACGATCTCGACCAGGCGCGGTCGGCCCTCGGTCAGGGTGCCGGTTTTGTCGACCAGAATCGTATCGACGCTCGCCAGGCGCTCCAGGGCCTCGGCGTCGCGAATTAGAATGCCGGCCTCGGCGCCTCGACCGGAGGCCACCATGATCGACATCGGCGTCGCCAGCCCGAGCGCGCAGGGGCAGGCGATGATCAGCACCGATACCGCCGCGACCAGCCCATGCGCCATCGACGGCGGCGGTCCCCAGAGCGCCCAGGCGGCGAAGGCGAGAAGCGCCGCGATGATCACCGCCGGCACGAAAAAGCCCGAGACCCGGTCGGCGAGCGCCTGGATCGGCGCGCGGGAGCGCTGGGCCTGGGCCACGAGCTGGACGATCCGCGACAGCAGGGTCTCGGTCCCGATCTTTTCCGCCCGGATGATCATCGTGCCGTTACCGTTCAAGGTGCCTCCGATCACCGGATCGCCGACGGAGAGATGAACCCGGATCGGCTCGCCGGTCACCATGGATTGGTCGACGGCGCCGCTCCCCTCGACAATGATGCCGTCCACCGGCACCGCGTCACCCGGCCGAAGGCGCAGG
This sequence comes from Alphaproteobacteria bacterium, assembly GCA_038118725.1. Classification (GTDB taxonomy): domain Bacteria; phylum Pseudomonadota; class Alphaproteobacteria; order Thalassobaculales; family Thalassobaculaceae; genus JADHLJ01. The sequence continues at coordinate 61,294 of JAYOIK010000005.1, read as the reverse complement.
CGGTCGCCGACGGAGACGGCGGATAGCACGACCTCCGTCTCGCCGCCGACGCCGTTGATCAGGCGCACGGTCTTGGGCGTCAGATCCAGCAGGGCCCTCAGCGCGCCGCTCGCCCGCTCCCGGGCGCCGATCTCCAGCACCTGGCCGAGAAGCACCAGGGTAATGATCACCGCCGACGCCTCGAAATACAGGCCGACCGCGCCGGAAGGGGTCTTGAACGCGCTGGGAAAGATCGTGGGCGCGGCGACGGCGAGAATGCTGAACAGGAACGCCGCGCCGGTGCCGATCATGATCAGGGTGAACATGTTCGGGTTGCCGGTCCGGATCGAGGCCCAGCCGCGCTCCAGAAAGGGCTTGCCGCACCAGACCACCACGGGGGTGGCCAAGATCAACTCCGCGATGCCCAGCGCCCAGTCCGGTACCAAGCCGAAGATCGCCGGCGCCATGTGGCGTCCCATGGCGATGACCATGAGCGGCAGGGTAAGCGAGGCCGCGATCCAGAACCGCCGGGTCATGTCCACGCGCTCGGGGTTGGGGCCGGTATCGGCGGTGATGTCCACGGGGTCGAGCGCCATCCCACATTTCGGGCAGGCGGCGGGAACCGGGCTCCAGACGCCCGCGCACATGGGGCAGATATAGCCGCCGCGCTCTAGCTCCTCGGGCGAGAGCGCGCGGGTCTGATGACCATGACAATGGTCGGCGTGCCCACAATGTTCTTGGTGCTGGTGATTGTGCTCGGCCATGCGCATGCTCCGCGGATGAACTCGAAACATGGTGCTTCTAGTTACTGGAAGGTCAAGGCCTTGGGCGCAGATACGCGATTTCCGCCGGTCGATCGACGTGACGGTTCGGTGGACGGGGTGAATCTGTGTCATCCTCGTTACGAGGAATAACGCGGGAAAGGACGCGGGATGACCGAGCTACCGCAACAGCCAATGATCACGGCGCGGCGCCATATGGTCGTCGCCGGCCATTATCTCGCCGCCGAGGCCGGGCTAAAGATGCTCGAGGCTGGCGGCAACGCGATCGACGCGGGGGTCGCCGCCGGTATCGCGCTGGGTATCGTGCACAGCGACCAGGTGCAGTTCTCCGGTGTCGCGCCGATGCTGATCTATCTCGCCGAGCAGGACAAGGTGGTCAGTATCGCCGGGCTCGGCGCCTGGCCCAGGGCGGCGAGCCTCGGGATGTTCACCAAGCAACATTGTGGCGAGATCCCGCTGGGGCTTTTGCGCACGGTCGTTCCGGCCGGCCCGGATGCTTGGATTACCGCTCTATCGCGCTACGGAACCATGCCCTTCGCCGAGGTCGCGGAACCGGCGATCCGCTATGCCCGAGACGGCTTCACCGTGCATCCGGTGATGGCGAAGTTCATTGAACGCTATCAAGAGAATTACCGCCGCTGGCCCAGCAACGCGGCGATCTGGCTGAAGGACGGCAAGCCGCCCGAGGTCGGGGACCTGCTGGTTCAAAGCGATCTGGCGGCCAGCCTGCAATTCATGGCCGACGAGGAGACCGCCGCCGCCGGTCGTGGCCGCGAGGCCGCCCTGCAAGCCGCGCGCGACGCCTTCTATGTCGGCGATATCGCCCGGAAGATCGTCGCCTTCCACGAGGAGAACGGCGGCCTGATGGCGGCGGAGGATCTGGCGGAATATCGTACTCCGGTCGAGGAGCCGCTGAGCATCGATTTCGCCGGCCACAGGGTCTATAGCTGCCGGCCCTGGTGCCAGGGGCCGACATTGCTGCAGATGCTGCGGATCGTCGAGGGCTGTAATCTTCAGTCCATGGGGCACAATTCGGCGGAATATGTGCATACGCTCGCCGAGACGATGAAGCTGGTCTTCGCCGATCGCGAGAAGTACTACGGCGACCCCGACGTCATCGACATGCCGATTGAGCGCCTGCTGTCGCGGGATTTCGCGGCGGAGCGGCGCGGCCAGATCGACCCGGGCGCGGCTTGGCCAGGCATGCCGCCGGCGGGAGAGATCGCCGGTTACGGCGGCGTCTCCTTCGCGCCGCATGTGGATCGTTCGGCGTCCTTCGCGGCGGCGGATACTTCCTATACCTGCACCATGGACAAGGCCAGCAATGTCTGTTCGATCACGCCGAGCGACGTGTCCTTTGAGAGCCCGGCGATCCCGGGACTGGGCTTTTGCCCGTCCGCGCGGGGCTCGCAGTCCTTCGCCATGGAGGGCCACGCCTCGGCGATCGCGCCCGGCAAGCGGCCTCGGCTCACACCCAATCCGGCGATGGTTCTGGAGCGCGGCAAACTCGCCATGCCCTTCGGGGCGCCCGGCGGCGACGCGCAACCACAAGGGATGTTGCAGGTTCTGCTCAACCATCTGGTGTTCGGGATGGATATTCAGCCGGCGATCGAGGCGCCCCGCTTCACCACCCATAGCCAGCCGAATTCCTTCGAGCCGCACGCCGCCAAGCCGGGCCGTCTGGTCATCGAGGAAGGCATCGCGCCCGAGGTGGGCGAGACCTTGGCCGGCCTGGGACATGACGTTGAGTGGCACGGCCCGAGATCGGATTCGGTGGCCGGGGTCTGCGCGATCAGCGCGAACTTGGAAACCGGGCTGATCACCGGCGGCGCCGATCCGCGGCGCTCGGGCCGCGCGATGGGGATCTGAGATGGCCGAGACGACGCGGGAATCCGCGGTGGAAGAAGCCTCGGCGCCGGGGCCACTCTCTGGGGTGCGGGTGCTGGATTTCACCATGTACGTGGCCGGGCCCTACTGCTCGCGCCTGATGGCCGACATGGGCGCCGAGGTGATCAAGGTGGAACCGCCCGGCGGCGAGGTGATGCGCAACGCCCCGCCTTTCCAAGGCGAGAAGAGTGCCTATTTCGGACATCTCAACTGCGGCAAGAAAAGCATCGAGCTTGACCTGAAGGCACCCGAGGCGATCGCCGCGATCCATCGCTTGCTACCCGGCGTCGACGTGGTTCTGGAAAACTACCGCCCCGGCGTAATGGCTCGTCTGGGCCTTGACTATGAGAGCCTGCGCGCGATCAAGCCGGATCTGATCTACTGCTCGATCTCCGGGTACGGGCAAACCGGCACGGACGCACGCAAGCCGGCTTTCGCCACCATCATCAACGCTTCCAGCGGCTTCGACATGATGATGATGGACTATGAGACGACGCTCGACCGTCCGCTCCGCCATCGTAGCAACGCGCCCGATTTCATGGGCGGCGTGCATGCCTGCGCGGCGATCAACGCGGCCCTGTTTGGACGCGACCGAACAGGGAGGGGACAGCGCATCGACGTCGCGATGATCGATGCGATCCACAACATGATGGCCCATGAATATCAGGCCGCCCAGGTGGAGAACCCCGCCAAGGCGCCGATCTTCGCGCCGATCCGGGCATCCGACGGGTTTCTCATGGTGGCCCCGGTCAGCCAGCTGAACTTCGCCGCCTTGTGCCGGAGCATCGAGCGCGAGGACCTGATCACCGACTCCCGCTTCGCCGAGGCGCGGACGCGGATCGAGAATTGGGACACGCTGCTGACCGTGATCGAGGCGGAAATCGCCGGGATTACCGCGGAGGAAGCGGAACGGCGGATCAACCAGGCCGGCTGTCCCTGTGCGCGATATCTGACCCTGGCGCAATCCATGGACCGCCCGCATGTCGACGAGCGCGGCGCGGCGGTCGACGTGACCGACGACGGCGCGGTCTATCGTGTTGCAAACACGCCGATGCTGTTCACCGCCGCCGATGTCGGCGCGCGCGCCTGGGTGGCGTCGGTGGGCGAGCACAACGGGGAAATTCTCGGCGGCGTGTTGGAACAACGGGAGTAAAAGATCATGAAAATCCCTTTTGCCGGCGGCTGCGCGTGCGGCGCCATTCGATATGAATGCGCCGAGGAGCCGCTTCGGATCTATCACTGTCACTGCACCGACTGTAACAAGGCGACGGGGAGTGCTTTCCACACCGGTCTTCTGGTCTCCCGCGACGCCGTGACGTTCGAGGGCGCGGCGCCCAGGACCTGGGATCGCCCGACCGACAGCGGCAACACGGTGACCGAGGCGTTCTGCGAAACCTGTGGCTCGCCGATCTATGTTTGCTCGACCGCGCGGCCGACGCATATGTCCTTGAAGGCCGGTTCACTGGATGACCCCAAGGCGATCGAGGCGAGTACACAGATCTGGACCCGCAGCGCCGTGGGCTGGCAAGACACGTCGCGCGCGACCGAAAAACACGAGGCCGGGGTTCCGCCGTCCACGATAACCTGACCGGAGTACTCCCTTGCGTCTGTCCGTACTAGACCAATCCATCGCCGTCGCGGGGCGTCCGCAAGGCGCGGCGATCCGCGAGACGGTCGCGCTCGCCAAGCATTGCGAGGATCTCGGTTTCCATCGGTTCTGGGTTTCCGAGCACCACAACCACCCGGCCATTGTCGGCACCGCGCCGGAGATCGTTATCGCCGCGATCGCCGCGACCACTGAGCGCATCCGGATCGGGAGCGCCGGGGTCATGTTGCCGCATTATTCGCCCTTCAAGGTGGCCGAGCAGTTTCGCGTCCTGGACGCCCTGGCCCCTGGACGGATCGATCTGGGGCTCGGGCGGGCGCCGGGCTCGGACGGGTTGACCGCCTACGCGCTCAATCCCCAGGCTGCCGATAGACCCAACCAGTTCCCGAACGACGTGATGGATCTCGATGCCTGGGTTCATGGGGAGCCGCTTCAAGAGGGCCATACCTTCGCTCGCCTCAAGGCTCAGCCCCAGGGTGAAACAGCGCCGGAATTGTGGATCCTCGGCAGCTCGGCCTACGGCGCCCAGGTCGCCGCCTATTTCGGCATGCCGTATTCCTTCGCCTGGTTCTTCTCGGACGGCGCCATGGGGGAGCAGGCCCTCAAGCTGTATCGCGAGAACTACAAGCCGAGCGCCCGGCATCCCGAGCCACGCTCCGGGATCTGTGTCTGGGCGCTGGCCGCCGAGACCCACGAGGAGGCTCAGTACCACTATACTTCGCGGGCCCGGTGGCAACTCTATCGTGATCGCGGCATGCATCTGACCTTCGAAAGCCCGGAAGAGGCGCTCGCGCATTCCTACAACGAGCGCGAGGAGGCGCGGATCGCCGAATTGCGCAAGTCCTCCTTCGTCGGCACCGGCGAGGAGGTCATGACGCGCACCCGGGAGCTCGCCGAACGGGTCGGCGTGGACGAGGTCGCCATTGTCACCTGGGCGCATAGCGAGCAGGCGCGCCGCGACAGCTATTCCGAGATCGCCAAGGCGGCGGGCCTGTAGGTCACGCGCCATCCGCCGGCTGCTTATTGGAGCCGGGCGATTGACCGAAAGGCCGGGCGGGAGGAAACTGCCGGCCAAACTCAATCCCTTTTACCTTCAAGCAGGGAGCGTCCGATGAACTTCGTCTCTTCAAAAGCCCAGGCCCAAGGCCATACCGACGAGCAATGGCAGGCCCGGATCGACCTCGCCGCCGCGCATCGTTGCGCCGTCATGCATGACCTGCACGAGGGGATCTTCAACCATCTGACCTATCGGGTTCCGGGATATGACGACCGTTACTATCAGATCCCCTTCGGCACCCATTGGTCCGAGGTGACGGCGAGCTGCTTCATGGAGGTCGGCTATGACGGCGAGGTGAAGCGGGGCGAGGGTATCGTCGAGCGGTCGGCCTATTGCATCCACGCGCCGATGCACAAAACCATGGAACACGCCGCGGCGGTCTTCCACACCCATATGCCCTATGCCAGCGCGCTGACCCGCCTGGAAGACCAGCAAATCCAGCCGATCGGTCAGACCGAGCTCGGTACCATGATGAAGACCGGCTACGATGAGTCCTATGACGGCCCGGGCCTCGACCCGGCGGAGGGCGCGCGGTTGGCCAAGGCTTGCGGCGACAACACCGTCATGCTGATGGCCAATCACGGGGCGCTTACTCTCGGCAACACCATCGCCGAGGCCTATGACCGGCTCTATTACCTGGAGCGTGTGGCCCAGGTGCAGCTTTATGCCATGTGGACGGGTCGGCCCCTGCGCAAGCTGTCGGAGCCGGTTATCGAGAAGACCTACAATACCTATCGCGGGTCGGCCATGCGCTATGGCGGGCGGGCCAACGCCGAATGGCATTTCGACGCCCTCAAGCGGATCCTCGACCGTAAGGAGCCAGATTACGCGGATTAGGGTTCGTCGGGATTTCGACGCTCCCGCGCATTCGTCGTCACAGCTTGCGCTTATTGCGGCCTGGGAACATCCTGGGACGCCTTGAAGGCTCTTTCCCGTCGCCCCGGTGAAGGCTTGTGCCGAGGACGACGAAGGCGCCACCGCTGGTTACGAGCACGACCGACCTTGGCCGTCAAACCGAGGCGGCGAGAGCCCTGACCTTCGTCAGGGCGCCGGTGTCTTGGTGGGGCGGATTCCCGTGACCGGCGATACGCCGCTATTGGGCGTCGGCGGCGACCTGCATTCTGACGATTTGATCCGGATTCGCCGGCGGCTCGCCGCGGGTGATGTTGTCGACGAATTCCATGCCCTCGCTCACCACGCCCCAGACCGTGTATTGGCCGTTCAGAAACTGAGCGTCGCCGAAGCAGATGAAGAACTGGCTGTCGCCGCTGTTCGGGTCCTGCGAGCGCGCCATGCCCACCGTGCCGCGCACGAAGGGGGCGCTGGAGAACTCAGCCCTCAGCTTTTCGCCGGAGCCGCCCATGCCGGTGCCGGTCGGATCGCCGGTCTGGGCCATGAAACCCTCGATCACCCTGTGAAACACGATCCCGTCATAGAACCCCTGGCGGGTCAGTTCCTTGATGCGCTCGACATGCTGGGGCGCGACGTCGGGGCGTAGGTCGATGACCACCCGACCGTCCTTGAGATCAAGGTAGAGCTGATTTTCGAGGTCCTGAGCCTCGGCGTTGTTTGCTGTCATGAGAAAAAGCAAGGCTCCGAACAGTGTTAGAAGACGACGCATGAACCTCTCCTGGGACCGATCCTGTCGTAGGCCCGCCACCATACAGACCCGTCCTCAACGCGCAAGCGCGAACAGACGGTCGATATCGAGATGTGTTTCCAGATGCTCGGCCAATCGGTCCAGCACGTCCTCGATCGCGTCGTTGAAACGCAAGCCTTCCTCGCCATGGCCGCCCAGCGCCCTCAGCACCGCGCGGCGATAGCCGTCGGCGGCGAAAAGGCCGTGGACATAGCAGCCCGTGACGAGCCCGTCGGCGGAACACGCGCCGTCCGGCTTGGCCGCCTCGCCGTCGGCGCTGATTTCAACTAGCGGACGGGCGCGGTCGGGACCCTCGGTGCGTCCGATATGGATCTCGTATCCCTCGATGGCCGCGTCATGAACCAGATCGCGGCCAGCCACCCGTGTCAGGGTCTTGGTTCCGCCGAGGATGGTCTCCACGTTCAGCAGCCTCAACCCCTCCACCTCGCCGGGCGGGCCCTCGACCCCCTCGGGATCGGTGATCCGGCGGCCCAGCATCTGATAGCCGCCGCACAGGCCGAGAACCCGGCCCCCGCGCCGGACATGGGCGTGGATATCGACATCCCAGCCTTGCGCGCGCAGGAACGCGAGATCCCCGATCGTCGACTTGCTTCCCGGCAGCAACACGAGATCCACGTCTCCGGGGATCGCTTGGCCCGGCTCGATCATCAGAACCGAAACCGCGGGCTCCAGGCGCAGCGGGTCGAGATCATCGAAATTGGCGATCCGCGCGAGCATCGGCACCGCGATCTTGATGCCGTCCCTGGCTTTCGTGCCCATTTGGCGCAAGCCGACCGCGTCCTCCGCGGGTAGTCTGTTGGCCTCGGCGAACCAGGGTGCGACTCCGAGGCACGGCCAGCCGGTTCGGCGCTCGATCTCGCGGACGCCGCCGTCGAACAGCGACAAGTCGCCGCGAAATTTGTTCACGATAAAGCCCGCGACTCGGCTTGCGTCATCGTCGCTCATCACCGCCTTGGTGCCGACCAGGCTCGCGATCACCCCGCCCCGGTCGATGTCGCCGACCAGAACGACTGGGACGTCGGCGGCCTCGGCGAAACCCATATTGGCGATGTCACCGGCCCTCAGATTGACTTCGGCGGGGCTGCCGGCGCCTTCGACGATCACCAGATCGGCTTGCGCCGCCAGACGCGCGTGGCTGTCCAGCACCGCGCCCAGAAGCTCGGCTTTCATCGCCTGATAGGCCCCCGCCTTGGCGTGACCCCGCATGCGCCCTTGAACGATGATCTGGGCACCGGTCTCGGATTCAGGCTTCAGAAGGACGGGGTTCATGTGGACCGTCGCCTCGACCACGGCGGCGCGGGCTTGCAGGGCCTGGGCGCGGCCGATTTCCCCACCGTCGACGGTGACCGCGGCATTGTTCGACATGTTCTGTGGCTTGAAAGGCCGCACCGCCATTCCTCGGCGCGCCGCGATCCGGCACAACCCGGCCACCAGAAGGGATTTCCCCACATCCGAGCCGGTGCCTTGCAGCATGAGGGTGCGCGCGGTCATGGGGTAACCGAGGCTCTACCGCCGTTGCCCTTATACCGTCGCCCTGGCGAAAGGCGGGGCCTCCGGGTCGGGGCCATCGGCGTGATCAATCGTCGGCTCGACCGGCATCGCGAGGTCCCGCCTCGCGCCAGGACGACGGGGCAAGCGAATGATAGTCGCTCGAAAATCGCCGGGATATTCGCCCGCCGGAGACACGCCGTCACCACGTCTCCGTCCAGGGCCGGATATCGGTCTCGAAACTCCAGGCATTGCGCGGTTGGCAATGGAACGACCAATAGACCTCGGCGATCGCGTCAGGGTCGAGGATGCCGTCCTTCTCCTTCAGCGCGTAGCGATCCGGGAACTGTTCCTTGATCCAGGCGGTGTCGATGGCCCCGTCGATGACGACATGACCGACATGAATGCCCTCCGGGCCAAGCTCGCGGGCCATGGATTGGGCCAGGGCGCGCAACCCGTGCTTTCCGGCCGCGAAGGCGGAATAACCGGCGCCGCCGCGCAGGCTAGCGGTGGCGCCGGTGAACAGGATCGTGCCGCGCCCGCGCTTGCGCATGTGGTTGGAGACCTCGCGCCCGGTCAGGAACCCACCGAAGCAGCACATCTCCCAGACCTTGAAGAACACCCACGCCGTGGTGTCGGCGATGCCGAAGCGCACATTGCCGCCGATATTGTAGACCGCGACCTCGATCGGTCTGATCTCGTTTTCCACCTTCTCGATGAAGGGAACCATCGCCTCCTCGCGCCGGGCGTCGACGCCGAAGGGATGCGCGACGCCGCCCGCCGCGCGAATCTCCTCGGCCAGGGATTCGAGTTTCTCGGCGGTCCGACGCGTCATCACTGCCTCATAGCCCTCGCGCGCGAAGCGTTTCGCGATCGCGCCGCCCGTGGCGTCTCCCGCGCCGATGACCAGAACCACGCCCTTGCTCATGACAAGCAGCCTTTTCTCGCTGAAGGAGTGGAGCGCGCGGTCCCTAGTCTTCCTCGAATACCGCGACGATACGGGTCTCGATGCTCCGGCGGGGCGGGGCGTCGCCGCCGACCAGGGGATTGTCGAAGGAGGTATGCGGGCAATAGACGACCCGGTCAGGGCGCTGGTCCATCTGCTTGAGCACGATCACTTCCTCGGTGCTCATCTCCGGGAAATAGCACCAGCGATGAGCCGGGCTGTAGACCGGCGCGGCGACGAGGCTGTCGCGATTGCGGCCCGTGTAATAGTAGTCGATCACGTCCTCGCGGGGTAGCGAGCCGGCGTCGATGAAAGCGAGCGGGTTGTTGATTGCGGGGTTGTCGAAAGGCTGCCAGGTGTTGAACCAGGCGTATTTCCAGCCTTTCTCCGGCTCGACGCCGTGGTTGCGGAGCACCGTCTCGGACATCTCCTCGATGCGCCGGACATTGTAGTCGCAATGCACGAACCGCGCGTAGCCGTCGTTGAAATCGACAGGCGTCTCGGTGCGCACCAGATGGCTGTAGTGATAGGCGGCCTTGGCGCCGGTAAGCCGGCACACCAGATCGCGCATCTCGGGCAGGTAGTCGCGCTTGATCACCTCGTCGTCGCGAAAATCGGTACAAGCCGTCTTGTTGGTCGAGAGCGTGAAGCCGGTCTTGTCGAGGCCGATCTCTCCCGCCGCGATCCGGGGTCGGGCGTCGTGAATGTCCACCGGCTGATAGGCGGTGTTGGCGCGCCGGGATTCCTTGGAGCCGATGCGCGGGCTCTCGGGATTGTCGCGCCATTCGGCGTTGATATAGCGGACCTTGGCCGGGACGGTGGCGGCCGGGACGGTGGCGATGGCGGGCATGGCGGCTCTCCAA
>JAYOIK010000005.1:0-50926 GCA_038118725.1 Alphaproteobacteria bacterium | reverse complement strand
GGCCGGGACGGTGGCGGCCGGGACGGTGGCGATGGCGGGCATGGCGGCTCTCCAAAACCGAGATCGATGGGTGAATTATGCGGGGGCCAGGCGGTAGGGGCAAGTTTCCCGCCGATCGCGGGCGCCCGGCATCACGGACACGCTCCGCTCTTGCCAAGCCCCGTCACGCCGCTAGAGTCGGTCCCGACCCGCCACCCGGACCGCCCGAACTGGACACCGCCCCATGGCCGAGACCGACAGCGCCGCGAAAAACAGCCGCTCCCACTTTTATCTCGTTGACGGCTCCGGCTTCATTTTCCGGGCCTTTCACGCGCTGCCGCCGATGAGCCGGCCCGACGGGACGCCGACCAACGCGGTGTTCGGCTTCACGAACATGCTGATCAAGCTGATCGAGGACCTGCATGCGGATCATTGCGCGGTGATCTTCGATACCTCCCGCAAGACCTTTCGCAGCGAGATCTATGATCAATACAAGGCCCAGCGGCCACCGGCGCCCGAGGAATTGATCCCCCAGTTCGACCTTATCCGACAGGCGGTGAAGGCCTTCAACGTCGCCTCGCTGGAGATGGACGGCTTCGAAGCGGATGACCTGATCGCGACCTATGCTAGGCTGGCGCAAGAATCCGGCGCCGAGGTGACCATCGTCTCCTCCGACAAGGACCTGATGCAGCTGGTCGGCCCAGACGTCACAATGTACGACCCGATGAAGAACCGTGAGATCGGCGCCGCCGAGGTCATGGAGAAGTTCGGCGTCGCGCCGGACAAGGTCATCGACGTTCAGGCCCTGGCCGGCGATTCGGTCGACAACGTGCCGGGCGTGCCTGGCATCGGGGTGAAGACGGCGGCGCAATTGATCACCGAATACGGCGATCTCGATACGCTGCTGGAGCGGGCCGGCGAGATCAAACAGCCCAAGCGCCGCGAGAACCTGATCGAGCATGCCGAGATGGCCCGGATCAGCCGTGACCTCGTCACCCTCAAGACCGATGTCGACGTGCCCGAACCATTGGAGGCGCTGGGGGTACGTGATCCGGACCCGGCGACGGTGCTGGAATTCCTGAAGGAGCAGGGGTTCCGGCGTCTGATCGCGCGCTATGAGGCAGAGCTGTCGGATGCCGGTCACGAGATGCCCTCGGACAGCACGGCGGAGGAGCCCGCCGGTGAGGCGAGCTACGAGCTGGTTCAGGAAATCGACGCGCTGGACCGCTGGATCACCGAGGCCGAGAAGTTGGGTGTCGTCGCCTTCGATACCGAAACCAGTTCCCTCGACGCCACCCAAGCCGTCGTCGTCGGCCTGTCGCTGGCGACCGCGCCGGGCAAGGCCTGCTACGTGCCGCTACGTCACGGCGCCAATAGTCAGGGCAGCCTGTTGTCCGAAACCGCGCCGGCGCCGAAGCAGATCCCCTTCGAGGACGCCATGGCGCGGCTGAAGCCGCTCTTGGAAAATCCAGGGGTTCTGAAGATCGGTCACAACATCAAATACGACGCGCTGGTGATGATGCAGCCCGGCAATGGCGGCGTCGCGGTCGCGCCGGTCGACGACACCATGTGCCTGTCCTACGTGATGGAGGGCGGCTTGCACGGCCATGGGCTGGACGAGCTCTCGCGCCTGCATTTCGACCACGTGAACATCAAATACGAGGAGGTCTGCGGCAAGGGCAAGGCCCAGATCCCCTTCGCCGAGGTGCCGCTGGACAAGGCGCTGGACTACGCCGCCGAGGACGCGGACATGACCCTGCGCCTGCATCGGGTCTTGAAGCCGGAACTGCCGAAGGTCGGCATGGCGACGGTCTACGAGACCCTGGAGCGGCCGCTGATCCCGGTGCTCTCGAAGATGGAGAACAACGGCATCAAGGTGGATCCGGCGATCCTGCGCGACATGTCCGCCGACTTCGCCCGCCGTCTTGAGGAACAGGCTATCGAGATCCACAAGCTCGCGGGATCGGAGTTCAACATCGGCTCGCCGAAACAGCTTGGCGAGATTCTGTTCGACCAGATGGGCCTGCCCGGCGGCAAGAAGACCAAGACCGGCGCCTATGCCACCGGCGCCGACGTGTTGGAGGACCTGGCGGCGAACGGCCACGACCTGCCGGCAAGGGTGCTCGACTGGCGCCAGATGTCGAAGCTGAAATCCACCTACACGGACTCCCTGGTCGAGGATATCAACCCGGCGACCGGGCGCATCCATACCTCCTATTCGATGACCGGGGCCAATACCGGACGGCTCTCCTCCAACGACCCGAACCTTCAGAACATCCCGGTTCGCACCGAGGAGGGGCGCAAGATCCGCACCGCCTTCATCGCCGAGCCGGGCCACACCCTGCTCAGCGTCGACTATTCCCAGATCGAGCTGCGTCTGGTGGCCCACATCGCCAATATCGACAGCCTCAAGCGCGCCTTCCACGAGGGCATCGACATTCACGCGCAGACCGCCTCGGAGGTCTTCAACGTGCCGATCGAGGGCATGGACCCGATGGTCCGGCGCAACGCCAAGGCGATCAATTTCGGCATCATCTACGGCATGTCGAGCTTCGGGCTCTCGCGCACCTTGCGCATCCCGGTCAGCGAGGCCAAGGCCTATATCGACGCCTATTTCGAACGCTATCCCGAGATCCGCACCTATATGGACGCGGCCAAGACCGAGGCGCGCGAGAAGGGCTATGTCGAGACCCTATTCGGGCGCAAGGTGCATCTCGGCGGCATCAAGGACAACAACCCGGCCCGCCGCTCCTTCTCCGAACGCGCGGCCATCAACGCGCCGATCCAGGGCAGCGCGGCTGATATCATCAAGCGCGCCATGGTCCGGGTTCCCAAGGCCCTGGAGGCCGCCGGCCTCGGCGCCCGCATGCTGTTGACCGTGCATGACGAGTTGTTGTTCGAGGTCCCCGACGCCGAGATGGAGGCGACCAAGGCCCTGGTCCGGGAGGTCTTGGAAGGCGCCGCCCACCCGGCGGTCGACATCTCGGTCCCGCTGATCGCCGACGCCGGCGAAGGCGCCAGCTGGGCGGCGGCGCATTAGGGTAGCGCTACTCCCCCACCCAAAAATCCTCCGTCATCCCAGCTTGCGCGCACTTCTGTCCGGGAAAACTCCAGTCGTACGGGATGAGATACCGATATTGCCTGGTTTTTGTTCCTTGGCCGCCACCTCGGACTTGATTTCTCCGCCGGCCATTCCCCGCGACCGTCGCCCTTGAGGACGCGGTGACCTCTGGAAGGCTGAGATGGGGCGACGGGTTCGGGAAGTCACGCGCGGCGTTGAATTTTTCCCGAACAGCAATGAGCATTCGCGAGAGAGACGGAAAAAGCGCGGGATGACGAAGCCGCGCCTCGGAATCTTCGCCAAATCGCTTGATGATCGTTCATATGCTTGACAGTTGGATATGGCTCTCCTAAGACCGGGCGTCCCTCGCGAGGGTCCTATTTTCACAGCAGATCGTTGGAGTCGCCATGAAGGTGCTCGTGCCCGTAAAACGGGTCATCGACTACAACGTCAAGGTCCGCGTCAAGGCTGACCAGACGGGTGTCGAACTGGCTAACGTCAAGATGTCCATGAACCCGTTCGACGAGATCTCCGTCGAGGAGGCGATCCGTCTCCGCGAGGCCGGCAAGGCCGAGGAGGTGATCGCGGTTTCGATCGGCGTGCAGCAGTGCCAGGAGACCATCCGCACCGCGCTGGCCATGGGCGCCGACCGCGGCATTCACGTGCTGCATGACGGCGATGTCGAGCCGCTGGCCGTCGCCAAGATGCTGAAGGCGATCGCCGAGAAGGAAGGCCCCTCGGTGATCATCGTCGGCAAGCAGGCGATCGATGATGACTCCAACCAGACCGGTCAGATGCTGGCCGCGCTCCTGGGCTGGGGGCAGGCAACCTTCATCTCCAAGCTCGAAATCGGCGACGGCAAGCTCCAGGCGACCCGCGAGGTCGACGGCGGTCTCGAGACCGTCACCCTGAAGCTTCCGGCGGTGCTGACCACCGATCTTCGCTTGAACGAGCCGCGCTATGCCTCGCTGCCGAATATCATGAAGGCGAAGAAGAAGCCGATCGATCAGATGTCCCCGGTGGATCTCGGTGTCGACCCGGCGCCGCGCCTGGAGACCCTCAAGGTCGTCGAGCCGCCGAAGCGCGAAGCCGGCGTCAAGGTCGAGGATGTCGCCGATCTGGTCGAAAAACTGCGCAATGTCGCGAAGGTGATCTAAAGATGGCTACGCTGATCGTCGCCGAATACGATAATTCGGAACTCAAGCCCGCGACCCTGAACGCGGTGGCCGCCGCCCAGGCCATTGGCGGTGACATGTCCCTGCTGGTCGCCGGAAGCGGCTGCGGCGCGGTTGCCGAGCAGGCCGCCAAGGTCGCCGGCATCTCCAAGGTGCTGGTCGCGGATTCCGCCGAGTACGCCAACGGCCTGGCCGAGAATGTAGCCAATCTGGTGGTCGCTCTCGCCGACGGCTACAGCCACATCGTGGCCCCGGCCACCACCGAGGGCAAGAACATCATGCCGCGCGCCTCGGCGCTGCTCGACGTGCAGCAGATCTCGGAAATCTCCGAGGTGATCGACGCCGATACCTTCGTGCGCCCGATCTATGCCGGCAATGCCATGGCGACGGTGAAATCCTCCGACGCGACCAAGGTGATCACCGTGCGCACCACCGCCTTCGAGGCGGTCGCCGCCGAGGGTGGTTCCGCCGCGATCGAGGCCGTGGACGGCAAGGGTGACTCCGGCCTGTCCAGCTATGTCGGGGCCGAGCTCAGCTCGTCCGAGCGTCCCGAACTGACCTCGGCGCGGATCGTCATTTCCGGTGGCCGCGGCATGCAGTCCGGCGAAAACTTCCCGATGATCGAGGCCGTCGCCGACAAGCTCGGCGCGGCGGTCGGCGCCTCGCGAGCCGCGGTCGATGCCGGCTATGTCCCGAACGACTATCAGGTCGGTCAGACCGGCAAGGTGGTGGCGCCGGATCTCTATATCGCCGTCGGTATCTCCGGCGCGATTCAGCATCTCGCGGGCATGAAGGACAGCAAGGTCATCGTCGCGATCAACAAGGACGAAGAGGCGCCGATCTTCCAGGTCGCCGATTTCGGTCTTGTCGCCGATCTGTTCAAGGCGGTGCCTGAGCTGGACGAAGAGCTCGGCAAGCAAGGGTACGGCTCCTAGGCCCAGCGGCTTAATCAGGGAGTCCGGCGGGCGCCTTTTCCGGCGCCTCGCCAACGGGAGTTAGATCAATGATCCAGCGTGTCGGCATCATCGGTGCCGGACAGATGGGTTCCGGCATCGCGCATGTCTGCGCGCTGGCGGGGCTAGACGTGCACCTGTTCGATGTCCAGGAAGCGGCGCTGTCCGGCGCTATTGCCTCGATCGAGCGAAATCTTTCGCGCCAGGCCAGCCGCGGCAAGATCACCGACGCCGATGTCGGCGCGGCGATGGGGCGAATCGCGACCGGCCAGGATCACGCCGCCTTCGGCGATGCCGATCTGGTTGTCGAGGCAGCCACCGAGAACGAGGAGATCAAGCGCGCGATCCTGAAGGAGCTGGTCCCGCATCTGTCGGAGACGGCGCTGATTGCCACCAATACCTCGTCGATCTCGATCACCCGCCTGGCCGCGGTCACCGACCGGCCCGGCAAGTTCATCGGCATGCATTTCATGAATCCAGTGCCGGTGATGCAGCTGGTCGAAATCATCCGCGGCATCGCGACCGACCAGGACACGTTCACGGCGGTCAACGACCTCGCCGAGCGGCTCGGCAAGACCGTCGCGGTGGCCGAGGATTTCCCCGCCTTCATCGTCAACCGCATCCTGCTACCGATGATCAACGAAGCGGTCTACACCCTTTACGAGGGTGTCGGGAACGTCAAATCTATCGACACCGCCATGCGGCTCGGCGCCAACCACCCGATGGGTCCGCTCCAGCTGGCCGACTTCATCGGCCTGGATACCTGTCTGGCGGTGATGCACGTGCTGTATGACGGGCTTGCGGATTCCAAGTACCGGCCCTGTCCGCTGTTGGTGAAATATGTCGAGGCCGGCTGGCTCGGCCGCAAGACCGGTCGCGGGTTCTACGACTATTCCGGCGACGAGCCCGTCCCGACGCGTTGAAGTGGCGCTCGGGACCATCGACCCAATACGCGCGCCGGATACACCCCGTTTTTATCGGTTTCTCAAGACGTATGCCGTCTTCTCCCTTCGGCAACACCATCCCTCGTCGCCCCGGCGGAGGCCGGGGCGCGTGCCGTCGGCGTTTGCTGGTGAAATCCGTTCGAAATCCCCGACGGGAGGGGCAGCCGCCGCTTTCTCGCCACAAGCCCTTGCCTTCGCAAGGGCGACGGGGAACGGTGGGGCGACGAGGAACGGCGGGGCGACGGGGAACGGCGGGGCGACGGAGACGACGGGGCACGGACGGATTCGAGGAATACGCCGCTAGGCCGCCAGCCGCCCCCGGAAGCTATCGTAGGACTCCAGGCGCGAAAGCGGGCCGATCGCGGTCAGGGTCGGCGTGCTTTCCAGGAGGCGTCGCGCAACGCGACGGACCGCGCCGGCGTCGACCGCGTCGACCTTGGCGACGATCTCGTCCACCGGCATCACCCGATTATAGACAAGCATGTGCTGCGCCACCTGCTCGCAGCGGTTCGAGGTGGTCTCGCGGCTCATCAGCAACCCCGACTTGAGCTGGGTGCGCGAGCGATTGACCTCGGCCTCGAGATCCGCCTCGGTGAGCTTGCACAACTCCTCGCAAACCACCGGCACCAGCTCAGCCACCTGATCCTCGCCGGTCCCGGCATAGATGCCGAGCAGGCCGGTATCCCGATAGGCCGAGGAGAAGGAGTAGATCGAATATACCAGCCCGCGTTTCTCGCGAACTTCCTGAAACAGGCGCGAGGACATGCCGCCACCGAGCAGCATCGAAAGCACTTGTTGGGCATGGAAGTCCGGATCATGGAACGTCACGCCCTGGAAGCCGAGGATCATATGGACCTGTTCCAAGTCCCTCTCCTCGCGCCGCTCGCCGCCGACATAATGGGCCGGCTGTACCGCGTCGAGAGTGCGCTTGGGCAAGCCGCCGAAACCGGCCTCGACGCTGGCCACCAGGGCGTCGTGGTCGACATTGCCGGCGGCGGAGAAGATCATCTGCTCGCCGCCGTAATGCGCGTCGACGAAACCCACGATCGCGTCGCGAGGCATCTGGCCGACGACCTCGGCCCGGCCCAGAACCGGGCGGCCCAGCGCCTGATCGGGATAGGCGGTCTCTTGAAACATATCGAAAATGATGTCGTCGGGCGTGTCCGCCGCCTGACCGATCTCCTGGAGGATCACCGTGCGTTCGCGGCTGACTTCCTCGTCGAGGAAGGTGGAATTGCGCAGGATGTCACCGAGAATATCCACGGCGAGCCCGGTATCCTGTTTCAGAACCTTGGCGTAATAGGCGGTCTGCTCGCGGCTGGTATAGGCGTTGAGGTGACCGCCCACGGCCTCGATTTCCTCGGCGATATCGGCGGGGCCGCGGCGCTCGGTGCCCTTAAAGGCCATGTGTTCGAGGAAGTGCGCGACGCCGTTGACCTCGGGTGCCTCGTTGCGGGCGCCGACGCCGAACCAGGCGCCGAGCGAGACACTCTCGACCGTCGCCATCGGATCACTGATCACCTGGATGCCGTTATCCAGCCGGGTGTGCGTCAGCCCGGTGCCGGCCACGGGATCATTCATCGAATCCCGAGCGCTCATGAAGCGGCTCCGCTAGCGCGGGTGTGACCGGCGATATAGCCGGCAACCGTCTCGAAATCATTGGCAAGCACCGTGAAATACTCCTCTCGATCCATGAGGTCCGCCATTCTCGCGGGCAGGCTCGGACGCGCGCCGATGGCGTCGACCACGGCATCGGGAAACTTCGCGGGATGCGCGGTGGCGATCGAGATCACCGGCACCTCTGGATCGAGGGCCTTGTCGGCGCGCATCCGTGCCGTCGCCTCGATCCCGATGGCGCTATGCGGGTCGAGCACCTCGCCGGTGGCCGCGTGGGTGGCCTTGATCCGGGCCGTGGTCGCGGTGTCGTCGACCCCCGTCGCGGCGAATAGTTCATGCGCCCGGCCCAGCATCCCTTGCGAGACCGAGAAGCTTCCGGTCTCGCGAAAACCGTCCAGCTCCCGCCCGGTTATCTGACCGTCCCGGTCATGCAGGTCGAATAGCAGGCGCTCGAAATTGCTGGAGACCTGGATATCCATGCTGGGCGAAAGCGACGGCTTCACGCCGCGGATTTCCATGGTTCCGGAATTGAAGAAGCGGGAAAGGATATCGTTGGCGTTAGTCGCCACCACGAGTTTCTCGACCGGCAAACCCAACGCCTGGGCCGCGTAACCCGAGAAGACATTGCCGAAATTTCCGGACGGCACCGAGAAGGCGACCTTGCGATCCGGCGCGCCGAGCGCCAGCGCCGCCCAGAAATAGTAGACGATCTGCGGCAGCAACCGAGCCCAGTTGATCGAATTGACGGCGGAGAGCCGATAACGGTCGCGGAAGGCCAGATCGTTGAACAGCGCCTTCACCATGTCCTGGCAGTCGTCAAAGGTGCCTTCCAGCGCGATCGCGTGAACATTCGCCGCGTCGACCGTGGTCATCTGGCGCTGTTGCACCGGCGAGACCCGGCCCTTGGGAAACAGGATGAAGATATCCATCGCCTCGCGGCCCCGGCAGGCCTCGATCGCCGCCGAGCCGGTATCGCCGGAGGTGGCGCCGACAATGGTCACCCGCTCCTGGCGCCGGGTCAGCGCCTGATCGAACATCCTTCCCAGGATCTGCATGGCGTAATCCTTGAACGCCAGGGTCGGGCCGTGAAACAGCTCCATCAGCCAGAGATTGCCGTCCAGTTGCTTGAGCGGCGCGACGGCGGGATGGCCGAAGCCGTCATAGGCCGCGTGGACCAATTTCTGGAGCGCCGCGTCGCTGGTCGCGCCATCGACGAAGGGACGCATCACCCGAACCGCCAGATCCGCGTAGCCGAGGCCGCGCATCTCGCGGATCTCCGCCTCGGAAAACCGTGGCCATTGCTTGGGCACGTAAAGTCCGCCGTCCCGGGCCAACCCGGCCAGCAAGACATCGTCGAAATCCAACTCGGGCGCCGCGCCGCGCGTGCTGATATAGCGCACGGTTTTCTCCAAACTGGGGCGCGGCCAAGCGGATCCGCCTGTTCTCGCGCCCGGAATTCAGGCTGAACCAGATCCCGGTCCATCTCCCCGATATACAAATATCAGCGATACGTTTTGCCGGTTCCGTCGGGCCGCACTCTAGCGACGGCTCCCGGTTCTTGCAACAATGGGCCAATCTCGAAACACCCCCCAACGGGAGCCCGCGCCATGCCGATCAAGACCGTCGCGATTCAATCACCCGGAGACATGGGCCACGGCGTCGGCCGGGTGCTCGCCGAGGGCGGCTATCGCGTTGTATCGGCGCTGGATGGACGTTCGGAGCGCACCCGTGGTTTGGCCAAGGCGGCGGGGATCGAGGATATCGGCCCGCTCTCCGCGCTTCTCGAGCAGGCCGACGTGGTTCTGTCGATCATGCGACCGGATCGCGCGCTCGGCTTCGTCGAGGATCTGGCGGCGCTCGCGGCCAAGCACGGCACTCGTCCGATGATCGTCGATCTCAACGCCGTGGCGCCGGCCACCGGACGCGCGGCGGCGGCGGCGGCCGAGGCGGCGGGCCTGGCCTTCGTCGACGGCGGCATCATCGGCGGGCCGCCCAGACCTGGTTCCGACTACACGCCGAGGCTCTATGTCTCCGGCCCCCGCGCCGCCGAGCTCGCGGTGATGAACGAGACCGGCCTCGATTTCCGGGTCCTCGGCGAGAGTATCGGCGCCGCTTCGGCGATCAAGATGTGCTACGCGGCGCTCACCAAGGGGCTGACCGCGATCGGCATCCACTCCATGGTCACCGCCCGTCTGGAGGGCGTCGAGGAAGCGTTCCTGGAGGAATTGGCCTATAGCCAGCAGGATCTGCTCAAGCATCTCGAGGGTGGTCTGCCGAGCATGTGCCCCAAGGCCTATCGCTGGGTCGGCGAGATGGAGGAGATCTCCAAGACCCATGTCGATGGCGGCCTGCCTGGCGACATGTTCATCGGCGCGGCCCGGGTTTACGCTCAGGTCGAAGCCTCGCCGCTGGGCGCCGAGATCGTCGAGGACCGCAAGCTCGGCAAGACCGCCGGCGAGGTCGCCTCAATTCTGGCCGAGCATGTGGGAGGCAAGCTCAAATAACGCCGACCGACTACTCCCGTCGCCCTGGCGAACGGCAGGGCCTCGCGTTCCGAGCCACGGCTCGTCAAAGCCAACATCCAACGTCGCCCTGACGACGGTCAGGGCTCTTGCCGCGAATGACGACCGAGGGGGGTGACGGTGAAAAATAGATCCACCACCCGCCACCCCGAACGCCGGCGGCGGAAGCCCTGGCCTTCGCCAGGGCGACGAGGTGGAAACGGCGCGAATCGACTTTAACGGGCACCCCAACATTCCGTCGCCAAGGCGACGACGAAGAAGACCTCCCCGCCGGACATTTTGACCCGTTGCCCCCGGGTCGCGGCGGGTCCATGCTGATCCGATGACCGACGCGAGCGATATTCCCATCGACCATTGGGTCAATCGGCATCTGCCCGAGACCTGGCGTCCCTATGCCCGGCTGATGCGGCTGGACCGCCCGATCGGGAGCTGGCTATTGCTGCTGCCGTGCTGGTGGGGCCTGGCGCTGGGATGGCGGGCCGGGCCCGAGGCGACGGAGATATGGGAGATCGCGCGGCTGTATCTGTTGTTCAGCATCGGCGCCGTGGTCATGCGCGGGGCGGGCTGCGCGGTCAATGATCTTTGGGACCGGGATTTCGACGCCAAGGTCGCCCGCACCATCAACCGGCCGATCGCCTATGGCGATCTCTCGGTCAAGCAGGCGCTGGCTCTTCTCGCGGTCCTGCTGCTGATCGGCCTCGCGATCCTGCTGCAACTCAACCAGACCAGCTGGATCCTCGGGGTCTCGGTTCTGCTCCTGGTCTTCACTTATCCTCTGTTCAAGCGGGTCACCTATTGGCCGCAATTCGTTCTCGGTCTGACCTTCAACTGGGGCGCCCTGATGGGCTGGGTCGCGGTTACCGGCGAGCTTGCCTGGCCCTCTGTGGTACTGTACGCCGCCGGCATCGTCTGGACCCTGGGCTACGACACCATCTACGCCCACCAGGACAAGGACGACGACGCGCTGATCGGGGTGAAATCCTCGGCCCTTGCCCTGGGCGACAGGACCAAGCCGTTCCTCTGGGTCTTCTACGCCCTAACCATGGCCGGCCTCGTCGCGGCGGGGATGATCGCCGGCCTCGGCGCGCACTTCCATCTGCTGCTGATTCCGGCGGCCCTGCATCTGGCCTGGCAGGCCTGGAGGGTCGATATCGACAACCCCAAGGACTGCCTCGCCAAGTTCAAGTCCAACAAGTGGTTCGGCATGATCGTCACCGTCGCGATCCTGGTGGGATAGCCCCCGCCATGGAGCGCGATCTCGCCGCCTTCATCCGCGCCAACACCGTCATGGCCCCGTCGCCCCTGGTGCCGGAGCTCAGGCTGCATCTCGCGAGCGACGCCGTCGCGCTCTGGGAGATGACCGAGGCCGAACTGGAACGCGCCGGGTTGCCGCCGCCGTTCTGGGCCTTTGCCTGGGCCGGGGGACAGGCCCTGGCGCGGTTCATCATCGATACGCCTGAGACCGTCGCCGGACGCCGGGTCCTGGATCTCGCCGCCGGTGGCGGGATCGCCGGGTTGGCGGCGCTCTGGGCCTCGGCGGCGCATGTCACCGCGAACGAGATCGACGCCCATGCCTGCGCCGCGATCGCGCTCAACGCTGAGATCAACGGGCTTTCGGCGGGCCTTGAGGTCATCGAGCGCGACATGCTGGACGAGCCCGTGCTGGCCAATGACGGCGGGCCGCTCTGGGACGTGGTCCTCGCCGGAGACGTCTGTTACGAGCGCCCGATGGCCGAACGCATGCTGGCCTGGCTGGCGCGCCACGCCGCCGCCGGCGCGCTGGTGCTGATCGGAGATCCGGGCCGCGCCTATCTGCCGACGATCGGCCTCCAGGAAGTGGCGCGCTATCATGTGCCGACGCCGCTGGACCTGGAGGACCGGGAGATCAGGGACACCGGGGTTTTGAGGGTGCTGCCCGGCGCATAGCGGCCCGACCGAGCCGGCTTAGTATCGGGACCGGGGGGGGCCATCGGCCCTTTCTCTCACGTCGCCTTGGCGAACGGCAGGGCCTCGAGGACGCGCGCGAATAGACGCCGACCACCGGGAACACGCGGCGCGAGGTCCTGCCTTGCGCCAGGACGACGATGGTTTGGTTCAACTAACCGCCGCCGCGTTGATCAGGGCCACGCCGAGCTTGATCGAGACCAGCAGGATCGCGGTGCCGATCTCGCCACCCTCGATCCGCTTGGACAGATCCTTCAGCCAGAGATCGATGACCTTGAAGGTGGCGAGCTGCAGAACCAGGGTGACCAGCCCCCAGATCACGATATCCCAAATGCTGGCGCTGTTTGCCATGCAGATCGAGAGCGGGATCGCCAATCCCATGATGGCGCCGGCCAGGGACACGGCGGCGGCGGTATTGCCGCCCCGGATCAGCGCCATCTCGTCATGTGGCGTGATCCACATATAGACCAGAACCCCGGCCACAAGCATCGCGATGGAAACCGCGAAATGCGTCAGCAGAAACGGAATTCCCGCCAAGAAACTGTGTAACGCCGCTTCCATGTCGATCTCTCCCTAAACTATCCCTCGACCGCGCGCCGGGCCGCGCCGGATGAGATCTGGGCGACCACCGCGTCGGTGATTGGTTTGGTGCCGTCGCGTCCGCCGAGCTCGAAGGGCGTGAGCTCGCCGCCGGCGAACGCGCCCTCGACCGCCGCCGAGAAGACGCGGCCCGCGGTCACGCAATCCGCGACGCCGTGCTTGTGTCCCAGCCAATCCAGCATCATCGCCGCCGACAGGAAGGTGGCGACCGGGTTCGCCTTGCCCTGTCCGACGATGTCCGGCGCGCTGCCGTGGCAGGGCTGGAAAACCGCGTGATGCTCGCCGATATCAGCCGACGGCGCCATGCCCATGCCGCCCATCAGCCCGGCGCCGAGATCCGAGAGGATATCGCCGAACATGTTCTCGGTGACCATCACGTCGAACATCCAGGGCTGACGCACCATGTTCAGCGCGGTGGCGTCGACATAGAAGGCGGCGGGTTCGATATCGGGATAATGCGCCGCCCGCTCCTCGAAGATCTTGCGAAAATAGGCGAAGCCGCCCAGCACATTGGCCTTGTCGATCAGCGCGCATTGCCCCTTGTGGCCGGCCTCCTTGCGCTGGCGGGCCAGCTCAAAGGCGAAATTGAACAACCGTTCCGAGCCGCGCCTCGTGATCGTCATCGTGTCATGCGCCGCGTCGTCGCCCTCCATCCGGGTCTTGCCGCGACCGGCGAAAATCCCCTCAGTGCTCTCGCGGATCAACATGAAGTCAAGGCTTTGCGCGCGCGGGTCGGCCAGCGGCACGGTCATGCCCGGCCAGGTCTTGACCGGACGCAGCCCGGCGAACAGCTCGAATTCCTCGCGCAGATCAAGCTGAGGCGCGATCTCGCGGCCATCAGGATAACGGATATCCGGCATGCCCATGGCGCCGAGCAGGATCGCGTCGGCCTCGGACGCTCGTTTCAGCGTCTCCTCGGGCAAGGCCGTGCCGGTCTCGACATAATGCGCCGCCCCCGCCTTCTCGTTGCCGTAGGTAAGCGCGAAACCACCGATCTCGTCTTCGAGCTTTTTCAGAATCTCGACGGTCGGATCAATGACCTCGGCGCCAATGCCGTCACCGGGCAGTACGCTGACGCGAAACGCGGAATTGACGCTCATGACAGAACAGCGCCCTGTACGAGTTCGTAGGTCTTTACCACCTTGGAAGCCAACATCGGCGCGACCTCGGCGTCGAAGCTCTTGAAGTGCGGCATGGCGAGATGAGCGTCGAAGGCGGCGCGGTCGTCATAGACCTCATACAGAAAACAGGCGCCCGGATCATCCTGGCTGAAACAAACATCGAACTGCCGGCAACCGGGTTCGTCCTCAAGGCTGGCCTTGGCGTTCTTCAGCATCGCCGGCCTGAACGCCGCGACGGCATCCGGCTTCACGACGAATTCAACGGTGACGACGTACATGGGCCTGTCTCCCCCCAAGGGCTTTCGCGTGACATTGCTGGGAGACTTGATACGGCGAAGCGTGGGGAGGAGCAAGTTGGGAGTACAGCGCCCGCGCCTCCACGTCACTCCGCGCGCTTCGCTGGCTCCTCGAGAGAATCGAAAAACGCCAGGGAAACCATGCCCAGCGCGGCGTCCGCCGGCCGGCGATCGACCAGATGAAACAGCGCATCATCAAGATCGACGGGCTTCGCCGCCACCTTGGCGCGGCGGCGCGGCAATAGCCCCCGGCGCCCCGCCTCGCGGCCAAACTCGTGCAGATCGATGATCAGCCGGAGAAAGGTCGCTCGAAGCGCCGTATCGGTGATCGACTCCTCGGCGGCCCGAGCCATGGCGCAGATGCCGCTGCTGGCGATGTTGAACTCCCGCATGATCTCGCGGGTACTTTGCTGGATATCCTCCAGGGCCTCCACCAGGACTTCATCTTCGAAGCCCTGGGGGATCGTCCGGCAAGACGCGCCCCTGCCTTCGTCGTCCGCCGCTTGGCGGTCTCGGCCAGCGAGCTTGTCGCCCAACGTCTCGCGGCTACTCAACGAGTTTCCGCGCGCAGGCCCGCGCGAGAGCGGACCGCGCCCGTTCCGATCCGGGCATCGTCGCCCAACCCCATTCCTCGACCGATTGGGTTTGCTGAAACGCCTGCTGCTTGCCCTTGAGGCTGACCAAGCGAGTGTCATATCTCGGGTCGGTCGCCGCCTGATGCAGGCAAATCGGCAGGAGGGCGGCAACGACATCGGCCGCGGAACGGTCCGCGGACATTGTACGAGCCTTGCTTTCCGTCACCCAGCCCGCGCCGGCGAAGCCGACAACGCCAAGACAGATGGCGCCAACAATGCCGCCCATGATCGCCGGTTTAGTCCAACTTGGTGCCGCCATGTTACTGTTCTCCCCGAGGGTTAAGTTCATGACGCATCGCGTCACGCGGTTGGTTTTAGGTTTGTTTTCCAGGAATCGCTTTCGAAGACGACATATTACGCGCGGCCTTCAAGTTTCCGCGCGCGACACTCCCGTTGGCATTCACCGCCCGCACGCCTTCGATCGACACACCAGGCTGATGTTTTGCGATCTCGGATCCGCGCGATGGATGAATTCTTGAGAAAATTGGAAGTTTTCCGGGTTTGTTTTATTAACGAATTTGATCACACCCTATCTTGACAATAAATATAAAGCAAAACTTAATTTACAGTGATCCTATTTTTTTAATGTTTGACATTGATGTTTTTTAGAAGATCACTTTTCGATTGCGATAAGTTGGGAAAATTTTCCTCTTTCGTGGAAGGATATTTTAACACATCCTCTCTTGATCCTCACTTTCACGGCGAAGATACTACCCGGCAATAGCGCCGGGGTTGAAACGCTAACCACCCTCGTCTCGCTTCCGTACCGAGGCGGCGCGGTCAACACAGCGTTTCCCGCGCGGACGCTTGCGCGGCGGGTCTATCAACCCTAAGTGTGGGCCTGTCAGTTCCGCCCCTTTTCCTGGAGATATCATGGCCACGCCCAAGATCCTGGTTTTCGCCGGAAGCGCCCGCGCGGCGTCCTTTAACAAAAAGCTTGCCGCCGCTGCCGCCGGGATGGCGCGCGAGGCCGGCGCCGAGGTAACCCTGCTAGATCTCGCGGACCACCGTCTCCAGATGTATGACGGCGATGTCGAGGCCGGCTCGGGCGTGCCCGAGGACGCACGGGCGCTGCGCAAGATCTTCCTCGCCCATGACGGCATGATCATCGCCTCGCCCGAGTATAACAGCTCGATCGCGCCCTTGTTGAAGAACACCCTGGACTGGGTCTCGCGACCGGATGGTGACGATGCCATGGTCGCGGCCTATCGCGGCAAGGTGGCCGGCATCATGTCGGCCTCGCCCGGCGCGCTCGGCGGCTTGCGCGGACTCGTGCATCTGCGCTCGATCCTCGGTAACATCGGGGTGACCATGGTGCCCCAACAGGTCGCGATCAGCGCCGCCGCCAACGCCTTCAACGAAGACGGCACCATGGCCGACGAGGGCCAGGCCGGACAGGTCAAGGCGGTGGTCGACGCGGTGGTCCGTACCGCCGGGGCGCTGAAGGGATAGGCCGAAGGAAGGAGCCGCCATGCCCAGCTCGGGTGTTTCAAGCCCAGTCGTGTTCGAACCGGCGATCGCCGAGGAATTCCTGCGCTATGCCGGCCTGGTCGCCAAGCGCGGCTATATTCACAACACACTGGGCAACATGGCCCTCAGGGCGCCGCATCCGGATTTCGAGCATGGGGTGGCCTATACCAAGCATGCCGAAATCTCGCTCGAGGAGATGGGACCGGAAAACCTGGTGATCACCGATATCCCCACCAGCAAACTGTTACATGGGGAGCGGATCACCAGCGTCGGTCACAACCTCAACCGAGAGATCCTGCGCCTGCGCCCGGATATCAACGCGGTGATCCACGTACATGACGACGCGACCATCGCGTTCTTCGCGAGCGGCGGGTTCTCCGAGGTCGGGGTGCTGTCGCTGGACATGCCCTTCATCCTCGGCAAGTGGCCCTACTATGTCGACGCGCATATGGACGTGGAGGCCGACGTGGCGCCGGTGGCCGGGTTTATCCAGGACACCAACACCGTGGTCCTGTTGGGCCATGGCGTGACCTCGCTCGGTCGGACCTTATCCGAGGCCTATCACCGTCTGAACTCCTTCACTTCGGAGATCCGCCGGAATATTCAGGCGGAACAACTGGCGGCCATCAAGGGCACAAGACCGCTCTATCGCTCGCGCGAGGAGGTCGAGGAGATGCATCGCCTGGCCGAAAGGATCATCTATCCGGACCGGGCCGAGGGGGTGATGGCGGATGGCGCGGTTTCGAACGAGAACTGAAACTTACCATCCGCGACCATTGTGCCGTCAATCCGCGGCGAAGCAGTAAAAGTACCCGTTGCCGCCGGTGCTTCTCAGATTGTCCTGGCCGCAACCCCGGGAGTTATGCGCGGCGTTCCACGAGGTGTTGCCGCCGCCATGCCGGTCATGATGGCCGACGGTGGCGCTGCCCCTGTCATTGCTGGTCCAGTTCGAACAGGTCTTGTCACCTTTCTCCCACGGAAAATAGGCGGTGCCGTCGGCCTTGGTGCCGGTGAGGATGTCATGCTCGTTCGGCTTGTCGCCACGGCCCTTGATCCGATTGCCGTTCTCGTCCAGCGCGGTGCGCATGACGATGTTCGGGCTGATATGCAAATCGTCGAGATCGCTGGCGATCAGTTCCCCGGCGGCATTGTACCAGGGGCCCAAGCCAATCCGGTCACGCGCCGAGATTCCCCGTTTGCCCTCGACCTGTGTCAAGAGATAGGCTCGCCAAGTCCGGCCCTTGGACCCGGCGGCCTTGGCCAGCAGGGCGCAGTGTGCATCGGCGCCTTCAAGACCGCCTAGATTGGCGCCGTCGCCCATTCCGACACTGGTCACGAAAAAGCCCATGGGTTGATCACCCGCGATCGCGGGCGCGGTTCCGCCGCCAACCATGGCGAGCAAGCCGGCCGCGACCGCGGACCTTGCGATGGTGTTGAAGAGAGTCATGCTGAAATCTCCTTGCGCTAGCCACGTTCTGGCGGTGTTTTCACCGATATTCGACAATGAGAGTATTGACCGGACCCGATCTCTCGACACTAGTTGCTTGGATCCCGGTCATCACGACCACGCGAGCGAGCCGCCTCGGAAAGGCAATACAATGTCGGATGTTTCGGACGCGGCCCGGATCCAGGCGCTGGAGGCGCGACTTCGGGCGCTGGAGGAAGAGGTCGCGGATCTCAATCGCGGCCGTTCATCGACAACTCGGGTCGACCCGGCGTTCTATCGCCTGTTGGAAGACCGGTATCGCGGTGACGAAGCGTCGGTTCGCGCGCGGGTTCAACCCTACGCCACCGAGATCGCCGGCTATCGCGCGGCTCTTGCGGAGGCGGCTTGGGCGGACTTCAAGGTCGCGGATCTGGGATGTGGCCGGGGTGAGCTCCTATCGGCTCTCGCCGGGGCCGGCATTCGGGCGATCGGGGTCGATTCAAACGCGGAACAGACGCGCGGCGCCGACATCGCCGGCCAGGAGGTGGTGATCGCCGATATCCTCGAGTTTCTAGCCGATCGCCCGGATGGCTCACTTGATGTCGTCATCGCGCTGCATGTCATCGAGCATTTCGACTTCTCGGCTCAGGTTTTGCTCCTGACCCATGCGGCGCGGGTGCTGAAACCCGGGGGAAGATTGATCCTAGAAACACCGAACCCGGAAAACCTTCGGGTGGGCGCGTGGAAATTCCACATTGATCCGACGCATCTGAAGCCCCTGGCGCCGGAACTTCTTACTCTAATGGTGGAACATGCCAGTTTCAGCGATATTCGGGTGGCGCGGCTGCACCCCGAACCGGAATATGAACAAGTCGCGGCGAAAGCCAACCTGCCCCGGCACGCGACCTTGATGTTGTACGGACCGCGGGATTTCGCGGTCTTGGCCAGAAAGCCGGTCTAGGCAACCCGCTGGTCCTCGCCGGCGCGGTCCATGAAATACTCCAGGGCATAGGTGCGAATGGCCGAGGCCATGCTCACGTCCTTGGACTCCGCGACAATTTGTTCGCAGAGTTCATCAACGCTGACGCCTTCCATGCGGCAGATATCCACCAAGGCATCCCAGACCCCGGCCTCCAAGGCGAAAGACGTCCGACGTTTGGCGATTTCCAGGTTACGGCGAACCTGCTCGGTTGCGACCCTAACGCTCAATTGGCCCTCCCACCGACCACGCGGTCTCGAAAATGGCAAATCAGATAAGTCCGAACCATCGACGACATGGTCGCCTTATGATCCCGACATTCCTCGACAACATCCGTGAAGAGCTGGCCGATGGTCATCCCGCGCTCCTGGGCGCAAGCGGCCGCGGCGCGCCAGAACGGCTCTTCCAAACGAAAACTGGTTCGGTGCCCGGAAATTTCGACGTTGCGAACCGTTCGAGTCATTTTTCAACGCCCTTCAATGATTTTTTAAAGGCTATACCGTAATCTCTTGAGATTTGCAAAGACTTAGAGCGCTTTGGGGCTCTACATGAGCGAATTCGCCAGCGCACACTTATCCCTATACAATTCATTTTTTTCGCAATCGTAAAGATTGTACTTATTTTTCAAAATTGATTTCGAAACATCTGTGGAATGCACGCATCTTACATTCTATTTTGTCTTGATAAAAAGTAGTTATTGAGACGCTTAAAAGGCAAAGACTAAAATTCTTGGGGCAATCGCCAAAACCAGAAATTCAGAAGCCTATTTATTCCATGAAATCATGATTCTACATCCAGAAAAACGACATTGATCCTCGCAAACCGTCTACCGCGATCCAAGGATCCCAAGGTTGTTCGAAAACCCTGTCAATTGTTCAAATCACGAACTCGCCCACGGTTCGTCTTCCTCGGGACAGCCGCGAATCGTCCGGGATCCCAACGATTCGTGGACAATCTCATCAGTCCCGTTCCGCCAATCCAAACAGAACTTCCGCGATCCAACTTTCGTTCTCGCGCAGAATATCACGCGTCATTGGATCCACGGACAAATCCGAAGCCCGGCGATATCGAGCGCCAACCGCATCCAGCGCCTCGAAAACACGCGCCATCCCGCGGTCTTTCCCGAGCCCTCTTTCCCGGGCGGCTACCGCCAGGAGCCGCAACCGCGACAGGACGCGGAACTCCTCCAATCGCCTCGGCGTGGGCGGGCCGGCGCCATCCGCCTCGATCCATGCCGATACCATCGGCCCCGCGCCGAAACAATCATAAGCGCGGCAAACCTTGTATCCTTCGCTCTCCAGAGTAGCGAAAACGGCGCATCGGTTTTCCCGGGTCAGGTTTCGACAGCGGCTATTCGCCGGTTTTTCCTCGGGAAACCCGTTACTTGGGAGATGCGCCATGACGATGCAACACAACCCGAAGCAACGATCGCAATCCGCGCGGTAAGGCGCGTCTCGATGCTCGGATGCCGTCAAGCTCTCGGCCTCATTCGGCGGGAAGGGCGTTCAGCAACATTGTGCCGAAACCGACCATCTGCGGGCTGGTGCCGCGATAGGTCTTGATCGCGGAGAGCACGAGTTCACTTTCGCGGGCATCGATCGGCGCCGGTCTCTCGGGCACCGAGAGCGTGGCGAGAATCTCGGGCGCCGTGTCCACGACTCGGTCGGCGATCTCCTCGCATGTCGCCAGAACCCGGGGGTCGGACAGGCTAGGCCCCAGGACCACGGCCACCCGCGCGAGATAACCGGGCCAATGCGCGAGGATCCGGTAGAGCCCGGGGACAAAGGCCTCGCCGGCCAACTCGGTCTCGAAAACGTCGACAACCGCGCGGCGCTCCAGGCCGAGTTCCTCCCAAGGCACCATGCTCGGCAACTGAGGCAGATCCTCTGGAAGAGGACGCGACGAGGGAGCGGCGACACTGGCCATCATACCGGCTTCGTCTCGCAGAACCCGGGCAAGGCATCCGGCGAACACCAGATTGATCGGGCTAACCCGCGTGAAGGTACGGCACACATCGCGGATCACCCCCTCGTCGGCGCCGGTCACCCCAAGCGCGCGCAGATCATCTCGGGAAAGCGGAGGTAGGGCGGGTAGCGCCGAAACATCGACATGGTCCCAGCCGGTATGCTGGATCAAGCCCGAAACAAAGGCCGGACGGGTGAAACCCCAGGCCCATTCCAGCAATCCCGGATAGGTCGCCAAGTGGCGGAACAGTGATGAAACATAGGGCGCGGCATAGGCCTCGCGGATCTCTTCATAGATCCGCGCGATCTCCCCCGTCGCCTCGCTCTCGGTTATCTCGCGTAGCGTTGCCATGATTCACTCCCCCGCTCATGCTAGCCGAGCAGACCAGCATCCTGCTACCGTAACCGCGATCGACAAGCTCGACCACGAGGGAGACGGCGATGAAAAACCCACTCGAATTGGCGGGGCTGGATCACATTGTGCTCCGGGTTCGCGACATCAACGCGATGCTGGGTTTCTATCGCGACATTCTCGGTTGCCACCTCGCCAAGCATAACGAGCCGCTCGGGCTCTACCATCTCGACGCCGGTGGCTCGATGATCGATCTGATAACCCTGGACGGCAAACTTGGACAGGCCGGTGGCGCCGGGCCAGGACCCGATCTGGCATCGGGAGGCCGGAATGTCGATCACATCGCGCTCAAGATACGCGATTTCGATCCCCAGGCGATTCGCGCCTATCTCTCGGCCCGCGGAATCGAGTCCGGCGAGGTGGTCACCCGCTTCGGGGCCGAGGGCGACGGTCCGTCGATCTACCTCACCGATCCGGAGGGAAACGGCGTCGAGTTAAAGGGGATTTAGCCGGCAAACCACGATCCGGCGTCAAAAATCACCAAAAATATATGCATTATAATGCACAATCCGGCGACCTTGTCCGGTATGGACTAGACCTTGCGGCCGCTCATGATAGCGTGCCCCGCCTTCATCCAATGCACGTCGACATGACGGAATCCCGCCTCGCCCAACCAGGTCACCTGCTCGACCAAACTAGAGGGTTTATCGACCGGGTCGGAACCCGGCGCGACATGGCGATAGTAGTTCCACTCGTCTTCCTCGAAGGCCTTGAAAATATTCGTATTTCCATCGATCTCCATGGCCCGGCGCTTAACCTCCAGGTCCCATGTCTCGGCGGCGACGCAACGCCCGGCCTCACTCGGCGGCTCGGTCAGATCGGCCAGCACGAAGATTCCATCGGGCGCCAAGGCTGCGTTTATGTCATTGAAAAGGCGCTGTTTTTCTCCGCCATCAAGATGATGCACCGCAAGCGAGCTAACCACGGCGTGAACATTTCCGCCGTCGAGATCGCGCCAACACTCGGCCAGCAGATCAAAAGCCCGGGTCTCCAGCCTCACGGCATGCGACCCGGCGGCGGCGCGAGTGCTATCCAGCATCGCGGGCGAGCCATCCAAGGCCAGGACCGTGGCCTCGGGGAAACGCTCCAACAGCGCCTGGGTCAACCATCCCTCGCCGGGGCAAAGCTCGACAATGCGCATCGATGCCGGCTGACTACCCAGCAAGCTCGAGATCACTTGGATCTGGATCTCCCGCTCCGGCACGTAATATTTGCCGCGATCGAGGAAAACCGCGGTATCCGCCTCGCTCCAGCTCTGGTTCATTGGCTCCCGATCCGCCCGATGCCCGGCAGTTTCAGCGCCGGTGGGTTCAGGTCGACACCGAAAGTCAGACCCAGGAGATTGATCTCCACCCCCTCCTCCAGCGCCACCATTACGCCGGCGAGGCCGATGGCCGAGAGCTGCACGCCGGTACCGCTCGGGCTCATCGCCACCGGGCGGGTCGGCGGTAGATAATCCTTGCCGATCGCGGTCGGCGGCAGGTCGATCCGCAACGCCGGAACCTGGCGCGCGACAAAGGCGGTGAAAGTATTGCTATTCGGCCCGGGCCAAACCGTATAACGATCGTTGTAGGGATATTTCGCGCTCGCCGCCTCGATCTGGTCGATCAAGGCCTCGACCTCGGGACCGCGCATATCCGCCAGCAGCTCTGGCCTGGAGCCGAACCAATAGGCATCCGGCACCCCGCGCCCGACCCGGACCGCCTCGTTGCCGTAGCGCACGCCCCAGCCGATCACCTCGCGTCGGACATAGTGGTCCGCGCCGCGCCGCTTGGTGGCGATCCATGTATGCACCCCGAAGGCCCCGCGCCAGCCCCAGGCCCGGCCCGCATAGACCTGAACCACCGGCTGAAACTCCTTGGCCGGATCCGGCGCCTGGCGGCTGCTGTCGCGCCGCGCCTCACTCCAATGCAAGGCCCCCTCCGCCGTTCGTATTCCATAGCTTATCGTCAGCGGCAGGAACATGATCGCCAATATGACGAAGACACCCCGGCGAATCCTGGATCGCAAGGGTCGCCGCTGGTCAGTTCGTTGTCCCGGTCCGCGCATTCCGAATCATATGAGCATCACCGGGGGTTCGCGCAAGTCGCTCGCGCGGTCTTGAAGATTTCCCTCGCCGGAATTTCGCATCGATTTCCTGGCCCCGCATGGTAGTTAGATCAGTCGCGTCGGCCTGTTTCATAGCCGCCCGCGTTTGGAAACCCAGCCCATGCCCTCGCCTCTCTCTCGTCTCGTCGGCGCCGTCAAGGCCGGACCGCTCGGCCAGGAAGTGGATTTCCGCCGGCTTTGGACGGCGCAGATCTTCAGCGCCGCCGGCATGGCCGGGGAGCAGGTGATCCTCGGCCTGCTGGTTTACCGCCTGACCGGTTCATCGGAATGGGTCGCGACCTCGCTGGCGGCCTATTACATGCCGTTATTCATTGCCGGCACATTGTCCGGGGCGGTGGCCGATTGGATGGACCGCCGACGCATGCTCAAGTTTCTCGAGCTCGGTTTCATCGCCGCCCAGGTCGCCGTTGCCGCCGCGCTTGCCGCCGGGTTCGACGCGCTTTGGATGATCATCTCGGCAAGCGCCGTTCTCGGCGCGCTGCGGGCCATGCATCAACCGGTGCGGGTCAGCTATGCCTATGACCTGATCGGCGGCAAGGCGATCGTCACCGCTCTCGGAACCTTGAATTTGGGACTTAGGTCCGGTCAGCTCATGGGCTCCCTCGCCGCCGGGACGGTCATGGAGGTCGCGGGCGCGTCGGCGGCGTTCCTCGCCCTGGCCGCCGGGCACGCGCTTTCCTGGTTTCTGGTCACGACGCTGGAAAGCCCCGGTCGCGCCTCGGTGGCGCCGGCGGACAGAGCCCCGATCCGGCGTAACCTGGCGGAGTATCTCGGGGAGTTGCGCCGCAACCGCATCCTGCTGATGCTGGTCTTGCTGACAGCGTCGGTGGAGTTGTTCGGCTTCTCCTTCCAATCCGGTTTGCCGGAACTGGCGGAGGATCGTTTCAATGTCGGGGCCGTCGGCCTCGGTCAGCTTCAAGCCTCTCGCGCGGCGGGCGGTGTCGCGGCGAGCCTTATTCTAACCCTCGGCTTCGCTTGGCTGGCCCGACCGGGACGCGCCTATCTCGGCGTGATCGCGATCTTCGGATTCGCCATGATCGGGGTCTCGCTCTCGTACAATTTCGGCCTCGCGATGGCGGCTCTGTTCGTGGTCTCGGGCATGGCGACGGCCTCGGATATCCTGACCCAATCGATGCTCCAGCTCAGCGTTCCGAACGCGCTGCGTGGTCGGGCGATGGGCGCCTGGTCACTGGCCATCGGAATCTCGCCGGTGGGACAGATGGAGATGGGCCTGCTAATCGGCGCCTTCAGCCTCACCGCCGCCTTCGCCTTCAACGGCACCATGCTGATCACGCTTGCCGTGGTGGTCGCCATCGCGGTGCCGAGCCTCAGGCGCTTGTAAGCGCCATCGCTCCACGACGACACGGCGCATCACTTCACGACATCGTCAAGACTTGCCGGATCGATGGGGGGACAAGGCTTGAAGGTCACGCGCTCCTTGCCCTGAAGGACCAAGGCGGGCTCGCCGATCCGCTGCACCAGAAACCGGCGACGAGGCTCGGGATTGGTGAAGGACAAGGCCGGCGCCACGGTCAACCGGTCACCGCTCAGCGCGTAGGTCGAGCGCGACAGGATCAACTGGTTATTGCCACCGGTCGAGCCGACATTGGGCAGGACCCGGAAATACCGACCGTCATGGAATACTAGAACGGTGGTACCGCCGCATTTCGGCGCTCCATCCGCCTGTACGGCGCCCCAGGTTCCGGCGACGACATCAGCTCGAGACGGGCCGCTCGCCAGCGAGATCCCGACGATAAGGATAAGGACGGCTAAGCCACGGATACACCAGGCGACCGAGGGCAAGGCCGGGTTCCACCGCGCCATGATGTCGTTACGGCAGCAAATCGCCTAAGCCTCCGCCAGCCACCCTCCGAGTTCCTTTACCACCACCGCCTCGAGCACGTCCAAACCGTCCTCGCCTGCGTTGAGACAGGGAATATAGCTGAATTGCTCGCCGCCGGCCTCCAAGAAGGTTTCTCGCAAACCGATCGCGACTTCCTCCAGGGTCTCCACGCAGTCGGACACGAAGCCCGGAGAGATGACGGCGACCCGTTTGACGCCCTCGCCGGGCAACTCCGCCATCACTTCTTGCATATACGGCTTCAGCCATTCCTCGCGCCCGAACCGCGATTGAAAGGCCAGCCGGACCTTGCCGTCGGGCCAGCCCAGCGCCTCGGACAGAAGCCGCGTGGTCAGCGCGCAGTGACAGTAATAGGGATCGCCGGCGTCGAAATATCGCTTGGGCAGGCCGTGGAACGAAGCGAGCAGAACATCCGGCTCCCAATCCAGGCCCGCGAGATGCGCCCGTGTCGTTTTCGCCAAGGCCTCGATATATCGAGGCGCGTCGGGATAAGCCGGGGTCGTGCGTACCGCCGGCTGCCAACGCATTTTGGTCAGTGCCGCGAAAGCCTTGTCATAGGCGGTCGCGGTGGTGGTGGCGCTGTATTGCGGATAGAGCGCGACGAGCAGGATCTTGCGGCACCCGCGCGCGCGCATCGCCTCCAGCTTGTCGGCGATGGACGGGTTGCCGTAGCGCATCGCCCAGTCCACGTCCAAGCCATGGCCCGCCGCCTCGAGGCGCGCGCCGAGACCGACCGCTTGCTCGCGGGTATATCGGCGTAGCGGCGACTCGTCGGTTTCGGTATCCCAGATCTCGCGATAGGCCTTGCCGGCGATCCCGGGACGAATGTTCAGAATGATCAGATTTAGAATGCCCCACCAGAGCACGCGGTTCACCTCGATCACCCGGGGGTCCGAGAGAAATTCCTTGAGATAGCGGCGAACCGACCAGAAATCCGTCGCGTCCGGCGTGCCGAGATTGATCAGCAGCACGCCGGTTCGCTCATCCGGAATATCGGGGTGGTTCACCGGTCGCAAGGACATCCGAAACTCCATGTTCCCGCGACCCGGCACGGTATTCCAGCGGGCAGGGCCGGGCTTACTTCGGCGCGATCACCATGACCATCTGACGGCCTTCGAGGCGCGGGAAGGCCTCGACCTTGGCGATTTCCTCGGTATCTCCCTTGACCCGATTCAAGACCGCCACACCGAGATCCTGATGCGCCATCTCGCGGCCCCTGAAGCGCAGGGTGACCTTGACCTTGTCCCCTTCGTTCAGGAACTTGTTCACGTTGCGCATTTTGACCTGATAGTCATGCTCGTCGATATTCGGACGCAGCTTGATCTCCTTGACCTCGATCACCCGCTGTTTCTTCTTGGCCTCGTTCTTCTTCTTCTGGGCTTCGTATTTGAATTTCCCATAGTCGAGGATCTTGCAGACCGGCGGGTCGGCGTTCGGCGATACCTCCACGAGATCGAGCCCGTGATTCTCCGCCTCGGCCAGGGCCGCGAAGGTTTTCATGACTCCAAGCTGCTCTCCGTCCGGAGCGATGCAGCGAACTTCGATCGATGTAATGTCGCGATTCACCCGCGGGCCATCCTTGACCGGCTGGTGATTCATTGGTGGCCTGGCGATCTAACGCCTCCTTTGTCGGTTCACGTTGCGTATCTTCGAGGTCCGATCCTCAAGCCGGAGGAGTCGCCTCTTCCCGTAGTCTATGAATGGCTTCGTCAAGCGCAAGGATTTCTTGCTGCTTGCCGCCAAGTCGGCGGATCGCGACGGTGCCTTCCTCGGCCTCGCGGGCGCCAACCACCAGGATCGCCGGGATTTTCGCCTGACTATGTTCGCGGATCTTATAGTTGATCTTTTCGTTGCGAACGTCCTTGCCGAAGCGCAGTCCCGCCGCCTTGCAAGCCTCCAGCACCTTGTCCGCGTAGCCGTCGGCGTCATTGGTGATGGTCGCCACCACGCCCTGGACCGGCGATAGCCAGAGCGGAAAGCGCCCGGAATACTGCTCGATCAGAATGCCGATCCAGCGCTCCATCGATCCCAGGATCGCCCGGTGCAGCATGACCGGCCGCCGGCGCGAGCCATCCTCGGCGACATAGGTCGCGTCGAGCCGCTCCGGCAGGACGAAATCAACCTGAAGGGTGCCGCATTGCCAGTCACGCCCGATGGCGTCGCGGAGCACGAATTCGAGCTTCGGCCCATAGAACGCGCCTTCGCCCGGGTTCAAGGTGGTTTCCAGCCCCGCCGCCTTGCAGGAATCCATCAGGGCCGCCTCGGCCCGATCCCAGGTGGCGTCGTCGCCGGCCCGGACCTCCGGCCGATCCGAGAATTTCACATGGATGTCCTCGAAGCCGAAATCCTTGTAGATCTTGCGCAGCAGGTCACAGAAAACGATGCTCTCCGCGGTGATCTGATCCTCGGCGCAGAAGATATGAGCGTCGTCCTGGGTGAAGGCGCGGACCCGCATGATGCCGTGCAGCGCGCCGGACGGCTCATTGCGGTGGCAGGAACCGAACTCGGCCATGCGCAGAGGCAGATCGCGATAGCTCTTGATGCCCTGCTTGTAGATCTGGACATGGCCAGGGCAATTCATCGGCTTAAGCGCGAAAGTGCGGTCATCCTCGCTTTCGGCGACGAACATGTTCTCGCGGAACTTCTCCCAATGCCCGGAGGCCTCCCAGAGCGCGCGGTCGACAAGCTGGGGGGTCTTCACTTCCTCGTAGCCGCCGGCCTCGAGACGGCGTCGGACATGTTTTTCGATCTCGCGGTACAGCGTCCAGCCCTTGGGGTGCCAGAAGATCGAGCCCACCGCCTCTTCCTGGAGATGGAACAGGTCCAACTCGCGCCCGAGACGGCGATGGTCGCGCTTCTCCGCCTCCTCCAGCATGTGAAGATAGGCCTTGAGCTGCTTTTCGTCGGCCCAGGCGGTGCCGTAGATCCGTTGCAGCATCGGGCGTTTTGAATCGCCACGCCAGTAGGCGCCCGCCAGATTCATCAGCTTGAAGGCATGGCCGATATGCTTGGTCGAGGGCACGTGCGGGCCCCGGCAGAGATCCAGGAAGTTGCCCTGGCGATAGAACGAGATCCGCTCATCCGCCGGGATCGTCTCGACGAGCTCTACCTTGAAGGGCTCGTTCACTTGTTTGTAGTGCTCGACCGCCTCGTCGCGGCTCCAGACCTCGCGGACGATTTCCTCGTCACGGTCGACGATCTCATGCATGCGCTTTTCGATAACCGCGAGGTCATCCGGCGTGAACGGGGTTTCGCGATAAAAGTCGTAGTAGAAGCCGTTCTCGATCGCCGGGCCGATGGTGACCTGGGCCTCGGGAAACAGCTCCAGCACCGCCTCGGCCATGACATGAGCCGTGTCGTGGCGGATCAGCTCCAGCGCCGCCTCGTCGCGCCGGGTGACGATGGATACCTGGGCGTCATTCTCGATCGGGCGGGACAGGTCACGCTCCTCGCCATCGACGACCACCATCATCGCCGCCTTGGCGAGACCGGGGCCGATATCGGCGGCCAGTTCGGCGCCGCTGACGGGTTTATCGAAACTACGGACGCTTCCGTCCGGCAGGGTAATGTTGGGCATTGGGTCGTCCTCTCGACGAAACGGGCTAGCGATATGGAGTTCTCGGAAATGCCGTTCGCGGCGCCGGCATAGCCGGGCCGTCTCG
The DNA here is from genome assembly GCA_038118725.1 of Alphaproteobacteria bacterium. Taxonomy (GTDB): domain Bacteria; phylum Pseudomonadota; class Alphaproteobacteria; order Thalassobaculales; family Thalassobaculaceae; genus JADHLJ01. The sequence continues at coordinate 22,196 of JAYOIK010000005.1, read as the reverse complement.
GATCCGCCGCCTGGGCCCGGCAAGGCCAAGGCGGCTAGCTAGTCACTGGTGTCGAAAAATACATGACGCCCGTTTCGGAAATTCCAAAGCTGGCTGGTATTTATCGCCTCGGGGCGATGATTTCAACTTCGATCGCGGATTTCGGCCATGATTTGCCCGACACCATACCGGGCGCGGACGAAAAAAGGGCCGCTGGAATACCCGGCGGCCCTTTGAGTTCGTTGTGGTCTTGAGACTTATTCGGTCTCGGCGCTGATCAGCGGGCCGAACAGCACGTTCCGCTCACCGTCGAAACGGATCATCTGCATCTGCTCGAGCGGGAAGAAGTCCGTCGGGCTGGTGTCGACAAACATGCCGGGGAGCAGCATCGGGATCTTCACTTCCTTCAGGTTCGCGACCTCTTTCATGATGTTCTCGCGAGAGAGATCGTCGCCGGCTTGTTTAAGCACCGCGATCATGGTGTGGCAGACGGCCCAGCCATAGGCGTTGAACTTGTTCGCCTTGTCGCCATCCGGATAGTACTTGTCCATGAAGGCGTGCCATTCCTTGGTCTCGGGATCATCAGCCCATTGCGGGTCGTTCGGATCCTTGTAGAAGTCCACCGAGATGATGCCCTTGGAGTTTTCCAGGCCGGCCGGCGTGTAGGTCGACTTGATCGACGCCGCGACGTCGTTCAGAAGGTGGACCGGCTTCCAGCCGATCGCCGCCATCTTCTTGATCGCCTGGGCGGCGAATTTCGGGATCGAAATGTTCACGAACACATCGGCGCCGCTATTCGCCAGGCTGACGATCTGGCTGTCGATGGTCGGGTCGGTCACCTCGTAGGTCTCGCGCTTGACGACGAGCTTGTCGAACTTGTCGCCCATCGCCTGCTGCATGCCGATGACATAGTCCTTTCCGTAATCATCGTTCTGGTTGATGATCGCGACCTTGCCGTTCGGGTGATTTTGCAGGATGTAGTTGCCGAAAATCGCGCCGACCGTCTGATAGTTCGGCTGCCAGCCGATGGTCCACGGGAACTTCTTCGGCTGACCCCATTTGGTGGCGCCGGTGGCGACGAAGAGGTGCGGGACCTTCTTCTTGTTCATGTATTGGTGGACCGCCGAGTTGGTGGGCGTGCCCAAGGTCTGGAAGGTGAAGGCGACCTCGTCGCGCTCCAGCAGTTTACGGATCTGCTCCTTGGTCTTCGGCGGGCTATAGCCGTCGTCATAGGAGATCCAGTTGATCTTGCGACCATTGATGCCGCCCTCGGCATTGACCTTGTTCCAGCAGGCGCCGACGGACTTGCCGATGGTGCCGTAGGACGAAGCCGGGCCGCTATACGGGTTGGTGTTGCCGATCTTGATCTCGGTATCGGTGACACCCGGGGCGTTCGCCGCCGAGGCCGCGCCGATCCCAAGCGCCAGGGTGGCGGCGGCCACCGTGGTCATGAGGTGCGTGGTTTTCATGTGCTTCTCCCTGATGGTCCGTTTTGGTTTTTGGTCGGTTTTTAGGACTCTGTTTGAAGTATTAATGATCCTGGGCGCGGTGTCCAATCACCCCGGCAATCACCGGGCCTTCATTCTCCCGGACGGCGCGCGAACATGACGACAAAACGCCGTATCAAGCCGGCCAGACCGTTCGGCACCACATAGACGGTGAAGATCAGGAACAGCCCGAAAGCCACCCAGATCAAGGCCTTGGCGCTCGGATCATTGCCGAAGAACTGCGCGATCACCCATTCCGAAACGTTTGGCATATAGAGAATGAAAATGCCGCCCGCGATGGCCGCCGGGATCGACGCCAGGCCGCCCACGACCATGCCGACCAGGAACCAGACCGCGAGGAAGAAGGTGAAGCTGTCCGGCGCGACATACTCCGCCACGATCGCGCCCAGGGCTCCGGCCATGCCGGTATAGGCGCCGCTGACGCCGAAGGTTGTCGATTTGTACAGCGAGGTGTTGATCCCCATGGTCTTGGCGGCGATGGGGTTGTCGCGAATCGCGATCATCGCCCGACCGGTCCGCCCGCGTACCAGATTCCACGCGCCGATGATCAAAAGCACCCCGCAGAACAGCACAAAGTAATACAGGAACTGGTCCGCGTTCAGCCATTCAACCGGAGAGTCCGGCTTGAACACGTCGATGCCCTGGACGCCGCCGGTGAACTCCTCGAAATGCTCGTATTTCAGCAGTTGAGGCGTCGCGACGGCCAGCGCGAAGGTCGCCAGCGCCAGATAAAGTCCGTCCAGGCGCAAGGCCGGAAGTCCAAAGAGGAAGCCACCGATGAAGCAGATGATCCCGGCGGGGATGATGGTCCAATATAACGCGAAATCGTAGCGGTCGATCATGATCGCCGCGGTATAGGCGCCGAGGGCGTAGAACGCGCTGTGTCCCAGCGAGAATTGCCCGTTATAGCCGGTCAGAAGATTCAGGCCGAGCACCGCGATCGCGTAAACCAGGACCTGGGTCATCTGGAAAACCGCGAAATTGGAAACCACGAGCGGCAGAACCAGGGCCAGGAAGATCCCGATCAGGATCGCCCACATGCGAAGCGCCGGTAGCTTGACGCCGTAGAGCTCATAGCTGTCCGCCGGATTGGCCCGGGAAGCAGGCGCTTGTTGATCCAAACTCGCCATCGATCAAACCCTCTGCACGACCACGCGGCCAAACAATCCGGCCGGCTTGAACAACAACACCGCCACGATCACGACAAGCGCGAAGGTCAGCTTCAATTCACTACCGATGACATAGGTGCCGGCGAGATTCTCCAGGACCCCCATGAGAAATCCGCCGATTACCGCGCCGCCCGGGCTGGTAAGGCCACCGACGACCGCGCCCGCGAAACCATAGAGCAGAATGCCGAGCATCATGTTTGGCTCGAGATAGACCTTCGGCGCGATCATCATGCCCGCGACGGCGCCGACCAGCGCCGCCAGACCCCAGCCGAGGGCCAGCATCTTCTTGACGCTGATGCCGACAAGCGCGGCGGAGATCGGGTTGGCGGCGGCGGCCCGCATGGCCAGGCCGACCGACGTGAAGCGGAAGAACACGTAGATCAGGCCGAGCATGAAGAGCGTTATCACCACGACGCCTAGTTCATGCGGTCCGATCAAATTCGTCTCGAACGGCAGTTTCGCCGGGAACGGGCTCGGGAATTCCTTGATGGTGAAGTCCCAGATGAACCCGGCCAACGCGTTGAAAATCAGGGTCAGCGCGATAAACACCACGATGTGGCTCAAGACCGGCGCATCATGGATCGGCGCGAACACGATCCGCTCGATCAGCATTCCGCCGATGAACGAGAGCACCAGGCAGATCAGGAAGGCGAACCAGAAGGGCATGCCCCAGGCGATCAGCTGCCAGGCAACGAAGGTCGAGAACATCGCCATCTCGCCCTGGGCGAAATTGAAGTGATCGATGGCCTGATAGATCATCACCACGGCCAGCGCCAGCGAGGCGTAGATCGCGCCGGTCGCCAAGCCGTCTAGGGTTTGCTGCAGAAAGAGATCCATGATTCGTGCCTGGTTCCGCGTGTCTAGTAGCCGAGATAGGAACGGCGAACGGTTTCGTCCGCGGCGATTTCATCGCTGGTGCCGGAGATAACCACGTTTCCGGTCTCCAGGAGATAGGCGTGGTCGGCAAGGTTGAGCGCCAGGGTGGCGTTCTGCTCGACCAGCAACATGCTGACTTTTTGCTGCTCGTTGATCCGCTTGAGAATGCCGAAAAGCTCCTCGACGATCAGCGGCGCCAGACCAAAGGACGGTTCGTCCAACAGCATCAGCTTGGGACGCAGCATCAGCGCCCGACCGACCGCGAGCATCTGTTGCTCACCGCCCGAAAGCGTGCCTGCCTGCTGATCCCGGCGCTCCTTCAGACGCGGAAAATAGGTGTAGACCGTCTCCAGGTCTTCCTTCATCGCCTGCTTGTCGCGGCGCGTATAGCTGCCGAGCAGGAGGTTCTCCTCGGTGGTCACGCGGGTGAAGGTGCCGCGGCCCTCCGGAACATGGGCGACGCCGGCGGAGACGATTTGTTCGGTCGGCTTGCCGGAGATTTCATCCCCCAGATAGGCGACGCTTCCCTCGGTCCGCACCATCCCGCAAAGCGATCGCAAGGTCGTTGTCTTGCCCGCGCCATTGGCGCCGAGAATGGTGGTGACGCTGCCTTCCTCCAACGAAAAGCTGATACCCTTGAGGGCCTGGATCGGCCCGTAGAACGCGGAGAGATTGTTGACTTCGAGCAATGCCATCAGTTCGTCGTGCCCAAATACGCCCGGATAACCTCGGGATTCTGTTGCACCTCTTCGGGTGTTCCTTCGCCGATCTTGCGGCCGAAATCGATCGCCACGACCTGATCGGAGACGCTCATCACCAGGCTCATGTGATGCTCGACCAGGAGCACGGTCATGTGCCGGTCGTCGCGGATCTGCTTGATCAGGCCGCCGAGCTCCTCGACCTCGTCGTGGTTGAGGCCGCCGGCCGGTTCGTCCAGCAACAACACTTTCGGTTGCGCCGCCAGGGCACGGGCCATCTCGACGCGCTTCTGGGTACCGAAGGGCAGGCCGCCGACCGGCGTATGCGCCACGTCGCCGAGCTCGAGATACTCGATCAGATCCCAGGCCTGATCCTCCAGCTGTTTCTCCTCGCGGCTCACCCAAGGCAGGCGGAACGCGTTGGAGAGAAAGTCGCTGGAGCTTTGGCAATGCGCGCCGACCATGATGTTGTCGAGCACCGACATGGTGCGGAACAGCGCCAGGTTCTGAAAGGTCCGTCCGATACCGATATCGGCGATCTTGTGCGGCGCCGTGTTCAGGATCGATTGACCCTCGAACAGGATGTCGCCGGAAGTCGGAATGTAGAGACGGCTCAGGCAATTGAACAAGGTCGTCTTGCCGGCGCCGTTCGGGCCGATCAAACCTTGGATGACGCCCTTGCGCATATCGAAGCTGATGCCATCCAGCGCGATAATCCCGCCGAAATGAACCGCGACGTCGCGCACTTCGAGAATTTTTTCCCCCGCCGGCGGATTTCCCCCGGCATTCGCGGACTCGGCCATGCCCACCCTATCGTTTGGTTTCCCCTCGGTGTTCTCTGACACCGTAGGGCACGGAAAGTATACACTTCGGCGGGCGGTCGCAAGCCGCATGGTCAGGAAAGGGACGAATCCGGTCCGCGATGTTTTTCGAACCGCTCTCAACCGGGCTTGGGCCGCCGCCGTGGCGGGCGTAGTGTTTCGCCGAGGCCCGCGCGCGGGTGACACGGAAATACAATCCTCGAAAGGAATCCTCATGAATCGCTTGGACGGAAAAGTCGCCCTGATCTCCGGCGGATCCCGCGGCATCGGTGGCGCCACGGCGAAGGTTATGGTCGAGGCGGGCGCCAAGGTCGTCATCGGCGACGTGCTTGAAAGCCAGGGCAAGGAAACCGCGCAGGCGCTCGGCGACAACGCCGCGTTCATCCGGTTGGACGTCACCTCCGAGGCGGATTGGGACGCCGCGGTCGCCTTGGCCGAGGAGAAGTTCGGCGGTCTGGATATTCTGGTGAACAACGCCGGACTGTTTCTCGGGCGCGACTTCATGGACGTATCCATGGAGGAATGGAACAAACTGGCGGCGGTGAACATGACCGGCGTCTGGCTCGGCACCAAGCAATGCGTCGACGCCCTGCGCCGGGCCGGCGAGAAAAGTCCGAAGGGTAGCGCCATCGTCAACCTCGCCTCGATCGCCGGGCTGGTCGGCTCCGAGCTGGACCCGCTTTATTCGATGACAAAGGGCGGCGTGACCCTGTTCACCAAATCCACCGCGCTGAACCTGGCGCGCAAGGGCTACAAAATCCGAGTCAACTCGATCCATCCCGGCGTGATTCAGACCGATATGGGCGATCAGACCTTCGTTGCCCGGGCCGAGCAGACCGGCAGCAACGATGTCGACAAGGCCCGTGACGTGGCGCTGTCGACCCACCCGATCGGACGCCTCGGCGTGCCCGACGACATCGCCAACGGCATCGTGTTCCTGGCCTCGGACGATTCCAGCTTCATGACCGGCTCGGGCATGGTGGTCGACGGCGGCGTGACCGCGCGCTAGTGACTTGAGAAAAGTAACCGAGGACAGGCCCAATCGGCGGCGCGCCTGGTCCGGGCTTTCGGCTCGGCGGGCGCGGCGCAGGGCTTCCTTGCGGTCCGGTGGCAGGGGTTCCTTCTGGTCGGGGACCGGGTTCATGTCCGCCGGATAGTGCGCGATCTTCTCGTCCTCGGGGCGGAGGATATTCGCGAAATTGAGGTCCCGCTCATTGGTCCCGATCCTCGGCGCCCGGGTGCGGCCCTCGACGATTTCCAGGTCGAACCACCAGCGCTTGGTCGAGTTGCGGCGGCCCCCGCCGCGTTTCCTTGGGCTTCCTTCTCGAAGGCCGAAGGCACGCGGCTCGGCGCCCGCATGGAGGACTCGCCCGGATCAAGGCGCGCCAATCGCTCCATCGGATGCGGGCCGAGATGGACCGGGCGCGCGTGGTTGGAAAACAGCCTCATGGCCGCGATCCTAGCCCTTGCCGCTTGGCTTGTCAGGCATCCCCATGCGAGATTTACGCCTGTGTTCCTAGGGAGTGAACCATGGCCCCTCGCCATGAAACGGTCGGCGCCGTCATTCGTGATCGCCATTCGGGACGGGTTCCATCGGTGGCGGTGGTTCTCGGCAGTGGGCTCGGCGCCGTAGGCGATTTGATCGAGAAACCCACTGTTATCGATTATGCCGATCTTCCGGGTTTTCCCCGTCCGACCGTCTCCGGGCACGCCGGACGTGTCGTATCGGGAGAACTCGCCGGCGCGGCGGTGATGATCCTGCAAGGCCGCGCCCATGCCTATGAAGGCCACGCCATGGCCGATCTGGCGCTCCCCGCGCGGGCGCTGCAAGCGGCGGGGGTGGAGATCCTGGTTCTGACCAACGCCGCGGGAGGCCTTCGCGATGACCTCGCGCCGGGGCGCTCATGGCGATCACCGACCATATAAACTGGTCGGGGATGAGCCCGCTGATCGGCCCCAACGACGAGGCGATCGGCCCAAGATTTCTCGACATGAGCGCGGCCTATGATCCGGACCTACGCGCGGCCCTCCAACGCGCGGCGACCACGACAAGCATCGATCTCGCCGAGGGTGTCTATCTTTGGGTGCCCGGCCCGAGTTTCGAGACACCGGCGGAGATCCGGGCATTTCGTATCCTCGGTGCCGACGCGGTGGGCATGTCGACCGTGCCAGAGGTTCTCGCCGCCAGGCATTGCGGTATGCGGGTCGCGGCGATTTCCGGCATCACTAACTTCGCGGCCGGAATGGTCGAGGGGGAGGCGCTGGATCACGCCCATACCCTAGTACAAAGCGGCGCGCTCGCCGGTGACATGGGTCGATTGCTTGTCGGCTTTCTGGCTGAACTCGGGGCCGCCGGGTCATGATCCTTTACCAAGAGATCATCCGAACAAAGCGTGACGGCGGCACGCTGGATGACGGCGCGATCCAGGAATTCGTCCAAGGAATATCCGATGGAACCGCCGGAGATGGCCAGGTCGCGGCCTTCGCCATGGCGATTTTGCTCAATGGCATGACCACGGCGGAAACCATCGCGCTGACCCGAGCGATGCGGGATTCGGGCGGGGTGATCACCTGGGATCGCGACAAGCTCGGCGGCCCGATCCTGGACAAGCATTCCACCGGCGGCGTCGGCGATAAGGTAAGCCTGATGCTCGCTCCGATCGTGGCGGCGTGCGGCGGGCATGTGCCGATGATCTCTGGCCGCGGCCTTGGTCATACCGGCGGGACCCTTGACAAGCTGGACAGCATTCCCGGTTATCAAAGCACCCCGGATATCGAAACCTTCCAACGGGTTGTCGCCGAGACCGGCTGCGCGATCATCGGCCAGACAGCGGACCTCGCGCCGGCGGACGGGCGGCTCTATGCCATCCGGGACGTGACGGCGACCGTCGAATCGATCCCCCTGATCACCGCGTCCATCCTCTCCAAGAAGCTCGCGGCGGGCCTGGACGGTCTGGTGATGGATGTGAAGACCGGCTCCGGCGCCTTCATGGCCAAGCGCCGGGATGCCGAGACCCTCGCCAAGTCCATCGTCGATGTCGCCAACGGCGCAGGGGTCGCCACCACGGCGCTGCTGACCGATATGAACCAGGTGTTGGGAAGCACGGCGGGCAACGCGCTCGAGGTCCGCGAGACCCTGGACTATCTGACCGGCGGGGCGCGAGAGCCGAGACTGGACACGGTGGTCCGGGCCTTGGCGCGAGAGATGCTGCGAACAGGCGGTCTCGCGACGAGCGACAGCGATGCCGAGGACCAGATCCAAGCCGCGCTCGATAGCGGTCGCGCGGCGGAATGTTTCGCGCGCATGGTTCGGGCGCTTGGCGGCCCCGAGGATCTTTTGGGCGCGCCGGACAACCATCTCGCCTCGGCGCCGGTGGTCATCGCGGCCAAGCCGGCGCGAGACGGCGTGATCCAGTCAATCGACACCCGCGCGGTCGGCCTGGCGGTGGTCGCTCTCGGCGGTGGGCGGCGGCGGGTCGAGGACAAGATCGATCCGGCGGTCGGTCTGTCGGAGGTTCGGGGCATTGGCGAGCGGGTTCGAGATGACGCGCCGCTGGCGCTTGTCCATGCCCGCGACGAGGCGACGGCCGCGCGCGCCGCCGCGAGCCTCGCGGAGGCATTTCGGATCTCCGACACGGCGCCATCCGACAACCCGATCATGCTAGAACGCATCGAGGCGAGGCGATGAGCCGGGCGTTTCTGTTGGTTCTGGACTCCCTCGGCATCGGCGCGGCGCCGGACGCCGAGCGGTTCGGCGATGTCGGCGCGGATACGCTCGGCCATATCGCCGAGGCCTGCGCCCGCGGAGAGGCGGATACAACCGACCGCTCCGGCCCTCTCGCCCTGCCGAACCTCTCTCGTCTCGGTCTTGCCGCCGCCGCGACCGCGAGCCGGGGCGAGGACCTGCCTGGTTCAGACCCGTCGGACACGCCGCGCGGGCGTCACGGCTTCGCCTCCGAGCAAAGCCTCGGCAAGGATACGCCCAGCGGGCATTGGGAACTGGCCGGAGTGCCGGTTCGTTTTGAGTGGGGATATTTCCCCAAGACCGTTCCGACATTCCCCGCCGCGCTCACCGACGCGATCATCCGCGAGGCGGGTCTGCCGGGGGTTCTCGGGGATTGCCACGCCAGCGGCACCGAGATCATCGCGGAACTGGGCGCCGAGCACATCGCCACCGGCAAGCCGATCTTCTACACATCCGCCGACAGTGTTCTGCAGATCGCCGCGCATGAAGAACATTTCGGCCTCGAGCGGCTGTACAAGCTCTGCCGCGTCGCCCGCGCCCGTGTGGAGCGCTATAACATCGGCCGGGTCATCGCCCGCCCGTTTATCGGCTCGGGACCCCAGGATTTTCGCCGTACCGGCAACCGCAAGGACCTTGCCGTGCCGCCGCCGGCGCCGACCCTGCTCGCGCTGCACGAGGCGTCGGGCGGTTCGGTGATCTCCATCGGCAAGATGGGGGATATCTACGCCCACATGGGAACCGGTCGAGAGATCAAGGCGGACGGTAACGCGGCGCTGTTCGATACGCTCCTGGCCGAAACCGCGACGGCGCCCGACAATGCACTGGTTCTGGTTAATTTCGTTGATTTCGACATGTTGTACGGCCACAGGCGCGACATTGCCGGCTATGCAAGCGCGCTGGAGGAATTCGATCGCCGACTGCCCGCGTTCGAGACTCTGCTGCGGCCCGGCGATCTCGCGGTCATCACCGCCGATCACGGCTGCGACCCGACTTGGCCTGGAAGCGACCATACCCGTGAGAACGTGCCCGTCTTGGCCTTCGGCCCGGGTATCGCGGCGGCTGATATCGGACACCGCGACAGTTTCGCCGATGTCGGACAAAGCCTCGCCCAGCATCTCGGCCTCGCCCCGCTGTCGGAGGGCCGCTCTTTTCTGGAGTCGAACGGATGACCACGCCGACACGCTTTCAAGCATCCGAGAGTGGCGGTCTTTCCACCGACATGACCAATGCGTGGGAGCGCGACGGATTTTTGATCCTCGAGAATTTCGCCACGCCGGAACAGTGCCGCGCCTTGCTTGATCGCGCGGTGACATTGATCGAGGGATTCGAGCCCGGCGAGGCGCCGAGCGTGTTCTCCAGCACCTCGACCACCCATGCCCGCGACGACTATTTCCGCCAGTCCGGTGACAAGATCCGCTTCTTTCTGGAGGAAGAGGCCGAGCCCGACGGGCCCTTCGGCTCCGTCAACAAGATCGGTCATGCCTTGCACGATCTCGACCCGGTCTTCGACGCCTTCTCCCGCTCTCGCCGGCTGGCGGCGGTGGCGCGGGATCTTGATGTCGCCGCGCCGCTGCTGTTGCAAAGCATGGTCATCGGCAAACCCCCACGCATCGGCGGCGAAGTGACCTGCCATCAGGATTCCACGTTTCTGTTCACCGAACCCGAAAGCTGTGTCGGCTTCTGGTTCGCGTTGGAGGACGCGACCCTGGAGAACGGGTGCCTATGGGCGATCCCCAGCGCGCATCGAGGACCGCTGAAATCTCGGTTTCGCGAGCGGGACGGCGTGCTGGTCACCGAGGCCTTGGACGCGAGCCCCTGGCCGATGGACCGAAAACTGCCGCTGGAGGCACCCGCGGGCAGCTTGATCATCCTGCATGGCCGCCTGCCGCATCTTTCCGAGGCGAACCGCTCGGCGAAATCCCGTCTCGCCTATACGCTGCACCTGATCGACGGCGCGACGCGCTTCGCGGAGGACAATTGGCTCCGCCGCGCGCCGGACATGCCACTCCGGGGCTTCGGGGATTTGACGGAGGCCGAATAGAGAGTAGGCTCCCGCGACACGAGCAATCCAAACCAAGCCAAGGGTAGTGGCGTGCTTCGAGGCATTCGGGACATCTTTCTGATCGGTTTCGCGTTGGCGGGCCTTTTCGCGGCTAGCCAGATCCCGGGCTATGTCCAGGAATACGAACAACGCCTGGGCGGGGCTCGGGACGAGGTCGCGCGATTGCTTCAGGAGTTCACCGCCATCGCCAAGCGGTCCGACAAGGACATGGCCAGCTACGCCGCCCTGCTTGTCGCCAATGACGATCCCAGCATCAGCGAGACCGGTCGGGAAATCATGGCCTTGTCGGAGCGTGAGGTCGCGATGGCTGGCCACGCCGAGACACTGGCCGCGAGTTCTCGCTTCATGAAACCGGTGGTGCTCGTCAAATCCGGCGACCGCGAGATCATGGCCGCGACATGGAAAGCCTATCGCCACACCCTGACCCTGGACCCCGAATTCGGGGCGATCGGGCTCGGCGTCGGCTGGTTCATCTATATCATTCTGGCGGCGATTATCGGCGCGATGCTGCCGCGGCCCCGCTACCGAATACGCGCCGAAAAGCTTCGCCGACCTCGGTCGTAGGATCGAGTTTCGATATTGAAAACTCTCGCCACGATGTCCATTAACCGTCGCCCTGGCGAAGGCCGGCAACTGAATTCCTCATACGGTTGAGGCTTGAAAATCTCCCGCGCGGTCTACGCACACGGCACAAGCCCTTGCCGTCGCAAGGGCGACGACAAGCTTGATACAATTGAACGAGACGAGGGTCCTGGTCAACGCAACTGGCTACAAGACCCACGCGCCAATATCGTCAGGTGATATCGCGCCAGGTTTCGCGCTTGGCTTCGTTCTGACCGGGCAGAGGGATCTCGCCCGGCTTCGGCAGCCGCTCCTCGTTCGGGTCAACCGACTCGGGCGCGGCGTATTGCGCGAACCAGGTCGCCAGCAGGAACGAGGCGAATCCGACCATCAGGATGATCTTCAAGCCATTCACGGACCAGGACACCCACAGCAGCAAGGGCGTCACCAGCGCGACAACGCCGCAACAGGCCATGCCGACCTCGGCGCGTTCCTTGGTCAGATGGCGCCGCAAGAAAGCCTTGATGAATGTCAGCATTACGGCCTCGGCCAGAAAGTGCTCGCGTGGCGGCACCCTATCACCAAGCGGGGCGGCGGCGCTAGCGTCGCTCTCTCAATCGTGCGCGATCGCCACTCAACCATTGGCGGCGCGAAAAGCCGCGATGTCGGCCCTCGCGGCGTCGCAAACCGAATAGATATCGGAGGCTCCGGCCGCCAACAGAAAGCCGGTCTTGGCGAGGTCCGCCGTTGAAACGTCGGCGCGCGGGATCGTGCCCAGGGTCTTGCCGTGGGCGGCGGCGGCGGCCTTGACCTTCTCAATCGCCGCCAGCACATCCGGATGCGCCGTCTCGGTCAACACACCGAGCGAGCCGGACAGGTCATTGGCGCCGACAAAGAGTTGGTCCACGCCGTCAATCGCGGCGATGGCGCCCGCGTTCGCCACGGCCTCGGCGCTTTCGATCTGGAGGGTGAGGAAGAGTTCCTCATGCGCCCATTCGATATAGTCCTCGTCAAGGCCATAGCGCGAGCCTCGAACGATCGGAGCCGCGTAACCGCGCCTTCCCCGGGGCGGATAACGGCAAGCATCGACAATCGCCTGGGCCTGTTCAGCCGTATCGACCATCGGCACCATGAAGGACGTGCATCCGGCGTCCAGAAGGCGTTTCAGATAATCAGGGTCCTGGCCCGGCACGCGAACCAGCGCCTCGGCGGGTCCGACGGCGCAGGCCCGCATCATGTCGATCGTGGTTTCCAGATTGATCTGCCCATGCTCGCTGTCGATGATCACGAAATCATAGCCGCATAGGCTCACCGCCTCGACGATCGCCGGACAGGCCAGGGACGCCCACATGCCGACCACGGGTTTTCCGGCGGCTAGTTTTTGCTTCAACGTGTTGACTTGGCGCATGGGCGGGACTCCTGGGTTCATTCGGAACGTGACCTTAGCGGCGCGACCCACACCTAGGCCACCGGGAAATCGTCAATCGTCGGACGGGCTCAGGCCGCCTGATCCGCCGCTTGCTCGGCGGTTTGGCCACTACCGGCGACGGTGGTGCGACGCATGTCCCTCGGCTCGTCCGTGTCCTTGAAGGGCCGCACCCGGTGCATGCATTGCCTGTTGTCCCAGACCACGAGGTCACCGACCTCCCATTCATGGGCATGGACGAATTCCGGCTGCGTCGCGTGTTCGGTCAGCTCGCGGATGAAATCGCGCGCCTCGGGCATTTCCCAGCCGACGATGGTGCCGATATGCGCGGACAGGAAGACCGACTTGCGGCCCGTGAAGTCATTGGTCCGAACCAGTGCCTGGCGCACCGGAGCGAAGGTCTTCATCTCCTCGGCGCTGAAATCACCGAAGCCAAGCTGACCGCGCGAGTAGATCAGCGAATGCACCGCGACCAACCCGTCGATCTCCGCCTTGGTCTCGTCATCGAGCGCGTCATACGCCGCCGGCATGAAGGCGAACTCGGTATTCCCGCCCTTGGACGGCTTTGACCGGCAAGACAGCAACGAGCACTTGGCGGGGACCGCCCGATACGAGCTGTCCGAGTGCCAGAGCCGGTTCCCGAGATTGAACATCCGGCGCCGATCATCCTTGGCCATCACCTTGCCGTGCTGATCCAGATTGCTGACATCGGCGAGCTTGACGTCAAGACGTCGTTCCGACGGTTTGGTCACGTTGCCGCCGATCGCCAGTTCGATCTCCCCGAAACTCCGGGTAAAGGTGAGCTGTTCCTCGTCGGTGATGTGCTGGCCGCGAAACACCAGAACCCCATACCGATCGAGAGCCTGGTTGAGCGCGACGGCATCGTCCGACGCGACCGGCTCGCGAAGGTCGAGGCCGCTGATCTCACCGACGAAATGCTTGTGAATCTGCTTCACGGTCATGGGCATGGCGGGCATCTCCAATCATGGATCAACGGAACTATACCCCGAAACACGCGCCAATCCGCTCGTGGAAAGCATTCCCGCGCCGAAATTTCACGCATCCGATGGAGCCTCTCGCTCACAACCGGCGTTCAATGAGCGCGCGCCATTTCCGGGATGCTTTCCGAGGCGCGGTGAAAACGGGCCAGCGAAAGGGCATGCGCCTCAATCTCTTCCGGACCGCCTTCCACGCGAGGCAAGGGTTCCGGGTCGAAATGGCCGTGGCGATCCTCGCCCCGGACCAGGGTGGCCGAAAGCCTGGTCTCGGTGACATGCCGCACCCGGGCCGGGATATAACTGATGCCGATGCCGACGCGCGTCTCGCGGCTTCGGTTCGGGGCCGAGCGGTGCACCATCAGGGTGTGATGAAACGTCACTTCTCCCGGCGCCAGGAGCAAATCCACCGCCGAGGCTTCGTCGAGGGATTCCGACAGAGTCTGACCGCGCGACAGCATGGCGCGCTGGTCACGCTCATCGCGGTGCGCGCGTTGCCCCGCGCGGTGCGAACCGGGTAGGACCTGAACACAGCCGTTCTTTTGATTTGAGGGTGTCAGGGCGACCCAGGCGGTGACATGCTCATGAGGCTCGAGCCCGAAATAGGTCGCGTCCTGGTGCCAGGGCACGAAACTGCCGGCGCCCGCCTCCTTGAGCCAGACAGTGGTGTGAAAAACCAGAATATCCGGTCCGATCAGCGCTTCGACCGCGTCCAGGATACGCTCGTGACGAACAAGTTCGGCGGCCCAGGGAAACAGAAGATAGGGCTTCACCCTATTCGATGGTTGACGATGCACGCCGTCGCTGATGACCGGCCCGCAACACCGGAGGCATTCGGCGCGATAGCGCGCGACTTCCTCGGTCCCGAGGATCGGCACGCCGGGAAGATAGCCGTCGGCATTGTACTGATTGACCTGAGCTTGTGTCAGCATGGCGGGAGACCTCGATGAACGGTGACCTTCAGTTTGACCGTCGCTTCAACGGGCCGCAAGAACCGGTCGCGGAGAAGAGTTTACCACCGGATAAAGTCAAGCATCGCCAGCCGCCTCGTTGAACATGAGCCGCAGGCGCGCGCGCTGAGCCATCCGGATATGCTCGCGCATTGCCGCCTCGGCGGTGGTCGGATCACGGGCCTCGATGGCGGCCACCACCGCAAGGTGCTCGCCATGCGCGGTGGTTGAACGCCCGGTGATTGCCATGGTCGTCATCCCCAGTAGGGCCATGGCGTCGCTCAACACGTTCAAGGTCTTCAGCAGATAGCGGTTATGCGCCGCGCGATAGAGCGCGCCGTGAAAATGCTTGTTCTGGCTTGCGATACGCCGCGGATTGTCGGCGTCGAGCAGTTCGTTGGAAACAATATCCCTCAGCACCTCGATCTCGGCGTCCGAGGCGTGCCGCGCCGCGAGCCCCGCCGCCGTGCCTTCCAGCACCTCGCGCATGGAGTACAGCTCCATCACCGCCTGATGGTCGAGTTCCGAGATCACCATGCCGCGATAGGGAGCAAAGGTAAGCAACCCGTCCGCCTCGAGCCGCCGCAGCGCCTCGCGAACCGGGGTCCGGCTCATCTCCAGCCAAGAGGCCATCTCGTTCTCGCGAATCCGCTGACCGGGTTCCAGATCGCCGGCCTGAATCGCTTCCCGCAAACGGACATAGGCGACCTCGCCCCGGGATTCCTGCTGGTTGGGAGTCTCGGAGCTGGAAAGCTCGGGGTTGACAGCATCGGGTCCGCGCATTGGATTGCATCCAAATTAGAACAACCGTGAACCACAATAACCCAATGCCGAAAAATGCATAACACCGAGCGAAGACAGCACCTGCCTCTCCGGCTATCCTGGCGGGAACCGCGAGGAGGGAAACATGTCGACACCTGTTGGTTTGATCGAAATCCCAGCACGCCGAGGTAGGGCGGCGAAGCTTCCTCGGGGCAGAAGTGTGCGGGTGGTGAATACCCATGGCCATCAGGTCGTCGACACCTGGGCCTTCAACGCCGATGATCTCCACGAATGCATGTCGATGGAGGCGACCCGCGCCACCCGGATCAAGCTCTGCCTGGAGGTTGGCGACGCCTATGTCAGCAATCATCGGCGCGCCATGCTGACCGTTCTGGAAGATACTTCGCCCGGACGTCACGACACGCTCATGGCGGCCTGCGACCGGCACCGTTATCACCTCCTCGGTCATGAGGGATATCACGACAATTGCACCGATAACCTCGCCGCCGCGCTGGCCGAATTGGGCCTGGCCGCGCCCAAGACTCCGTCGCCCCTTAACCTTTTCATGAATATTCCCTGGACGCTTTCCGGCGCGCTCCGTTTCCAGCCGCCACTATGCAAGCCCGGCGACCATTTGCTGCTACGCGCCGAGATGGACCTGATCGTCGCCTTCTCCGCCTGCCCGCAGGACCTGCTGCCGATCAACGGCGAGATGATGCGCACCGTCGAGGCGCATTTCGAGATTGAGTAGGTTGAAAGCAATCGTCGCCCTGGCGAAAGGCAGGGCCTCACGTCTTTAGGAGGATAAGGCCCTGCCTTTCGCCAGGGCGACGTTCCAGCGCTACCTCAAATGGCAGGAAACCCAATGTCCCGGCGCCTGTTCCTTCAGGACCGGCGTTTCCACCCGGCATTGCTCCGTCGCGTAGGGACAACGGGTATGGAAGTGACAACCCGACGGTGGGTTGATCGGGCTCGGTACGTCACCCTGGAGAATCACCTTCTCGCGCTTGATCTCGGGATCGGGGATCGGCACCGCCGACAACAAGGCCTCGGTATAGGGGTGCTGCGGGCGGGTGAAGAGCGATTTCTTGTCGGTGTATTCAACGATCCGACCAAGATACATCACCGCCACGCGATGGCTGATATGTTCAACCACGGCCAGATCGTGGGCGATGAAGAGATAGGACAGGCCAAGCTCGTTCTGCAGATCCATCAGCAGATTGATCACCTGGGCCTGGATCGAGACATCCAGCGCCGAGACCGGCTCGTCACCGACGATCAGCTTGGGGTTGAGCGCCAGGGCCCGTGCGATGCCGATGCGCTGGCGCTGTCCGCCGGAGAACTGATGCGGCAGGCTGGTCAACTGACCGGCGCGCAGACCGACCCGCTCGAACAGCTGAGCGACCATGTCCTCGCGCTCCTTGCCCTGAGCGATGTTATGCACCATCAGCGGCTCGCCCACGATGTCACCGGCGGACATACGCGGGTTCAGCGAGGAAAACGGGTCCTGAAAGATGATCTGCATCTGGCGGCGATAGTCCCGCAGTTCCTTCTTGTCCAACTGGGCGATGTCGACGCCGTCAACCTCGATTTCCCCGGCGGTCGGTTCGATCAGACGCAGGACGGTGCGGCCCACCGTCGATTTACCGCAACCGGATTCGCCCACCAGGCCAAGGGTTTCGCCGGCGCCGATCTCGAAGCTGACACCATCGACGGCATAGACCTGGCCGACGGTTCGGGACAGCAGACCCTTCTTGACCGGGAAATGCTTTTTCAGCCCGTTGACCTTGAGAACCGGCGCCGCGTCCGCGGATGATCCGGCATTGGAAGACTGGGTTTGTGCTGTGCTGGCGTCGCTCATGAAGCCGCTCCTTCCGTCTCCTCGGCGCGCCAGCAGGCGACCCAGCGGTTGGCCCTGACCTGCTCATAGGCCGGAGCCTCGGCGCGGCACTTATCGATCGCCATCGGACATCGCGGCGCGAAGGCGCAACCCGGCGGCAATTCGTACAAGGCCGGGACAATGCCGTCGATCTCGGTCAGACGTTCCGGGATCTCCTCGTCGCGCCCGGTCATGATCTCAAGACGCGGGACCGAAGCGAGCAAGCCTCGGGTATAGGGGTGAAGCGGCTCGCGGAACAAGGTCTTGACGTCGGTCTCCTCGACCTTGCGGCCGGCATACATCACGATCACCCGATGCGCGGTCTCCGCGACCACGCCCAGGTCATGGGTGATCAGGATCACAGCGGCGCCGACTTCCTTTTGCAGGCCGACGATGAGATCCAGGATCTGTGCCTGGATGGTAACGTCGAGCGCCGTTGTGGGCTCGTCGGCGATCAGCACCTTGGGGTTGCACGCAAGCGCCATGGCGATCATCGCCCGCTGGCGCATGCCGCCGGAGAGTTGGTGCGGATACTCCTTGGCCCGCTGTTCCGGCTCCGGGATCTTGACCAGGTTCAGCATTTCGATGGATCGGGCCAGGGCCTCGGCCTTGGTCATCCCCTGGTGCAGGATCAGGGCCTCGGAAATCTGCGTGCCGATGGTCATGACCGGGTTGAGCGAGGTCATCGGCTCTTGAAAGATCATCGAGATATCGTTGCCGCGCACCTGCCGCATCTCGTCTTCCGAGAGCTTCATCAGGTCACGACCGTCAAGCTCGACCGAGCCGGAGATGATCTTGCCCGGCGGCTCGGGAATGAGGCGCATCAGCGACAACGCGGTCATGCTCTTGCCGCAACCGGACTCCCCGACGATCGCAAGGGTCTCGCCGGCGCCGATATCGAAGGACACCTCCTCGACCGCCTTGACCACGCCGTTTCGGGTGAAGAAATAGGTTCTCAGGCCCTCGACGGAAAGGACGGCGTTATTGGACGACGCGCCCGGAGCCTGTTCGGCACTCTGTTCAGCCATGAATCCGGTCCTCAGCTGCGTTCGCGGGGATCAAGGATATCGCGCAGGGCGTCACCCATGAGGTTGGTGCCGAACACGGCGGCGCTGATCGCGATGCCGGGGAAGATCACCAGCCACGGCGCGGTGCGGACATACTCAGCCGCTGATTCCGACAGCATCCGCCCCCAGGACGGATAGGGCTCCGGCACGCCGAGGCCGAGGAAGGACAGCGAGGCCTCGGTCAGGATCGCCGAGCCGAGCTGCGCGGTGCCGAGCACGATCAGCGGCGCCACCGTGTTCGGCAACACATGCCGCACGGCGACCCGCCACTCGCTCATCCCGCCGGCCCGCGCCGCCTCGACGAAGGGCATCTCCCGCAGCGACAGAGTGCTGGAGCGCACCACCCTTGCGACCTGTGGCACCAGGGGTATGGAGATCGCGATGATCGTGTTCTCGAGCGACGGACCCAGCGCCGCCGCCATGACCAGGGCCATGACCAGAAGCGGCAAGGCCTGCATGATGTCGATGATGCGCTGGGTGATCAGATCGAACCAGCCGAGCAGATAGCCCGACATGAGCCCGATGATCACGCCGATAACCCCGCCGAGCAGCATCGAGCCGATACCGACGGCGAGCGAGATCCGCGCGCCGTGGATGATCCGGCTCAACACGTCACGGCCCATCATGTCGGCGCCGAAGACCATCGAGCCGTCCGGCGCGTTCAGGGAATGGGCCGCGCTGGTCTGCAAGGGGTCATGCGGCGCCACGACATCGGCGAAGATCGCGGCCATCACGAAGATGAAGACCATGACCGCCCCGATGGCGCCCAACGGATAGCGCCGCGCGAGATGCACGGTGTGCTGCCACCAGCCCTCTACGTTGGCGCCAGCGCGGTTAAGTTCCTTTTGATGGTCGATGGCGGCCATGGTTCAGCCTCCTAATCGGCGTATTTGATACGCGGATCGAGCACCGCGTAGGAAAGGTCGGTGAGGAAGTTGATCACCACGACGATCACCGCGATGAACATCACCAGGTTCTGAACGATCGGGTAATCCCGCATCAGGATCGCCTCGACCAGGAAGTGGGCGACGCCGGGGATGTTGAACACCGTCTCGGTGATGATCAGCCCGCCGATCAGGAACGCCGCCTCGATGCCGATGATGGTAGTCACCGGCAAGACCGCGTTCTTCAGCGCATGGACATAGTTGATCGAGTTGTCCGAGGCGCCCTTGGCCTTGGCGGTGCGGATATAATCCTGGCGCAGCACCTCGAGCATGGACGATCGGGTAAGCCGCATGATCAGCGCCGAGGCGCGGAAACCCACCGCCGCCGCCGGCAGCATATACAATGCGAGCTCATCCCATAGGGTCTCGGGCGTGTCGGTATAGATCGGGATCTCGCCGAGATAGGCGACGCAAGCCATCAGGATCAGCAGCGCCAGCCAGAAGGACGGCAACGACAAGCCGCTCAGGCTGATAACCCGCAACACGTAGTCCAGACCCGTATTCTGGCGCACGGCGCTGATCACGCCGAGGGGCAAGCCGAACAGGATCGAGAAAAACAGCGCCAATCCCGCGAGCTTGGCGGTGATCGGGATCCGGGGCGCGATCTCGTCGATCGCCGGCATCTCGGAAACATAGGAGAAGCCGAGATCGCCGATCATAAGCCCCTTGATCCAGTGCCAATACTGCACCGGGATCGGCAGATCGAGCCCGAGTTCCTTTTCCAGAAGCGCTTTTTCCTCCGGGTCAACGAAACCGGCGGAGTCGAACATGATGTCGGCGATATTGCCGGGCACCAGACGCAACAGAACGAAAATGACAATCGACATCCCGATCAAGGTCAGGAGCATCAAAAGAAATCTGCGTATGAGGTAGGCCGACATGACTGTCTCCGGAAACCCCTAAATGACGTAAAACAGGTACCGAGGAAACGGGCCCACGCCAAGATGGCGCGGGCCCTGTCCCTTGGTCTTCAACCGGACTTACTTGTCCAGCCAGACATCTTCCAAACGCCATCCGTTATAGACGGAGTTCGTCATCATCTTGAAGCCCTTCACATAGGGCTGCCAGCAGGTGGCGGTGACGTTGTTGAAGATGATCGGGCGCGCCGCGTCTTCCTGCAGCCGCTTGTCGATCTCCCAAACCAGCGCCTTGCGCTCCGGTCCGCTTTCCATCATGGACTGCTTCTCGAACAGATCCATCATTTCCTGCTTGCAATACCCGGTGTAGTTGCGCTGCGAACCGCAGGCGTAGTTCTCGTAGAACATCGCGTCCGGATCATCGACGCCGATACCGGTCAGGTTCAGGCCGACCTGATAGTCCTTGCGAGCCACCTTGGCGTGCCAGTTCGAGGTCTCGACCGTTTCCAGCTCGCCATCGATATAGATCTCTTTCAAATGGTCGATCAGGATGACGGCAGGATCGCGATAGATCGCGATGTTGCGGGTCGCGACCTTGATCTTGAGCCGGTTGTCGTTGTTGTAGCCTAGACCTTCCATGATCTTGCGGGCCTCGGCGCGGTTGCCTTCGACATCCGTGCTGTAACCCGCGACCTTGGCGAGCGCGTCGGGCGTCATGCCCCAGACACCGGCCGGCGGCGGCAACAGGGCGCCACTCTTGATGGTCTCGCCATGTCCCAGGATCTTGATGAAGGCATCACGATCAATCGCCAGCACCATCGCCTTGCGGACATCGGCGTTATCGAAGGGCGC
This sequence comes from Alphaproteobacteria bacterium, assembly GCA_038118725.1. Taxonomy (GTDB): domain Bacteria; phylum Pseudomonadota; class Alphaproteobacteria; order Thalassobaculales; family Thalassobaculaceae; genus JADHLJ01. Next base: position 1,045 of record JAYOIK010000005.1, on the reverse strand, counting down.
GGTGTCCTGGTTGACGATCAGGTTGGTCGACACGTTGTTCGCGCCCTTGTAGCACTGCACATGCGGTGCCTGCTCCTTGACGTCCTTCAGCAAGGGAACCGTCACGTCGCTGTTGAAGGTCATGTCGAACTTACCGGCGACGAAGGCGAGCACCCGGGTCGAGCGGCTCTTGATGATGGTCCACTCATGACCGTCGAGATACGGGCGACCTTCCTTCCAATAGTTCTCGTTCTTGGCGAAGACCACCTTCTCGTTCTGCTTGAGCGAGACGAACTTGAACGGACCGGTACCGATCGGATGCGTGCGCATTTTCTTCGGCGGCACATGGCACGGATAGACCGGGGAGTACCCGCCGGCCAGCAGCGACAGGAAGGCCGGCTGCTTGCGCTTCAGATTGAAGGAAACCTCGAAATCACCGTTCGCCTCAACGCTCGCGAGATTGCCGTACCAGGATTTGCGAGGGTTCTTGCGGAGCCGGGCCTTGCCATTGCCCAGCACGAGATTCCAGGTGCAAACCACGTCCTTCGCGGTAAAGGGCTTGCCGTCATGAAACTTCACGCCTTCGCGCAGCTTGAAGGTCAGCTTCGTGCCGTCGCCGTTCCAGGCCCACTCGGTCGCCAGATCGGGGATGATCGTGTCGACGCTGTTCGTCGGCTTGTCATGGTCGTACATCACGAGGTTGTTGAACACGCTCATATACGGCGACGACGTGGAGTTCGTCGCTTCCTCGTGGATCGATCCGCTGGGCGGGGTGCCGCGATGATAGAACTGAAGCACGCCTCCTGATTTTTGCGCCTCGGCGACACTGGCGCCAAAGCCCAGGCCCAAGGCCACGACCGCGGCAAGCGCCCCGAACTTGGTGAATTCACGTCTCATATCTGCGTCTCCTCCCGTGTTGATTTCTCGGACACCATGCCGATTCTCACGATCGGATCTCGGAGTCCCAAACCTCGCTTCACTCCCGAGCCTACCATCGGCATCACCGATGTCGAGGGCTATCGGCCATTTGATTGACTCGATCAATGTTATGGCAACTTCTAGAGCC
>JAYOIK010000004.1:0-98015 GCA_038118725.1 Alphaproteobacteria bacterium | reverse complement strand
ATGCGCTCCAGCATGCGATAGGAGTTGCTCGGCGAGGTCCTCGGTGACCATTTGGTCCGGCGCGCCCTGCAGGGCCAGCGCCGCCAGATGCGCCGACGCCAATCTTTCCTCGAGATAGGTCAGACGGAATCGCGCGATCGACGGGGTGTAAATCAGCACCTCCGAAAGCATCACGAAGAACGCCGTCAGAACCAGCAATCGGAAGGACAAACTTCTCAAGAACGGCGTCATGGTCAAGCCCGTCGGGGTGAACGCGCGACGAGTCTAACCGAACCGGCCGAGGAAGCGGACGATTTTCCGGATCCGGTCGCTGAAGAGTTTCGGCGTGTAAAAACTCCCGGCCGCGCGCTTACTCGCCTCGCCCAGGGTCGGGTAGGGCAGGATCACGCCCGCGACGGCCCCGATCTTGAGCTTTTGCTGAATGGCCAGACACCAAATCTGGATCATCTCGCCCGCATGGGCGCCAATGATCGCGGCTCCGAGAATCCGGCCCTTGGGCGTGACAATGACCTTCACCATCCCTTCGGTGTCCCGCTCCGCCTGGGCCCTGTCATTCTCCTCAAGCGACCAGCGTAGAACCTGAACCTCGCCATGCGCGGCCCGCGCCTCGGCCTCCGACAGGCCTACCGACGCCAGCTCCGGATCACAATAGGTAACCCAGGGCACGGCGCGATAGTCGACCTTGGCCGGCATCCGGAATAGCGCGCTTCGGATCACGATCCCCGCGTGATAGCCGGCGATATGGGTGAACTGATAGGGTCCCGCGACGTCACCGACCGCGTATACCCGGCGGTTACTGGTCCGGAGGCCGGCGTCGACGGTGATGCCCTTGGGCGTCGCGGCGACCCCCGCCTTGTCGAGATCCAGCCCATCCATTGTCGCCTTGCGACCGGCGGCCACCAGGATATGGCTGGCCTTGATCTCTCGGGTCACCCCACCATCCATGTCGCCGACCGTCACGACCACGCCGCCGCTTCCGGGATAGGACACCTCGCGGGCCTGGAGACCTTCGAGGATCTCGATCCCGTCCTCGACAAGACGGCGGCGCAGAAGATCCACCAGTTCACCGTCGTCCTTGGCCATTATCCGTGCCATCTCGACCACCGTTACCCGCGAGCCGAGATTGCGGAACGCCTGGGCAAGCTCAATGCCGATCGGCCCACCCCCCATGACCAGCAAATGCTCGGGCAGGGTATCGATACCGAAAATCGTCTCGTTGGTCAGATAGGGTCCGTCCGCCAGGCCCGGCACTGGCGGCACCATGGGTGTCGAGCCCGTCGCAACAATGATCCAACGGGCGGTTACCTCGATATCGCCACCCTCAACCGTGCGCGGCCCCGTGAACCGCGCATGGGCCTGGACGACCCTGACTCCCAATCCCTCGAAACGTTCGACGGAGTCCATCGGGGCAATCGCGTCGATCACCCCCTGGACATGCGCCTTCACCGCGTCGAAATCGACCCTTCCCGGCTCCGACACGATGCCGTAGCGCGAATCCCCACGTTGCCGCGCCAGGGCCTTGCCCGCCGCCAGCAGGGCCTTGGACGGAACGCAACCGTGGTTCAGGCAGTCGCCGCCCATGGCGCCGCCCTCGAAAAGCACCACCCTGGCGCCCATTTGCGCCGCGCCCGCCGCGATCGACAATCCGCCCGCGCCGGCGCCGATGATGCACAAATCCGCCTTAACCCGTTCACCCATACGGTCGTTCCATTCCTCGCCGCGCCATCTCGACCCCGCCAAGTCCACTCGACTGTTTCAAAACCCGACTCCCAGTTCCATTCACCTTGTCGTGAATTGGAAGCGCCGCCAAGTCTCCAGCGACATTGACTTGGCCGGCTCGAGTCGATATACACCCGTCCGCACTCGCCCTGGCGAGAAAGAACTCTGTCGACGGAGTACCTACCGTGAAACGGACCTATCAACCGAGCGTACTGGTGCGTAAGCGCCGGCACGGCTTCCGCTCCCGCATGGCAACCGTGGGAGGTCGCCGGGTCCTCCGGGCGCGTCGCGCCAGGGGCCGGGCCAAGCTCAGCGCCTGAACACGCGACGTCCAGGCGTCGCATGATGGGGCATCCATGCAAAGTATTGCCACGGCGCCGCTTGGGCGCCTTACTAGACGACCGGAATTCCTGAGGGTCGCCCGAGGGCGGCGCAAGGCGGTCGCGCCTGGATTGGTATTGCAGGCCGCCCCCTGCCCGTCCGAAATCCAGGGTCCCGCGCCCCGGATCGGCTTTACCGCGAGCAAGAAGGTCGGAAACGCCGTCGCGCGCAATCGAGCGCGGCGCCGGTTGCGTGCCGTGGTGAATGACGTGATCGGCGCGCGAGGTGGCGAGGCCATGGACTATGTGGTGATCGCGCGCGCCGCGACCCTGGAACGGGGATACGCCGATCTTCTCGACGACCTGAGAGCGACCTTGGCCAAGGTGCACCGCGACACCGGAGAGCGCCGAGGGGAGAAACGGGGGGAGCGCGCGCGATGAACATACCCGCGACACTCGCCGGCATCGGGTCGCTGACGCTTCGCTGGGCCGTGAAGCTTCCGATTTGGGCATACCGGTTGACCTTGTCGTCGTTCCTCGGTAACGCCTGCCGCTATCATCCGACCTGTTCGGTCTATGCCTTGGAAGCCGTTGACGCGCATGGCCCCTTGCGCGGCGGCCTTCTGGCGTTGAAAAGGATCGGTCGCTGTCACCCCTGGGGTGGCTCCGGCGTGGATCCGGTTCCCCATTCCACCGACGGCACGTCACTACAAACCGGGCGATTGAAGACATGAGCGACCAGAAGAACATGATAATCGCCATCGCGCTGTCGCTGGTGATCCTGCTCGGCTTTCAGTTCCTGTACGAGTTTCCCAAGATGGAACAGGAAAAGGCCCGCCAGGAACAGCTCGCGGCGAGCCAGCCGGCTCCGGCCGCCGACGGTAGCGTGCCGACCCCGGGATCCGACACGCCGTCCGTCACGGCGCCCGGCGGCGCCGTCAATGCGCCGGAGGTTGCTCCCGCCGTCCTCACGGCCGCCAAGCGCGCCGAGGCGCTGAAGGCAACGCCCCGTCTCAGCATTGATACACCCACGATTTCCGGCTCCATCTCGCTCAAGGGCGGCCGCATCGACGACATCGTTCTCAAGAACTATCGCGAGGAAGTCGATCCGACATCGGACCAGATCCATCTGCTGAGCCCGATCGGCGCGCCTAAATCTTACTATGCCGAGTTTGGCTGGGTCGGCGCGGACGCCAATGTCAAACTACCCAGCGCCGATACGGTCTGGACCGCCGACCGAGGATCGCTAACCCCGAATTCGCCGGTGACCCTGACCTGGGACAATGGCCAGGGGCTGGTCTTCGAGCGGGTTTTCGCCCTTGATGACGGCTATATGGTGACCACGACCCAACGGGTGCGGAATAACGGCTCCCAAGGCGTGACGCTGTTTCCCTATGGGTTGATTTCGCGAGCCGGCACGCCGCAAACCCTCGGCTTCTATATTCTGCACGAGGGGCCACTTGGGGTGTTCGATGGAACCCTTCGCGAGATCGACTACGACGATCTCCAAGAAGACGGCAATGTGGAACAACGCTCGGTCGGCGGCTGGATCGGGATTACCGACAAGTATTGGCTGGCCGCGCTGGTCCCGGATCAGACACAGGCGATGACCTATCGCTTCGTGCATTCCATTCGCGATCAGGATGACCGCTATCAAGTGGACTATCTCGGTGGCGAGGCGCGTATCGAGGCGGGCGCGACCCACGAGGCGACCAACCGGCTTTTCGTCGGCGCCAAGGAGGTCAAGCGTTTGGATGCCTATAGCGACGAATTGGGCATCGCGAATTTCGACCTGGCGGTGGATTTCGGCTGGTTCTACTTCCTGACCAAGCCGTTCTTCTACGCGATCTCGTGGCTATATCTGTATCTCGGCAATTTCGGCCTGGCGATTCTCGCCTTCACGGTCTTCGTCAAGCTACTGTTCTACCCACTGGCCAATAAGTCCTACAGGTCGATGGCCAAGCTGCGTGAGCTGACGCCGAAACTGCAGACCCTGCGCGAGCAGTATGGCGACGACAAGGTACGGCTGAATCAGGAAATGATGGCGCTGTACAAGACCGAAAAGGTCAATCCGGCGGCCGGCTGTTTGCCGATCCTGGTACAGATCCCGGTCTTCTTCGCGCTGTACAAGGTGTTGTTCGTCAACATTGAGATGCGTCACGCGCCGTTCTACGGCTGGATCAAGGACCTTTCCGTCGCCGATCCGACGTCGCTCTTCAATGCCTTCGGCCTGATTCCCTGGACGCCGCCCGAGTTCCTGCTGATCGGCGCCTGGCCGGTGTTCATGGGCCTCACCATGTGGCTGCAGCAGCGCCTGAACCCACAGCCCACCGACCCGGTACAGGCCAAGATCTTCATGTTCCTGCCGTTGTTCTTCACCTTCCTGTTGGGCACCTTCCCGGCCGGCCTGGTGATTTACTGGACCTGGAACAACCTGCTGTCGATCGCCCAGCAAAAGATGATCATGTATCGCATGGGCGTGAAGTAAGGCGCTTCGATGAGTGACGCGGTCATCACCGAGCAAGTCGCCGAGCCGGAATATTCAGAGGCCGAGCTCGAGCGTGGCCGCCTGCTCTTCGCTCGCGAGTGCACCTTCGTGATGGGCACCGCCACGCTGGATCAACTACCCGACGCGGCATTGCCCGAGATCGCTTTCGCCGGACGCTCCAATGTCGGCAAGTCGAGCCTCGTTAACGCCCTTACCGGGCGCAAGACCTTGGCGCGGACATCCAATACGCCCGGTCGGACCCAGCAGCTGAATTTTTTCGATCTCGGCGGCCATCTCGTGCTCGTGGACTTGCCGGGCTATGGCTACGCGAAGGTTTCGAAAACCCAGGTCGAAGCATGGACCCGAACCCTCAAGGCCTTCCTGCGAGGCCGGGTCACCCTGCGGCGCGCCTGTCTACTGATCGACTCTCGGCACGGGATCAAGGATCTCGATCGCGAGATGATGGACATGCTGGACGAGGCTGCGGTGGTCTATCAGATCGTGTTGACCAAGGTCGACAAACTCAAGAAAGGCGAGCTGGAAAACCGCGCGCGCGAGGTCGAGGCGGAGATGGCGAAACGCGCCGCCGCGTTCCCGGTTCTGGCCCTGACCAGTTCCGAGAAAGGCACCGGTGTCGCCGAATTACGCGCCGGCCTCGCGGAACTAGCGTCATGGTAAACGCCGCGCCGAGAAAACAGGAGATCCCGTTATGAGCCCATCGGAAGCAAAGGCCCGGGCCGACTGGCTGGACAAGGCCGATATTCTGACCGACGCGCTGCCCTTCATGCGTCGCTATGGCGGCCGTACGATCGTGGTCAAGTTCGGTGGTCACGCCATGGGCGACCCGGAGCTGTTCAAGACCTTCGCCGCCGACATGGTGCTGCTGAAGCAGGTCGGCTCCAATCCGCTGGTGGTTCATGGCGGCGGTCCGCAGATCGGCCAAATGCTGCAACGCATGGCGATCAAGAGCGAGTTCATCGACGGTCTCAGGGTTACCGACCGGGCGACCGTGGAAATCGTCGAGATGGTGCTCGCGGGCTCGATCAACAAATCCATCGCCGCCGCGATCAACGAGGCCGGTGGGCGAGCCGTCGGCATCTCCGGCAAGGACGCCAATCTGATCAAGGTCACCAAGCTGACCCGGTCCAAGACCGACCCCGACAGCAATATCGAAAAGATCGTCGATCTCGGCTTTGTCGGCGATCCCAGCGAGGTGGATGTCTCGCTGCTGAAGACGCTCACCGCCGGTGGCTTCATCCCGGTGATCGCCCCGGTCGGTTTCGGTGACGACGGCGAGACCTATAACATCAACGCCGACACCGCGGCCGGGGCCATCGCCGGCGCCTCGGATGCCAGACGCATGCTCATGTTGACCGATGTCGAGGGCGTGTTGGACGCGAACGGCGTGCTCATCCCCGAACTTACCGTCACCGAGGCCCGCGAGCGCATGGGCGACGGCACCATCACCGGCGGGATGATCCCGAAGGTCGAGACCTGCATCGACGCGGTCGAGCGCGGCGCCGAGGCGGCGGTGATCCTGGACGGTCGTGTCCCGCACGCCGTGTTACTGGAGCTTTTCACCAGCCAAGGGCATGGCACCATTATTAGGGCTTAAGCCCCGACTTCTTGCTCGGAACCCTTAGCCGCCCTCGGCCACCAGGTCGATCTGCCAGTTCATATCTTCTTCGGAAAGCGGGAAGCGTCCGTCCTGATCGGGACGGATCGCGCTCCTCGGCTCGACATTGCCGAGGCGTAGTTGCAGTTGCAGCGCGAATCCCATGTTCAATTCCGCCTTCCAGGCGAGAGCGGTCATCGCCTTGGCGTTACGCGAGCTGATCAGGCTGTGCACCACCGGCTCCTCCAGGCCGGAACGCAGCGATAAGGCCGCCATGAGAAAGGCACGACGACCGGAGGCCAGGGCAACCGAGACCACCTTGTCCGTCAATTGCCCGTTATTGTGCAGACGAATGGCGGCGTTGCGCTCATCGACCGGATTATCACTTTCCAGGCCGACCGCGGCGGCCGGGTCTTCCTCGATGCGCCGGGCCAGCTCTTCGCTCAGTAAACCACTGGTGTGATCATCCAATTCGTCCCGCCGTTTCAACTCCGCCACCAAAGCGACGGCGACGAACTTGGCCAGCTTTACGGCGTTGGCCGAGGACAAACGCGGCCGGCGCACCAGTGGCTCGTGCAGGCCGGGCCGGCTCGCAGCCGTCTCGATCAAACGGTCGAGGGCCTCCTCTCGAATCTGCGCCGACTCGTTGCGCAAGAGCGATACGATCGCCGGTTCCTCGTCGGTGTCGATGATCGCGTCGGAAACCTCGGTCGACACCTCCCAGCGTCGCGAGATCGCGGTAACCGCGCCCTGAACCGGGGGGCTGTCGATGATCTCAAGCAACACCGCGTCACTCAACAGCGGCGAGTTCTCCAGGAGCGGTCCCGAGACCTGAATATCCTCGTCCCGGGCCAGGGTCTCAATAACCCGGCTCACCACCTCCGGCGGGGCCATCGGGACGTCCCTCAAGGTCTCCGAGATCATCGAGCGGACCCGCGTCATCTCATCCCGAGCCAGGGTCTCCAGCACCTCGACCGTCATCTTACGGATCGCGGCCCGCTGTTCGGCGTCGAGATCCGGGGTCAGCCGAGCGATCTTGCCGGCGAGTTCCGATCGGACATCGACATCTCCGTCCCGGGCCAGGAAATTGTCGGCGTGCCGGGGCGTGTTCGGATTGCGAGCCACCGCGAGACGCACTCGGGGGTCTTCGTCCTCGGCTAGATAGTAGAGGATCTCCGGAGCCACCTGTTCGCTGGAGGCGAGTTTCAGCCGTTCCTTGGGATCCTCTCCCTCGGCTATCCGCATGGCCGCTTCATAAGCGGGCTCTCCAGGCCTCGGCACGTTCATGATGTCGCCGCCCGAGCCACGATTTCCGCCGGCGGCGCGATGGCCAGCGCGTTCTTGCCGCCACGCTTGATCTCGTACATCGCCGCGTCGGCACGCGCGATCAAGGCCTCCAGGCTCTCGCCGCTTGTCGGTTCGAAGGCGGCGAGACCGATCGACATGCCCAAGGGTCTCTCGGGGTCGACGATAAACGGCTCGAAGATCGAAGTGTCGCCGAGAAGGTCATAGGCGCGGTCCTCCGCCAGGGCGACATCGACGCCGTCTAGCCAAAGCGCGAACTCATCCCCACCCAGCCGCGCCACCAGATCATCGGTTCGCACCGCCGCCCGCAACGCTTTCGCCAGGGAGATCAAGACTTCATCACCGGCCTGATGACCGAGTCTGTCATTCACCAGTTTGAAATTGTCCAAATCAACAAAGGCAAGGACACCCTTCGTCTTGGGACCCTCGATCGGCTCGACCCGCTCCTGGACGCGTTCGTTGAAGGTCCGCCGGTTCAGCAGGCCGGTCATCGGGTCGGTCGTCGATAGCTCTTCCAGCCGCTCATGCGAGGCGACCTGCTGCAGCGCGATCCCTACCTGACCAGCGACGGATACGAGCTATCGAACCTCCTCGTCGTTCCAGGGCAAACTCGGCGCGTCCCGCCACAGCACGATCGCGCCGTTCACGGTGTGATGATAATGCGTGGCATGCGCCAACGCCCGGTAGTCCCCCATGTCCCGCGCCGCCGGGCTTTCCATGTTCTGGCCAAGGTTCAAGACCGGGTCGGCGGGAATCTCTCCGAATGTACTGGCGTGACGAAAGCCGCCGCGGCTATCGGCGCGAAGGATCTGGCACCCATCCGCCGACAGCGCGCGGGATACCGCCATGGTCGCCGAGCGCAGCATCGCCGAGGGCTCGGCTTCGTCGCGGATGGTACGCAAGATGTAGGCGATATGCCGCTCCCGGTTTTGCGCGCGGGCCAGGGCCGCGTCACGCGCGAGATCCTCCGTCACGTCACGACAGACCCCGCGCACCCCCTGCCACGTCCCGTTCTCGTCAAGAAGAGGCAAGGCCGAGGCGATCAGATTGGCGTGCGTGCCGTCGGGACGTCGAAACCGGAACTCGGCGCCATACATCGGTCGTCTGGTGGTAAACGGCAGGTCCACCTCGACGCCCTCTTGCAGGTCGACGAAGCCCTTGGCTTCCATGCCGACCAGATCATCCGCGCCATATCCCAGCGCGCCGCCGGGGGAGACAAAAACGAATTTGCCGTTGTCGCCCGTTTCCCAGGCGAAGTCCGAGGATATCTCGACCAGATCCTTATAGCGCTGTCGGGATTCAACCAGGGTGGCACGTAGATTATCATCCAGCGACACATCCCGGCCCATGAGCAGCAGATGCGCGCCGCCGTCGAGCATGATCGCCTCCAGATCGGTGGTCACGCCGATTTCCGGCTCGCTGATCCTGAAGTGTTCCGAGTCCGCGGTTCCGGAAAACACGGCATCGACGAACGCGGCCAGTCGGCCATCGGGAGCACTAACCATACCGTGGACAATACCGAGCGCGGCGGGGTTCGCGAGCACGACATCGCCGCTCCGGTCGAGCAGCAACGCGGGACCATCCAGGCCATGAAATCGCCGACCTTCTCCGAGCATCGCCGCCATCGCCTTCGCGTCGGGGCCCAATGGCCCGGACGACGACGGGCCGGACTCTCTCGCGGAGCCAGTTTCCGATTTTTCGCGAGTCGTTTCGTCCCGGGCCATCGGTTTCCCATCTTTGTTCGCATTTGAATCTAACATGGGAAATCGGATCGGCGAACAATCTACCACCTTGCCTTCGCGGTTGCTTCGATCCAGGGTGAGGGCATGAGCATCCATGATCCAAACACCACCACTGGTCGTCTCGACCCAAGCGGGGTTTCCTGCTGGGTGTTCGACCTAGACAACACGCTTTATCCCCAAGCCTCGAACCTGTTCGCGCGGGTTTCGGCTCGCATGACCAGATTCATCGGACGGGAATTCAGCTTGGCCGAGGACGACGCGCGGGCCTTGCAAAAGCGTCTGTTCCTGAAATACGGCACGACCATGCGCGGGCTCATGGTCGAACACGACATGGACCCCATCCGCTTTCTCGACGATGTACACGATATCGATGTAAGCGACATGGATCGTGATCCAAGGCTGGCGACGCTCATCGAAAAGCTGCCGGGGCGTCGGGTGATTTTCACCAACGGCTCGGTCCCGCATGCCGATCGGATCACGCGCCAGCTCGGAATAGACCATCTTTTCGAGGGCACCTTCGATATCGTGGCCGGCGATTTCGTGCCCAAGCCCGATCCCCGTCCTTATCAGCAAATGATCGCGCGCTTTGATTTTGACCCGACCCGCGCGGTCATGGTCGAGGACATGGCCAAGAACCTGAAACCCGCCGCCGAACTCGGCATGACCACGGTCTGGCTGCGCCATGATCTGGAATGGTCGAGCGACGGCGCGGCGGGTGGCCATGTGCATCACGAGATCGCCGATCTGACGGCTTGGCTGGAACACATCACCGATACCGTTTAGGTGAGTTGACAGCCCCGCGAACGGCGCTCATTTTGGGTGCCAATTCGCAATCAAGACACGGAAGTCCGGACCATGAGCGACGCGCAACTCGAAGCAGCCATCGAACAAGCCTGGGAAGATCGCGACTCGATCAGCCCCGCCACCAAAGGCGAGACCCGCGACGCCATCGACGCGGCGCTGGAGGCCATGGATTCCGGCGCCAATCGCGTGGCCACGCCGCTTGGCGACCACAAATGGCACGTCAATCAATGGCTAAAAAAGGCGGTCCTGCTTTCCTTCCGCCTGAACGACATGGAAGCCATTCCCGGCGGCCCGACCGACCCGACCCGCGGCACCTCGAGCTGGTGGGACAAGGTGCCGTCGAAATTCGCGGGCTGGGGCGAGAACCGCTTTCGCGAGGCCGGCCTGCGCGCGGTGCCGAATTGCGTGGTTCGCCGTTCGGCCTATATCGCGCCCGGCGTGGTGCTGATGCCGAGCTTCGTCAATCTCGGCGCCTATGTGGATAGCGGCACCATGGTCGACACTTGGGCGACCATCGGGTCCTGCGCCCAGGTCGGCAAGGATTGTCACATCTCCGGCGGCGCGGGCATCGCCGGCGTGTTGGAGCCGATGCAGGCCAATCCGGTAATCATTGAGGATAACTGCTTCATCGGCGCCCGTTCCGAGGTCGCCGAGGGCGTGATCGTCGAGACCGGCTCGGTGCTGAGCATGGGCGTCTATATCGGCGCCTCGACCAAGATCGTGAACCGGGAGACCGGCGAGATCACCATGGGCCGGGTGCCGGCCTATTCGGTCGTCGTGCCCGGCGCGCTTCCGGGCAAGGCCCTGCCCGACGGCAGCCCGGGACCGTCCCTCTACTGCGCGGTGATCGTTAAGCAAGTGGATGAGCAAACCCGCGCCAAGACCTCGATCAACGAGCTGTTGCGCGACTGACGTCGATGAGCGACGCCGCCGTCATCGATCCGGTCGAGCTTAGTCAGCGCCTGATCCGCTGCCCGAGCGTCACGCCGATCGACGGTGGCGCGCTCGACGAATTGCAGACCGTTCTCCAGGAACTCGGTTTCACCTGTCATCGCCTGACCTTCTCGGAAGAAGGCACGCCGGACGTCGAAAATCTGTACGCCCGGCTCGGAGAAACAGCGCCGAATTTCTGCTTCGCCGGGCATACCGATGTCGTTCCCGTCGGCGATAGCGGTGCCTGGACCATCGACCCCTTCGCCGGCGAGATCCTGGACGGCGACCTCTATGGACGCGGGTCATCGGACATGAAGTCGGCAATCGCCTCCTTCGTCTCGGCGGCGCAGCGTTTCGTCGAGGATCAGGGTGGCACGCCGCCAGGCTCAATCAGCTTGCTGATCACCGGCGACGAGGAAGGCCCGGCGATCAACGGCACCGTCAAGGTCCTGCAATGGATGACCGAGAACGGCGAGAGCATCGATGCCTGCGTCGTCGGCGAGCCAACCAACCCGGACACCCTGGGCGGCATGGCCAAGATCGGTAGGCGCGGCAGCTTCACCGGCTGGCTGACCGTCAACGGGGTTCAGGGCCATACGGCCTATCCGCAACTCGCCGACAACCCATTGTCCCGTCTCGTCAAGATGATGGCGCCATTGGCCGAGGAACAGCTTGACCAGGGAAGCCCGCTTTTCCCGCCGACCACGGTGGCGATCGCGTCGATTGATACCGGAAACGGCGCCACCAACGTAATCCCGGCCAAGGCGACGGCGAGTTTCAATATCCGGTTCAACGACCTGCAGACCGCCGAGAGTATCGAGACCTGGCTGCGCGAGACCTTCGACGCGGTCGGCGGCGACTACGAACTGGTCACCGCCTGCTCCTCCAATGCCTTCGTTACCGAGCCCGGCCCGTTGACCGACGATCTGATCGCGGCGGTCGATCAGGTGCTCGGCGTCACCCCCGAGCTCAGCACCACCGGCGGCACCTCGGACGCGCGCTTCATCCGCGCCTATTGCCCGGTTGTCGAGTTCGGCGGCGTCGGCAAGACCATGCACAAGATCAACGAGCATGTCCGGGTCGAGGACGTCCACCGTTTGGCCGATGTCTATCACGTGATGCTGACCCGGTTCTTCGACCGCGCGCGCGACTGAAACGATGTTGCCCTCGCTCGCCGAGATCGTGAAGGCGTTGTACGGGCTGTTCCTGTTCTCGCGCCTGCATCCCTCGGCCCCGACCCTGTTCGATCGCAGCGTCGACGGCTTCTGGAAATCGCTATTCGCGGCTGTCCTGGTCCTGCCTCCTCATGCCTTGATGACCATGCGGATCGTCCTGGACACGCCGGAGACCGTGCCCTACGGGTTCGGCGACGGTGTCACCGATCTTCTGATCTACGTCATTGTTTGGCTTGCCTACCCGGTTCTGATGATCCCGGTTACCAGGGTCATCGGACGCCATGAGCGGTTTCTCGACTATATCGTGCCCTATAACTGGGCGATGGTGCCGGTCGGTTATCTCCTGGGGGTGGTCACCTTTCTCGGCACCTTCGGTTACGTAACCCGGGACACCGAGATCAATCTATTCGTCATCGCCTATGCGGTGGTGGCGCTATTCCTGGCCGAACTCGCCCGCAGGCAGTTACAGGTCGGCCCCTTCCTCGCCTTCGGCGTGGTGATGCTGGATATCACCTTCAATGTCGTGGTGATCAATCTGCTTGAGGTCTTCGCTCAGCAGCCCGGCGCGCCGACATAGCCGACATCGACCAGATAAAGCCCGTCCGCCGGCGCGGTCGGCCCGGCCTTGGCCCGGTCGCGGGCCGCGAGAGCCTTCTCCACATCGCCCACGCGCCACTTGCCCTCGCCCACCAGGGTGAGCGTACCGACCATGTTCCTGACCTGATGATGCAAAAACGATCGAGCCTCGGCGCGGATGTGGACTTCGTCACCGACCCGCGAGACTTCCAAGGCATCCAGTGTCTTCTCGGGTGAGTTGGCCTGACAATGACTGGCCCTGAAACTGGTGAAGTCGTGTTTACCGAGCAGCGGTCGCGCCGCGTCGGCCATTTTCTTGGCGTCCAGTGATCGGGGAAAGAACCAGACCTTCCCGGCCTCAAGCGCCGGCGGGGCCGAGCGGTTCAGGATTCGATAAAGATAGCGCCGCCGTGTCGCGGAAAACCGCGCGTGAAAGTCCGGTGGCGCGACCTCGGCGCTCAATACAGAGATCTTGTGGTCGCGGAGATAAAAATTGATTGCGTTGCGGACCCGCTTGGCCTCGAAGCGATCGGAGGTTAGATCTATATGCGCCGTCATAGCGAGCGCGTGAACACCAGCATCGGTACGTCCGGCGCCGGCAACCTCGGTGGCCTCGCCGGAAAACGCGCGCACCGCGTCCTCCAGCGCCTCCTGGATCGACATCCCGTTCGCCTGACGCTGCCAGCCGACATAGTCGCCGCCGTCATACTCGATGGTAAGCTTGAACCTTGGCATGGTCGCACAATGCCAGGACGCGCGGTCCTTATCTAGGCCAGTAGATTTTCGCCGCCGAGAACCCTGATCCGGCTCATCATCTCGTCGATGTCAACGTAGCAACCATGGAGTTCCCGAGCGCCGCCATTGGGGTCGAACGCGGCGCGTCCATGGAGGACCCGGCGGTTGTGAAACACCAGCATTTCCCCGGCGGCCAGGCGAAAGCGCACCTCGTTCGCCGGATCTCGAATGACGGCAACCAGCGCGCGAAGCGCCCGATAGACCGGCTTCACCAACTCAGGCGAGACGTTCAGCGGCTCTCGAAGCGCGTTGTTGTAACGGATCTCGCGCAACGCGCCGTCGGCATCCAGGCCGATAACCGGCGCGCGCCACCGTACATCCCATTCGGTGTCATGAAACCGGTAATCGAAGGGAACCGATGACAGCAATTCAAAAGCCGCGGGATCCTTCTCGCGCAGAACCTCCACCGCGTGGAAGCCGTCGACGAGAACCGATTCGCCACCCGGCGCCTCCGAGACCAGACAATGCAGAAACTGCACGCCCGGAAGCATCTCGCGGTTCGCCAGATCCGTATGCGCCGGAAGCTCCAGCGCGGTATAGGCGTTGTTGTTTGGATTGGGCTTGGAGACGACGGTGAAATCCACGCCGAAATTAGTTTCCCGTAGATAGGCGATCCGCTTGGCAAGCGCTTCACCGGCCTTGGGATCATCCGGCATGCCGTCGACGACACAACAGCCCCGATCACGCAGGATCTCTAGAAAACCGAGAAGACCGGCATCACTTTCCATGATCGCGTCATGAGCGGCGCGTGGCGGGCCGGCGCCCGGGCCACCCGCCCAGGTAACCGGCGCCAGACAACGCTCTCGCCGCGCGGCCTCGCAATAACAATGCCGGCGCAACCAATCGCCGTCGAAGCAACTGCGGTGTCCATCGTTCCAGGTGACCGAGACTTCGCCGGCGGCTGAAAGGGCCACTTCGATCGCCCGCGCCTCGGGATCATAAGCCAGCACGTCATCAACCCGCTCCCAGGTCTCGGCATGCCGAGAGGTCGGGCAATTGTCGCGCAGCCAGACGTGGTGAAACCTACTCTCCCGACCGTCCGACCAAGTCAACTGGATTGCGTCATCCAACGTCTCGTGCGCGGTGATCGTCAACGCCATTGGGAGCCTCGCGTGTTGTTTCACACGTGCTCTATCCCTGAACATCCCCGAACCGCTCTTCACTAAACGGCATCGATGTCGCTTTGAGGAAAACCCGACGCGCGAGGCCGGCCATCTCGGGTTTCGTGGCCGAATCCTTGACACGGCGCGGGGTTTGCGGTTCTTTGCGGGATCCGCGCCGATTTGAGCACCAGCTTGCGGGCGCGTAACAAATGCAGCTAAAGCGGCGGAGCATGGTCCCGCCGACGAGAGTTTGGCGGGATTTTTTTTGTCCCTCTCGTCCAGGACCGACGCTCCCTCGCCAAGGCGGCATGAACCTTGTCTCGCCGGGGATCTTGCCCGGCACCGTTGGAAGGAACACGCCAGATGACCATCGATACCAAAAACCCGGAAACCATCGCACTACACGCGGGCTATCGCGCCGACCCGGCGACCGGCGCCGTCGCCGTGCCGATCTATCAGACCACCTCTTATCAGTTTCAAAGCACCGAACACGCCTCCAATCTGTTCGCGCTGAAGGAACTCGGCAACATCTACACTCGAATCATGAACCCGACCTGCGACGTTCTGGAGCAGCGGATCACCGCGCTCGAGGGCGGGGCGGCGGCCCTCGCGGTCGGTTCCGGCCAGGCGGCCTCGGCGATGGCCATACAGAACATCGCGCGCGCCGGCGACAACATCGTCAGTTCCACCGATCTTTACGGCGGCACGTGGAATCTCTTCGCCAATACCATGAAGGATCAGGGGATCGAGGTTCGTTTCGTCGATCCGGCGGACCCGGAGGCGTTCCGTCGCGCCACCGACGAGAAGACCCGCGCCTACTATGCCGAGACCCTTCCGAATCCAAAGCTTCAGGTCTTCCCGATCGCCGAGGTCGCCGCGATCGGCAAGGAATTCGGCATTCCGCTGATCATGGACAATACCGCGGCCCCACTGCTCTGCCGACCCTTCGACCACGACGCGGCGGTGATCGTGTACTCCACCACCAAGTATATCGGCGGTCACGGCACCTCGATCGGCGGCATGATCGTCGATAGCGGCGCCTTCCCCTGGGAGGATTTCCCGGAGCGTCAGCCGGCCTTGAACACACCCGACCCGTCCTATCACGGCGCGGTTTGGGTCGAGGCGGTCAAGCCGATCGGGCCGGTGGCCTATATCATCAAGGCCCGCACCACCCTGCAGCGCGATCTCGGCGCCGCGTTCTCGCCGTTCAACGCCTTCCAGGTGATCCAAGGCCTGGAGACCCTGCCGCTTCGGATGCGCGAGCATTGCCGAAACGCCCAGGCGGTGGCGGACTTCCTCAAGGGTCACTCGGCGGTCGCCACGGTCATCCATCCAAGCCAGCAATCCGGTGAGGCGAAACAGCGCGCCGACAAGTATCTGTCGGGAGGGCTCGGCGGTCTGGTCGGCTTCGAGCTGAAGGCCGGACGCGACGCGGGCCGCAAGTTCATCGACTCGCTGAAGCTATTCTATCACGTAGCGAATATCGGTGACGCGCGCTCCCTGGCGATCCATCCGGCCAGCACCACGCACAGCCAGCTTTCGCCGGAAGACCAACTCGCGACCGGCGTGTCGGACGGCTATGTCCGTCTCTCGGTCGGGATCGAGCATATCGACGATATCATCGCCGATCTCGACCAGGCGCTGAAGGCGGCGGCGTAACCGACTTGATAGCCACCCAGCCGTGGTTTCGCACCATGGCTGGGTGGGCCGTCCTCGTATCGACAGGCCCTTTCGGACGCCTTCAGTCGCTCCCATCCACGAGCCCATGGGTTTGGCGCAACCCTTCCCAGAGCGCGATTCCCGCGCAGACCGCGACATTGAGCGAACGCTCGCCGGCGCGCATCGGCACCCGGACCGCCGCGTCCACCGCCGCGTGAACATTCTCCGGCACCCCTGACGATTCGGCGCCCAACAACAGCGTGTCATCGGCGCGGAAGGCGAAGTCCGCCAGCGAGCTCTCCGCCTTGGTGGTCAGCAAAACCAGCCGTCCGGGCGCCTCCCGCTCCTGAAATCGCTCCCAGGAGGCGTGCCTTACCATATCCACCCGCGCGGCGTAATCCATGCCCGCGCGGCGCAACTTGGTATCGGACAACACGAAGCCACAAGGCTCGATAATGTCCAGCGGCACCCCGAAACAGGCCGCCAGACGCATGATGGTACCGGTATTCTGGGGGATATCCGGCTGATACAACGCCAAACGCATGTCGGCTCCATCTCCCGCCGCGCCGTCCGCTTGCCGGCCATGATGCCGCGGAGCATCGCGATTCTTTGCATTTGCCGACTCTCTGAAGTATATGAACTAGTTACCGCGCGCCAGAGGGGGCGTGGCGATAAACGCGACCACGTGTCGCAGTAATGGCGGGGGGCGCATCGGTGAAATTCCGTGTACCACATCGCTGTGTGTCTCGACGAAGGGAAGAGGCTAAACTCGATGGCTGAAACTCACGAAGGCGCTACCCGGCGCGACTTTATCCATGTCGCCAGCGCCACGATGGGAGCCGTAGGCGCCGCCTGTGTCGCCTGGCCGCTCATAGACCAAATGAACCCCGCCGCCGATACCTTGGCATTGGCGACGACCGAATTCGATGTATCCGGAGTCGAGGAAGGCATGGCCGTGACCATCGTCTGGCGCGGCAAGCCGGTTTTCGTTCGGCATCGCACCGCCAAGGAGATCGAGGAGGCCGGCGCGGTCGATATCGCCGATCTTCCGGATCCGCAAGCCGATGGTGATCGCGCGCCCAAGCCGGAGATGCTGGTTCTGGTCGGCGTCTGCACCCATCTTGGCTGTGTGCCGCTGGGCCAGAAGGCAACCGACCCGCGCGGCGAATGGGGTGGTTGGTTCTGCCCCTGCCACGGCTCGCACTACGATACATCCGGCCGAATCCGCAAGGGACCGGCGCCCACCAACCTTCCGGTGCCGCCGTACGAGTACATCTCGGACACGGTAATCCGGATCGGATGAGGAGCTGAGCGATGAGTGGTCCCAACTTCTCCAATCCGGTCGTTCGCTGGATTGACCACCGGCTTCCGGTGTTCACCTTCATGCATCACGAAATGCATGAGTATCCGACTCCGAAGAACCTGAATTACTGGTGGAATTTCGGCTCGCTGGCCGGAATCGTGCTGGTGATCATGTTGCTGACCGGCATCATCCTGGCGATGCACTACACGCCGCATGTCGATTTCGCGTTCCAGTCGGTTGAGCGCATCATGCGCGACGTCAACCACGGTTGGCTGATCCGCTATATCCACGCCAACGGCGCCAGCTTCTTCTTCATCGTCGTCTATATCCACATCTTCCGCGGGCTCTACTACGGCTCGTACAAGGCGCCACGCGAGTTGCTGTGGATGCTGGGCGTGGTGATTCTGCTGCTGATGATGGCCACCGCCTTCATGGGCTATGTGCTTCCCTGGGGCCAGATGAGCTTCTGGGGCGCCACGGTGATCACCAATCTGTTCTCGGCGCTTCCGGGTGTGGGTGAGTGGATCGTCACGTTGCTGTGGGGTGGCTTCTCGGTCGACAACCCGACCTTGAACCGGTTCTTCTCGCTGCATTATCTGCTGCCCTTCGTGATCGTCGGTGTTGTCGTGCTGCATATCGTGGCGCTGCACCGCTTCGGCTCTAACAACCCGCTGGGCATCGATGTGCGCGGCAAGCAGGACTCGATCCCCTTCCATCCGTATTACACGGTGAAGGACGCGTTCGGTCTCGGGGTGTTCCTGACGATCTTCGCGGCGGTGGTGTTCTTCATGCCGAACGCGATGGGCCATCCGGATAACTACATCCCGGCCAATCCGCTGGTCACGCCGGCGCATATCGTGCCTGAGTGGTATTTCCTGCCCTTCTACGCGATCTTGCGCGCGGTGCCGGACAAGCTGCTCGGTGTCCTGGCGATGTTCGCCGCCATCGGCGTGCTGTTCATCCTGCCTTGGCTTGATCGTTCGCCGGTTCGCAGCGCGACTTTCCGTCCGCTCTTCAAGATCTTCTTCTGGATCTTCGCGGCGAATTGCGTGCTACTGACTTACCTGGGCGGCAAGCCGGCCGAGGGGACTTATGTGATCCTGTCCCGTCTGGCCACCGTCTACTACTTCTTCCACTTCCTGATCCTCCTGCCGGGTCTGTCGATCTTCGAGACGCCGAAACCGTTGCCTCGAAGTATCAGTCAACCCGTCCTGGGCTCTGGAACCGCAGGCGCATCGAAGGAGAATTCATGATGGGCGCGCGTGGATTGCTCACCGTAGCCGCGGCCGCTTTGGTCTCGCTGGGATTGACGACGACGCCGGTCAAGGCCGCCGGACCCGCCGTTGAAATCCCGAGCCAGAACTGGTCCTTCGCCGGCATCTTCGGCACCTTCGACCGGGGCGAGCTTCAACGTGGATTTCAGGTCTACAAGGAAGTTTGCGCGGGCTGTCACTCGCTCGACTATATCGCGTTCCGCAATCTCGCCGATCTCGGCTTCAATGAGCTCGAGATCAAGGCAATCGCCGCGGAATACGAGGTTCAGGACGGGCCGAATGACGAAGGCGAGATGTTTGCTCGCCCGGGTCTGCCGGCGGATCGCTTCCCCGCTCCCTTCGCGAACGACAACGCGGCGCGGGCCAGCAATGGCGGCGCCCTGCCGCCGGATCTGTCTCTGATGGTCGACGCACGGCCCAATGGCGCGAATTATCTCTACGCGCTGATGACGGGTTATGGCGACGCGCCGTCCGGTGTCACGGTCGCCGAGGGCATGAGCTACAACGCTTATTTCCCCGGCCATCAGATCGCCATGCCCGCGCCGATAGCCGCCGATGGCGTTGAATATGCCGACGGCACAGCGGCGACGGTTGATCAACAGGCGCGCGACGTCACCGCGTTCCTGGCCTGGGCGGCCGAGCCGAACCTGGAGGAACGCAAGCGCACCGGCGTTATGGCGGTTCTGTTCCTGTTGGTCATGACCGGGCTGCTTTACGCCAGCAAACGTAAGATCTGGGCCGACGTTCACTAACGTTTGGGACCCATGACGGAATGGGGGCCGCGCATGTCGCGGCCCTTTTTCGTGAAATCCAATTCAAGACCCGCCCCCCCATAGCTCTTCCCCTGGGGTGACAAAGCCGGTCTCGATGACGACGGAAAGGAACTGACCATGCGCCAGGCAACGCTCGGCATCCTCGGCGGCAGTGGCGTCTACGAAATCGACGGGTTGACGAACCGCCGCTGGGAAACCATCGACTCACCGTTTGGAGAGCCCTCGGATCAATTGCTCTTCGGCGAGTTGGACGGCCAGCCCCTGGTGTTCCTACCGCGCCACGGCCGCGGACATCCACTGTCGCCCAGCACGATCAACTACCGCGCCAATATCGACGCGATGAAGCGGGCCGGGGTCACCGATCTGATCTCGCTTAGCGCCGTTGGATCCCTCAAGGAAGACTACGTCCCCGGCCATTTCGTCCTGATTGACCAGTTCATTGATCGCACCTTCGCCCGCGAGAAGAGCTTTTACGGCACGGGATGTGTCGCCCATGTCGGCCTCTCGCATCCCGTCGCCACGCGGCTTCAGGACGCCCTCCAGGAGGCCTGCGTCGAGCTCGGCCTGCCGGTGCATCGGAACGGCACCTATATCTGCATGGAAGGTCCGCAATTCTCAACTCTGGCGGAAAGCAATCTCTACCGCTCCTGGGGTTGCGATGTGGTCGGCATGACCAACATGCCGGAGGCCAAGCTGGCGCGCGAGGCGGAGATCCCCTACGCGACTGTGGCGATGGTAACGGACTACGACTGCTGGCATCCGGACCATGACAGCGTCACCGTCGAGGCGGTGATCAAGGTGCTGACCGAAAACGCCGACAACGCGCGCGCGCTGGTACGGACCGTGGCGCCAAAACTTCGAGAGCGTCCCGACATTGACGAGCAAGGCGGCGACCGGGCGCTGGACTACGCGCTCATCACCCATCCCGAGGCGCGCGACCCCGCCATGGTCGCCAAGCTCGACGCGGTGGCGGGCCGTGTCTTGAACACCCAAAGCTGATCGTTAGTAGCTCTAACCCGCGGCTTAGGGATCGTGGTTTGTCGCGCCGCCGGGTTCGTGAAACCCTGCGTCTATATGCAACGGGGAGCGCGATAGATGCTGACACTTTACGATGATCCGATTTCGGGCAACGGCTATAAGGCCCGGTTGATCTTGCGGTTGACCGGCCAGGCTTTCCGCGTTGTCGAATTGGACATCATGAAATCGGAAACCCGGACAGCGGAGTTTCTCGAGATCAACCCAAATGGCAAGATTCCAGCCCTGGTCTTCGAGGATGGACGGACGTTGTCGGAATCAAACGCCATCCTGTTTCATTTCGCCGAGGGAACGGACTACCTCCCCGCCGACCCATTCGCGCGAGCCCAGGTCATGCAATGGATGTTCTGGGAGCAATACAATCACGAACCGAACATCGCGACCTCGCGTTTTCTGATCCAGCACCGCGAGTTGACCGACGAGGTCAAGGCTCTGCTGGAGGCCAAGAAGGCCCCGGGCGAGGCCGCGCTGGGACTTATGGAGAAGCGTCTCGCCTCGGCCGACTTCCTAGTCGATAGCTGGTTCTCGATCGCCGATATCTCGCTCTACGCCTATACCCATGTCGCCGAGGAAGGAGGCTTCAGCCTGGAGCCCTATCCCGCGATCCGCCGCTGGATCGCGCGTGTCGAATCGGTGCCGGGTTTCGCGCCGATGGGAGAGGCCTGACAGGAAGGCGAGGCTTTCAGGTGGCCTCGACCACGGCTCCTTGTTAAGCTCCGGATGTGAGCATCGAGCCCCCAACAACGAGGCCGGGTCGCGGTCGGGTGGTCAACCTGGGAACGGCGCGCCTCGAAGCCCTCTACAAGCTTGTCACGCGTGGCAAGCCCCTCGACGCGCGCTCACTTCATGTGAAAAGCATCCTTGCCTATCAGGGTGGACGCTATCAGGAAGCCGCCGAGCTTTCGGGCAAATGCGTCTCCATCGAGCCCGATAGCGCGCAATACCAGCGCCAGCTCGGCAAGGTCTGCGCCGAGGCGGGATGGTGGCAGGCGGCGGTCTCGGCCCTCAACAAGGCGATCTATCTCGACCCTTACGACGCCGAATCTTGGTATGGCCTGGGCGATGTGTTCAACCGGGTCGAGAAATACGACAAGGCAAAGTTTTGCTTCGAGCAAAGCGCGCTATTGCGGCCTAGCTTCACCGAGGCGCGAGAAAGACTGGCGGAACTAGCGGGCGTTTAACCGCCCACCAAGTCCTACCAATCGTCGGCCTACCCCACATGCTTGCCGAACAGGTCCAGGGTGCGCTCTAAGGCGATCTTGCGGCTTTCCGGGTGATAGCTGCCACGTTGCTCGCAATTGAAGCCATGACCGGCGGGATAGACATGGACCGGGCAACCGGGATGCGCGTCCTTCACCTTGCCGACTTCATCCATCGGGATCGCGTGATCCTCTTCACCGAAATGAAAAATCGTCGGGCATTTCGGCGTCAGGTCCACCATGCCGCCGATACCGCCGCCGTAATAGGATGACGCCGCCGCGAAACCATCGATCTTGCAGGCCGCGAGCCAGGTCAGCGCGCCGCCCCAGCAATAGCCGACCACGCCGACCTTTCCGGCGGATTTGACCACGTCGAGGGCCGCCGCGATCTCGTTCATCGGATCGTCATTGCCGCAGGTGTTCTTGTGGCCGATACCGGCGGTTATGTCATCCTGCTCATAGCCAAGCTCAAGCCCCGGCTCAATGCGATCGAACAGGGCCGGCGCGATGGCGAGATATCCCTGGGCGGCGTATTCGTCGGCGACGCCGCGAATATGCGAGTTGACGCCGAAAATTTCCTGAATGACCACGACCCCGCCCTTCGGCGTACCGCTGGGCTGCGCCAGGTAAGCCGTGAATTTCTGTCCGTCCGCCGCCGTTAGATTAAGTGTCTCGCCCATCTGTCCGTTCCCCGCTGAATGCCTCGGCTCGAATGCCTGCCATGGCTGTTTTTACCCCGAGGACAAGGGACTGACAACGATCGGCGCGGTTGGGCGAAACCGCTAAACGTTGAAGCGGAACAACAGCACGTCACCATCCTGGACCAGATATTCGGAGCCTTCCGAGCGCATCCGTCCGGCATCCTTGGCGGCCTGTTCACCGCCCAGGCTCACATAGTCATCGAAGGCGATGGTCTCGGCGCGGATAAAACCGCGCTCGAAATCGGTATGGATCGCGCCCGCGGCCCGCGGCGCCTTGGAGCCCTGGGTGATGGTCCAGGCGCGGGTTTCCTTCGGGCCCGCGGTAAAGAAGGTCAGCAAACCAAGAAGCTTGTAGCCGGCGCGGATTACGCGCGTGAGCCCGGCCTCCTCCAGGCCGAGGGTTTCCAGAAACTCCGTCTTCTCCTCGGCCGAGCCGAGTTGCGAGATTTCCTGTTCGATCGCGGCGGAGATTACCACGCATTCCGCGCCCTCGGCCGCCGCCTTGGCGGCCACGGCCTCGCTAAAGGCATTGCCGGTGCCGGCATTGTCTTCCTCGACATTGCAGACATAGAGGATCGGCTTGTCGGACAACATGTTGAGGCCTCGGGCGATCGGCGCCTCTGCCTTGCTCCAATCGGTGATCGAGCGGGCCGGCAAGCCTTCGCGCAGCACCTCCAGAACCCGTTGCATGACCTCCAGCTGTGCCTTGGCCTCCTTGTCGCCGCCGCGAACCTTTTTCTCCAGCGGTATCACCCGGCGTTCAAGGCTCTCAAGATCCGCGAGCATCAATTCGGTCTCGACGGTTTCGGCGTCGCGGACCGGATCAACCGAGCCATCGACATGAGTGATGTTGCCGTCCTCGAAACAACGGAGGACATGAACGATGGCGTCGGTTTCGCGGATATTCGCGAGAAACTGGTTGCCGAGCCCCTCGCCCTTGCTGGCGCCCCTAACAAGCCCCGCGATATCAACGAACTCCAACTGGGTCGGGATCACCTTGGCCGACTTCGCGAGCCCGGCGATCGAGTCCAATCTCGGATCGGGAACCGCGACCCGTCCGGTATTCGGCTCGATGGTGCAAAACGGATAATTCGCCGCTTCGGCCGCCGCGGTCGAGGTAAGAGCGTTGAACAAGGTCGACTTGCCCACATTGGGCAGACCGACGATCCCGCAGTTAAAACCCATTGATCAATTCTCTCGTTTGGTTTGAGTATTGTCCGCGCCCGCCTGTCCAGGCTCTCCGCCACCGTCTGATACCGAAGGCGTTCGCGGTTTCGGCTGTTTCGGCGGAGGCGGGAAGACCGCGTGGGAGACCCGGCTCATGAAGGCGTTTTCCTCGCCCTGAACCAAAAGCCCGGCGTCATCGGCGACCGCGTCCAGCAATTTCGGCAACCACGAGGATTGTTCCTCCTTGGCGAAATCCTTCAGCACATAGCCGAGAACCCGGTCCTTGTGCCCAGGATGTCCGATGCCCAGCCGCACCCGCCAGTAATCCTTGCCGATATGGGCGTCCAGGCTGCGCAATCCGTTGTGACCGCCGGCGCCGCCGCCGATCTTGACCCGGCACTTGCCAGTTTTCAGATCCAGGTCATCGTAGAACGTGTAGATATGGCCGGTGCGCAGCTTGAAAAAACGTGATGCCTCGCCGACGGACCGACCGGATTCGTTCATGAAGGTTGTGGGTTTGAGCAGACGCACCTGCTGTCCGGCGATCGATCCCTCGCTGATCATGCCTTGAAAACGCGCCCGAAAAGGGCCGAAGCCATGCCGACGCGCGATCTCGTCCACCGCCATGAAGCCGATATTGTGTCGCTGTCCGGAGTGTTTCGGGCCCGGATTTCCCAAGCCGACAAATAGGAACATCTATCGATCCCCGAGCGGTTGGCGTTCAAAACCGGCGCCGGAGCCCCATCGGGACTCCGGCTTATCCGCTTGGCATTCCAGAACAACCAGGACGAGGTGGTTAGTCTTCCTCGGCCTCGCCGCCGCCGTCCGCGTCGGCGCTCTCGGAAGCGCCGCCGCCGTCCGCATCCTCTTCGGCGTCCGGATCCTCGTCGACGATGACCGTCGGCGCGGCGATCGTGGCGATGGTGAAGTCGCGGTCCGTGATGGTTGGCGTCACGCCCTCCGGCAACTCCACAGCGGAGATGTGCAGGCTATCGCCCATCTCGGCGCCGGCCAGATCCACCACGATGCTGTTCGGGATCAAGTCGGGACGACAAGAAACCTCGACCGCGTAGCGGACAACGTTGAGCACGCCGCCTTGGCGCAAGCCCGGGCAGTCGTCTTCGTTGAGGAACTCCACCGGTACTTCAACAGCCACCGTCGTGTTCGCGCCAATGCGCAGGAAATCGACATGCATCGGGATATCGGTCACCGGATGCAGCTGCACGTCGCGCGGCAGGACCCGGTTGCCGGTGCCGTCGACCTGAACGTCATAGATCGTGGTGAAGAAGCCACCGGTCTCCAGATCCCGAACCAGTTGCTTGCGTTCGATCGTGATCGACAGGGGCGGCTTGCCGTCGCCATAGATAACCGCGGGGACATTTCCCTCGCGACGTGACGCGCGGGCGGACCCCTTACCGACCTTGTCGCGCGCCGTCGCGGCCATAACCGTGATATCGGCCATTGTTCTCTCCTAGGATGAATAACTCGACGCCATGCCTGAACCGACCTCCAGGGGTGCCGGAAATATACGTTCAAGCATGGCAAGCGGCAGGTTTTAGTGGTTTTGCCGGGCTATTGCCAGTCCAAATTCGAGCTGGCCCGGCTTAATCGTCGGCGGAGCCGGTATAGTTGAACAGGCTCGAAACCGATCGGCTTTCGGCGATCCGCATGATCGCCTCGCCCAAAAGCGGCGCGATACTGATTTGGCGCATGTTCCGGGCAACCCGCATCGCCTCGGTCGCCTGGATGCTGTCGGTGGTCACCAGTTCGGTAAGCGGCGAGGCGGTGACCCGCGCCACCGCGCCGCCCGAGAGCACGCCATGGCTGATATAGGCCGCGACGGACAGGCCGCCCGCCTGCATCAACGCCTCGGCGGCATTGCAAAGCGTCCCACCGGAATCAACGATGTCGTCAACGAGGATACAGTGCCTATCGGAGACGTCGCCGATGATGTTCATCACCTCGGACACCCCGGCGCGCTCGCGCCGCTTGTCGATGATCGCGAGATCCGCGTCGAGGCTCTTGGCCAAGGCTCGGGCGCGCACCACGCCGCCGACATCCGGCGAGACGATCACCAGGGACTTGTCGCCATAACGTTCCTGGATATCCGCGTGGAACACGGGCGCGGCGAAAAGGTTGTCGGTCGGGATATCGAAAAAGCCCTGGATCTGTCCGGCGTGAAGATCCAAGGTCACGACCCGGTGCGCGCCGGCGACGGTGATCAGATTGGCCACCAGCTTGGCCGAGATCGGCGTGCGTGGGCCGGATTTGCGATCCTGGCGGGCATAGCCGTAATACGGGATGACCGCGGTGATCCGGTTGGCCGAGCCGCGCTTCAGCGCGTCGAGCGCAACCAGAAGCTCCATGAGATTGTCATTGGTCGGGAACGACGTCGATTGGATGACGAACACATCCTCGCCTCGCACGTTCTCTTGAATTTCGACGAAAACCTCCATGTCGGAGAACCGTCGAACATCCGCCTTGGTCAGCGGCAGATTCATATAAGCGGAGATGGCCTCGGCGAGAGGTCGGTTGCTGTTGCAGGCAAGAATCTTCGTCGACATACCTGGAAATGCCCGCCCCGTGTCCGTTGCAGCCCTGGACCTTGCTACCCGCGCTTCCCCGGATCCCCCCTGGTCGGCACGCGCCGATCTTTTATCAGCGAGGCGCGCGGCGGCGCAAGGCCTATTGAGTCCGAACAGCCGCCGGCGCGTCCCGCCAAGCCCTCGCCAGATCGGCGATGCCTTGGGCCGCTCCATCGGCGATCGCCACGGCTACCGCGCCCCAGCGCCCGTCGAGTTGACCCTCCGGAATTCTGTTTTCCTGGTCGACTCGCCCGATCTCGACGCCATCGGGCGTGGAGACAATCCAGCTCAATTTCACATCCTCGCTCTGGTCAGGCGCCGGCGCGACCTCGATTCGCGGCGTGACGATCAAATCGGCCCGGTCTTTTTCAACGATTCGGATTCGCTCCGCCCGAAGCGCGAGGTCAACGGCGCGGGCAAGAGACGTGTCCCCATCGCCCGGAGCGCTCTCGATCGGCAGAACGACTAGGCTTGGGGTATCGGCGATCTCCGGCGTCCGTTCCCGGCGGGTCGGATCAATCCAGGAAACCACCTGTTCGGCGTTGCGTTCGGCGACGTCGCGAAACATCGCCGGCGTCGGTTCTTCCCAAAAAGCATCGGGCGGCGTAAGGCGGATCTCGCGCCGCCCGCGAATCGCCCCATCGGGTTCGATCAGCGTCCAGGTCATGACCAATTCCGGCGGCTTGTCCGGATGCAGGGCCTGATATCCACTCCCCGACAAGCCCAGGGACAACCGGTTCGACCAGGTTGACCCCGCCGCGATACCCCGCTCCCGCAACGCTTCGGCCATGGCTTCGGTCAAGGCGTCCCCGACCCAGCCGACTGGTCCTTCGATACCGCGTACCACTACCCCCGCGCTCAGGGGCGCGAGCAGGAAATCGTTATGTTTCTTCGTCCATTCCGGCGGCTGAAAGGGCTGTGGGACCGGCCCGCACCCGACGATTAAAAGCACGATGCCGACCGCCGCGCCCAGCCTTGGATTGATCAGCCTCAGATCAAAACGCATGTAGCCAACCCGCCGAGCATCATCGCCGCGAGAAAAATCCAAAGATGCGGCATTGTCGCGAGCCTCAGGCCACCACGAGTTCGAGGGAAGCGGCGGAGAGCCTGTCATTGCCGGTTTCGGTCACCAACACCGTCTCGCCGGGCGCCATGGCCAGGCCCTTTTCGCTATCCATCATGATCATATGCAGGAAGAACACCATCCCCGGCTCGGCGATGACGGGATTGCCGTTGTACAGCATCGGCATATCCATCCAGATCGGCGCGAAGACCGCGCCGAGGGAATAGCCACAGGCGTTCATGCGCGCGTGGCTGTAACCCCGCCGATCCATCACCGCCGCGTGGGCGTCGAATACTTCGCCAATGGGCCGCCCTGGAACCAACGCGTCGCGACAGGCCTGGAGTGCCTCGAGCGCGGTGTCATGCATGTCGCGCTGAACGTCCGAGGCCTCGCCGATCACGATCGTGCGCATCAGACAGGCATGATAGTGGCGATACGCGCCGGCGAACTCCAAGGTCATCTGGTCTTGGGGATCAAGCACTCGGCGACCGGTAAAGTAGCGGCACAAGAGGGCGTCCGGTCCCGAGCCGATAATGAACTCGTTGCCGGCATAGTCACCGCCGCCGCGAAACACCGCGCCCTGCATGGCGGCTAGGATCTCGCCTTCATCGACGCCCGCTCCCGCCATCCGGTTGGCTTCGGCCAGCGCCGCGTCTCCGAGTTCCGCCGCGCGGCGCACGAAGGCTATCTCGGCCGGGCTCTTGACCAGGCGCAAGCCGCCGATCAGGTCCGAGGCGTCGGTCAAGGCGCAGAAACCATCCATCGCCGCCTGAACCCGCATGCCGTTATAGGCCGTCAGGCCGTAGGTGTCGTATTCCACGCCGAGAGTGCCGCCCCCGGCTTTAAACTCCGCGAGCACGTCGCGCAGTTGCATGGCCGGGTTCGCGCCGTGCCCGTCCACCCAGATCCGAATATCCTCGATCAGGCTGGTGTTTTGCGCCTGACGCAAGTCCGGCGCCCGGGTCAGCAACATCAACCGGCCATCGGCGCCCAGATACAGGCATTGGAAAAAACAGAAGCCGAACGTGTCATATCCGGTCAAATAGAACATGCTCTCCTGCTTGAAGATCAACAGCCCGTCCAGGCCGCGCTCCTCCATGAGCCGGATCGCGTTTGCTTGGCGTGTCGCGAATTCCTCGCGGCTGAAATGCAGGGCCATATCCTCAAGACTCCAGGGCGATGGTGGAAAGCATGCGACCGTAATCCGGCTCGCCACGATGGGTGGAACGGCGATAGCTGAAGAAATTCGCCTGATCACGACAGGTGTCGCCGTCTAGCCTCAAGATATCGCCTAGGCCGAGCCGCGCCAGACGCGCGCCGATATAGCCGGGCAGATCAAAAAGGAAGTGGCCCTCGCGCTCCGCCGCCCTGAAATAGGCGCCGTTGCCGGCTTCCTGTTCCAGGAACGGCGCGGGGAACTCCGGCCCCACCTCATAGGAATCCGGGCCGATCATCGGACCGATGGCGGTGATGATATTGTCGGCCCGCGCGCCCTGGTCGATCATCGCCTCCACGGTCGCCTCGAGCACCCCGCCCAAGGCACCGCGCCAACCGGCATGGGCGGCGCCAACGACCCGATCGGTTGTATCCGCGAAAAGAACCGGCCCGCAATCCGCCGTCATGATACCCAGCGCCAGGCCTGGACTGCTGGTGACCAAAGCGTCGACCCGGGGTGGCTGGGACGGCAATGCGCCGGCGTCGATGACCGCGACCTCGGCGGAATGGATCTGATGACAAGTGATGAGCGCATCGGCGGGCAGGTCGAGCGCCGCCATGGCCCGCGCTCGATTGGCCCGAACCGCGTCGGGATCATCGTCGGAGCCGAGCCCACAATTAAGGGAATGGTAGATACCTGTGCTGACACCGCCTCGACGGGTGAAGAAGGCATGCCGGACACCGCGTCCCTCGAAGTCTTCCAATTGTATCATTGGATCCTCGTGTCCCTCATCGCCGCCGTGTCATCGCCGCCGTGTGCCTCAACCGCCTCCGCGTGAGCCGAAGCCTGGTGGATCCTCGGCGTCCGGCGGAAGCAGCGCCGCGACCTTGAATAAGGTGCCCATTTCCGATGGCGCGATCAAGCGGCGCATCGCCGCGTCTATGTCGCGACGTTGCGTGGGTGACGCCCCGCCCTTCAACGCCGTCGCCCGTTCGTGAATACCCAGCTCAAACAAGAACCGGCCTTGATCAACCGGCCCTCGGAAGGCCGCGCCATTGGCCTCGGCGATGGCGCGGGTCTGGGAGAAGTCGACATGGCTGGACAGATCCGCCAGACCGGGCTCGGCCAAGGGATCAACCCGGCGGTGCTCCAGGACCGCTTGCAAGGAACTCCCGCGCGACCCGCGCGCCGAACCGTAATCCACGAAAAGAGCCGCCCCGCCTTGCTCGGCGACATGGCGCGCGATATCGCCGACAATCGCGTTCCCGGCCAGCGTCAGTTCCGCCATTGCTCCTTCCTCGGCGCCGTCCCGAAGATCCGATGGCAGCAGGCCGGCCAACGTGGATGCCGCGCGCTCGACGCCCCAGGCAAGTTCACATCCAGCCTCGTCGGCGACGACAAGGCATTCTCGCCAGGCGCCGTCGGTCCATCGCAGTTGACGGATCGGCAAGGCGTCGAGAAACTCATTGGCGACCAGGAACCAGGGCAAATCAGGCAGACTTGAGATGTCGTCATGCCAGACGGGTTGATGCGGCGCCAATCGCTCCGCCTGGATCGCTCGAAGGCTCGGGTTGGACTCCACCAGGTGAATCTGAAACACCTCTCCGGGCGCCACCACGCCGCCGATGGCGCGCAGCATGTCGGCCATGAGGGTTCCCCGCCCCGGGCCGAGCTCGACCAGACAAGCCGGTTCCGGAGCGCCGGCGCCGATCCAGGTAGAGATCGTCCACAGACCGATTAGCTCGCCGAACATCTGAGAGATCTCCGGCGCGGTCACGAAATCTCCACCGGCGCCGAACGGATCACCGGCGGCGTAATAACCGCCATCGCGCTTGTGCAG
Organism: Alphaproteobacteria bacterium; assembly: GCA_038118725.1. GTDB lineage: Bacteria > Pseudomonadota > Alphaproteobacteria > Thalassobaculales > Thalassobaculaceae > JADHLJ01. Next base: position 67,685 of record JAYOIK010000004.1, on the reverse strand, counting down.
GGCTTCGGCCATGTACTCGGCCACGGTCATCGGACCGGCGCGCCGGATTTGCCGAAGAATCGCCGGCAGCAAGGACTCAGGCATCGGTGACCGCCGGCCGTCTGAGCGCCAGAATCAAAGCCGCGAGCCCGGCCAGGATCATCGGCGCGGACAGGACCTGTCCCATGGTAATCGGGCCAAAGATAAAGCCGAGATGCGCGTCGGGCTCACGAAACAGTTCCACGAAGGAGCGGGCCGCTCCGTAGCCGATCAGAAAAAGGCCGAGGAGCAGTCCCGGGCGAAACCGCGCGCGCGTCGCCAGCGCCGCGGCGGCAAGGATCACGAACAACACCAACCCCTCCAGCCCGGCTTCGTAAAGCTGACTTGGATGCCGGGGTAGCGGGCCGCCATGGGGAAACACCATGGCCCAGGAAACGTCGGAGGGACGCCCGAACAGCTCACCATTGATGAAATTCGCGATCCGCCCGAAGAACAAGCCGATCGGCGCCGCCACGGCCAGAAGATCGGCAAGCAGCAAAGCCGGGATATTCTGGCGGCGCGCGAAAATAAACGCGGCGACGACAACACCCAGAAATCCACCGTGGAAGGACATGCCGCCATGCCAGACCATCAGGATTTCAAGCGGGTTGGCGGCGAAAAACGCCGGCTTGTAGAACAGCACATATCCCAACCGCCCGCCGAGAATGACACCCAGGGTCGCGTAGAGCAGCAGGTCGTCGAGTTTCTCGCTGGTCATGAAAACCGGCACCCGGCGGGTCAACATCACGCAACAGCGCCACCCCAGCAGCAATCCGGCGATATAGGCCAGCGCGTACCAGCGGATAACGATCGGCCCAATCTCGATGGCCACGGGGTCGATGATGGGAAAAGCGAGGCTGTCCATCACCGGCTCAACGATAGGGGTCGTCGTCTTGCATCAGGAAATCCTGAACATAGCGTCGAACGCCTTCCTCGAGACTGGTGAACTGTCCTGGGTAGCCAACCGCGCGCAGCCGATCCATGGATGCCTCGGTGAAATACTGATAGCGATCGCGGATTTCTTGCGGCGTGTCGATGAACTCAATCCTCGGGGTCTTGCCGAGGGCGTCGAAAACCGCGGTCGCCAGATCTGCGAAACTTCGCGCCTTGCCGGTGCCGACATTGAACAACCCGGATACACCGGTGGTTTCGCCGAGCCAGAGCATCACTTCGACACAGTCCCCCACCCAAATGAAGTCCCGGCTTTGGCCACCATCCGGAATGCCTTCCCGATGGGAACGGAACAAAACCGCCGGCTCACCGGCGCGGATACGCGGCTGAATTTGCGCGACGACGCTGCTCTGCTTGGCTTTGTGGAATTCGTTCGGCCCATAGACGTTGAAGAACTTGAGCCCCGACCATCTGGGCGGCGTCGGATCACCGCGTCCCACCATCTCAATCACCCGCCGGTCAAACAGATGCTTGCTCCAGCCGTAGGGATTGAGGGGCCGCAGGCGCGCCAAGGCCTCGGGCGCCGGGTCGTCGTCGAACCCATGTTCTCCGCCGCCATAGGTCGCCGCGGAGGATGCGTAGATATACGGAACCCCATGCTCGGCGCACCAGCGCCATAGCGACAAGGATAGGCTAAAGTTATTGCGGATGATGAAATCAACATCGCGCTCGGTGGTCGAGGAACTGGCGCCGAGATGATAGATGGTCTCCACCGCGCCCGCGTTGACGGCCAGGAACTCCATCAGCCTTTCCGGCTCGACGAACTCAGCCACCGAATGCTTGGCGAGATTGCGCCACTTGTCGTCATGACCGAAGCGGTCGACGACCACCACGTCACTCGTTCCGTCGCGCTCCAAAAGCGCCGCGACGAGGTTCGAGCCGATGAAGCCGGCGCCGCCCGTGACCAGGATCATTTCGAACTCCGCGCCGCCGACCCATCGCGGCAACACCGCCGCGATCCCATTCCATCTCCGGCGTGACGCCGGCGACGGGTTATCGACGTAGATAATCGTTCAAGCGTCGCCTAGCAACGCCTCGTCGGTTTTTCCGCGACTTTCCATGACAAAACGCCATATATCTACCAGAAGATGGGACCGCGTGACGCCTCGGGAGCCTGACCATGCAATCCAACAACCGCCTGCTTGATGATCTTGCCAAGGTCGCCAACGGCGCGCTGTCGGCGGCGGCCGGCGCGCGTCAGGAAGTCGAGCAACTCATGCAGCAACGCCTGGAACGGTTCCTCAACGAATACGGCTGGGTGACTCGCGAGGAATTCGAGGCGGTGCGCGACATGGCGCGAAAAGCACGCGAGGCACAGGAAGATCTCGAAAGTCGCTTGGCCGAACTCGAGGCAAGAACGCCACCCCCAGCGCCGACCTCGAAGCGGGCCACCACGAAGCGCCCCTCGAAGGCCGGGACCGGGAGCCGCGCTAAATCCGTTAGGAACGCCGCCGCCGACACTCCCCCGGATGAGCCAGCCGCGTCCAACTAGCGCGCGTCCCGACGAGGGCGCTCCGTAACCCTTTGGTTCCCTTGTGGTGAAATTTTGACCATGCCCGGGGTTTTGGGTTGACAGACTCGATGAGTCTGAGATCCTGCCCATATCTGGTGCGCCTGGGCAAACTCGCTACAAGACCTATGTGTTGAACTATATATAGTAGTGAGCTGGAGATGCATCGGAGTTCCAACCGAAAGGTGGCGCGATGTCCCTGACTTTTGCCGAACCCTCAAGCCTTGCTCGTAACCCCTTGGACCTGCTTGAGGAAATCGTGGGCGCCAATGACTGGCCGCATGAGCGCGCCAGCGGCGAGGAACTGGCCGTGGAGATCAGCGGGCGCTGGTGCGACTATCGCCTGTTCTTCATGTGGCAGGAGGACATGAGCGCCCTGCATTTCACCTGCCTTTTCGAATCACGGGTGCAGCGCGAGCGACGCGCGGACATTCATCACCTGCTGGCCCTGGTGAACGAGAAACTGTGGCTGGGTCATTTTGATCTCTCCAGCGAGGAAGGCACGCCGCTGTTTCGGCATACCTTGCTGTTGCGCGGCGCCGGCGCGGCGAGTGTCGAGCAACTCGAGGATCTGGTGGATGTGGCGATCAGCGAGTCGGATCGCTATTACCCGGCCTTTCAGTTTGTCATGTGGGGCGGCAAGTCCGCCGAGGACGCCATCGCGGCGGCCCTCATCGAAGTCGCGGGAACAGCATAAATCATGAGTAATCCCTTTATTCTGGCCGGTTGCGGCAAAATGGGCGGCGCCATGCTCGACGGCTGGATCGAGAGCGGTTACGCCGATGTCGGCGTCCACGTGATCGAACCTTTCGCGGGGGCCGTTGATCGCTTCGCCGCGGCCTCTCAAGTAACCGTCCACGCGGCGGCCGAGGACATCCCGAACGGCGTCGATCCCTCGGTGGTTATCCTGGCGGTGAAACCCCAGACCATGGACGAAGCGATCGCGCCGCTCCGACGCTTCGTCTCGCCGAAAACGGTTTTTCTTTCAATCGCGGCGGGCAAGACCATCGGTTATTTCGAGTCCAAGCTGGGAAGCGAGGCGGCGATCGTTCGCGCCATGCCCAATACCCCGGCGGCGGTCGGGCGCGGCATTACCGTGCACGCGCCGAACGCCAACGTCACGGCGGAACAATCGACCATGTGCGGCGCCTTACTCTCGGCTGTCGGTGAAGTGGTCGGTGTCGAGGACGAAGGCCTGATGGACGCGGTCACCGCCGTCTCCGGAAGTGGGCCCGCCTATGTTTTCCTGCTGATCGAGGCGATGGCGGCGGCGGGGGAGAAAGCCGGACTGCCGGCGGATCTTTCCATGCGCCTCGCCCGGGCAACCGTCGCGGGCGCCGGGGAACTCGCGCGGCTCTCGGAGGAGGCGGCCAGCCAATTGCGCGTCAACGTTACCAGTCCCGGCGGCACGACCGCGGCGGCACTGGAGGTGCTGATGGCCGATGACGGCGTGCAGCCGGTGTTTGATCGCGCCATCGCCGCTGCAACGGCCCGGTCCAAGGAACTTGCCGGCTAATCACGGATCTCCGTCTGGCATCACCCCATGGCGGCGGGTTAGTCTCCCATCCCGGGAGAACCATTAGCCTATGAGCGACCAGCCCGACTCAACCGCGTTCGATGAGGAAAAACTGCTGCGCGCGGCGATGGACCTTGCCGGCTCCCTGGGCTGGTCCCGATGCTCGCTTTCCGCGATCGCGACGACCGCCGGAATGGAAGAGGCGACATTGCGGCGGGTTCATCGCGACGGAAACTCCATCCTTCGGGCGTTGGCGGCGCGGATCGATCGCGAAACCCTGGAGAGCGAAGATATCGGATCGGACGACGACATCCCGGTTCGCGAAGCCCTTCTTGAGCTGTTGATGCTGCGCTTCGATGCAATGCAACCCTACAAGGCGGGAATTCTCGCCGTCACTCGTTCGGCGTTCGGTAATCCGGGCATGGCGATACGCGGCGGTTGCGCCCTCGCCGCCTCGATGCGCGCGACCCTCGCCGCGGCGGGCGTTTCGGTTCAGGGCCCCGCCGGCCTTGTTCGCGTCAAGGCACTGGAAGCGATCTTCCTCGACGCGTTTCGGGTGTGGACCCGTGACGACAGCCCCGATCTCTCCGCCACGTTTCGTCGACTGGACGGGCGGCTTGGTCAGGCGGAAAGCCTGGCTCTCTCCATCGGCCTCGCCAAGCCGGCCAGGATGCCTCGATAATTTTTGTGCGGCGCAACACAAATTGTTGACAGACGGCGAAACATCGACGATAAGGGCGCCAATTGTGCGGCGCAACATTTTGCGCGACCCTGATCAACGATGGAGATCAATCATGGCGGATCAAGCCAACCCCTTCAAAATGTTCGATTTTCAATCCATGTTCAACAACGCCAAGATCCCCGGCCTGGATGTCGAGGCGATCATGGCGGCGCAGAAGAAGAACGTCGAAGCCATGATTGGCGCCAACCAGATCGTCGCCGAGGGCTATCAGGCCGTCGCCAAGCGTCAAATTGAACTGGCTCAGACCACGCTTCAAGAGACCCAGGCCCGGGTCACCGATCTGATGACCGACACCAGCCCCGAGGGCCGGATGGCCAAGCAGGCGGAGATGGTCAAGACCGGCATCGAGCAGGCTTCCCAATCCATGCACGAGGTCTCCGAGGTTCTGCGCAAGTCCCAGACCGAGGCCTTCGCGCTGATCAAGCGCCGGATGGACGAGAGCGTCGACGAGATCAAGGAATTCAAGGCGGCCTAACATCTCAGCCTTGGCTCGATCCTCGCGATCGATGACCTTTCCCATACAAGGCCAATCCGGCAATGTCGGGTTGGCCTTGCGGCGTTCTGGGCCGATGGTATTGTCCGCCTCCCATTCATCCGCGCCGGGAGCACGACGTGACTATCAGCTTTGACGACTTCTTGAAGGTCGATATCCGGGTCGGCACCATTGTCGACGCTCAGCCTTATCCCGAGGCCAGGCGCCCGGCGTTCAAGCTGTGGGTCGATTTCGGCGACGAGATCGGCGTGAAGAAAACCTCGGCGCAAATTACTAAATATTATGACCTGGAGACGCTCCCGGGGCGCCAGGTGGCGGCGGTGGTCAATTTCCCGCCAAAGCAAATCGGCAAATTCATGAGCGAGGTGCTGGTGGTCGGTTTTCCCGATGCCGCTGGCGACGTGGTGATGCTCGGCGTCGACCACCCCGTTCCCAATGGTGGCCGGCTGTTCTAGGCCAGCCCCGTTCCCCCACTCGGGGGTTGTCTTAGAACCGCTCCACACCGCACACTTAGCGAGATTTTCACCGGCGGGGAGCGTGTGTGATGGCCAAGGAACTTTTGTTCGGAATTCAGACCAACGGGATCAAGCACACCCACGACGACCCGATGCCGGATATCGACACCCGGTTCCGGATGGCCAAGGAATCCGGCGCTTTTGACTATGTCGACAAGACCCCGGCTCCGGATGAGATCGACCAGTTTATCGCCGCGCGCGAGAAGTACGACCTGCCGGTCCGCGCTGGCGGTTGGTTCTATACGCTCGGTCGGGACGAGGCGTTGCTGCTGGAGAATCTGAAGCTTGGCGGACGGCTCGGCTCGGTCGTGCACAATGTTCAAGTCACCTCGCACAAGGCGGATGGAAGCCTCGCCAGCGACCAGGAAGTCGTCGACTTCTATGAACGGGCGGTGGCTGAGGGAGATCGCCACGGCGTGCACCCCTGCCTTGAGGTGCATGTGAACATGTGGTCCGAGGATTTTCGCCGCGTCGAGGTGGTCGGACGCATGGCCGAGGATCGCGGCCTGCCGTTTCGGATGACGCTCGACCACAGTCACGTCATTTTCAAGATCGACAATCCCGCCGAACAGGAAATTTTCGATATTCGGGGTGATGTCGAGTCCGGCAAGCTGGTCCTGGATCCCTTCAAGCCGGGGAGCGTTTGCCGGACCTGGATCGACGCCGGCTGGGTGCGGCATTGCCACGCCCGGGCCGCGGTCCCGAACAATCCCAAGAACACGGCCGCCGTCGACGAGAACGGGAAGCCCGGGCGGGGCATCCAATATCCCTTCGTCGATCCTGGCGAGGGCAACTATCACGCTCCATGGGACGGCGCGCTATTGGAACCTTGGAAGGAAGTGATCAGGCAATTGATGCGCCATCACGCCGCCAACGACGACAGTCCGCTCGGCCAGATCAGTACCGAGTTCATTCCCAATCTCGACTACGGCGAGGGATGTCGGTACTCGATTTTCGAGCAATCCACCGCTTGCGCGCTCTGGATGCGCGAGACCTGGGCCGAGATCGCCGGCGAATAGACCTTATCCAAGATCCGGAAGCGCGATCGGGCGAATTGTCTCGTAGGCTCGGCTGGCGGCCAGGACCTTGTCGTCGCGATTCATCGGGCCGACGATCTGCAATCCCGCCGGCAGGCCATTCGAGCAGAGACCACAGGGAATCGTGGCCGCCGGATGCCGGCCGAGGTTGAACGGATAGGAGAACGGCGTCCAGCGCGTCCACCGGTCCATGCCGGAGCCCACCGGCACTTCCTCGCCGGCCTCGAAGGCGGTGATCGGCAGGGTCGGGGTCAGCAACAGATCATACTTGTCCAGGAACAGATTGAGTTTCGTGCCCGCCGCCTCGCGCGCGGCGACGGCGTCGAGATACTCGTCCAGCGTGATCACCGCGCCGGCGATGCCGACTTCGCGAAAACCCGGGTCGAGCATCGCGAGTTCCTCGGCGCTGAATGTCTTCTGTAGGCGCGCCGCCCCGACATACCAGTGAGTCCGGAACGTGTCATGCTGATCCCCGAGGCCGGGGTCCACCTCTTCGACATGCGCGCCGAGCGCCGTGAAACTCTCGGCGGCGGCCTTGACCAACGCGGCGATTTCCGGATCGACCTTGGCGTGCCCCAGATCGGGGCTGAACGCGATCTGCCACCCCTTGACCGATTGACCGAGGCTCTCGCGCCAGTCCTGGCCGGTGGCCGGCAAGGCGTACCAATCGCTTGCGTCATGCTCGGCCATAACGGTCAGCATCAAGGCCGCGTCGGCGACGGTGCGGGTCATCGGCCCCTGGTGGGAGACCGTGCCGAAACCGCTGGCCGGATAGGTCGGCACACGTCCGAAAGTCGGCTTGATCCCATAAATGCCTGTGTAACCGGCGGGCATTCGGATCGAGCCGCCACCGTCGGAGCCGTGATGCAACGCGCCCATACCCGCCGCGGCCGCCGCCGCCGCGCCGCCGGATGAGCCGCCCGGCGTCTTGCTCGGGTCCCAGGGGTTCCGGGTGATGCCGGTCAGCGGACTGTCGGTCACTCCCTTCCAGCCAAACTCCGGCGTGGTGGTCTTTCCGAGTAGCACCGCGCCATGGTTTCGCAGTTTCTCGACCAGCGGATGGTCCTCGTCCCAATCCCCCTCTTCGCTTGAGGTCAGGGAGCCGCGCCGGGTCGACCAACCCTTGGTCGCCACCAGGTCCTTGATCGAGGTCGGAACGCCGTCGACGATACCGGCGGGCTTGCCCGCGGCCCAACGAGCCTCGGATGCCCGGGCCGCCTCCAGCGCCCGCTCCGGGTCGACGAGACGATAGGCGTTGAACGTGCCGTCATGCTTGTCGATCCGCGCCAGAACGGCCTCTGTCGCCTCCACCGGCGACAAGGTTCGACGTGCATAGGCATGAACGAGCTCGGTTGCGGACATCAAGGCGGGATCGGTGGTCATGGCGAATGCCTTCGTTTAGTTCGGGGTCTTCCAGGCGGGATCACGAAACGCCTGAAGTTCGAATCGATAATTCTCGGGGCCTCGGAAGAACGCCGAATAGACCTTGAAGCGCTCGGAATAGGCCGGCGGAGCCTCGAACTCGACACCACGGCCCCGCAAGATCTCGTAGGCCGCGTCCACGTCGCCGGAAACAAAGCTATAGGTCACGCCGGGGTTCTCCGGCGGCGCGCGATTGATGCAGATGCCGAGAAACGATGTCTCGGTCACCTTGTAGATATGGCAGGTATCGTTCTGATTAAGCACCAGTTCCAGCCCGAGCTTCTCGGCCAAAAAGGCACTGCCGACAGCCAGATCAGTCGTGTAGATGAACGTGACCTGCTGATTGAAAAGAGGCTGATCCATGGCGTTTCCAAGGTCTTTCCGCGCCGGACCTTAGGATGCCTTGGGCTTTGGAACAAGCGGCGACGCCGTCAATGGATATCGAACAGCCCGTCGTTCTTCACTTCATAGGCGGCGACCATGAGGGTGCTGACCACGTCGCCTTGCTTTGCGAAGGGCAGGATCAACCGCTCATAGGTCATGATCTCGCCGAAAAACTCGCCGCTATAGACCCGCCAGGTCGGCTTGGCGCGGGTACGGACATAGTCGTATTCGTGCTCGAGAATGTTGCGCTGTGTGTCCGGCAGCGACTCCAGGTTTAGACCGGTCATATCGACCCCGAAGGTCTCGACAAAGGTCTGCCCGTAATAGCGATAGACATAGTCGTTGTCCTGGCGCACCGCGATGATCGCGAGATTGGGCAGCCAATCGCGCAGCCGTTCGATCGGCACCTTGGAGAGCAAGGGCACGTTTCCCGATCCCTTCACCTTGCCCCAAAGTTCATAGAGCGATCGGAGATTGGGTTGCATCGTTAGGCGGCTGATGACCGGCATGACGGCTCGCGCGTTTGAGGACCGACCAAAGCTCTACCGCATGCGGCGGCATTGGGCTACCGGGCGCCGGATGTCCCTTTCAGGTGAATCGCTTGGCGATCACCGTTCAGGGAACCTCCCCCCAAAACCGCGCGAATCACCCCGGTCACGCGCGATGACGGCGGCGGCGGGCGCACTCGACATCGACGCCGGGATCGTGATCTGATCAAGGCTTCTCTTCACGCGCGACATCACCGGAACATCCCATGGCCGTTACCTTCATGCCGTTGTCGGAACCTCTGGGGGTCGAGGTCACCGGCATTGACCTTTCCCAACCCCTGGACGCCGAGGCACGCCAGGACCTTGAGGACACGTTGATTGAAAACATGGTGATGGTGGTGCGCGACCAGGACCTCTCGCCCGTCGCCCTGGAACGGGCCGTCGGGCATTTCGGCCCACTGATGCAGCAACACCTGACCTCGCTTCTGATGGCAGGTCATCCCAAGATCGTCGTGCTGGACAGCGCCAAGACCAAGATCGGCGCGGACGGCAAGTTCGTGCCGATCGGCGCCCGCGACTGGCATACCGATCATGCCCATCAGGAGCGCCCACCCAATTACTCGGCGCTCTACGCGGTTCGGCTCCCACCGACGGGCGGCGATACCGGTTTCGCGAACATGCAGCTAGGTTTCGCGCGGCTCAGCCCGGCCAGGCAAGAGGAACTCGCGGGCCATGTGGTGGTGACCAAAATCGATGACCGTTACTCAACCGCTAAAGACCGCGCCGCGCATAGCGAGGCACGCCGGCACCCCTTGGTGCGCACCCACCCGGTGACCGGCCGCAAGGCGATCTTTTTCCATCCCGGCATGGTCGACCATCTCGACGGAATGAGCCCCGAGGCAAGCCGTATCTATCTGGAAGAACTGCTGGACGAGGTCATTGTCCCCGAGATCACCTATCGTCACCAATGGCGTGCCGGCGATCTGGTGATCATGGACAATCGCGGCATGATGCATATCGCGCACCGCGACTATGACCCGATGTTCGGGCGGGTCCTGCATCGCGTGCTGGTCGAGGGTGAAGCGCCCTATTGAGCTAATTCGACGAAGCGCCATCCTCGAGACGCGGCCCGCCAGGCCCGGATCTGGGCGTGCAGTCGCCAGAGAAGATCTGCTGAACCAGGTTTTCCTTGCATTCGGCCCAGGGCCGTTCGACGCCGCCGCCGACCTCCGACTGATAGATCAGCGCAATCGCCATAACCGCGAAGATCGCGGCGAGAATCCACATGCTTCTGCTCATGAACTAGACCACTCCCAGGGTCACGGTACTAACCAATGGGGATCATTGAAAATCCGCGGTGCGGCATCGTCTAACCGATGATCCCGGCGACGAAACCGTAAGCGACCATTTCCAAATTCACCACTTCTCCGATACTCTTCCGTCGCCCTGGCGCACGGCAGGGCCTCACGATGGACACCCAAAAGACCCAAAGCCGATGAATTCGACAAGCCCTAGCCAAGGTCCAGCCTTGCGCCAGGACGGCAACACACGCCGATAGACAGCGACCATCATTCGTCAAAACGTGGTCGGCGGTTTGGATTTTTCAAGGCGTTGTCCTAAATCAGACCTTTTCCGGCGATCCCCGGCTTGAGTCCCACGCGCCGATCGTGTCCCCTTGCGTCGTCAAGGAGTTCCGGCGGGAGGAGGTGGTCGTGGTGGATATACCGAGCAAGGCGCGGGCGGTGATCATTGGTGGCGGCGTGGTCGGCTGTTCGCTCGCCTATCACCTGGCGAAACTCGGCTGGAAGGACGTGGTGCTGCTGGAGCGCAAGCAATTGACAAGCGGCACCACCTGGCACGCCGCCGGCCTGATCGGACAATTGCGCGCGACCTATAACATGACCCGTCTGGCGGCCTATTCCGCCGAGTTGTACGACGGCCTGGAGGCCGAAACAGAGGTCGCGACGGGATACCGCCGCTTCGGCTCCCTCGCTCTGGCCTTGACCGAGGATCGGATGGAGGAACTGACCCGAGGCGCGGAAATGGCCGGCACCTTCGGGTTGGAAGCCCATGTCCTGAGCCTTGCCGAATGCAAGGAGAAATACCCACTGCTCGAGGTCTCGGACGGGATCGGCGGTGTCTTCATTCCCGGTGACGGTCAGGCTGACCCGGCGAATATCGCGCTCGCGCTGGCCAAGGGCGCGCGGATGAACGGCACCAGGATCCTGGAAGGCGTCAAGGTCACCGGCGTCACCCAGGCGGCGGGACGAGTAACAGGTGTGGAGACCGAATTCGGTCCCATCGAAGCGGAATACGTCGTCAACTGCGCGGGCATGTGGGGCCGCGATGTCGGCGCCATGGCCGGGGTATCCACGCCACTGCACGCCAATGAGCATTTTTACATCGTGACAGAGCCGATCGAGGGGCTCGCCCGGAATCTGCCGGTGCTTCGGGTGCCGGATGAGTGCACCTATTACAAGGAAGACGCCGGCAAGCTGCTGATCGGCGCCTTCGAGCCGGTCGCCAAACCCTGGGGCATGGACGGCATCCCCGAGGATTTCTGCTTCGACCAATTGCCCGAGGATATCGACCATTTCGCGCCGATCCTCGAAGCCGCCGCCAAACGGATGCCGATCCTGGAGACCGCCGGCATCCAGACCTTCTTCAACGGCCCCGAGAGTTTCACCCCCGACGACCGCTATCTCCTGGGCGAGGCGCCGGAACTCAAGAACTTCTACATGGCCTGCGGTTTCAACTCGATCGGCATTCAATCCGCCGGCGGCGCGGGCAAGGCGCTCTCGGAATGGATGGACGCCGGAGAGCCGCCCTTCGATCTGTGGGATGTCGACATCCGGCGCATGCAACCGTTTCAGAGCAACAAGACCTACCTCTATCACCGCGCGACCGAGGCCTTGGGGCTGCTATACGCCGACCACTTCCCCTATCGCCAGTACGCCACCGCGCGCGGGATACGGAAAAGCCCGTTGCATGACCGGTTGGCGGCGCGGGGCGCCTGCTTCGGCGAGACCGCCGGCTGGGAGCGGGCCAATTGGTTCCTGCCGGAGGCGGCGCGCGAAGACGGCGTTACGCCTGAATACGCGTACAGTTGGAAACGCCAGAACTGGTTCGAGCATGCCGCCACCGAACACAAGGCGGTGCGCGAGAATGTCGGTCTGTTCGACATGTCCTCCTTCGCCAAGTTCCGGGTCGAGGGCCGTGACGCCGAAGCCGTGCTGCAACGGGTCATGGCCAATGACGTGGCCGTGGAGCCGGGCCGCATCGTCTATGGCCAATGGCTGAACCATCGCGGCGGCGTCGAGGCCGACCTTACCGTCACACGATTGTCCGAGACCGCCTTTCTCGTGGTCACCTCGGCCGCCTCCGCGGCGCGGGACTTGTCCTGGTTGAGGCGTCGGATCCCCGAAGACGCGCATTGCGTCGTGACCGACGTGACCAGCGGCGAGGCGGTGATCTGTGTCATGGGCCCACGGGCACGGGACTTGCTCGCGCCGCTCACCCCGGCGGATCTCGGAAATGAAGCCTTTCCCTTCGGCACCGCTCGGGAGATCGAGATCGGCATGGGGCTCGCGCGGGCGCACCGCGTGAGCTATGTCGGAGAGCTCGGGTGGGAGCTCTATGTTTCCACGGACATGGCGAGCCATGTGTTCGACACCATCGCCGAGCGCGGCGCGGAGATAGACCTCGCGTTCTGTGGCATGCATGTCCTGGATTCCTGTCGGATCGAGAAGGCCTTCCGGCATTTCGGCCATGACATAACGGACGAGGATCACGTTCTCGAGGCCGGGCTGGGCTTCGCCGTCAAGACCGACAAGCCGGCGGGACGGTTTGGCGACTTCATTGGCCGCGAGGCGGTATTGGCCAAGAAGCAGCAGGGATTGTCGCGCCGGCTTTTACAGTTCCAACTCTCCGATCCGGAACCGCTGCTCTATCACAACGAGCCGATCCGTCGGGACGGCAAGGTTGTCGGGCGGCTGACCTCGGGAAATTACGGGCATCACCTGGGCGGGGCCATCGGTCTCGGCTACGTACCCTGCGCGCCGGGCGAGAGCACCGCCGATATCATCGGATCGCACTATGAGATCGACGTGGCGGGTGTTCGAGTCACCGCGACCGCGAGCCTGCGCCCGCTCTACGATCCAACCGGCGCGCGCATGCGGAACTAGAACCAACCCGCCCTCTTATCGGGCGGGACGTCGATTTCGGTCGCATCCACGGCGGGAATTGGCGAGTAGGTTACGCCAAGGCAATGTTCAATGAAGCCTGGAACTTCGCGCGATGGCGTCACCGAGGGTTTGATGAGGAAATCATCGAACCCGGTTCCCGGACCGTGATCGATCGCGTCCGTTTCCATCCTGAACGCCCGGATATTCCATCGGGCGGGTGGGACATCCCTCCATGCCCGAGCAACCATGGAGGTCACGATGCAGACCAGACATCCCGCGTTTTTCCCCTTCGATAACGGCCCACGATCGCCGTTGCCATTCTCCGAGGCCGATCTCGATGCGATCGTTCTGACGTCGATGCAGAACATCGCCTTCGTGTCGGGCTTTCTATACTGCGCGTTCGGGCGCCCCTATGCCTGCGTAATCACCCCGGACAGGACAATAACCGTCTCGGCGAATATCGACGGCGGGCAACCCGGACGCCGTTCGGTCACCGAATCCCTGATTTACACGGACTGGAGCCGCGACAATTTCTGGCGCGCCGTCGCCAGTATCGTCGGCGACAACAGACGCATCGGGATCGAGGCCGACCACATGACCCTCTCCGCGCGCGCCTGTCTCGACAACTTCCTGGCGCCACGCGCCGTGGTCGACATCGCGCCCGAGTTGATGCGGCAAAGGATGGTCAAATCGCCGGAGGAAATCGCACTGATAAAGGAAGGCGCCAGGATCGCCGATCTCGGCGGCGCGGCGGCCGTCGCCGCGATCAAGGCTGGTACCCGCGAAATCGATGTCGCGATGGCCGCCCGCGACGCCATGGAATTGGAGATCGCGCGGTGCTTTCCCGAAAGCGAGATCCGCGATAGCTGGGTTTGGCTGCAATCAGGCCTCAACACCGATGGCGCGCATAACCCCGTCACCACACGGCGACTCGAACCGGGTGATATTCTGAGCCTGAACACCTTCCCGATGATCTCCGGCTATTACACCGCGCTCGAGAGGACACTGTTTCTCGGAGAGCCGGACCGCCGGTCGCTCGAGATCTGGGAGGCCAATGTCGCCGCCCATGAGTTGGGCCTGTCCCTCATCAGGACCGGCGCGCGGTGCTCCGATATATGCGCGGGGATAAACGGGTTCCTGGCGGAACGCGATCTTCTCGGATTTCGATCCTTCGGATATGGCCATTCCTTCGGTCTCTTGAGCCACTATTACGGGCGCGAGGCCGGGCTGGAACTGCGCGAGGATATCGACACGGTCCTGGAGCCCGGGATGGTCGTCTCGATGGAACCGATGCTGCGGATCCCCGAGGGCCAACCCGGCGCGGGGGGCTATCGCGAACATGACATCGTGGTGTTGACCGAGAACGGGCCGGAGAACATCACCGGCTATCCCTACGGGCCATCCCACAACATTCTTTGAACCGGTCGGCGGGGCTGGATGACCGGCTCCGCCCCTCAACCCCGGACCAAGGTGACGCACCCGACTTGTCCCGACACACAAACCGCGCTAACCGAAGAGATCGCAACGGCAAAGACGGGGTAAACCGTGAAGCGTGTGATGATCGTCGGTTGCTCCTGTGCCGGAAAGTCAACCTTGGCCCGCCGCCTCGCCGAGCTGACGGATCTTCCGGTTGTTCACCTCGACCAGATCTTTTGGACGCCCGGCTGGGTCAATCGGCCACGCGAGGAAACCCGCGACCTAATCAAGGAAGTCGTCCAGGGCGATCGTTGGATTTTCGAAGGCAGCCACTCCTCCTCCTTCGATCTTCGAGTCGCTAGGGCGGACACGGTGATCTTCCTCGACTTTCCGGTCCTACTCTGTCTGTTTCGCGTCATCAAACGGATTGCCACGCATTTCGGCCGAGTCCGCCCCGATATGGCCGAGGGGTGCCCGGAAGGAATCGATTGGGTATTCCTGCGTTGGATCATGGGATATCGCGGCAATCTACGCCCCGAGATTCTGGAGATGATCGATAGCCTGCCGGCGCATGTCACGGTTCACCATTTCACCGGACCGGCGGCGGTGGACGCGTTTGTCGCCGGAATGGAACAATCATGATCGCCACCGGCTATCGCGCCTTCGTGGCCGCCCATCCGGTGCTGCTCGGCTTCGGCTTCACCATGACCTTCGCGTCAAGCGTCGGTCAGACCTTCTTCATCGGCGCCTTCGGTCCCTCGATCCGCGAGACTTTCGGTCTTTCCCATACCGAATGGGGCACCATCTACATGGCCGGAACCTTGTTGAGCGCGCTCTGCCTGCCGTGGACCGGGGCGCTGATCGACCGTTTCAGGCTCGCGCCCTATACGTTGACGGTATTCGCGGCCCTGGTCGGCGCGACTCTTTTCATGGCCGCCGTGCCACATGTCGCCCTGCTGGTCCTGGCGATCTTCTTTCTCAGACAAAGCGGACAAGGCCTTAGCAGCCATATCTCGGTCACCACCATGGCGCGCTATTTCAGCGCCGGGCGCGGCAAGGCGGTGGCGCTCGCGACCCTCGGTTTCGCGGCCGGGGAATCGGTGCTGCCGGTCCTGGTGGTCGCCGGCATCGCCGCGATCGGGTGGCGCGAAACCTACGCGGCCTCGGGCCTGGTTCTGGTGGTGCTGATCCTTCCGGTCATCGTCTGGCTTCTCCGCCGACCGGCATGGAAGATCGGCGTCGGCGACATCGAGGCCGATGTTGCCACCGACACCGCAAGCCAGCGTCGTGTCGAAGGCCGATCCTGGACACGCCGAGAGGTACTCGGACACTGGCGGTTCTATCTTCTGATGCCCGCCGTCATGGCCCCGTCGGTAATCGGCACCGCGATGTTCTTTCACCATCTCGCGCTGGCCGAGGCGAAGGGGTGGAGCGCCGCCTGGATCACCGGGAATTACTGGGGCTACGCGGTCGGCTCGCTGATCGCCGGTCTGCTTGCCGGCCCGCTGATAGACCGAATCACGGCGGTGCGGGTCATCCCGATGTTCCTGGTGCCGATGATCGCCGCCTTGCTGATTATCACCGCCTTCGACCACGCCTTTTGGGCCTGGCCGTACCTGTTCCTGCTCGGGGTCAATGTCGGCATCAACTACACCGGCGTCGCGGCTCTGTGGGCCGAGATCTACGGCGTCCGGCACATCGGCGCGATCCGTTCGCTGATCGTGGCGTTCTCGGTCCTGGCCTCGGCCCTCGGCCCGCCGGTCATGGGCGCGATGATGGACGCCCCGATCCCGATGGAACGCATCGCGGCGATCTTCGCGGCCTATTGCGGTGGCGCGACGATCCTGATGTGGCTGGCGTTGCGCGGGCTTTCAACGACGCGTTAGGCTGTTCCTCACACCGAGGGAGGTATCCGCCATGGCCGCATCGAACAACCTCGCCGCCACCAAACGCCCCAATATCGTGCTGATTCTGGTCGACGACATGGGTTTCGCCGATCTCGGGATCATGGGCTCGGAGATCCGCACGCCGAATATCGACCGGCTGGCCCGAGGTGGGGTCCTGATGTCGTCGATGTACAACTGCGCGCGCTGTTGCCCGACCCGGGCGTCGTTGTTGACCGGGCTGTATCCGCATAAGGCGGGGATCGGCCACATGACGCCAAATCTCGGGGTTCCGGCCTATCAGGGCTTTCTGCGCAACGACACCGTCACCATCGCCGAGGCGCTGGGACAATCCGGCTACCGCACGGTCATGTCCGGCAAGTGGCATGTCGGGGGAAACTTCATCGCCCGCGACGCCGACAACTGGAGCATCGGCGATGTCCAGCATCCGACGCCAAGGCAACGCGGTTTCGATCGCTTCTTCGGGATTGTCGACGGCGGCTCGAATTATTTCTCGCCGCACTATCTGATCGAGGATGATTCCAAGGTCGAGGTGACCGCCGACAATTTCTATTTCACCGACGCGATCACCGACAAGGCGATCGAGATGACCGCCGAGGGCGACCGCGAGAAGCCGTTTTTCCTCTATCTCGCCCATACCGCGCCGCATTGGCCACTGCAGGCGCCGGCCGAGGATATCGCCCGCTATGAGGGGATGTATCTGAAGGGCTGGGACCAGCTCCGCGCCAACCGGCACGAGGAGATGCAGGCCGCCGGCGTGCTGCGCCACAAATGGGAGATGTCACCCCGTCACGCCGACGCGCCGGCCTGGTGCGACGTCAAGGAGACCGATTGGGAAGCCGCGCGCATGGCGGTCTACGCCGCCCAGGTCGACCGCATGGACCAGTCGATCGGCCGTCTGGTCGAGGCCCTGCGGGCGCGCGGTGAGCTCGACAACACCCTGATCCTGTTTCTCTCGGACAATGGCGGCTGCGCCGAATTCATGGCCGAGGACGGGGTGGCCGCGCGCTATCCCGAGCACACATTGGACGGGCGGCGGATCACGCTCGGCAATATCGTCGGCCTCAATCCCGGTAGCGACGAGACCTTCCAGAGCTACGAGCTGCCCTGGGCCAATGTCTCGAACACGCCGTTCCGGCTGTTCAAGCACTGGGTCCACGAGGGCGGGATCTCGACCCCGCTGGTGGTGCATTGGCCGGACCGTATCAAGCGCCCGCATATCAGCCACGAGGCCGCCCATGTGGTCGATATCATGCCCACCATCCTGGAGGCCGCCGGGGCCGCCTATCCCAAGGAGTACGGCGGCCACGAAATCCAATCCCCGGACGGCGAGTCGCTGCTCGAGATGTTCCAGGGCAAGCGCTGGACCCGGGAAGCGCCGATCTTCTGGGAGCACGAGGGCAACAGCGCGATCCGCTGGGGCAACCACAAGCTGGTCCGCCTGCATGGTGAGCCCTGGGAGCTCTACGACATGGATGTCGACCGCACCGAGCTCAACAACCTGATCGGCGCCAACGCGCCTTTAGAGAAGGAGCTGCTCCGGGACTACGAGGGCTGGGCCGAGGCCTCCGGCGTCATGGACTGGCACATCCTCGAGCCGATTCTGCTGAAGGCGTGGAATATTAAGACTGTGCATGGGTGAGGGCGGGGCAGCCGAAAGCCCTCGACCATGCGACGGAATGATTGTCGGACCATCCCTTATGCCGCGATCCCCGCCTCGATCGCGGCGCACGCCAACACGACATGTCTCGGCACCCGCTCTCCATTCGCGTAGTTCGCGACTGTCCGACGCGATAGCCCCAGCGCCACCGAGGCCCGATCATATGTCAGGCCCGTTCGCTCCAGCCACGCCTTGAACTGGGCCGATGATTGCGCCGCGATCAAGGCTCTCAATTGATGGATCGGTATGGCGGCTTCATCGGACCAACGAATTTCGTAACACATGTCATCTAGATGAACCGTCTCGAATGCCCGCGCCTCTCGAAAGGGCGAGAACACAGGGTGGCTCATCGGCTCGGTCAAATCGACGATATCGGTGAAGTCATTCGACCACGTGACCTCGACGCAGAGGCCGGGTCGCGGTCGGACCGCCTTCAACCTGGTTTCCGCCGTCTTACGGGGCATTGGCTCCTCCTAGCCGTGATAGCGCCGCCACGCGGCTTTCAGCATATCCAGATTCTCCGCCGCCCACGCGAGTCCGGGGCGCAAGTTGCGCTCACTGGTGGACGTCTCGAGTATCGCCAGGCCATCAATCGAAACCTTGGCGTGGAACTCCGGTGAGATCAGATGGAAATGCGCCGGCGGATGATCGTTCGGATAGACCCGGATCGCGATGTTTTGAACAGTGGCGATCGTGGGCATTCCCACTTCTCTCCATGCCTATATAGTGCAATAGTTGCATTTTATCAATGCAAGTGATGCACTCACCCCCGCCGATCCAACCCCACATGCACGAGATAGCCGAACACCACGCCCCAGAACGGGGAGCCGACATTGAACAGGGAGATCCCGCTTACCGTCACGACGAAGGAGACCAGCGGTCCGAGCCCCCCGGCGCCGGGGCCGGAGAAGGCGGCGCGAAAGGCGCCGATTAGGACCGGGAGCATGGCGAGGCCGCCGAGCGCGGTGATGAACACCCTCGGCATCGTGGTCGCCGCTTGGGTGAGCGCGGGCGCGAGGAGGCCGACCCCCGCGAACATCAGGCCGAACAGGATGCCGCCCATATACTGATGCTCGCGCTTGCCGGAGCTTGTGAGGAAGGCGTTGGCCGGGCCGGTGACACAGGTCGGGACCGAGCCGAGAATTCCCATGGCCAAGGTCCCATAGCCGCAGGCCACGGTCAGCATGCCGGTCGGCGGCTTATGCCCCGCCTCGGCGAGCACCGTGAAGCCCTGGAGGTTCTGCACCGCCAGGACCGAGATCACCAGGGGCACAACCAGTTCCAACAGCGCCGGAATACTGAACGCCGGCACCACGATCGAGGGGCCGGCGATTAACGTGGTATCGCCTGGAAAGCGCGGCGTGTCGCCGAGCACGATCGCGGCGATCGTTCCGGCGATCAGGGCCGCCAGCAAGGGCGGGACGACGCGGCCCAGGGCCGGGATCGCGGTGAAGGCGAGGAACGCCGCGACCATGGCGATACTGAGAACGGGACTGTCGCGAAAGCCGGTGATCAGGTCGATACCGAAGGGCAGGAACACCCCCGCCACCATGCCCATCGCCACACCCACCGGAATCGCCGCCATGATCCGGGTGACCAGGCCACTGACGCCGAGCAGGACCATGACCACGCCGGAGGCCAGAAACGCCCCCACCGCCTCGGGAAAGCTGAGATGGTCGAGCGCGGTGATCAGGAGCGCCGAGCCGGGCATCGTCCAGGCCAGCGCCAGGGGCATGCGATAGAACAGGCTGCAAAGGATGGTAAGAATACCGCCGACGACGAAGGCGGCGAAGATCCAGCCGTCGACGATCTGCTTGGAAAGATCGCCCGCCGCCGCCACGGTCAGGATGATCGCGATCGGCCCGGTGACCGCGAAGATCGTCGAGACGAAGGCATTGGTCCAGTTGTGCCGGTTCAACCCCAGCCGCATCTCGGCAAGGCTGGGAAGCCGCGTGGTCGGGAGTTCAAGCGTCATCGGAGTAGGCAACCTTTTCAATCGTCACCCCGCCCCCGTTTAAGCAGGGGGCGGGATGGCCGAGTTTGTGTTCCGATACGCCTCCCCCTACTCCGCCGCCTGGGCCGGACGGTCACCGACCGCGCCGCTGTTCCATACCGCTTCCAGGGCCTCGCCCTCATAGCCGAGGACGTCCCGCAGGATCTCGTCGTTATGCTCTCCCAGCAGGGGTGAGCGCTGGACGTCGGCGGGCGAGGCCGAAAGCTTTACCGGACAGCCGACCGTGAGGTAGGCGCCGCGCTCCGGGTGATCCACCTCGACGATGGTGCCGGTCTCGCGCAGGCTCTGCTCCGCCGCGATCTCCTTCATCGACAGGATCGGGCCGACCGGAATATCCAGCGGATTGCAGATCTCCATGACCTCGTATTTGGTCTTGGTCATGGTCCAATCCTCGATCGCGCCGAACACTTCGTTGAGCCGGGTAAGCCGGGCGTTCGGCGTCGCGTAGTTGGGATCTTCCTTCCACTCGGGCTTGCCGATGGCGTCACAGATCTTCGGCCAGGCGGCGGCCTGGGTGATGAAATAGGTATAGGCGTTGGGGTCCTGCTCCCAGCCCTTGCATTTCAGGATCCGGCCCGGCTGGCCGCCGCCGGAATCGTTGCCGGCCCGAGGCGTCGTATCGCCGAAGGGAATGCCCTCGCCATGTTGGGAGTATTCGGTCAGCGGCCCCGCCGCCAGCCGCTGCTGATCCCTGAGCTTGACCCGGCAGAGGTTGAGCACCCCGTCCTGCATCGAGGCCAGCACCCGCTGTCCCTTGCCGCTATGGGTGCGGTGATAAAGCGCCGTGACGATGCCGAGCGCCAGATGCAGTCCGGTGCCGCTGTCACCGATCTGCGCGCCGGTGACCGTCGGAACACCGTCCAAGAATCCGGTGGTCGAGGCGGCGCCGCCGGCGCATTGCGCGATGTTCTCATAGACCTTGCAATCCTCGAACGGGCCCGGACCGAAGCCCTTGACCGAGGCCATGATCATGCGCGGGTTGATGGCCTGGATCTGCTCCCATCCAAAGCCCATCCGCTCCATCGCGCCGGGGGCAAAGTTCTCTACCAGCACGTCGCATTCCTTGACCAGACGGGTGAGCACTTCCTTGCCGGTCTCGTTCTTGGTGTTGAGGGTCAGCGAGCGCTTGTTGTGGTTCAACATGGTGAAATAGAGGCTGTCGGCGCCGGGCACGTCGACCAGCTGCTTGCGGGTCGCGTCACCGACCCCGGGGCGTTCGACCTTGATCACGTCCGCGCCGAACCAGGCCAGCAACTGGGTGCAGGTCGGCCCGGATTGGACATGGGTGAAATCGAGAACCTTGATGCCTTTGAGGGCTTCCATTTTCTTCTCCCTTGGAGAGGCCTGTCACCGCGTCGGGACGGCTATTTCTTTTTCGATACAACGCTTTGCGGGTTGAGATTGCCGATGCGTCCGCTCTCGGTCCCGGCTTCCGGGTTGATCACCGCGTTGACCAGCGTCGGCTTGCCGGAGGCGATCGCCTCCCGCACCGCCTGATCGAGCTCGTCCGGGCTGGTGGCGTTCACGCCGACACCGTGGAAGGCCTTGATCATCCAGTCATAGCGCGCGTCCTTGGTGAAGACGGTCGGCGCGGGATCGGCGCCGCCGGTCGGATTGGCGTCGGTGCCGCGATAGATGCCGGAATTGTTGAAGATCACCACGCAGACCGGAAGCTGGTAGCGGCAGATGGTCTCGATCTCCATGCCGGAGAAGCCGAAGGCGCTGTCACCCTCGACGGCAAGCACGGGATTGCCGGTCTCGACCGCGGCCGCGATGGCGGAACCCATGCCGATCCCCATGACACCCCAGGTGCCGACATCCAGGCGTTTGCGCGGCCGGTACATGTCGATGATGCTGCGCGCGAAATCCAGGGTGTTCGCGCCCTCGTTGACCAGGATGGTCTCGGGATTGTCCTTGATGATCGCCTTGAGCGCGCCGAGCGCGCCGTGAAAGTCCATCGGCACGTTGTTGTTCTGAAGCCGGGGCGCCATCCGGGCGACATTCGAGTCGACCTTCTCGCGGATCGCTCCCATCCAGTCCGCCGGCGGCGTCGGCCAATCCTCGCCCATGCCGTCCAGCAGGGCGCCGAGACAGCTCTCGATATCACCGACCAGCGGCGCCGCGATCGGCTGATTGCTGTCCATCTCTCTCGGATCGATATCGATATGGATGAATTTTTTCGAGCCGGGCTCGCCCCATTGCTTGCCCTTGCCGTGGCCGAGCAGCCAATTGAGCCGGGCGCCGATCAGCATGACCGTGTCAGCTTCCTTGAGCACCAGCGACCTCGCGGCCCCGGCATATTGCGGATGGTCGTCCGGCAACAGGCCCTTGGCCATGCTCATGGCGATATAGGGGCTGCCGCTTTTCTCGACGAAGTTGCGCACCGCGTCATCGGCCTGGGCATAGGCGGCGCCCTTGCCGAGAATGATCAACGGTTTCTTGGCGCTCTTCAGGACCTCAAGGGCGCGGTCCACGGAGGCCGGCGCCGGGATATGCGCCGGAGCCGGGTCCACCACCTTGATAAGCGACTTCGCGCCCGCCTCGGCGTCTATGACCTGGGCGAAGAGCTTGGCCGGCAGATCGAGATAGACGCCGCCGGGCCGGCCCGAAACCGCCGCGCGATAGGCCCGGGCGATGCCGACGCCGATATCCTCGGCGTGAAGCACGCGGAACGCGGCCTTGCACAGAGTCTTGGCGACGGCGAGCTGATCCATCTCCTCGTAGTCACCCTGTTGAAGGTCAACGATCTCGCGCTCGGAGGAACCGCTGATCAGGATCATCGGCCAACAGTTCGTCGTCGCGTGGGCCAGCGCCGTCAGACCGTTCAGGAAACCCGGCGCCGAGACCGTGACGCAAACGCCCGGCTTCTTGGTCAGATACCCGGCGATCGCCGCGGCGTAACCGGCATGCTGCTCATGGCGGAACGAGATCACCCGCATGCCCTCGGCCTGGGCCATCCGCCCGAGATCAGTGATCGGAATGCCCGGCACCGTGTACATCGTGTTCAGATCGTTCAGCTTCAACGCGTCGATGACGAGATGAAAGCCATCGGTCAGATTCTGAGCGGCTTCGGTTTCTTGGTTTGAATCGGTCATGATTTCGCTGATCCTCAAGTGTTCCTAACTGGTCTCGTTGATCTCCGGCGCCCGGCCGTCAAGCTCGGACCAGGTATGCCGGACATGTTCATAAAGCCCCATCGTGTGCTCTCGCACCCGTGTCGAGGCGAGATCGCCGTCCCGCGCCTCGATCGCCTCGACGATATGCAGATGGTCGACGACCGAGCGCGTCACCCGGTCGGATTCATGCATCGCCCGGCTGCGCACGGCGCGGACATGGACGAACAGGCCGTCGGCGATATCCTTCAGCATCGGGCATTTGCCGAGCTCGAGGATGCGCTGGTGAAAGGTGATATTGGCCACGGAATAGTCGTCGATATGGGCGCGGGCATCGGTGGTTTCGAAGCCGCTGGCCAGCCGCCGGAGAGAAGCGATCTCACCGTCGCTCGCCCGCTCGGTCGCGAGCCGCGCGGCCATGCTTTCCAGCGCCGCCCACACGGTGATCATCTCCAGGATCTCATCCCGGGTCTTGCGCAGGATGAACACGCCCTTGCGCGGCTGTATCTCGACCAGGCCTTCCTGGGCCAGACGCGCCAAAGCCTCGCGCACCGGCGTGCGCGAGATGCCGAGCTGTTCGGCCAGGGTGCGCTCGTCCAGACGGAGATCCGTCGCCTCGTCATAGATCCGCGCGTCCAGGATCGCCTGGCGCAACTCACCATAGACATGGTCCTTGAGACTAAAATTCCGCGCCACCGGCTCCAGGGATACGGCGGATTGGGTCTCGGGACTGGCGGTAATCGCGGCGCTCATTTGCGGGGTCCGAGGCGATGGACGACGACATCAACAGGCATTTGGTGTCTGGTATACCACATGCCAAATGGAGCGCAAGGGGTTAATGCGAGCGGTCAGGCCAATCTCTCATGGTCGCGGGTATTTGTTGGTCGTCCCAGACCCCGATCAAGCGAGGGCAGGCGGCGGGCGGGATGACGCAAGGTGGGGACGGAATGGCGAGATAGGAAAAAGAGAGACCACCACCCTACCTAGCGCCATTCACGACCGTCGACTGACACCGCTGCCTAACTCGGAAACTTTTCGCGTAGGGCCGCGACCTGGGCGTCGGTCAGGTAGCGGGTCTTCATGTCCTTCAGCATCAGGAAGAGCCGCGCGGTTTCCTCCAACTCCTCGGTTGCGTAAACCGCGTCCTCCAGCGACTTGCCGGCGACCACCGGTCCGTGATTGGCGAGCAGGACGGCGTGGTGCTTGCCGGCCATCTCGCGCACCGCCTTGGCGAGATCGAGATCGCCCGGCGGGAAATACGGGATCAGCGGCAGGGCGCCGATCTTCATCACGTAATAGGCGGTGATCGGCGGCAGGACATTGGCCGGGTCGATATCGGCGAGGCAGGACACCGCGACCGAGTGGGTGGAATGCAGATGCACCACCGCGCCGGTCGCCGGGCGCTCCTCGTACATGGCGATGTGCAGAAAGCTTTCCTTGGTCGGCTTGTCGCCGGCGATCAGATTTCTGGCGTCGTCCAACTTGGAGATCCGCGCGGGATCGAGGTCCCCCATGGTCGAACCGGTGGGCGTCATCAGCCAGCCATCCTCGACCCGGATGCTGATATTGCCGGAGCTGCCGAAGGTAAGGCCGCGATCGAACATCGATTTCGCAAGCCGCGCGATGGCTTCTCGGGATTTGGTGTCGCTCATCCGGGGTTCCTCCCATAACGGTTCCGCAACGATACAGATCCCGCCGGGGGGAGCAAGAAGCGTGGGGCAAGAAGGGCGGTTCGCCCCTTCCCTATCGCGAGGCCCCCCTGTTATTCTGGGTGGGGAGTTTCGGGGCGGTCGTTTTCCGGGTAGCGAGGTCCATGTCCATCGAATACGAGACCAGACGGTTCGAGCCGGGAGACGCGCTTTTCCGGCAAGGCGACGAGCCGGACGGGTTCTACGTTCTGCAGACCGGCCGGGTGGAGATCGTCACCGACGGGCCGAACGGCTCCACCATATCGCTCGCCGATGTCGAGGAGGGCGATCCCTTCGGCGAGATGAGCATCGTCGACGCCACCCGGCGCACCGCGAGCGCGATCGCCTGCGCGCCTTGCTTCACCATGTTCTTCCCCCGCGAGATGCTGGACAAGGAACTCGGGCGCGCGGAGTTGATCACCTATCTCTTCCGCAATGTCTGCCGCAAGCTGGCGGATCAGAACCGGGAGTTCTCGCTGCACAGTTACGTCGATCTACAGGCCGCCCGCCCGGCCCGGGGCGAATATCACGCGACCCTGTCGCTGGAGCCGATCAGTAGCCGGATGGAGCGCTATATCGGTGTCAAGCGGCTGGCGATCCCGAAGGTTCCCTTCGTCGTCGGCGACGGCGGCGCGGGTTCCAGGATCAAGCACACGGATACCGGGTTCTGGTTCGACGCCTCGAAGATCAAGCAGGTCAAGGCCTCGCATTTCCGCTTCGTGCGCCAGGAGAGCCTGTTCTTCGTCAATGATCTGAGCGGCGAGCCGGGGACCCTGGTCAACGAGGCCCTGCGCAAGGCCGGCGGAACCACGTCCTCGATCGCGCTGCGGCGGGGTTTCAATCAGATCACCATTCCCGGCCGGAACGTGGATTTCGGCTTCCTCGCCTATGTGCACTGAACGGGTGTCCACCGAGCGGGTCTAACCGCTCTCGCCGTCCGGCGACCCGTCGCGCTTTCCGTTCAGCCGCCCGACCTCCTCCCTGAGCGCGCGAATCTCCGCGCGCAGTTCCGTCATGGTCGGTTCCGGCGTCTGATTCGGGTCGGAATGCGCGTGGGTCTGCATCGCGTCGACGATGATGCCGATGAACAGGTTCAAGACCGCGAAGGAGGTGATCAGGATGAACGGAACGAAGAAGATCCAGGCCAGGGGATAGACTTCCATCACCGGACGCACGATGCCCATGGACCAGCTTTCCAGGGTCATGATCTGAAACAAGCTATAGGCCGAGCCGCCGATGTCGCCGAACCATTGCGGGAACGCGCCGCTGAACAGCTTGGTCGCCATGACCGCGAAGACGAAATAGATCACCGAGAGCAGCGCCACCACCGAGCTCATGCCCGGCACCGCGTGCAGCAACGCGCCGACAACTCGCCTCAGCGAGGGGACGGCTGAAATCAGCCGCAACACGCGCAGGATACGCAGAGCCCGGAGCACCGACAGCGACTCCGTCGCCGGCACCAGCGCGATGCCGATGACCATGGCGTCGAACAGGTTCCAGGGATCGCGGAAGAAGCCGCGTCCGAAGGCCACCAGTTTCAAGATCATCTCGGCGACGAAAACCGCGAGAATGCATTTATCGGCGAGAATGAGTGCCTCGCCGGCGCGCTCCATGATCGCGGGGCTGGTTTCCATCGCCAGGATAACGGCGTTGACCATGATCAGGCCGGTGATCGACCGCTGAGTCGTGGAATACGTCACCAAAGCCCGCGCCCGCGCGCGGATGCCCGTCGGCGTCTGGTCTCCGGCTTCGGTCATTTCCACATCCTCCTGGCGATCCCGCGCCCAACGGTTCCCGGCCAGGAAGGAACCAAAAATCGGCCTTGGGGAAAAGCGGAAAATCGATACCTAAAGGACCGATACGGATTCTCGCCAAACCACCCGATCAAGCCCGAGATAACGCCGCCAGCGCTCCAACTCGGCATCGATCCGGCTCTGGCGCGGCTTGCTCATGCGTATCTTGGGCTCCAACCACAAGCCGATGACGTCCAGCGTTCCGGCATCGCGATCGGCCTTGATCTCGATCCGCCCGATCAGCCGATCCCGCTCCAGCATCGGATAGACATAGTAGCCGTATTTGCGCTGGGCGGCGGGCACGTAGATCTCGATCCGAAAGTCGAACCCGAAGAGCCATTCCGCCCGCTTACGGTCACGGACGATTGGATCGAACGGAGAGAGGAAGCGCACCCGGGGCGGGGCCTCGGGCGCCGCGGCCAACAGTTCCTCGATATCCGGCCGGACATACATGTCACGGATCTCGCCGCCGATGCCTTCGACCTCGATCGCGCGCATCCGGTTTCGGCCCGCCCCCTCGCACCAGGTCTTGGCGGTGGCGGGATTGATCGCTTCCCAATACCGCGCGATTTCGGAATGGCTGGCGAAGCCGACGCGATCAAGGGCCTGGCCGCAGGTCCAATCCAGGAACTCGGCTTCCGTCGGCTCGTGTTCGCGATATTCGGCCGGAACCACGCGTTCCGTCAGATCGTAGACCTTCTGAAACCCCTCGCGCCGGGTCACCGAGAGCTGTCCGGTGCGCCAGAGAAAGACCAGCGCCGCCTTGGACGGATGCCAGCCCCACCACGCCGTGTTTGTCGGATCCATGTCCGGCGGCGGCTCTGGGTTTTCGGCCTTCAGCTCTCGCGCCATCACCGGTCCGTTCTCCGCGACATAGTCCAGCACCCGGGCGCAGGTTTTCTCCGGGTCCTCGCCGACCCGCTCGCGCCACCATTGGCGCGACATGATCTGGCCCCGCGCCTTTTCGAAGCGCGGTTTCCAATAGGGGAAGAACTTCGCCGGAATGATCGAGGCGTCGTGCGTCCAGTTCTCGAACAGGGTCCGCTCGCGCTCGACATGGTG
This sequence comes from Alphaproteobacteria bacterium, assembly GCA_038118725.1. Taxonomy (GTDB): domain Bacteria; phylum Pseudomonadota; class Alphaproteobacteria; order Thalassobaculales; family Thalassobaculaceae; genus JADHLJ01. Next base: position 39,775 of record JAYOIK010000004.1, on the reverse strand, counting down.
ATCCAGCCAAGCAGGCTTATAGGCGCCGGCGCGGGAAAACAGGATGTGGTGATGGGCGCGCTCGACGGTGCGGATGCTGTCGATCTGCACGAAACCGATCCGCTCCACGAGAGCCGCGACATCGGCTCGTCTGAGAGGCGCGCCGCCAAGGTCGGAGAGCCCGTGCAGCCAAAGAAACAAGCGCCGCGCGTCGGCGTTGGAAAGTCGGTCGGTCATGTCCCGGTCCCCTCCGCTCCCCAATCGATTTTGCCGCGTCCGGCCCGGGCGGCGTCGACCGCGGCAATGAAAAAGCGCTCATGTTCTCGGGTCACGGCGGCGCGCCGAAACAGCTTCGGCGCATTAGCTCGCAACCTCCGTTGAACACTTTCGCGAAACCCCATATCACACGCCACCGACACCGCGATGTCAGCATAGTCGTCGGCGTCACGCGCGATCAGCTCCATGGTTTCGAGGATGCGCATCCAACCCATGGTGATCCGACCCCGGACATGCGGACTCGCGAAGGTAACCGTCGGAAGCCCGAGCGCGAGGGATTGGATCGTCGTGTTTCCGCCACTGAAATAGGGCGTGTCGAGGATCACGTCACACAATGTGAGCAGGGTATAGAAACGCTCTCGCGGCATGCGATCCAGCCAGACAACCCGGTTCGCGTCCGCGCCGAGGATCCCGTGCATCCGCTCTTGCAACTGGCGTGTGCGATGTTCCGAGCGATCCCGCAGCAACAGCACCAGCCCATCGGGATCACGATGCAGAATACCGCCGAGCATGGCGTCGAAATGGGGATGAAACTTGAACAGGGTTTGCGGGCAAAAATAGAGCCGCTTGTCGTCCGGCAGACCGAATTCGGCACGCGTGCCGGCCTTCGCGCTCGGCTCTTGCAGATAGTAAAACGCGACATCCGATAGTCGGACGCAGGCCTCGGTGTAATGGTCGCTGAAATCCACAGGTTCCTGCCAGGCGCTGGAGATGAAATAGTCGATATTCGGGATACCGGTGGTCACCGGATGCCCCTGCAGCACACATTGCACCGGCGCCAGCCGCGCGAAGCCGAGATAGTAGGACAAGGGTTCCATGCCGATGTCGCAATAAACCAGAATATCGAGCCCGGCCTCGGCGATGATCGAGCGCGCCGCCGCGAGCCGGTTTGGGACCTTCACATAGCGGTTGGCCTCCGAGGTCTCGCCGAACACCGAAACGTTCGTTTCATCTTGCGTGCCGAACACCGTGACATCGAACAACTCGCGGTCCAGCGTCTGGATCACCCCCTCGGCGATGTAGCGGATCGAATGCTCGTGCAGAAAGACCGAGAAGAAGCCGATTTTAATCTTTCCGCCCGACGTGACGGGTCTGGAGATCCCGCAATGTGGCGCGCTCCAGGCAAGGGACGGGCAAAGCGCGAGATAGGCCTCGGCGATCAACGCTTGAATGTCGCGATCGTTCCGTCCGTGATAGGCGAGATAAAAATTCGGCAGACCGACCTCGGCCATCGGATCGCCGATTACGCCGCCGGCCAGGCGAAGCGCCGTTAGATCCCTCGTGATCGCCTCCCGGATCGTGTCGATCTCGTTATCGCCGACGGGCAGGGTGTTGAAGGTCATCGCCGCCTTGAAGACGAGGCCGGTATCCCCGGGCGTCAAGGTCAAGGCGGTTTGGTAGGCGGCGCGCGCGCCGGTCATATCGGCGAGATCCACGCGTTGCACGCCGATGTTTCGGTGTGCCTCGACCAAACTCGGCGCCACCGTGACGGCGCGACCCAAGGCGGTCAACGTCCGCGCCGCGTCTCCGGACGGTTTGATGGCGCCGCCGAGATTGCTCCAGCCCGAGGCATGGCTGGGATCGAGAAGCACCGAGGATTCGAAATGTCGGGCCGCCGCCGCGAAATCACCCTTCGCCAAGTCCAGCAAGCCCAACGCTTCGCGGTGACCGGCGGTACTCGGGGCGATCTCGATGGCCCGCCGCGCATGGTGTTCGGCCGTGACCAAGTCCCCCTGACGTGTCAGCAATCGGGCGAGATTGGCCTCCGCGTCCGCATAGGGCGCGCCAGAGATCACCGCGCGTCGATAACCACGCCGCGCGGCTCCGGGTTCGCCGCGCGTGGTCAGGGTATTGGCCAGATTGTTCTCGGCGACCGCGAAGCCCGGCGCGACCACGAGCGCGCGCTGAAACCACGCCTCCGCTTCTCCGGCATCGCCCGAGCCGGCCAGACTATTGCCGTATTGAACCAAAAAGGCCGGCTCCAGAGGCCTTTCCGACGCGGCCAGCGCGGCCATGGCCCGCGCGATCTCCGGAGCCTCGCGAGCCGCGATATCGATGGCCCGCGCGCAAAGCTGGGTTCCCGTCGCGTCGAGCAAAAATGCCCGCGCCGCGATCTCCGCCAGGTCGACACGGGTAAGGCGCAGCGCGACTTGAAACAGCATTCCTCGCGCCTCGGCTCCCTCGACATCGAGACGAGGCTCCAGCGCCGCGGCGCGGCTCAGCGGGTCGATCGCCGCCTCGAGGTTCCCATCGCGCAGATACAGCCGGGCGAGGTTGAGCGCCGGCTCGAAACCCTCGACCGCCTCGCGCGGAAAGCCGTCCAGCGCCTTGTCGAGCACGGCTCGGGCTTCATCTCCACCGCCATGTTCGTCCAACGCGACGGCCAGAAGATTCGCCGCCACGGGGTGCCCACCCGAGACGTCCAGCGCTTGTCGGTATAGAGCCAGGGCATCGTCAAGCGCGCCGTCCCGGTGACGAGCTAGCGCGGCATCGATGAGCTCCTGGGCATTCATTACTTCGGATCTTCCCCACCACTCTCTGATTCATGGCGCGCGCCGCCGCCCCTCAAAAGCAAACAGGATACCAGGCTCAACACGCCGAGACCGCAGATCACCAATCCCATCGGTTTGGCGGTTCCGTCGTGCATTATCGTGATCAGCCCCCCCGCGGCGGCCCCCAGGATCATTCGCGAGAAGCCGAGCATCGATGCCGTCGTCGCCGCTAGTTTCGGGAACGGCTCCATCGCGCCGGCGAGCGCGTTGGCGCCGATGAAGCCGAGGCTGGAGACAACAAAGAACAACGGGATCACAATTCCCGGCAAGCCGCCGACATCCAGCTGCGTCGTCACAAGCAAGCCCAGGCTGCCGGCGGCGCAGATCGCGCAGCCGATCCACATCATGCGGATCGCGCCTATTTTAACGACCAGGCGCGCGTTGATGAAATTGGTCGCGATGATCCCAACGACGTTCAACCCGAACAGCAAGCCGTAATGCTGTTCCGGCACCTCGTGAACGGTGATGTAAACAAAGGGCGAGGCGGCGAAATAGGTAAACATGCAACCAAAGGACGTGGCGGCCGCGAACAGGCATCCCAAGGTCTGGCGGTGCGTCAGTATTTGCCCGAATCCGCGGATCAGCGCGCCCGGTGCCAAGGGTGAGCGGCGATCAACGGGAAGCGATTCCGGCACCCGGACAATGATCGCCAACAGGCACGCCACCCCGAACAGGCAGAGTACCAGGAAAATCGCCCGCCAGCCGAACCAGGCGAGGAGATAGCCACCGACATTCGGCGCCAGAAGCGGCGTGACCAGAAACGCCATGTTGATGAAGGACTGTGCCCGCGCGCCCTCGTTGATGCTGTAAAGATCCCGCACGATAGCGCGGGAAATCACGCTGCCGGACGCCGCGCCGAGGGCCTGTACGAAACGCCAGACGATCAACTCGTTGATATCCGAGGCGGTGAGGCACCCAAGGCTCGCCAGACAATAAAGCACGGTTCCGCCAATCAGCACCCAGCGCCGGCCATAGGCGTCGGACACCGCGCCGTGGAACACTTGCCCAACGCCGAGACCGATCAGAAACGCGCCGAGCGTAAGTTGCGCCTCGCCGGCGCCGGAGGCGAGCTCCATATCGATCCGGGGCAGGCTCGGCAGATACATGTCGATGGCCGCCGCCCCAAGCGCCGCGATGGCGCCCAGGATGATGGTCAGGACTTTCGTGGAAGGACCGGTCATCGGAGGAATTGCCAGGCGCCGCGAGCTCCACCGGTCTCCCTTGGTTTCATTTTCATCGATCTTTCCCGGGAGTGCATTGGGTTCCGAGGGCGGAGTTTCCGCTAGCCACTATCGTCTCGGGCTGATCATAATCAGCCCACTCACCCCACACCAATAAGAGATCCCGATATGGCGACGCCGGAAATCCCGATCTTCCATCCTTTTTTTCCCAAGATATTCCCGGCCTCCTCGCCGAACGGGCCCGAAACCGCGCCGACCATCCGTTTCTGATCTGGCACCCCTTCGATGACGCGCCGAAAACCTGGACTTATGGCGTTTTCGCTCGAGACGTGGAGCGCCTCGCGGCGGGCCTGCTGGCGAGCGGTATTACCCAGGGCGACAGGGTGCTGATCCATCTCGACAACTGCCCGGAACTCCTGCTCGCCTGGTATGCCTGCGCGCGAATCGGCGCGGTGGGGGTAACAACCAATGCCCGCTCCTCGGCGGATGAGCTAACCTATTTCGCCGAACATGCCCGGGTGCGCGGCGCGATCACTCAACCGGCCTTCGCCGATCTCGTCGCGAGTTGCGTGCCGCCGAATTGCTGGTTGGCGGTGACCGATCACGACGCGGGCCTGCCCGCCCCGAGCGGCCGGCGACCGGGTCCGGCGGAGGCGTTCGACGCTCTATTCGGTGATCCCGCCACGGTACCGCCGCGACCGGCGGACCCGATGGCCCCGGTGGGCATTCAGTACACTTCCGGCACCACGTCACGGCCCAAGGGCGTGGTCTGGACCCATGCGAACGCGCTTTGGGGCGCGCGGGTCAATGCCGAGCACGAGGATCTGCGCGCGGAGGACGTGCATCTGGTCTACCTGCCGCTGTTCCACACCAATGCCCAGGCCTATTCGGTTCTCGCCGCGCTTTGGGCGGGCGCCACGGCGGTGCTGCTGCCACGCTGGTCGACCAGCCGGTTCTGGGATCTTTCGGTCAGATACAAGTGCACCTGGACCTCGATGATCTGGTTCTGCCTCAACGCGATCGCCGAGACCGAGCCGCCGGAGCGGCATTTTTACCGGCTCTGGGGCAACGGCATGTGCTCCCCGCCCCAGGATCAAAGGTTTGGGGTCAAGACCATGGGCTGGTGGGGCATGACGGAGACCATCACCCACGGCATCGTCGGCCACCACCATCTCGACAACAGACCGCTCGCGATCGGCAAGCCCGCGCCGGAATACGGTGTTTCGATCCAGCGCGATGACGGCTCGCCGGTCGAGCCGGGAGAGACCGGGCATCTCAAGATCCTCGGAACCCGCGGCGTGTCCCTGTTCAAGGAATATCTGGACAATCCCGAGGCCACCAACGACGCCTATGACGACGCCGGTTGGTTCATTACCGGCGACCAGGTGACCCTGCACGAGGACGGCTTCATCAGCTTTTCCGGACGCGACAAGGACATGCTGAAGATCGGCGGGGAAAACGTCGCCGCCGCCGAGATCGAGCGCGTGATCATGGAACTACCGGAAGTCGCCGAGGTCGCGGTGGTCGCCCGCAAGCACAAGATGCTGGACGAGGAACCGGTTGCCCTAATGCTGGTGCATGGCGGACCGGGCGCGGTGGACAGTGGCATCCTCGATCGAGCCCGCGCGGCTTGCGAGGCAAAGCTCGCGGACTTCAAGGTCCCCGCCGAGTTCCGCGTGATGGAGGCTTTTCCCCGCTCGACCCTGGAAAAGATCGCGAAAGCCCAATTGCGGACCATGCTTGAGGAAGAGCGTACAAAATGACCAAGATTACTCCCATCGTCGACGCGATCGCCTTGATCCAATCCAACGATGTCCTGGCGGTTTCAGGCTATGGAACCAACGCGGTTCCCGAACATTTGCTGGCGGGCTTGCAGGAGCGATTTCTTGAGTCCGAGGAACCCGAGGGATTGACGCTCGTCTACGCCGGCGGGATTGGCGACGGCAAGGAAGGCGGCCTTAACCGGATCGGTCACGAGAAACTGCTGAAGCGGGTTATCGGCGGTCATTACGGCCTGATCCCGGCGATCGAAACACTGGCCGTGGAGAATAAGATCGAAGCCTATAACCTGCCCGAGGGAGTGATCACCCATCTCTATCGCGATATCGCGGCGGGTAAACCCGGCACCCTATCGAAGGTTGGCCTCGAAACCTTCGTCGATCCTCGGCTGGAAGGCGCGAAGGTCAACAAGGCGGCGGTCGAGGACATTGTCGAACTCGTGACCCTGAACGGCGAGGAAACGCTGTTCTTCAAGGGTTTTCCCATCAATGTGGTCTTCATTCGCGGCACGACCGCGGACGAGATCGGCAACATCACCATCGAGCGCGAGTCGCTTCGCCTCGAAACCCTTGCCATGGCCATGGCGGCGCGCAATTCGGGCGGGATCGTCATCTGTCAGGTGGAACGGGTGGCCCAGGTCGATTCCCTGGACGCCAGGCAGATTCAGATTCCCGGCATGTTGGTGGATTGCGTCGTCGTGGCGCCGCGCGAACTGCACATGCAAAATTTTAGCCGCCAGTACAACCCCGCGCTTTCCGGCGAGATCCGCGTCCCGGTGGCGTCCCTGCGTCCCTTGAAATTGGACGAGCGCAAGGTGATCGCCCGGCGAGCGGCGATGGAGTTGACACCGAAATCAATCGTCAATCTCGGCCTCGGCATGCCGTCGATGATCGGAAACATCACCAACGAGGAACGGATCGCCGAGGAGATCACCCTAACCGTGGACCCAGGGGTTTTTGGCGGCGTTCCGCTCGGCGGGTTTGAGTTCGGCGCGTCGATGAACTTCTGCGCTTCCATCGATCACCCCTGCCAATTCGACTTCATCGACGGCGGCGGGCTCGATTCGGCTTATCTCGGTTACGCCGAGTGCGACGCCATGGGCAATGTCAATGCGAGCCGCTTTGCCAACCGGGTATCCGGCTGTGGCGGTTTCATCAACATCACCCAGAACAGCAAGAAAGTCGTTTTCGTCGGCACCTTCACCTCGGGCGGCCTGAAAACGTCGATCATGGATGGCCGGCTAACAATCGAACAAGAAGGCAAGCATCCGAAATTCGTCCGCCAAATCGGTCAGGTAACATTCTCCGGCTCGCGCGCCGCCAATCAGGGTCGACAAGTGTTCTATGTCACGAAACGCTGTGTATTCGCCTTGCGCAAGGACGGACTTGAACTGATCAAGGTCGCCCCCGGCATCGACATCAAAACCCAGGTCCTCGATCTGCTGCCGTTCACCCCAATGATCGGCGATCCGGCGGAAATGAACCCGGCGATCTTTCGCCCCGAACTCATGGGCCTTCGCGACACACTTTACGATATCGGAATTGATCGACGGATCAGCCACGAACCGCAAACCAACACGCTGTTTCTCGACTACTCCGGCATGCGAGTGACCTCGTTGGAGGATATTGACCGTATCAAGAACGCCGTCGACGCCGCGCTGGAACCCTTGGGTCACCGGGTCAACGCGATCGTAAACTACGATTCCTTCTGGGTGGCGCCGGACCTCGCGGACCAATATCTCGATCTCGTTCGCTACGTGGAGGAGCGCTATTACCTTCGGGTCTCGCGCTACACGACGAACGGGTTTACCCGGATCAAGCTTAGCCAGGGCCTCGGCGCCCGCGCCGTTACCTCCGACCTGACGCAAAGTTTCGTGGAGGCGGAAGCGAGACTGAGGTCGGACTAGCGCATCGCAAGGAACCCGGTGCGAGCGCCTCACGCGCTCGCGACTTTTCGATTCTCTCCGCGCGTTTTAAGCTCGGCGGCCAACCGTTTTGAGAGGAAAACATCATGAGCCTAGATGGCGTGAAGGCGCTGACCTTCGATACCGGGGGCACGATCCTGGATTGGCATACCGGTTTCAAGACCGCGCTTGCCGAGACCGGCGCTCGGCACGGGCTCGACAAGGATTGGACGACGATCACCAAAGATCTGCGCCGCCGGTCTTTGGGCAAGATGCTCAATCTCGGCGAGCATAAACCGCCGGCCTATAATTTCGATGGCGCGCACCGCTCGACCCTGGACGAGCTATGCGCCGAGAACGGTCTCGACGCCTTCACCGAGGAGGACCGGCACGCCATCGCCTGGACCGCGGCCCACAACTTCAAGGCCTGGCCGGATTTCCCCGCCGTACAACCGCGGCTGAAGACCAAGTACACGGTGTGCTCGTTCACGATCCTCAGCTTCCGGATCATCATCGATACCGCCAAGCGCAATGGTCTGTCCTGGGACGCGGTGTTTTCCTGCGAGGCGATCGGCAAGTACAAGGTCCTACCGGAATCATACCAGACCGTGGCGAAATGGCTGGTGCTGGACCCGAGCGAGATCTGCATGGTGGCCTGCCATAACTTCGATCTCGACGCGGCCCGCGCCGTCGGCTTCAAGACCGCCTTCGTGCGCCGCCCCGACGAGTGGGGCCCGCCAGGCCCGCCGGAACCCAACGCAAACCCCGCCTGCGACATCATCGTCGACAGCTTCCCGGAACTCGCAACCGCCTTGGGCGTGAATTGATTGGCTTGTCTCGTTCCGTGTGAGGGTCCACGGAGGCCAGGTTTGCGTTCGCTAAAGGTGTCAGACAAGACCCTTTGAGACCCTGGTTCAAGCCCAGGGCAGGCGCCATTTCATGGCTCCTCAGGGTGAGTGATGGTGGTTGGACCGGCACTCACACTGAGCTCTCTGTCTTGATACAAGGAGGGCGCACCGCGCCCGCTTCGAAGGGTCCTGTCCGCCGTCGGGGTACGTTGGTCAGCAACCCGCGCGTATCAATGCGTCGCGGGTATTTGCCTACATCCGCTTGCCGGCGGTCCAGCCACCATCGATGACCATGTTGTGGCCGGTACAGAAACTGGCCTCGTCGCTGGCCAGGAACAGCACCGCGCGGGCGATCTCCGACGGCTCGCCCCAGCGGTTCATGGCGTGGATCTCCTTCACCTTCGCCGCCATCTCGGCGTCCTGGAAATAGCGCTCGGTGAGCGGCGTCCGGATGACCCCGGGTCCCACCGCGTTGACCCGAATGTCATGTGGCGCCAAGTCCATCGCCAGCGCCTTGGTCATGCCGACAACCGCGTGCTTCGAGGTCGTGTAGGCGCAGCGCGATGTCGCCGCCATTACGCCCAGGGTCGAGGCGGTATTGACGATCGCGCCGCCCTTGCCCTTGGCGATGCAGTGGCGCGCGAAGGCCTGGGCGGAAATGAAGACCCCGGTGACATTGACGTCGATCACCGCCTTCCACTTATCCAACGGCAGCTCCTCGGCCGGTTCGATCTCTCGGATCCCGGCATTGCAGAAAATCACGTCCAGCGATCCCATCGCCTCGGCCGCGGCCTCGACCACGCTTTCGGTCTCCGCCTGGTCGGTTACGTCCAACTTGAATCCGAAGGCCTTGCCGCCCTTGTCGTTGATTTCGCCGGCGACCCGATTGGCCTGGTCAAGATCCAGATCCGCGATGGCGACGCTGGCGCCCTCGGCGGCGAAGTGAAAGCTCGTCTCGCGGCCTATCCCGCCGGTGCCGCCGGTGACGATCACGCCCTTGTTCTCGAACCGCATCTGAATGTCCTCCCGCTGTGAATGAGTTGCCGCGAGCTTGCGACCCCCGACGGTTAGCGTCAATCGTCGGCCAAGTGGCCGCGGCGCGAAATCTTCAATGATCATAAGACGGCACGCCGAGGCTCTGGAAAATTACCGACGCGCGACGCAGACTTCGCTATGAACGGAAAACCACGCGAGAAAGCGGTGTCATGGATCAGCGACGAAAAACCATTCGGATCGGTTGCGGCGCCGGGCAATCGGACGATCGGGTACCGCCGGCGGTGGATCTGGCGCGGGACGGCAAGCTCGACTATCTGGTGTTCGAATGTCTGGCCGAACGCACGATCGGACGCGAGACCCTGAGCAAGCTGCATGACCCGGAAAAAGGCTATGCCCCTTCCCTGCATGAACGACTTCGCGCGGTCCTGCCGATCTGCCACGCCGCCAACACCCGCATCGTCAGCAATATGGGCGCGGCGAACCCAATCGCCGGCGCGCGGGCGATGCAGCGAGAAGCGCGGGACCTCGGCCTCGGAAACATTCCCTGCGCGGTGGTGCTGGGCGACGATGTGGCCGAAGTTGTCCGCGCGCGCCCGGACCTGGAAATCCTCGAGACCGGAGAGCCGCTGGAATCAATTCTTCCCGATCTGGTTTCCGCCAACGCCTATCTCGGCGCCGATGTGGTGGCGGAGGCGCTGGGCACCGGCGCGCCGGTGGTCCTGACCGGCCGGGTCGCCGATCCGTCGCTGTTCCTGGCGCCGATGCTGCATGAGTTTGGTTGGTCCTATGATGATCTCGGCAAGCTGTCGGTCGGGACCATTACCGGCCATCTGCTGGAATGCTCCTCCTCCGTCACCGGCGGCTGTTTCGCGTGGCCGGGGCGCAAGGCGGTGCCCGATCTGGCGCGGCTCGGCTATCCGATCGCCGAGGTCTCGGAGGACGGCGCCGTCAAGGTCACCAAGACCCCCGGCTCGGGCGGGCGGATCGACGTGATGACCTGTACCGAACAATTGCTTTACGAGATGCATGATCCGAGCGCCTACATCACCCCGGATTGCGTGCTCGACATCACCGATGTGGATCTCGTCGACGAAGCCCCGGACTGGGTTTCCGTCAGCGGCGCGCGGGCCAAGCCCAGGACCCCGACCTACAAGGTCGTGGTCGGCCATACCGACGGCTATATCGGCGAGGGCGAGGTTTCCTTCGGCGGGATCGACGCCGTCGCCCGGGCCGAAATGGCGGCGGCGGCGGTGCGCGAACGACTGGAGATGCAAGGCCGCGTCTTCGAGGATTACCGCGTCGACCTTATCGGCATGTCGAGCCTGCATGGCGCGCCGGACACCAGACCCGAACCCTACGAGGTGCGCCTGCGCGTCGCCGCCCGGGCCAAGGATCGCAAGGCCGCCGAGGCGGTCGGCTTCGAGGTGCGTTCCATGCACATGCACGGCCCCGGCGGCGCCGGTGGCGGCAAGGGACCGATGGTCCGCGAGGTTCTGGCGGTCAAATCGCTGCTGCTGCCCCGCGAATTGGTCAATCCCAAAGTGGTGATGGAGACGGGGATATGAGTGATACGATCCGGGTCTACGATCTCGCCCATTGCCGGGCCGGCGACAAGGGCAACACCTCGAACGTATCGGTCATCGCCTATGAGGAAACCGACTGGGCGTTCCTGCGTGACACGCTCACCGAGGAGGTGGTCATGGCCGCTTACGCCCATATCGCCGAGGGTCCGGTGACCCGCCATGAGGTTCCCAAGCTGAAGGCGCTCAACTTCGTCATCGAAAAGGCCCTGGGCGGCGGCGTCACCATCTCGCTTGCCCAGGATATACACGGCAAGAGCCTGAGCAACGTGATGCTGGCGATCGAGCTGCCGGCGGCGGGACGCAACGCGCCGCCTAAGTAACGGTGATACCGCCCCTTACGCCTAACATTCCGTTGAATGTCCGCACCGCGGCCAGTTTCCCGCGTCGCCCCACTGCTGTCCGGGAAAGCTCCTGTCGTACGGGATGAGATACCGATATTGCCTGGTTTCTGTTCCTTGGCCGCCGCCTCGGACTTGATTTCACGGCCGGGCATTCCCCTTGATCGTCGCGCCGGGGACAAGCCGGGGCTTTTGGCAAGCGGATTTGAGCCCCAGCCTTCGCTGGGGCGACGGGTTCACAAAGTCACGCGCGGCGTTGAATTTTTCCCGGACAGCAGTGGTCGCTGCGTCTTCCTCGGCACAAGCCCCGGCCTTCGCCGAGACGGCGGAGGGAGCGGTATCGGACCTTCCGCCTTCGGAACCCGGCTCCCCGACACCGTCGCCCTGGTCCGGGCTACGGAGATGGATGAACCAGGTTACGTCGAGGAGGAGGCCCGCGCTACGCGGCGCTTTGCGCGTCCTCGTGGCGCTTCCGTCGGAAATACTCCAGCGCGCTTATCCGGATCGCCGAGGCCATGCTGATATCCTCCGACTCCGCGATAATCGCGTCGCAAAGCTCATCCAGACTCAGTTCCTCGCGCCGACAAATCTCGGTCAGGCAATCCCAAACCCCCGCCTCCAGGGCGATCGAGGTGCGACGTCCCTGAATGGACAAGTTCAACCTGACTTTCTGCGCCAATGAAAATTCACTCATTTTTACTCTCCCCGCTTCTCGACATTCTGTACGAGTTCTCACACCCGAACGTCCACGCCCAAAATAATGGCGTCCGGGTCGAAATTTAGCGAAACCACGTGTCTTGGATTTTAGACCCGGACTCCCCTACTGAAATTATACGGGACCCGAGATGTTTAGGCACATGTTTTATCGGAGCGCTCCGCTGTTGGCTTCCAATCCGTAAGCTGGAATTCCAATATCTCTCAATTTCCGATATCAGTTTTGCCCTATGCTTTCTGGTCACGGGTGCCGGCCTCGGTCCGTGATCGCTTCAAGAACATCTCATTCGGAGCGTTCCCATGAACAAACCCAAAATCCGCGCCGGTATCGTCGGTGCCCGGTTCGCCGCGAATTTTCATGTCGACGCGATCCGCCGGGTCTACGGCACCGACCCGGAGATCGTCGGGGTGGTTTCGCGCTCCATGGAAACCGCACGGGCCTTCGCCGAACCCCGCGGCCTGAACGCTTTTGATGATCTCGACGCCCTGCTCGGCCAAGTCGACGTCGTTCATGTCTGCGTGCCGGCCTATGCCCATGAAGCCGTGGCGGTGAAGGCCCTGGAGCGGGGCGTGACCCCGATCATCGAAAAGCCCTTCACCGGCTATTTCGGCGACGGGACCGAGAGTTTCGACGCCCGTTCGATGCCGCGCCAGGCCGCGCTGGACGGCGCGCTGGACAGCGTGAAGCGGTTGCTGGAAGCGGAAGCCGCGAGCTCGGCGCGGATCCTCTACGCCGAGAACTGGGTCTATGTCCCGGCGATCCAGAAGGAGCGGGAGATCCTGGAGAAGACCGGCGCCCAGATCCTCTGGATGCATGGCGAGGAGGCGCATTCCGGCTCGCATTCGCCGGTCTACGGACTCTGGCGCTTCGGCGGTGGCGGCTCGCTGATCGGCAAGGGCTGTCATCCGCTGACGGCGGCGCTGTATCTGAAACGGGTCGAGGGCCGGGCCCGTGACGGCAATCCCATCCGACCCGCCGCGATCACCGCGCGGACCCACGATCTGACGCGGATCGAGGGCTATATCGACGCGGGGCACATCCGCACCGACTATGACGACGTCGAGGATTTCTCGATGCAGCACGTCACCTTCACCGACGGGACCATCGCCACGATCTTCGCCTCGGAAGTGGTGATGGGTGGCATCCATAACTGGCTCGAGGTGGTGGCGAACAACCACCGCACGGTCTGCAACATCAACCCGAACACCGCGATGCAGACCTTCAATCCGGTGCACGAGAATTTCAACGACATCTACGTGGTGGAAAAGATCGAGACCAAGCAGGGCTGGGCGATGACCGCGCCGGACGAGGATTTCACCACCGGCTTCCCGCAGGAGATCGAGGCCTTCTATCGCGCGATTACCTCGGGCGGCCCGGTGGAAAGCGATTCCTCGCTCGCCGCCGACGCGGTGGCGACCATGTATGCCGGCTATCTCTCCGCTGAAAGGGGCGGCGCGGAGGTCTCGATCACGCTGCTATAGAACCCGCGTCAAACGGGGAAGCGAACCACCGCCGTTCCCGGCGAGGTGATCTCGTCCCGCTCGTTGCGGATATGGATATCAACGCCGACATCGCCGGTTGCGGGGTCGATCGAGGTGATCGTGCCGCCGGAAGTCAAGGTTTCGCCGAGATAGGAAGCCTTGCGGTTGGAATAGCCGAAGGACACGAGAGTCGCGGCGTCGCCGATCCAGTTGGTCACCGCCTGGCTCAGCCAATCGCCTTGCAGCGGTCCGTCGATCACCACGGCGGGATGCTTTTCCACTTCCGTCGTGTAGCGCTCGTCATAATGGATGCGGTGCGGGTTCCAGATCGCGGCGTTGTAGCAGAACAGCGAGACATTGGTCGCCGTGTAGCTGCGCTCCGGCAGGGCGTCGCCGACCTTGAGGGTGCTGAAATCAACCATGACTCACCTCAGAATGCGGGTTTGTTTTTGCTCGAGCACGGGCTCACCGGCCTCGGTTCGGCAGTTGATCGTATAGGTCACGAAGATCAGGGGGCCGGTGCGCCCCTGTTTTTCGGTCAGCGACGAAAGGCTGCGCTCGAAAACCAGCACGTCGCCCGGATGCACGGTCCGGTGAAAATCGAACTCCACGCCGCCGGCCATGACCCGCTTCAGGGGCAGGTCGGGAACTAGGGAGGCCTGGGCCAGGCCGTCGGGTCCCAGCTCGTCCAGCGGCACCACCTCGCGCGACAGGCCGGCCACGAACATTGGCGGCGCTTCGTCCCCCGAGAGGTATTTCTCCAGAACCTGCTCTGTTGAAATCGAGTATTTCACGATGTCCCGGCGCGAGACCTCGACGGATATCGGCGGATCGGAACGCCCGATCCAGGCCAAGGCGTCCTCGGACAGCAATCCGGCCATGTGTTCTCCTCCTCGTCGTCACGTCGACGCGTGGCGGCACGGCCGCGCGTTGGTTACCCGGAGTATAAGAGCGGCGCTCGGAGGCCGCCATCGGTCACCTGGTAATCGCCTCCCGCGAGCTCTGGAGATGGGAGATCAAGGCGTCGAGCCGATGCCCCATCTCTTCCGCGAGCCCGTCGATCGCTTGCCAGTCACCGCTCTCGACCAGCGTTTCCATGCGCCGCAAGACATCCCGCAGCGGCAACGCCGCCAGACTGCCGGCGGCGCCCGAGGCCTTGTGGACGGCGAGCTTGAAAGCCGACGCGTCACGTTGCGCGATCATCCGGCGCAGGTCGCCAAATATCGGCTCGGCCGAGTCCAGGAACGCCGTGGCCACGAGGTCGAACATGCCGGGATCGTCATCTCCGAGAATATCGCGCAGCAACTCCCGGTCGATCGCTTCGACCTCCGCCGGCGGACCGGCTTCCGGCATGTCTTGATCTTCCGGTTCCCGACCCGCGCCGGTCCAACGATCGAGCACGCGCCGCATCTCCGCCAGCGTGACCGGCTTGGCCATATAATCGTCCATGCCCGCGTCGAAACATCGCTCGGCCTCGCCGGCAAGCGCGTTCGCGGTAAGCGCGACGATGGGCAGGCGCCGCGCCGGATCCTCCTCGCCGCGGATCGTCCTCGCGAGGTCATAGCCGTCCAGGTTCGGCATGTGACAGTCCGTCAGCAACAGGGCGTAGCGTCCCTCGCGCCAAAGCGCCAGGGCCTCGGCGCCATCCTCGGCGATCTCGCAGGCATGACCCAGCAGCGCCAATTGCCGTTGCACGACCAAGCGGTTGGTGAGGTTGTCCTCGGCGACCAGGATCGGCGCGGCTGTCGGGCGGACGCCATCGGGCTCCAAGCGTCCGGAGTCGAGTAGGCTGGACAGATCCGGGCCGTCGACTGTCCCGGACGCGTCACCCGATCCTCGACCGGCGATCAACGCCACCGCCCTCAGCAATGCCTCCCGTCGGGGCGGTCGATTGATGACGATATGGGGAACATCCGTATCGCCGGTCGCGGGCATTCCGGCGGCGGCAAGCAGAACCACCGGGCGCGCAAGGCCACCTGTCATGCCCACCCGGTCGTCCATGACGATCACGTCGGCCCCAACCTCGGAAGACTCGGCATGGTCCCAGCGGTCGCGCCGTCGAAGCCGGGCGCCGGCGTCCTCCAGGATCATCGTCACCATTGAGACCAACCGCTCCCGGGGACTGATCACGAGGATTTCCAGACCGGCGAGATCCACTTTATTCCTCTCGGACTGAACCGCCGATATCTCCATGGGGATCGAGAACCAGAACCTGGCGCCTTCCCCGGGCCTGCTTTCGACGCCGATGCTCCCGCCCATCAGATCCACCAGGCGCCGACAAATGGACAGCCCGAGCCCGGTGCCGCCGAAACGCCGCGTGGTGGAACTCTCGGCCTGGGTAAACGGCGTGAACAGACTTCGTTGCGCGTCCTCGGTGATACCGATGCCACTGTCGGCGACGGAAAAAGTCACCAGCGACCCGGACACAAGCTCGGCGATCGGGCTGGTGGTCACCGTGACCGAGACCCCGCCCGTCTCGGTGAATTTGATGGCGTTGCCGAGCATGTTGAGCGCGATCTGACGCAGCCGGACGGGATCGCCGATTACCGCGTCCGGCACGTCGGGCGCGATCTCGAGAGTCAGATCCAAGGATTTCGCCTCGGCCGCGGCCGCGATGGAGTTGACGGTGCTTTCCAGCATCGAGCGAAGCGTCAGCGGCACCGCCTCCAATTCCAGATGCCCGGCCTCGATCTTAGAGAAATCCAAAACGTCGTCGATGATCCGTAGCAAGGTCGACGCGGAGTCGCGCACCGTGCCGGTCATGGTGCGCTGCTCGTCGCTCAGGACGGATTGCCCCAGCACCTCGATCATGCCGAGCACCCCGTTCATCGGTGTGCGAATCTCATGGCTCATGGCCGCCAGGAAAGTCGACTTGGCCTGGTTCGCGGCCTCGGCTTCTCCTTGGGCGCGCAGGGCGGCGCTCTCGGCTTTTTTCTGGTCGGTGATGTCGACCACCACGAGGATCGAGCCGCCATCCGGCAATCGAGAGACGAATTGCAGGCTGGTCATCTTCGGTTCCTCGAAATCGAGGACCATGGGACCCTGATCCTCGACCCACATCCGGGTCTCCCAGAAGGCCAGGAAATCCGCGAAGGGTTGGTCACGAAGATTGGGAAAAAGGTCGTAGACATAGGCGCAAACATCGCGATGGGTCTTGGTGCGCCGATAAGCCTCGGAGGTTGTCGCGGTCTGCTCGCAATACCGCTCGTTCCAGAAGGTGAGATTGCGGTCGGCGTCGAAAACGATGACACCCACCGGCAACGCCTCGATAATCGCGCGCAGGCGGGCCTCGGCGGCCTCGGCGCGGACCTGTACATTCAGACGCTCACGTTCGGCGCGCTTGTATCCGGTAATGTCCGTCAGCCAGCAGATTCGCGCCGGAACGCCCTCGAAGACCAGCGGGTCGATCTGGCAGGACACCCACACCTCGGCGCCGGTATCGACGCGGCGGAGCTCACACTCGAAATCGCGAACCCGACCCTCGGTCTTGAACATTCGCTCCAACGCGCCCAGCGCGCCGGGTTGCGGGCGGTAAACCGTGGGATGCTTGCCGGTGAGGTCGTCGACCGCGGCGCCGAGCATTGCGCCGGCGCGTCGGTTCACCCAGCGCTGGGTACCATCGTCACCGATAATGATCACGCCGATCGGGCTGGCCTCGACAATACTCCTGAGCTGTTCGTCGTCTCGCCGCATCGTGATCCGTGGTCGGCCTCGTCCGCCCGGCGCGTCGACGCCGGATCCGCTTCCAGTAAATCAATCACGCCCGCTTTTTCATAGTCATGTCTGGCGGTCGGACCGGCGGGCGGACGCGGTCGAAAGTCGTCTCAGAGCCAACGGCGAACCCAAGACTTGTAGTCCAGATAAACGTCGCCGAACTTGCGCGCCAGATAAACTTCCTCCCGCAGGATCACACCACGCTGGATGATGATGACAAAGGGGACGAACAGAACCGCGAACCACAGACTACCGACGATCAGACCAATGCCGAGGGTGAGCCCCGCCAGACCGAGATACATCGGGTTGCGCGTGAAGCGATAAGGCCCGGTCTCGACGATAGTGGTGGTCGGTTGCCAGGGAGGCACATTGGTTCCGGCCTTGCAAAACCGCCGGATCGAGGCCATCGCGATCATCACCGAGAGAACCGCGAGCGCCGGACCCACGCCGTACCGGACCTCCTCGGTCATCAGGAACGCGGGTAACGGTTGCGGAAGCAGCCAATGCAGCGCCAGCGCCAGAACCACCGTGCCCGCGAAGATGACCGGCGGCGGGGCGATGACGCCGGGATGATCCCGCTCGGTTTCCTCGGATCCAGTCATCGCGCCACCGCCTTGTTGATGCTTTCTAAATGGGGTCCGATCCGAGAACCACGAGCCCGTCAACGGCGATCACGCCTTCACCTTCCCCCCGAACGATCAACGGGTTGATCTCCGCCTCCAGAACCCGCGCGCCGGTCGTCGTCGCCAGGCTCGAAAGCGCGACGATCGCATCGGCCAGGGCCTCGAGATCTCCCAGGGGCAGGCCGCGGTATCCGCGGATCGGCGCCAATCCCTTGACCTCGTCGATCATCTCCAGGGCGCCGTCCCGGTTCACCGGAGCCAGGCGCACCGCCGCGTCGCCATGGATCTCCGCCATGATACCGCCGACCGCCAGGGTTACCACCGGCCCGACCTCGGCGTCGCGGGTGAAACCGATCAACGCCTCGGCTAGGCCCGTGGTCATCGGCTGTATGGAGATGCCCTCGATCTCGGCGCGCGGATGCGTTTCCATCACCGATCGCTCGATCCGCGCCATCGCCTCGGCTAGGGCCGCGGGATTGGCGATATCAAGGATCACGCCGCCTGCCTCGGTCTTATGGGGCACGTCGGCGGAAAGCACCTTGGCGGCGACGGGATAGGAGAGCCCATCCGGCGCCGGCGCGCCGGGATGCGCGATGATTGTCTCCACGACGGGAATACCGAGCGAGGCCATGATCGCCAGGGATTGGCCCTCGTCCTGGGCGCCCGGCAAAAGCCCCGATGGCAGATCGACCGGCGTGGTCGCCATGGGCGCGGCGGGCGGACGGCGTTCGAGTAGCGCCCGTACCGCCTCGGCGCAACTTTCGGCCGTGCGGAACCCGGCGATGCCGGCGGCGCCGAGAGACCGCAGGGCCTTGTTCGCCTCGGGCACCATGAAGGCCGCCATCGGCGTCACCGACTTGTCGACATCGATGATCGGCTGCACCGCGTTCTCGGGCCGGAACTGGGCCGAGGAGCCGACCGTCGAGATCACCACCGAGAAGTCCCCGGACGAAACGAAGGCGTCCAGAACCGCCAGCATCGCGTCGTAATGCGCGCCCGCCAGGGTCACGTCCGTAAGCTTGCCGGCGCCGAGCTTCACGCCTTTTTCCGCCAGCTCCGCCCGCAGCGCCGGAGAGCCGCCGGCGACCTCGATCCCATGGGCGCCGAGCCGGTCAACCACCATGGCCCCGCCGCCGCCCGTCGTCGTGATCACCGCGACCGGCTTGTCGCGCCGGATCTCGCGGTCCCTGGTCTCGGCCATGAGCAGCGGCGGCGCCTCGATCAGGGTCTCGAACTGATCGACCCGGACCATGCCATGCGCGCGGTAGAAGGCATCGCAGGCGGCATCCGAGCCGACCAGCGCCCCGGTATGCGAGACCGCCAGTTCCCGCGCCATCTCAGAACGGCCGAGCTTGTAGACGATGATCGGCTTGTCGGCGGTCCGCGCGGCGGCGGCGAAGGCGGCCAGGGCATCGGGCTTGCGAATGGTCTCCATGAACAGCACGAAGGCATCGACGCCGGGATCGTCAACGGCGGCGAGGCCGATATCGCCGACCGTCAGATCCGCCTCGTTGCCGACCGAGACAATCGAGGAGAACCCGATCCCCCGCGCCTCGCCCCGCGAAATCAGGGTGCCGACGATGCTGCCGCTCTGGGAAATGCCCATCAGACGGCCCGGCACCAGCTTGTCCAGATCGAGCGCCGCATTGACCGTCAGACCGATCCCCTCGGTGCAATTCACCATGCCCATGCTGTTCGGGCCGAGGATGCGGGTGTTGGAGTTCCGGGCGATCTCGGTGAGGCGTCGCTGCCGGGCCTCGCCCTCGGGGCCGGCCTCGGAAAACCCATCCGCCAGGATCGAGACCACGGGAACCCCCGCCGCCGCGCAGGCCTCGACCGAGGCGATGACCGCGCCGGTGCCGACGCAGACATAGACATGATCCGGCACTTCGGGCAGAGCCTCGATCGAGGGCCAGGCCTTGTCGCCCTGCACGGTCTCGCGGCCCGGATTGATCGGATAGACTCGGCCCGTGTAGCCGTGCTTTTTCAGATATCTCTGCGCCCTTCCGGCGGTCTTTCCCGGGTCGTCGGAAGCCCCGATCACCGCGACGGCGGCGGGACGGATCAAGGCGTCGTGGAAACTGCTCGCGTTGGTTGACGTCGTCATCGCTCAAGGACTCTATTCGATACTGTTGACGTGTCGGGGCCTGTTCATTGGGACGGTCCGGTCTCCGCTCGGCTCAAAGCGGAAGGCTATTCGGCCGCCGCGGCATCGGGCGCGCTTAGTCGGGATAGGCAGAGATCCGAGATTGCCCTCAAGCCATCCAATCGCCAGAGCTTGTCCAGGAATTCACCCGCGCCGTCGACGCCGATGACCGGCTCGGCGAGATCACGGTATTTGTCGGCAAGCTCTTCATCGGATAGTGGCGCGTCCGGATCGCCCTTGCGAGTCGGCGCGAAATGCGAAAGCACCCGGCCATCCGTGGTCTCGACCTCGACCTTGGCGGAGCGGGCCTTGGGGAACGCCGCCTGGCAGCCCTCGTCAATCTCAAGCGAGACCCGCGCCATTACCTCCCGCAGCGCCGCGTCAGCCACGAGTTCCGTCGTGAAGTCGCGAGTCCTGAGCGACCGACCGGTCCGCAAGGCCAGCGCGGCGCAGTAATGGGTGCTGAACTTGGCCTCGTAGGGAGTCTTGGGGTCGCCGTTACCGCAGATCTCCTTGGACTTCTGATAGGAGCCGACATCGATACGCCTGACGTTTTCCGGGGTCAGGCCATGGGCATCCCGCAAGGCCAGTACCGCGTCGACACTGGCGTGCAGATGCCCGCAGGCGGCGTGGTTCTTCTGGGTAATCCGGGTGATGGTGAAGTCCTCGCCCAGCCCCGTGACGGCGGGGCCCCAATCGACATCGACGCTCATCGCGTTGCCGAAGCCACGTTCTCCCTCGAGAATATCGAGGGCGCCGGTAACCCCCTCGGCCGCGAGCAGGGCCGCGGTCAAGCCGCCCTCGGCGGCGCGTCCCGCATGGATCGGCTTGCTCATGGCGTCGGCGCGAAACGCCTGCTGCAAGCCCGCCGCCATGGTGCCCACCGTCCCCAAGGCATGCGTCGCTTGATCCTCGTCCAGACCCAGGATCGTCGCCGATGCCGCCGCCGCGCCGAAGAAACCCACCGTCGCGGTGGTGTGCCACCAGTCGTAATGCGCGGGAACGACCGCGGCCGCGATCCGGTTGGAGATCTCGTAGCCGGAAATCACCCCGCGCAGAAACGTCTCGCCGTCGGCGCCGGCCTGTTGCGCCGCCGCCAGCGCCGCCGCGATCACCGGAGAGCCGGGATGATATAGACCATCACGGAAGATATCGTCGAACTCGATGGTGTGGGACGCGGTACCGTTGATCAACGCCGCCGTCCTCGCTGTGGCCGAGACGCCGGAGGGTAGCAAACACGCCGTGCCGCGCCCGACATCCTCGGCGAGAGCCCGGGTCATCAATGTCGCGGGGGCTTCCAGACCGCCGGGAAGGGTCGCGGCGAACCAGTCAATGACACAGCGCTTGGCATGGTGGATCGCCGCCGGCGGCAAAGGTAGTGCCCGCATCGCGACGGTGAAGCCGGCATGCCGGGCGGCGATGGTCCGGGGGGCGGTCTCGTCGGCGCTCATCCCAGATCTCCCGTTCAACAGCCCAACTGATCGGCCAGATCGTTCATATCCTCGGTGACATAGTCAAAGTCGTGTTCGGCCTTGAAGTCCCGATCCTGGTTGGGACCGTATTCATGAGGCCGCGCGATGAAAGCCGTGCGCAGCCCGCAATCGGCGGCGGCGAGCAGATCGCTGTTATGCGCCGCGCACATCAGCACCTCGGACGGCTCCAGCCCCAGCCATTCAACACCCGTCAGATAGGTTTTGGGCATCGGCTTATAGGATTGCGCCGGCTCGGCCCCGAGAATCACATCCCAGGGAAGCCCGGCATGCTTGGCCATGTTGACCATCAGCGCGACATTGCCGTTCGACATGGTGCCTATGATGAACTTGGTCTTCAGCCGCGCCAGACCGCCGGGCGAGTCCGGCCAGCCATCTAGTCGGTGCCAGGCCTTGTTCAGATGCACGCGCTCTTCCTCGGAAAGGCCGGAAATCCCCTTCTTGTCGAGCAACTCGTCGAGATTTTCACGATGCAGAATATCGAGCCGGACATAGCCGCGACCACCGCTGCGCACCCGTTCCATCGCCGGCTGATACTTGCCGCGCCAGGCATCCGCGAAAGCCAGCCAATCGATATCGATGCCTTTCGGGGCCAGCGAGGCCTTGGCTTCGCGGGCGATGCTGGTTCGCCAGTCAACAACAGTGCCGAAAACATCGAAAACAAGAGCCTTGATCGTGTCGGTGGTCATGCGTGCGTTCCCCTCTGCGTCGAGGACCCCAGGATAGAGCCCCCGGAGGCTCTGCGTCATGTGGATTCTATACCGCCGCGCCGCCGGCGCTCCGATATGCCCGGAGCCACGATTTAGCCTGTTGACAGTTGTCCCGGTCGGTGAAAAGTTGAGCGCCCGCGATGGCTCCAAGGAGGTCGAAATCAATGAATCTCCCGAGCGGGCGGGCAGGCAGGTCATCGAATTGACGTTATCCGATATCAGCGGGTTGATCCGTTGAGACCAGGGCTCGGGAAAAGCGCTGAAAAGCGCGGAAACCTGGGAGACGTGGCGCTTGACCGGCTAGTCTTAAATTGACAGACCCCGCGGGGGGAACTAGCTTGATCGCTAACGTTTGCTCATGACTTAAACGAAGCGAACGCAGGGATAATCAGGGAGGCGGCGTGGCTGCTCTATTGCGGATCCAGGATCTGAGAACGCAATTCTCGACCTCGTCGGGAATCGTTAAGGCCGTTGATGGGGTTACCTACGACGTGGAGGAAGGCGAGACCGTCGCCGTGGTCGGCGAGTCCGGCTGCGGCAAGTCGGTGACCGCGCTTTCCATCATGCGGCTGGTGGCGGAGCCGGCCGGCAAGATCGTCGGCGGCAAGATCATGTTTCAGGACCAGAACCTGCTGGACCTGGACATTGAGGAAATGCGGAACATTCGCGGGCGCGATATCGCGATGGTGTTCCAGGAGCCGATGACCTCGCTCAACCCGGTGTTGACCATCGGGATGCAGCTGACGGAAACGCTGCTCCAGCATCTCGACATCACGGAAGAAGCCGCCAATGCCCGCGCCGAGGAGCTATTGGGGCTGGTCGGCATTTCCGACGCCAAGCGGCGGCTGGCGCAATATCCCCACAATCTCAGCGGCGGCATGCGCCAACGGGTGATGATCGCCATGGCGCTCAGCTGCGAGCCGAAGCTGATCATCGCCGACGAGCCGACCACCGCGCTGGACGTCACCATTCAGGCACAGATCCTGGAACTGATGAAGGATCTCACCCGACGTCTCGGTGTCGCGCTGATCATCATCACCCATAATCTCGGGGTGGTGGCGCGCTACGCCAACCGGGTCAACGTGATGTATGCCGGTCGGATCATTGAACGGGGCGACGCCAAGGAAATCTACCACAATCCCAAGCATCCCTACACGCTCGGCCTGCTACGCTCGGTGCCCCGGCTTGATCAGCCGCGCGGCGAGCGACTGGTGCCGATCGACGGTCAACCGCCGGATCTGACCCGGCTCGACGACGGATGCGCCTTCCGGCCGCGATGCACTTTCGCGACCGAGCGCTGCGCCAAGGAGAAGCCGCCGCTTGAGGATCTCGGCGACGGCCATCTCGCGGCGTGCTGGGAAAAGGACAATGTTGGCTTGAACGCGGGGAAAGCATCGTGAGCGTGGCCGAGGCGGATACCGGCGCCCCCGAGCAAGAGCTCGGCGACGTGCTGTTGACGGTTAAGGATCTGAAGAAACATTTCCCGATCACCGAGGGCATTTTGGTCAAGCGGGCCGTCGCCCATGTCAAGGCGGTGGACGGGATCAGCTTCGAGGTTCGCAAGGGCGAGACCCTGGGACTGGTCGGCGAGTCCGGCTGCGGCAAGTCGACCACCGGGCGCTGCATTCTCCAGCTCGACCCGCCCACCGACGGCTCGATCATCTATGACGGCAAGGACCTCTCGAAGGTCAGCCGGGCGGAAATGAACAAGCTGCGCGAACGCATTCAGGTGATCTTCCAGGATCCGTTCTCGTCGCTGAACCCGCGGATGAAGATCGGCGACATCATCGCCGAGCCGATGGCCGTGCACGGTGTCGAGCCGGATGCCGAGAAACGCCGGGCGCGGGTGTCGGAATTGTTGACGGTGTGTGGGTTGAACCCGCGTTTCGCCGACCGCTATCCGCATGAGATGAGCGGCGGTCAGCGTCAGCGCGTAGGTATCGCCCGGGCACTGTCGATGCGGCCCGAATTCATCATCTGCGACGAAGCGGTCTCGGCGCTAGACGTGTCGATCCAAGCCCAGGTGATCAACCTGCTGGAGGATCTGCGCGAGCAGTTCAATCTGACCTATCTGTTCATCGCCCATGACCTGAGCGTGGTGCGCCATCTGTGCCACCGGGTCGCGGTCATGTATCTCGGCAAGATCGTCGAGCTGGCGGAATCGGACGAGCTTTTCGACAATCCGATGCATCCCTATACCCAGGCGCTGCTCTCGGCGGTGCCGGTGCCGGATCCGGAGGTCGAAGCCACGCGCGAGCATCAGGTGGTGAAGGGCGAGGTACCGAGCCCGATCAACCCGCCGCCCGGATGTGTATTCCATACCCGCTGCCCAAAGGCGGTGGCGAGTTGTCAAACCGACGTGCCGGTGTTGCGTGAGTTGCGCCCGGGACATTGGGTCGCATGCACGGAGGTATAGAACGTACCGACGCGAAGTCCCCGGAGAGTTAGAGTTTGTCATTTCCGGGTAAAACCAAGTTTCAGGGAACAAGGAGGAGACTTCATGAAACATCTCATCAAAACCATGGCCGCGATCGGCGCGGGCACGGCGATCGGGCTGGGCGCCATGGGCGCCGCGCTTGCCGCCACGCCCAAGTCGGGTGGCGTGCTGAACTTCGTGGTTCCGAGTAACCCGCCGTCCTACGACGCGCATCAGGAAACCACCTTTGGCGTCATTCATCCGCTATCCCCGGCCTACAGCCTGCTGATCCGTGTCGACCCGGAAAACCCGCAGTCCTCGGAATTCGTTTGCGACCTCTGTGTCGGCCAGGTTCCGGCGGCGACCAATGGCGGCAAGACCTACACCTTTGAAATTGTTTCCGGTGTTAAGTTCCACGACGGTACGCCGCTGACGGCGCATGACGTGGCGGCGAGCCTGAACAAGATCGTCTTCCCGCCTGAAGGTGTCCCGAGCTCGCGCAAGGCGTTCTTCAAGATGGTCGACTCGATCACGGCGCCGAACGACGACACGGTCATCATCGAGCTGAAATACCCGTCGGCCGCCTTCATGCCAGCGCTCGCGACACCCTTCAATTGGATTTACTCCAAGAAGGATCTGGATACCCACGGCTACAGCTGGCACAAGACCAACGTGAACGGCACCGGCCCGTTCGTGTTCAAGACGCATGTCGCCGGCTCGCATATCGAGGGCACCAAGAACCCGAACTATCACCATCCGGGCATGCCTTATCTGGACGGCTACAAGGCGATCATCGCCCCGAAGATGGCTCTGCGACTG
Source organism: Alphaproteobacteria bacterium (assembly GCA_038118725.1). Classification (GTDB taxonomy): domain Bacteria; phylum Pseudomonadota; class Alphaproteobacteria; order Thalassobaculales; family Thalassobaculaceae; genus JADHLJ01. Next base: position 14,226 of record JAYOIK010000004.1, on the reverse strand, counting down.
CAAGCCATCCGCGCCGATCAGGCCGCCATCGAATTCCGCGGCTTCCCGCCGAAGGCTCGTGACGATCTGACCAAGGCCCTGGGCGACAAGATCACGGTCCAGGAAAGCGACTGGAACTGCGGCAATCTCGTGGTCTTCAATGCCAAGAAACCGCCGTTCGACGACAGGCGAGTTCGCCGGGCCCTGACCTTGGCCATCGACCGCTGGAACGGTTCTAAATATCTATCCCAGATCGCCATCGTGAAGACCCCGGCCGGCATCGTCTTCCCGGGTCATGAATTGGCGGCGACCAAGGAAGAACTGCACAAGTTGGCCGGCATGTGGCCGGACATCAACAAGTCGCGCGAGGAAGCCAAGCGTCTGCTGAAGGAAGCCGGTCACGAGAACCTGACCTTCGATCTTCATAACCGCGCCGTTGACCAGCCGTACAAGATCGTCGGCACCTGGCTCATCGACCAGTGGTCGAAGATCGGCGTGAAGGTCACCCAAAAAGCGGTTCCAACGGCTCAGTGGTACGACAAGTATCGCAAGACCAGGGACTTCGATGTCGGTCTCGACGCCAACTGTCAGGCGGTTATCAACCCCGTCGCGGATGTCGCCAAGGTGCTTTGCAGCTCCACGAACAACTATGCCCAGTGCGAGGATCCTCGTCTGGAGAAGCTGTTCGCCGACATGAACAAGGAAAGCGATCCGAAGAAGGTCCGTGTCATGATGCGGGAATACGAGCGGATCGTCCTGGACGAAGAGGCCTATATCGGCCACGCCCTGTGGTGGTACAAGATCAACCCGCACCGTTCCTACGTGAAGGGCTGGAAGATCGCGCCTAGCCACTACCTGAACCAGCAGCTCGACAACGTCTGGCTGGACAAGTAAGGGCGGCACAACGCTCATCCAAAACCGCCGCCACGGTCAGCTTGGCCGTGGCGGCGGCGGCGGAACCCAAGTTGCTTAAGATCGATTAGAGTTTGTCAATCTCACGGGCCATGGCGGTTCAAAATGTACAAATATGTCGTCAACCGCGTTCTTTTGATGCTTCCGACCTTGCTCGGCGCCGCCGTGCTGGTCTTCATCGTGTTGCGCCTGGCACCTGGCGATGTCTGCGAAATGCGCATGGCGGGGACCGGTCTTTTCGCCGACCCCGAGGCAATCGCGGTCTGTCAGGAAAACCTTGGTCTGAACGATAGTAAACTTGAACAATTCGGACGGTTCATCGGCGGATATTTCGTCGGAGATCTCGGGATATCCATGTGGACGGCCCGACCGGTCACCGAGGAAATCGCCATCCGCTTCAAGTTATCGCTCGAACTGGCGATCATGGCGACCGTGATCTCGGTGATAATCGCGATCCCGTTGGGCACTATTTCGGCGGTGAAACAGAACACCTGGATGGATTATGCGGTACGGACCTTCTCCATCGCGGGTATCGCCATGCCTTCCTTCTGGCTCGGTATCCTGATCATTCTCGGCTTGCTGATCACGACACAGGCCTGGTTCGGGTCGCCATGGATGCCACCAATCCACTATATACCGCTTTTCGAGGACCCTCTGGGTAACCTCACACAGCTGATCTGGCCGGCCCTGGCGACCGGTTATCGCTACGCGGCGGTATCGACCCGGATGACCCGCTCCGCCTTGCTGGAGGTTCTGCGCGAGGATTACGTGCGCACCGCCCATGCCAAGGGCCTGCTCAACAAGCTGATCATCCGGCGTCACGCCCTGAAGAACGCAATGTTGCCGGTCGTGACGATCATCGGCATCGAATTCGCCTTCCTGATGGGCGGCCTCGTGGTGACCGAGCAGGTGTTCAACCTGAACGGTATCGGCAAACTGTTCGTCGAATCCGTGCTCAATCACGATTTCAACATGACCCAGCAGCTTGTCATGCTGGTCGCGTTGATCTTCATCATCACCAATTTCCTCGTGGATCTGCTCTATGCTTGGCTTGATCCGCGTATTCGCTACGCTTGAGGTGACGCATCATGGCTAGCCTGACCGCAGACGATACCACCATCGAAGCCCCGCCGCGCGCCGGTTTCACCAAGTCGCTCAAGGATTTCATCCGCAATCAGCCGCTTGGCGCGGCCGGCGGAGCGATCGTGATCCTGATGATCGTGGCGGCGATTTTCGCCGATTTCATCACCGTCTACGATCCCGAGCAGATCAGCTTCGAGGCAATGCTGGTTCCACCCGAATGGGCCTATCCGCTCGGCACCGACAATTACGGTCGCGATATCCTGACCCGGGTGATCTACGGCGCCCGCACGGCGCTCTTTGTCGGTTTCGTCGCCGCTTTCGTGGGCTCGTTCATCGGTCTGGTCCTCGGTGTCGCCAGCGCCTATTTCGGTGGTACCTTCGATCTGATCTTCCAGCGGGTCATGGATGTGTTCCTGGCTTTCCCGCTGATCATTCTGGCTCTGGCGGTGGTCGCGGTTCTGGGCACGGGAACCGAAAACGTGATCATCGCGATCACCATTCCCTTCATCCCGCAATGCGCGCGGGTTGTGCGTTCCAACGCCTTGGCGATCCGCGAGATCCCCTATGTCGACGCGGCCCGGGCCTGTGGCTTCTCGCACACTAGGATCATTCTGCGCCACATGGTGCCGAACGTAATGGCGCCGTTCCTGATCATGGTCACCGCCTTTGTCGGCCAGGCGATCCTGCTGGAGGCGTCGTTGTCCTATCTGGGCCTGGGCGTGCAGGAGCCGGTTCCGGCCTGGGGCCTCATGCTGCAAGGCGGGGCCGAGGAATACGCCGAGAGCGCGCCCTGGGTGGCGATCTTCCCGGGCCTCGCGATCACGCTCGCGGTGTTCGCCTTCAACCTCTTCGGCGACGCCCTGCGCGATGTGCTGGATCCCAAGCTGCGTTCCGAGCGTTAAACGAGGAATACCCCAAACGGCAAGCTCCGAGAGGGATTTATGGGAGATATCGATACGGGGCTGTCCGCCTGGCGGATGGCCTCGAATCACAACCGGATGATCGATCTGCAGCGGGAACCGCCCATTGAAGAGCCGGGACCCGTGGAGCTCGCCTATTTCGGCAGCTCGGCCTTCCGGGTCACCTCGCCCGGCGGCATCACCGTGATGGTCGATCCCTGGCGCAACTTTCCGACGCGGCGCTGGGATTGGTATTTTCACGATTTCCCGATCACCGAGGTCGATATCGGGGTCTCCACCCATGCGCATTTCGACCATGACGCGCTGCACCGGCTGGACGCGCATGTCCTGCTCGACCGGCTGATCGGCACCTACGCGTTCGGCGACGTCAAGATCACCGGCATCGCCGACAAGCACGCGACGGACTCTTCCTCCGCCGTCTACGACTTCAAGCGGATCATCCGTGACTTCGACGGGATCGATATCACGCCACCGGACAATCCCCGGTCATGGGATCATTGTCTGATCCTGATCGAGACCGGCGGTCTGCGTATCCTGGCCTGGGGGGATAACCGTCATAACCCGCCCGACGAGATCTGGCGGGCGCTCGGCCATATCGATATCGTGCTCCTGCCGGTGGATCAGTCACAACACGTGATGGGCTTTCATCAGGTCCATTCGATCATCGACACCCTGCGACCCAAGGTCGTGGTCCCGCATCACTACTACATCTACGACGTCACCGTGCGGCAAAGCACGCTCCAACCGGCCGATTCCTGGGTGACCGAACGGGGAGACAACGCGTGCTGGCTGGACCAGCCGACCGCCATCTACACCACGGAGGCGATCGCGGATCTTCAAGCCCGGGTCGATTTCTTCGGCGACCACGTGGCCTTCGACAAGGCCAAGTGGCTGAAAGACGGCGAATAGAGCTTCTTCAGACAAGCACGAAGTCGAAATCGCCGCGCTTGCCGGGTCGCGCGAGGCCGAGATCCGCGTCCTTCGCCTCGATCATCAGCAAATTCTGTCCCGGATAGATCATCAGCGCCAGCAAGCCATCCCGGTCGTTCTCGGGATGATCCTTCAGATAAAGCTGGGTTGTCAGGGTGTCATGCGCGTCGCTTCGAATGGTCACGTGAATATGCGGTGGCCTCTCACCGTATGGGACCGGCATGAGAGTGAGAAAGCGATAGCGACCCTCCGCGTCCGTCACCGTCGCGCCATAACCTTGAAAGCGCCGATCGAATTGATTTCGGTTATCGTCTCTCGGGTGATAATAGACGCCCCGGTTGTCGGCCTGCCAGATCTCCACCCGCGCCCCGGCCACCGGATCACCATGGCGGTTCATGACCACGCCCCGTAGGTCTAGCGGCTCTCCATCGGGTAGCGGTTGGTCCGCGACCGCGAGCAAATTCCAGTCGGCCTCCTCCGGCTTGACGGACGGATAGTACGGTCCCTCGATTTGCGCCGGCGTGGCTTGTAGATCCGCCGCCGCCGCCGACCCGCCGAGAACTCCCGCGAGCGAGGTGCCCAGCACGCCCCGGCCCGCCCAACGGATAAGCGCGCGTCGTGACGGTCTCATGAAGCATTCTCTCGACATTTCAGCTCTCCAACCCTTCATGAGGCATTACCAGATGCCCATCTCCAACATCGACCGGCGCGCGCGCCGGCGGCTCAAAATCCAACGGGCGGATCGGACTCGGGATCTCATGCGCCATGACATCCGCCGTCGATCTCCTCATGCCTGGGTCGGCCACCGGAACCGCCGCCATCAATCCACGTGTATAGGGGTGCCGCGGATCCTCGAAAACCTGGGCGCGCGTGCCGATCTCGACAACCTCTCCAAGATACATCACCGCGACCCGGTGACTCACCCGTTCAACCACCGCCATGTCGTGGCTGATGAACAAATAGGACAGGCCCAGTTCCTCCTGCAATTCAATCAGCAGGTTTATCACCTGGGCTTGAACGGAGACATCCAGTGCCGACACCGCCTCGTCGGCGATGATCAGCTCCGGCTCCAGCCCGAGCGCGCGGGCGATGCACAGCCTCTGACGCTGACCGCCGGAAAACTCATGGGGGTAACGGGTCGCATGCTCGGGCTCCAGCCCGACGCGCCGCAGAAGCATCGCGACACGTTCCTTGATCTCGCTTTTGGACCCTATTCCATGGACACGCATCGGCTCGGCGATGGCGGCGCCAACGCTCATCCTGGGATTGAGCGAGGCGAATGGGTCCTGCAAGACCATCTGAACCCGCCGTCGGTAGGGTCTGAGTTCCGCCGCCGACAGCCGGATCAGATCTCGTCCCTCATAGGTGACGGAACCGCTCGTGGGCTCGACCAACCGGATGAGACTGCGCCCGGTCGTCGATTTACCGCAACCGCTCTCGCCGACAAGCGCCAGGGTTTCACCGGCCCGCAACCCAAAGCTGACATTCTCGACCGCGTGAACCCGCCCGGTGGTCCGACCGAACGCGCCATCACGCAAATCGAAACGCGTCGTAAGGTTCTTGACCTCCAGCAAGGGCCCGCCCTCGCGGCGCACCGTGTCGCGTACGGCCGCCAAGGCTGCTCCTTCCCTGGCTAGCCCTCCGTCTTGATCGTCGCCCGGCCCTTGCATCACGAAGCGCGCCGGTCCGCTCCGCCCGCGCATCGCGCCGAGCTTCGGCACCGCCGCCAGGAGGGCTTTTGTATAGGGGTCTCGCGGCGCGTGGAAGATCGCCTCAACCGTACCCTGCTCAACCACCACGCCATCCCGCATGACCACGACTCGGTCGGCGATCTCGGCGACCACGCCCATGTCGTGGGTAATGAACATCACCGACATACCGGTCTCGTCGCGCAGCAAGCGAATGAGATCCAGAATGCGGGCCTGGATGGTGACATCCAGCGCGGTTGTCGGCTCATCCGCGATAAGCAGTGACGGCCGGCAGCTCAACGCCATGGCGATCATGACGCGCTGACGCATGCCGCCGGAAAGCTGATGCGGATAGCGCGTTAACTGCCGCTCCGGGTCGGGCAACCGCACCCGCCGCAGAACTTCCAGCGCCCCGGCCCGCGCGGCGGCGGGGGATGCGTCCTGATGCAGGGTGATGGCCTCGGCGATCTGCTCGCCGATGGTGAAAACCGGGTTGAGCGAGGTCATCGGCTCCTGAAAGATCATCGCGATATCATTGCCGCGAAGCGCCCGCATCCGGTCCTGATCCAAGCCTGCGATATCGACCACCGTCCCGTCCTTGGCCCGAAAATCGATCTTCCCCGAGCGCAGATACCCACCATCATGCTCGACGAGCCGCATGAGCGAGAGCGCGCTCACCGTCTTGCCGGAACCCGACTCGCCGACCACCGCGAGAATCTCGCCGCGATCCAAATGCCACGAAACCCCGTCCACGGCCCTGACCGTCGCGCCTTCCAGCGGAAAATCGACGCTAAGGCCGTTTATCTCGATGAGACGGTTATCCCGCATTCAGATTTCATCCCCAGCCTTGGCCAACCCCTGTTTGCCAGATCCCTGTTTGCCAGATCCCTGTTTGCCAGATCATGGGGCAAAGGACCAAGATTTCGTCGCGGTTCGGCGCCTCTGGTGTATCTTGGCCCGGTGATTGATCAACCAACGGGCCGGATTTGTCATGATCAAGATGCCGGAAATCGGCGATCCCCTGCCATGGGTTGACGTGCCGACGACGCGAGAGGAACTGTTGCCCTTGAAAGGGCTTGCCGGTCATGGCGTCGTCATCACCAGCGCCGGCTCGGGGATCAACACGGCCGCGCTGTTTGCCGCGCTGGAGCGGTGCGCGCCTGTTCTTGGCGGGCACTCGGCCTATTGGCTGGCCATCATGACACCCGACCAAGCCGATACCGAACTCAAGACCTTGGCGAACCCATGGGCCCGGGTCATCGTCGATGCCGATGGCGCCGTACGGCGCGCGCTTGGAATCGCCGACAGCCATGCCGGGTTGGTTAGTCTCGAGACCGATCCAAGTCTTCGGGTGGTCGCCGCCATTCAACACACCGGCGATGACGCAATTGCCGGGGCCGAGGCATGGTTGACGCAACGTTTGGCGGACACGGGCGAGCGCCGCCAGGAGACGGACGCGCCGGTGATCCTGATCCCCGACGTCATCGAAGCGGAGCTGCGGGACGCCCTGATGAAGGCCTGGGACGGCGGCCCGCACGAGGCCTCGGGCTATCTGCGCGAGAATGCCGATGGCGGTGTCACCCATGTGATCAACCCCAACCGTAAGCGGCGCAGCGACCTATTCCTGGAAGAATCGGTGCCTCTCGCGGCCCAGGTACATGCCCGAATCCGCGCGCGGGTCGCGCCCTGGCTCGAAAGAGCGACCCATTTCAAAATCGGGTTCGCCGAGCGCTATCGGATCGCGTGCTATGACGCGGAGTCGGCCGGGTTCTTCGCGCCGCATCGCGACTTCACCGAAGCCAGTCCGCACCGCCATTTCGCCATGACCATCGCCCTGAACGACGGCTACGAGGGCGGCGCGCTTCGCTTTCCGGAATTCGGCGCGCGCGAATACACTTTACGTCCCGGCCAGGCGATCGTTTACTCGGGCGGGCTCCTGCATGAGGTCACGCCGATGACCCGGGGGCGACGCTTCGCGCTGATCAATTTCCTCACCAACGGCGAGGGGGCGAGAAACGTGGCGGCCTATCAGCGCGACCACGGCGCCGCGCCGGAGCGCAAGACAGCGGGTTGAGGGCGGTCTCCGCTCGCGCGATTCCTTGTCCCGCCGCCCTGACGAAAGTCAGGGCTTTCGCCGCCGGCCTTTCAACCCGATGGACTGGTGGCCGGTTTCGAGCATTCCCATGCGGCGACCACCGACGGCAAGAGCCCTTGCCTTCGCAAGAGCGACGGAGAAAGGATTAAAACGACGGAGAAATGGGAAGGGCGACGGAGAAATGCGCCCGCCCGCGTCAAGATCGGCCCTCGCCGCCGCCTCAGGCGTTTCCGGTCAGATAGTCCATCGCCGCCTGCACCCCGCCCTTGGAATGCGGAACGCCGGCCACGGCGAGCCCCATTTCAACACCCGACAAGGTGCCCATCAGCATCAGATCGTTAAAATCACCGAGATGACCGATCCGGAACATCTTGCCCTTGACCTTGCCGAGGCCGGCACCGAGGGACATGTCATAATTTTCCAGGATCACCCCTCGAACGGCATCGGCGTCGATCCCCTCGGGCATCACCACGCCGGTCAGAACCGGGCTGTGCTCGCTCGGCTCCAGGCATTGGGTTTCCAGCCCCCAGGTCGCCACCGCGCGGCGCGTCGCCTCGGCGTGACGCTCATGGCGGGCGAAGACATTCTCCAAGCCTTCCTCCATCAGCATGTCGCAGGCCTCTATCAGGCCATAGAGCAGGTTTGTGGCCGGTGTATAGGGGAAGTTCCCGGTCGGGTTATTGGCGAGTTGGCCGCTCCAATCCCAATAGGAGCGCACGGAACGCGATGTTTTCGAAGCTTCCACCGCCTTCTTGCTGACCGCGTTGAAGCCGAGGCCGGGCGGCAGCATCAAACCCTTTTGCGAGCCGGTGATGGTGACATCCACGCCCCATGCATCATGCTTGTAATCCGCCGAAGCCAGGCCGGAGATTGTGTCCACCAGAAACAGAGCCGGGTGCTTGGCCCGATCGATCGCCGCGCGCACATCGGCGACCTTCGAGGTGGCGCCGGTGGAAGTTTCGTTGTGAACGATGCAGACCGCCTTGATCTCGTGCCCGGTATCCGCCGTCAACCGCTCCTCGATCACATCCGCCCGCACCCCGCCGCGCCAATCACCGGCGATCAGTTCCGGCTCCAGCCCGATGCGCCGCGCCAGCTCTTCCCACAGGGTCGAGAACTGGCCGGTCTCGTACATCAGCACCTTGTCGCCGGGCGAGAGCGTGTTGACCAGGGCGGCTTCCCAGGCGCCGGTGCCCGAGGACGGGAAGATGATCACCGGCTCGGTGGTCTGGAAGATCGGCCGGACCTTGGCCAAGGCCTCCTTGGCCAGCGCCTGAAAGGTCGGCCCGCGATGATCGATGGTCGGGCGCTCAATGGCGCGCAGGATGCGGCCCGGCACATTGCTGGGGCCGGGGATCTGCAGGAAATGGGGGCCGGCGCGGTGGCTCATGATGATACTCCAGTTCGGTGTGGGGCCGCCTATCAGCGGATATGCCATTCCTCGGTCAGAGGCCTGGCACCGTTCAATTCGCCATAACCGGCGCCGGTGGTGCCCCCGGGATTTTCGCCGAAATAGCGAGGGTCCCTAGGCTCCGAGGCCGGTTGATAACGGATGTCGGTGGTAAGTCGGATCTTGTTGTCGCTGGCGTGATGTTCCAGCGCGCCATGTACCGTGTACATGCCGAAAATCAATACGTCGCCGGGCCGAAAACGCGCGGTCAGCAGCCGCGTGCCCCGTGACCGCGCGAAATCGGCGGGGTGTTCGTCGATCGAAGCCTTGCGGTCCTTGTCGCGGGCAACGTCGAAGCCATCGAACCGGCGGCGGATATCGGGGAATTCATGGGAGCCCTCGACCACGAAAAGCGGCCCGCGATCCAAATCGATATCGGTATAGGCGATCCAGCAAGTCAGGACACGGTCGGTGGCGCGGGTGAAAAATCCGGCGTCGCAATGCATGTGGGTAAACCGTCCGCCGGGCACCGCGCGCAGAAACAGATAGTCGAAACCGATGGCGGTCTCTCCGAGAATCGCCGTCATCGCGCCGGTGAGGGTTTCCCCATTGGTGACTCGTCGCAGCGCCGGCCCCTCGCTCGCCGACTTCCAGAACACCCCTCGGTTATCGTACAGGGCGTCGCGGCGCGATTGCCCAGAAAAGACGCCATCGGCGGTGGGCTCCGCGATCTCGCCGACCTCGCCCAGACGCGCGAACACCTCCTCGCGAGCCGCCTTGATATCACCGGGGTCGATCAGGCCGCGCAGCAGCAGATATCCGTCGCGTTCGAGCGCGGCGCGGAGGGTCGCGCCGTCCGGCAAGGGCGTCGGGGTTTCGACCAGAGGACCAAGCAAGTCCGGGGGGATCGGCTTGCCGTCCAGTAGAGCCGGCGTCACGAACCGATCGTCAGGCAAGAGCTCTCTCCAACACCCTCGCGACATGCACGGCCTCGCGGCCCGCGCCGTCATGGATCTGGTGGCGGCAGCTGGTTCCATCGGCGACTAGGATCGTGTCGGGTTCCGCTTCGCGCACCGCCGGCAGGAGATCAAGCTCGGCCATGGCCATCGATGTCACGTGGTGATCCGCCTCGTATCCGAAGGCGCCGGCCATCCCGCAGCAGCTTGAGTTGATCACCGAAACATCGAGATCCGGCACCAGGGCCAGGGCCTTCTCCACCGCGCCCATGGCGGCAAAAGCTTTCTGGTGACAGTGGCCATGCACCAGCGCCTTCTCGCCAACCGGCTTCAAGGGCAGGTTAAGCCGCCCGGCCTCTTGTTCGCGGATCAGGAATTCCTCGAACAACATCGCGTTGGCCGCTAGGCGCTCGGTTTCCGACCCCGGACGCATCGCCGTGAACTCATCCCTCAATGTGAACAGACAGGACGGCTCCAGACCGACGACCGTCATGCCGGCATCCAGATAGGGCGCGTAGGCGGCCAGCATCCGGTCGGCCTCGGCCCTGGCCTCGTCAACCAGCCCGGCGGCGAGCAAGGTACGCCCACAGCAGAGCCGCTCCCCACTCCCATCCATTGACGGATCCACGACATGCACCTGATAGCCGCCGACCTCCAGAACCCGAAGCGCGGCGCGAAGGTTCTCCGGTTCGAAGTAGGAATTGAAAGTGTCCGCGAGCAGCACCAAGGCTTTTTCGCGCTCCACCTCGGATACTTCGTCGGCCCGGAACGGCTCGCCGCTCCACACCGGCAAGCTGCGCTTGGCGCTCAGCCCCAACAGCTTTTCGGTGAGCCAGGGCACCCCCGGCAGCTTGTCCCGTAGATTGGCGAGAAAATGGAACCGCGAGGCCGCCTCGGCATAGCGCGGCAGATATCCGATCAGCTTGTCCCGCGCCGAAAGGCCGTGCCGCCGGGCATGCGCCGCCTTCACCTCGATCTTCATCCGCGCCATATCGACGCCGGTCGGGCATTCCCGCCGGCACCCCTTGCAGGAGACACAGAGATCCATGGTCTCCGCCATCGCCTCCGAGGTCAGAGCCTCGGGGCCAAGCTGTCCGGTGATCGCCAGCCGCAGCGAATTCGCCCGCCCCCGGGTCACGTGCCGCTCGTCGCCGGTGACGCGATAGCTCGGGCACATCACGCCCCCGCCCATGGCCCGGCAGGCGCCGTTGTTGTTGCACATTTCCACCGCGCCGGCGAAACCGCTCCAGTCCGACCAGTCCAAGGCGGTCTCGATCGGCTCGGGCCTATAATCCGGCTTGTAGCGGAACAGCGTGCGGTCATCCATTTTCGGCGGGTCGACGACACGGCCGGGATTCATCACGCCCTTGGGATCGAAGGCCCGCTTGACCTCGCCAAAGGCATCGACCAGGCGCTTGCCGAACATCGGCTCGTGAAACTCCGAGCGCACGATACCGTCGCCATGCTCGCCGGAGTGAGAGCCCTTGTACTGGCGCACCATCTCGAAGGCTTCCTCGGCGATCGCCCGCATCTTGGCGACGTCGGTGCCTTCCTTCATGTTGAGCACCGGGCGGACATGCAGGCAGCCGACCGAGGCATGGGCGTACCAGGTCCCGTCGGTGCCGTGCTTATGAAACACCTGGGTAAGCCGGTCGGTATATTCCGCCAGATCCTCCAGCGGCACCGCGCAATCCTCGATGAAGGAGACGGGTTTGCCCGCGCTCTTCATCGACATCATGATGTTGAGGCCCTGTTGACGCACGCTGGTGATGCGCGCCTGGAAGGCGGGGTCCACCGCCTCGATAATCGCGTCCGGATAGCCGAGATCCCCCATCAGGGCGTCAAGATCCCTGAGCTTGGCAAGGCCCGGCGCGGCCTCGTCGCCGGCGAATTCCACCAGCAGCAACGCCTGGGGTTCCCCCTTCACGAAACTATCGACTATCGGGCGGAAGATCGGAATATCCCGGGCCAGATCGATCATCGTGCGATCCACCAGCTCCACCGCCACCGGCCCCAGCTTGACGATATGCTGGGTCGCGTCCATGGCGGCGTAAAAGGTCGGGAAGTGGCAGACCGCCATCACCCGATGCCTGGGGATCTCGTACAGCTTGAGCTGGATCGACTTGAAGGTGGCCAGCGTCCCCTCGGAGCCCACCAGCAGGCTCGCCATGTTATGGCCCGCGGCATCGACCGTATCGAGATTATAGCCACCGACCCGCCGCTTCAGCTTGGGGAACCGCGCCTCCAGCTCGGCCTTCTCGCGGGCGGCGATGTCGCGCACGCTTTGAACCAGCGAGGTATATCGCGCCGGCGCGCCGAGCCCGCCGAGATTGCCGGGTACCTTGCCGAAGGTAAGGTACTCTCCCGTCGGCAGCATCGCGTCGATCGCGGTGACATTGTCGACCATGATGCCGTAATGGATCGAGCGCGCGCCGCAGGAATTGTTGGCGGTCATGCCGCCAATCGTGGCCCGCGACGCGGTCGAGATATCCACCGGAAAGAACAGCCCGTGGGGTTTCAGATAGGCGTTCAGATGATCCAGTACCATGCCCGGCTGAACGGTGATGCTCTTGGCCTCGGGCTCGAATGCCAGCACGTTCTTCAAATGCGGCGAGCAGTCGATCACCACCGCCTGATTCACCGTCTGGCCGCACTGGCTGGTCCCGCCGCCCCGAGGCAGCACCGCCGCGCCAGCGTCCACCGCGATCTCAACGGCGCGGGTCAGGTCCGCCTCGGTCCTGGGGACGACCACGCCCACCGGCTCCACCTGATAGATCGAGGCATCGGTTGAATAGCGCCCGCGACTGAACGCGTCGAACAGCACCTCGCCCTCGATCTCGCTCGAAAGGCGGCGCTCCAGAGCGCTGTCACCTGGGCCGGGACGCGGGGTGGTCATGGGCTGAACTCCACGGTGGTCACGTGGAAAATACCCCCCGCTCCCGCCCGCCGCAAACCCAGTTTCGCGATGTGAAACCTAGCCGCGGTTTAGCGGCGCTTACCTGAGCCTCGAAGTCGCTGTTTACCGCTCCACCAACCCCGTATCCCTGGCGGAAGCCAGGGCGATGGAAATTGTCTCGCCCCTCCCCTCACTCGTCATCCTAGCGAAAGCTAGGATCCATTCCGTCTTCGCTTGCCGTCGAAAGGTGGGGGAACGTGAGAGACATGATCCGCCATGCCCCCTTGCCGAGCCTCGCTCCCCACTCATAGGATCAAAGGCGCGACAGATGATGAAAGCCACGCCGTGCCCAACACCCTTGCCCAGGAGCAGATCGACGCGTTTCACGAGACCGGATGTCTTACGGTCGAGGGCGTGGTCGATGCCGAGACCGTCGCCTCCCTCAACGCCGACCTCGCCGGCTGGGTCGAGGAGAGCCGGGCCCATGGCGGCCCCTTCGGCGAGACCCTGGACGGCCGCCCGCGTTTCGACGTTCAGCCCGGTCACTCCGCCGAGACACCGGCGCTTCGTCGGGTATAGTCGCCGACCGAGATTTCCGAGGCCTATTGGGCGCTCCTGAACGGCTCGGCGATGATCGAGATGCTGGCGGATCTGATCGGCCCGGATCTGCGGCTGCATCACGCCAAGGTCAATTGCAAACTCCCGGGCTCGGGCACCGAGGTGGGCTGGCATCAGGATTTCACCTTCGATCCGCACACCAATGACGACATGGTCGCCTGCCTGATCTTTCTGGACGAGGTGACGCCGGATAACGGCCCGCTGATGACGGTTCCGGGCTCGCACCGAGGGCCGATCCACTCGCTCTGGCAAAACGAACGCTTCACCGGCGCCGTCGCTCCCGGCGTGGCCCGCGAGGCCGAGCCGCTGGCGGTGGAGCATACCGGTCCGGCGGGCACGGCTGCTTCATGCACTCCCGCGTGCTGCACGCCTCCAAGGCGAATGGGAGCGGCCGCTCCCGCAATCTCTACATCGCCCAGATCGCGGCGGCCGACGCGCTGGCGCTGACGCCCAACCACCTGCCTTCGATCCACGAGGGCGCGCTGCTGCGCGGCACCGAGCCGAAACGCATCCGCGCCGTCGCCTTCGACATCGAGATTCCGGAGATCCCCGAGACCACCTTTTTCGACCAGCAGGCAACGGTCGAGACGCCGAATTGATCGCCCGCCGAGCGACCGACGGAAAACCGCGCGCGCCCTCTTGCCGACACACCCGGGAAACGCTATAAGCCGCTCCCACGGTCGGGGAGTAGCTCAGCCTGGTAGAGCACTGTCTTCGGGAGGCAGGGGCCGGAGGTTCGAATCCTCTCTCCCCGACCAA
>JAYOIK010000003.1:66001-100418 GCA_038118725.1 Alphaproteobacteria bacterium | reverse complement strand
CTTTGGCGAGCGCCTCTGCCTCCAGCCTCGCCTTCGCGATGCGGTGGCGCTCAGAAAGCGGCACGGGCACTTTCCCGAGAATCTTCCCGCCGTTAAGCGGATATTTTTCCGAGGTTCCGCCAATCGCGTGATCCGGGACGATGGATTCGACGTTGCTTCCGGGCACCAGGACCGCCGGTTGTAGCGGCAGGGCGTCGAGGCCGACGGTCTTGACGGTCAGCTTGTCGAGTTCCTGGCCGAGCTCGCTATTGGCGATCTTGGTCAGCGAGGCGAGAACGCCTGGGGTCTTGCCCTGGCCGGAGGCCGAGAGAATGCGCCGCCAGGTATATTCCAAGGCGGTGGCGTCGATCTCGTGCTCGGAGACCGTGCGGCGGAAACTCGCGTCATCGATCAACCGGATACCCTCGGCGGTGACCTTGAGGGCCGCGGCGTGCTTGATCTTCCGCAGCTTCTTGGCGAGGACCGCGTAGCGGCTGACGCCGCCGCGCTCGAACTCCAGCAGGTATTTTGCGACTTCCCAACCCTGGTTTTCCTCGCCGACCCGGTTGGCCTTGGGGACCCGGACATTGTCGAAGAAGACCTGATTCTGCTCATGCACGCCGTTGAGATTATGGATCGGCTTGACCGTGATCCCGGGCGTGGACATCTCCAGCAGGAGAAAGGAAATCCCCTGCTGCGGTCGGCCCTCGCTCGAGGTCCGCACCAGACAGAACATATGCGTCGCGTCCTGGGCGTTGGAGGTCCAGATCTTCGAGCCGTTGACGACATAATCATCGCCGTCGGATACCGCCGAAGTCTTCAGCGAGGCCAGATCCGATCCGGCGCCGGGCTCCGAGTAGCCCTGACACCAGATATGCTCCGCCGACAGCATGCGAGGCAGGTAATAATCCTTCTGCTCCTGGGTTCCGTAGCCCATCAGGCAGGGGCCGCACATGGCCAGCCCTTGCAGGATCATCGTCGGCGCGTCGGCCCTCAGCGCCTCCTCGTCGAAGATCTGGCGCTGGCGCTCGTCCCAGCCTGGGCCGCCATGTTCGACGGGCCAGCTCGGCGCCGCCCTGTCGACGGAATGACGGATTTTCTGCCAGGCGATCGCCCGCGGCATGTCCGGGAAAACACTGGTCGACAGCCGCCCGGCCTCGCGCAGATCGTCGGTGAGGTTTTCCTCGAGGAACGCGCGGATCTGGTTCCGAAAGGCGGCGTAGTCGATGCCCCCCTGTTCGTCCCCCGCATCCGTTATTTCCGACACGCCGGGCTTCTGCTCGATCGAGGCGGCGTAGCGGCCGAGGTGATAGTCGGTGTCGCCGAACAGCGCTTCGATCGCCAGCAAGCGCTTGAAGTAGTGGCCGAGCCGCAATTCATCCGTCGTACCCATTCCGCCATGGATCTGTATCGCCGCCTCGCCGATGAACCTGGCCGACTTGCCGACATGGGCCTTGAGGGCCGAAGCCGCGCGGCGGGCGGTCTTGCCGCCCATCGGCGCCTTCTCCACGGCCATCGCCAGCACGGAACTCGACTGTTCCCAGGCGATGTACATGTCGACCATGCGATGTTGCAGCACCTGAAACTTGGACAGGGGCACGCCAAACTGCTCGCGCGTGCGCGTGTACTCCACTGTGTCCTTGATGAGAATATCCATGACCCCGATCGCCTCGGCGCATAGGGCGACGATCGCTTCGTTCAACACCGTCTCAACGGCCTCGATATTGGTCTCCGGCGCGCCCAGCCGGGACGCGGCGGGGACGCGAAGCTTCTCGAAGGTCGGGTTACTGGCTCGCGATTGATCGATGGTCGGATAGTCGACGCGTTGAATGCCCGGGCTCGAAGCCTCCACGAGGAACACCTCGATGCCGGTCCGGTCGCGTTCCCCGCCGCCGGAGCGGGCGGTGACCAGCAGCATGTCGGCGCTGGGGCCGTTCAGCACCATCACCTTTTCGCCGTTGATGAGATAGTCGCCCTGGTCAACCCCGGCGACACAACCGACACTGGCCGGATTTCCGCCGGCCTGGCGTTCGGTATGGGCAAGCGCGAGTTGCAGGTCACCGGCGATCAACGGCGTGAGGATGCGTTCCTTCTGGTCCGCCGTCCCGAGCAGCTCAACCAACCTGCCCGCGAGCACGAGATTGGCCACCATGGGTTCGGTGACCAGGCCACGCCCGAGCGCCTCGGTCACGACCGCGACATCATCCAGACCGCCGCCCAGACCGCCGTTCTCCTCGCGAAACGGGATGGACAGCCAACCCAGTTCGGCGAAGGTCTTCCAATTCTCGCGGCTGTATCCGAGGGAGGTCTCGGCCAATGCCCGGCGCGTTTCGAAGTCATAGTCTTGAGCGATGAACTTCTCGACGCTTTCCATCAGGAGCCGTTGTTCTTCGGATTGGCCGAGTCCCATGGGCCGGCTCCCATTCAGCTGATGCGCGAACTCATCCCTTTACCGCCGGCTGCGGCCTTGTGAACACCAGTTCCGCCTCGGTGGAGGCGCCCGCGTCCAGCGTGTATCCACCGGCGTTGAAATCCTTCAATCCCTCTGCACGGTCGACGCGGTTTTCCATGATCCAGCGGGCCATGGCGCCGCGCGCGTGCTTGGCGAAGTACATCAGCGAACGCGGCTTGCCGTCCTTGATGTTGAGGAACCTGGCGCCGATCACCCGCCGGTCGAGCGCCTTGGTATCGACGGCCTTGAAATACTCGTTCGAGGCGAGGTTCACGACCGTTGTGTCATCGTGATCGGCGAGATCCGCGTTCAGTTGCTCGGCGATGCGGGAGCCCCAGAACTCATAGAGCGATTTGCCGCGGCCATTGACCATTTTCGTGCCCATCTCCAGACGATAGGGTTGGATCGCGTCCAGGGGGCGCAGGACGCCATATAGGCCCGAGAGAATGCGCAGATGATCCTGGGCATAAGACAGCGCCTCGTCGGAAAGGCTGTTTGCCTCCAGCCCCCAATAGACATCGCCGTCGAAGGCGAGGCCGGCGGGTTTGGCGGTGTTGCTCTTGTTGTCGAGATTGAAGGCCTTGAACCGCTCCGCGTTGAGCGCGGCGAGATTGTCGCTGATATGCATCAGGCGTTTCAGATCGTCGGCGCTCTGGGTCTTGGCGACACGGGCGAGTTCCTTGGTGTCCTTGGAGAGCCGCGGCTGAGTGATCTCGAGCCCCGTATCCACGGGGTCCATGTTCAATTTCTTGGCCGGCGAAAGCAACGTCAGCATGGTCTATCTCCTCCTCCTAACATCAACCCGGCGATTTCCGGATTCGTATGCGTGGGTCGGTTTACGATATGGCTAGAGCGGAGCCCCGTCGGGGATCCGCTTACCAGCGCGATCAAGGGGAGGCACTTTAAGGGATTCGCGCGGGATTGATCACCCCCTGATCACACCGACATGTCCGTTACGCGGCCGCCGGCTTCAACAGGTCGTTGTACCAGGAAAACCGCGTGTCCTGGCGGGTGATGATCTCGATCACCATGGTTTTGCCGTCCTTGTTCGCCCGTTGCGCGTCGGCCAGCGCCGGGGCGATGCCCTCGGGACTTTCGACCTTCACCGCCTCGGCGCCGCAGGCCTTGGCGATCCCGGCATAGTCACCGCCTTGATTGCCGGCGCCATAGCGCTCCATGGCGGTGGGCATGCTCGCGTCATAGCCGCCCATGGTGGAGTTATTGATGACGACGCTGGTGATCGGCGCCTCGGCGCGCACCGCCGTTTCGATATCGAGGCCGGTGTGACCGAAGGCCAGATCGCCCATGAAATTCAGGCAGAATTTCGACGGATCAGCGAGCTTGGCGCCGATCATCAAGGGGATGCCGTAGCCGAGATGCGTGGTCTTGCCCCAGCCGATATAGCCGAGCGGCGAGGTCGCCTTATAGAACGGCATGATCTGATCGCGCGGATTACCCGCGTCGTGTGTCAGCACCGTGTTCTCGTGATCGACGGCCTTGTTGATCTCGTTGATCACTCGATATGGATTGATCGGCGCTTCATCGGAATTCAGCAGCGGCTCCCACTCCCGGAGCCATTCCGCGTGACCGGTGGCGATTTCGTCGATCAGGCGCTGGTCGGTCTCGCGCCCGGCCTCGCCGACCGCCGCCTTGACCTCGTCGATCATCATGTCGAGAGTCAGCGCGGCATCGCCGATCAGGCCGATATCGACGGAGTACTCCTTGTTGATATCCTCGCCGGAAACCGTGCCGTGGATCAGGAACTTGCCGTCCGGGATATCGATGCCGAAGGTGGTCCGGGTCAGGCCCGAGCCGATGGCGAAGACCACGTCGGATTCGCCGAGCCATTTGAACACGTTGCGCGGCGCCGTGCGGTTGGCGGAGCCGAGCGCCAAGGGGTGGGCGTCGGGAATCGCGCTCTTTGCCTGCATGCTTGTGATCACTGGGATCTGCGTCAGCTCGCCGAGTTGGCGGAGCTGCTCTGTGGCATCCGCATAGAGCACGCCCTGACCGGCGTAGATCACCGGGCGCTTGGCCTTCAGAAGCGCGGCCACTGCATCCTTGACGTCGCCTCGGCTGGGGGCGGAGCGGAACAGGCTGGACGGCTTGTAGTCCATGGCCCCCTCGGGCACCTCCTGGGAGCAGACATCCCGGTGCATTTCAACCAGGACCGGTCCCGGACGGCCATGCCTTGCGAGGTGAAAGGCGCGCTCCACCTGGCGGGTCACCCTGTCCGGACGATCGATCGACAGCGCCTTCTTGGTGATATGGGCGTAGTTCTTGACCGCCGAGAAATTCGGGTCGACGTCATAGCCGTTCAGGCCGGGCCCAAGCGGGAAATAGACCATCGGCACCGCCTCGCCATAGGCTTGGGCGATACCGCCAAAGGAATTCTCGACGCCGGGGCCGTGTTGCGAGGCATAGACGCCGAGGCTCTTGCCCCGGGTCTGCCGCGAGAAGCCGTCGGCGGCATTGATCGCGCCCCTCTCCTGGCGAAACACGATGGGCCGGATACCGACCTTCGAGACCGCCTCGATCAATGGGTTCGCCGGAAAACAGCTCATCCATTCCACGCCCTCGGCCTTCAGGCAGCGAGCGATCAGATCAAATCCCTTCATGGTTTCCCCCGTTGTTTTGTGGCGTGAAAGACATGAAACTCGCTGAAGAGGAAACGAGTCGGACGCGCGGATTGCAAGCCCGAAAGCATTCGCGACCTCCGGTTCCTCGCCGCGAGGACAGGCGTTCGGGACGACGAGCTAGAGGTAACGTGGTGACTAAGCGATTGAAACGGAAGGTGAAGATCTCCAATGGATAACATCGCAACCAAGATCCGGGATGTGGATCTCAAGCGGTTTGACGATCAAGGATATCTGCTTGTCCCAGGCTTGCTGGACCCCGAACGGGATCTCGCGCCCGTCGCCCGGGAATACGAGACAGTTCTCGACGATGCGATCGCGGATCTCTTGCGGCTGGGCGCGATCCGGCACGACCATGCG
This sequence comes from Alphaproteobacteria bacterium, assembly GCA_038118725.1. GTDB lineage: Bacteria > Pseudomonadota > Alphaproteobacteria > Thalassobaculales > Thalassobaculaceae > JADHLJ01. The sequence continues at coordinate 94,991 of JAYOIK010000003.1, read as the reverse complement.
GACTTGCCGTTCGGTGAAAGAGTTTCCCGGGTTCTTGAAGACAGCGACGGCGCGCTAAACGGGTATCTGGATATCACTCTTCCGCAAAAGGGGATCTCCCGTTCCACGCCGATGCATTGCGGTCCGGCGGTCTTCGGGTTGTTGCGGCATCCGAGGCTCTTGGACGCGGTCGAGCGCTTCATCGGGCCGGAGATCTACTCGAACCCGACGCAACATGTGCGGATCAAGCCGCCCGCGAGGCATCTGGCCAACACCACCCGCATATTGAGCGAGATAGACACCACCGTGTGGCATCAGGACGCCGGTACGGGGACCGCGGACGCCGATCCCTCCCAGATCTTGACGGTCTGGATTTCCGTCACCGAGGCCAACCGGGAGAATGGCTGTCTCTTGGTCGCGCCGGGAAGTCACCGAAACGGGTTGGCGCTGCATTGCCACGACAAACGTGCCAATTACAGCCGTCAGGCGATTCCAGAAAGGCTGGTGGGAGCAAACCGTGTTCCCATCGAGACCGCCCCGGGCGACGTGGTTTTCCTTTCGAAATACACCATGCACGCCTCGCTACCGAACCGGAGCGAAGGGATCCGGTGGAGCCTGGACCTGCGCTACAATCCGATCGCGCAACCCACCGGACGCGCCTGGTTTCCCGGCTTCGTCGCCCGCAGCCGCGCCGCGCCGGAAACCGAAACCCGGGACCCGGATGAATGGGCCACCGCCTGGGCCCGGGCCCGCGATCATCTCGCGCTTAACCCGCCCGCGGGCTTTCAACGCTGGTCCGAGGACGATCCCGATTGCGCGTAGCTACGGCGGATACGGATTGAAGGGGCCTCGTCGAATTCGGCGATGCGCGCGCCAACCGATCGCGCCATGCCCCGACATCGGCGCTAGCGCCCTTCCCCAGCTTTCCTGTACAACCCCAGGCAGTTCCCATGGAGGATGCGTTGAGCGATACCACGGCGAGAAACCAACGCGGCGAATGGCGACCGGCGGAGCCGATCGGGCTGCCACCGATCTTCGACTGGCCACCAAAGCCCGGCGCGGCGACGCGTTGGTTTCTTGGGTTTCCGGGATACCTGGTGCCGCTTAACGGTTTCTGGTTCGCGCTGGCGGTCGTGACTTGGGTGTTTCTCACGCCCGAGCTTGCCACCATGGCCACGATCGAGCCCGGTTGGATCGCCTGGCTGCTGGTCCGTAACGCCGGACTAATCCTGGCGGTGTTCGGCGGACTGCATCTCTATCTCTATATCCGCCGGGGCCAGGGCGATCATCTCAAGTTCTCGACCGAGCCCTTGGCCACCAATAGCCGGCGTTTCCTGTTCAAGGACCAGGTGCGCGACAACATGTTTCGCTCCATGCTCTACGCGGTGCCCGTCGTCACCGGCTTCGAGGCCGCGACCTATTGGGGCTTCGCGAACGGCTATCTCGGTTGGTTCGAGATCAATGATCCAGTGCTGTTCTGGGTCTGGTTCACCGCCCTCGCGGTGCTATGTCCGGTGATCCATTCGGCGCATTTCTATCTCGGACACCGACTGCTGCACACCGCGTGGCTCTACAAAAAGGTCCACGCCCTGCATCACCGCAATGTCGAGGTGGGTCCCTGGTCGGGACTGGCGATGCACCCGGTCGAGCATGTGATCTATTTCTCGACGACGGTGGTGCAATGGGCGCTCGCCCTGCATCCGGTGAACGCGCTGTTCCAACTCCAGTTCGCGATCTTCAACGCCGCCATGTCGCATACGGGCTTTCAAAAGGTGATGGTCGGCGAGAAGCTCCCGATCGACAGCAACTCGTATTTTCACTACCTGCATCACCAGTTTTTCGAGTGCAACTACGGTGGCACGGTCGTGCCCTTCGACAAGATTTTCGGCACTCATCACGACGGCACCCGGGAGGCCCAGATCGCCATGCGCGAACGCCTCGCCGCGATGCGCCGAGCCCGCAAGGAAGCTTGATCAGCGCCGAAACTCCCGACCCGATACCATTACCTCAGGCTAGCATGAGCTTTCCGGCCCGAGCCGTTTTCCCATGACACCGCGCTCATGTCCGGCAATTCATGGGCGATGCCCTTGTGGCAATCGATGCAAGTCTTCTCGCCGCTTACCAGAAAGCGCTCATGAGCTTCGGCGGCGCGCTTGCTCTGACGGGTGAAATCCATGGCTTTCTCGGAATGACAATTGCGGCATTCCAGGCTGTCATTGGACTTGAAACGGGTCCATTCGCGCTGGGCCAGCTCAAGCCGCTTGGCCTGAAACTTCTCGCGGGTGCTGATGGTGCCGAAGATCTTGCCCCAAACCTCCTTCGAGGCGGCCATCTTGCGGGCCATCTTGTCGGTCCAGTTATGCGGGACGTGACAATCCGAGCATTTCGCCCGCACGCCGGATCGGTTGGTGAAATGGATTGTCGGCTTCAACTCGGCATAGACGTTGTCGCGCATCTCGTGGCAACCGGTGCAGAACGCCTCGGTGTTGGTGAACTCCACGGCGGTATTGAAACCGCCCCAGAATATCAGCCCCGCGACGAAACCACCGAGGGTGAGGAAACCGAGACTAAAATACGCGCTTGGCCGGATGAGGACGGCCCATAGGCGCTTGGCGGTTTTCCACATGGCCGCCTCACTTCTTCTTCAACAGCGTGTCGATGTCGACGAAGGTGTTCTTGAGCCACGGCTCGGTCTCGTGCTGCGGCACATGGCACTGATTGCAGAAGTAGCGACGCGGCGAGATCGACGCCAGGAACTGCCCGTCCCGGTCCATGAAATGGGTGATCGAGACCATCGGCGCCTGACTCGGCTCGGTCGCCGCGCGGCTGTGACAATCCATGCATTTGTTGACCCGCAGGTCCACCTAATAGGCCTCGATCTTGTGCGGGATGACCGGCGGTTGCTCGGGATAGTTCCGCGTCCGCCGGATATCCGTGTTGCTTTGGGGAGTCATTCTAGGCGCTTGCGGCGCCTCGGCGAGCGGCGCCTTTCTCAAGGTCGCGATTTCCGGCTCGCTCGCCTGGGCCACCATGATCAGGCTTGAGACGATCGCGGCGACGAAAATCATGATCCGCATGACTAGGCCCTCTCGATCTTGACCGCGCATTTCTTGAAGTCGGTCTGTTTCGACAATGGATCAGTGGCGTCCAGGGTTACCTTGTTGATCAGCTGGCTGGCGTCGAACCAGGGCACGAATACCAGCCCGCGCGGCGGCTTGTTGCGCCCTCTCGTCTCCACCGGGGTGAGGATATGGCCCCGGCGAGAGGCGACCTTGACCTGATCGCACCGGCGCAACCCCAAGGCCTCGGCGTCGCCTGGATGCATGAAGCAAACGGCATCGGGAAAGGCCTTGTAGAGTTCGGGAACCCGCTGGGTCATTGAGCCGGAATGCCAATGTTCCAGCACCCGCCCGGTGGACAGCCAGAACGGGTAATCGTCATCCGGGCTTTCCGCCGGCGGCTCATATGGCAGCGCGAAGATCACCGCCTTGCCGTCGGGCTTGCCGTAGAAATCGAATCCGGTTCCGGGCCGCGCGTAGGGATCCGCGCCCTCGCGGAAACGCCATTGGGTCTCCTTGCCGTCAACCACCGGCCAGCGCAGGCCCCTGGTCTTGTGATAGGTGTCGAAATCCGCGAGGTCATGCGCCTTGCCGCGACCGAAGGCGGCATATTCCTCGAACAGACCCTTTTGAATGTAAAAGCCGAAATCCGCCGCCTCGTGGTTCTCGTAGCCGTCCTCGATGTCCGACAGCGGGTATTTGTCGACTTGGCCATTGGCGAAAAGCACGTCGTAGAGGCTTTTACCCTTGAACTCGGGATTGACGTCTAGAAGCGCTTTTGGCCATACCTCGTTCGTGGTGAAACGCTTGGAGAACTCGACGGTCTGCCAGAGATCGGACTTAGCCTCCCCCGGCGCGTCGACCAGTTGATGCCACATCTGGGTGCGGCGTTCGGCATTGCCATAGGCGCCTTCCTTCTCGACCCACATGGCGGTCGGCAGGATGAGATCGGCGGCCTGGGCGGTGACCGTGGGATAGGCGTCGGAAACCACGATGAAGTTGTCCGGGTTGCGGTACCCCGGCAACCCCTCCTCCATCATGTTGGGTGCCGCCTGCATGTTGTTGTTCACCTGCACCCAGTAGGCGTTGAGCTTGCCGTCCTTGAGCATCCGATTCTGCAATACCGCGTGATAGCCGGGCTTGGGCGGGATGGTTCCGGCCGGAAGTTTCCAGAGTTTCTCCGCCAGGGCGCGGTGTTTCGGGTTCGTGACCACCATGTCCGTCGGCAACCGGTGCGCGAAGGTTCCAACCTCCCACGCGGTGCCGCAGGCCGACGGTTGCCCGGTGAGCGAAAATGGGCTGTTGCCCGGCTCGGATACCTTTCCGGTCAGAAGATGGATGTTGTAGATCAGATTGTTGGTCCAGACGCCGCGAGTATGCTGGTTCACCCCCATCGTCCATAGCGACATGACCTTGGTGTCCGGATCGGCGTAAAGCTCCGCTAGTTCACGCAGGCGGTTTTTCGGCACGCCGGACATCTCATGCGCCTTGTCCAATGTGTACTCGGAGACAAAGGCGGCGAATTCCTCGAAGCTCGCGGGTTTGGCCCCGCCGGCCCTGTTCGCGTTCTTGGCCGCCTTTTCGAGCGGATGATCCGGTCTCAGGCCATAGCCGATATCGGTGTTGCCGATCTTGAAGTTCACATGCTTGCCGACGAATTCCTGGTTCACCTTGCCGGATTGAATGATGTGGTTGGCGATGTAGTTCAAGATCACCATGTCGGTCTGCGGCGCGAACACCATGGGGATATCCGCGAGGTCGAAGCAGCGATGCTCGAAGGTGGACAGCACGGCCACTTTCACGTTCGGCGCGCCGAGCCGGCGGTCGGTCAGCCGGGTCCAGAGAACCGGATGCATCTCGGCCATGTTGGCCTCCCAAAGCACGAACGCGTCGGCGTGCTCGAAGTCGTCGTAGCAGCCCATGGGCTCGTCGATGCCGAATGTGCGCATGAAACCGCCGACCGCCGAAGCCATGCAGTGGCGCGCGTTGGGGTCGATGTTGTTCGAACGGAATCCGGCCTTGAAAAGCTTGGACGCGGCGTAACCCTCCCAGACGGTCCATTGCCCGGAGCCGAACATGCCGACCGCGGACGGTCCCTTGGCCTTCAGCGCCGCCTTGAACTTTTCCGCCATGATGTCGAAGGCTTCATCCCAGGAGACTTCGACGAAATCTCCGTTCTTATCGAACCCACCGTTCGTCTTGCGAAGTAGCGGTTTGGTCAGGCGGTCCTCGCCATACATGATCTTGGAAAGGAAATACCCCTTCACGCAATTGAGGCCGCGGTTGACCGGCGAGAGCACATCACCGTGGGAAGCGACGATCTTGCCCTCCTTGGTGCCGAGCATGACCGAGCACCCGGTCCCACAGAACCGGCATGGAGCCTTGTCCCATTTCAACCCGATCCTGTCGGCTTGCGTAACGACATTGCCGGCTTGCGCGGCGGGCACCAAGCCGGCGGCCGCGGCGGCGGTAACCGCCGCGCTGGCCTTGATGTAGTCTCTGCGGGTCATAGTCATGGCACGAAACTCCTCGGGCATCGGCTTCAGCCGCGCGTTATGACGGGCTGATCAAGCAGCGCCGCGTCCTCGACCTGGTGGTAGACAAGGGTAACGTTGATCACGTCCGGCACCTGGCGGATCGCCTCCACCCGATCCGTGACACCGTTCAAACTGTCGGATTCGAAGACAACGATGATCTTCCCCCGCGAGTCGCTCCGATGCACATCCATGTCGGACATCTCGCCGAGAGCACGGGACACGCGATCCAACGATCGCGGGGCGGAATGAACGATAAGGCTGGTGATATGGGCGTCGACCGGATCGGTGGCGGATAAAACTACTTCACTCATGTTGCGCCCTCGGGAGTGCTAATCGCCGCGGCCGGGCACACGGTGGCGCATTCACCGCACGCGGTGCAGGTCTCCGAATTGATCTCCGGCACGAACATCCCTCCAGGTCGCGGACGAAAACGAAGCGCGCGCGGCTCGCAAACATCCTCGCAAGATCGGCAACCGATGCCCCGGCGCGCGAAACACAGCTCGGCAATGGTTACCCGCCCTCGCGCCCCAACCTCGTTCCGCTGGACGACGGCCGCGCGAAACAGCCCGCGTCGAGAAATGGCGGTATCCAACGATGTCTGCCGGGTCGAGGTCATGAAGTTTCCCTGTTCAACTTCCCGACGGGCCCAACAGCAATTGAGACATCCACACGAGGAATCCGTACCCGCCGACGATAATCACGGACAGGACCGGCGCGAGGACCACGGTCAGAAGCAGAAACACCCGAAACTCGGCCGCCTTCGATGGTTTTTCCGTTTCGAGCTTGGAGGCATCCAGTGCTGAGTCGGCCATTGCTCTCTCTTCTCCCCGCATCGTCGAACCGAGCGATCACCCATCATGATCGCGCGTGCTCCGAAAGAAATTGATCTAGATCAAGGACGTAGACTTTCGAGACTTCGCGCTCGCCAAGCGCCACCTTTCAGCGGCGACCGCCTCGGTGATAGGCTGCCGCCACGATCACGAAGACCGGAGAGTTTGAAATGGAGCCGTACTTTTCTCTTGGACCATATACACGGTCCATTTCCACACGATCCGATGAGGCGCAAACCTGGTTCAATCGGGGTCTGAACTGGTGCTACGCCTTCCACCACAAGGAAGCGATCCGCTGCTTCGAAAAAACTGTCGAGATCGATCCGGATTGCGCCATGGGCTATTGGGGCATCGCCTACGCCACTGGTCCTTACTACAACATCCCCTGGGCGAAAATGTCACCGACCGGTCGCCCGGTGGCTATCGCGACAACCCACGAGAACGCCCTGAAAGCCGTCGAGATTGCCGCCGCGAGCGGCGCCAGCCCCGTGGAACAAGCCCTGTGCGGCGCCCTGGCGCGGCGGTTCCAGGCGAGCGCCGTCGATGATCTTGAGATTCTCGGCCAATGGGACGACGATTACGCCGACGCCATGCGCGCGGTCTATCGCGATTTCCCCGAGGATTACGATGTCTGCGCGCTGACGGCGGAGGCCTTGATGGTGCGCACGCCCTGGCAGCTATGGGATTTGCAAAACCGCGTCCCGGCCGAGGGCACCGACACCTTGGAAGCGATCGAGATCATCGAAACCGCCCAGGCCCGCATCGACCAGCGCGGCGATGTCCAGCATTGCGGATTGCTGCATCTCTATATTCACATCATGGAAATGTCGCCGGAACCGGAACGCGCGCTCGAGGCCTCGGACCGGCTACGCCCTTTGGTGCCGGGCTCGGGCCATCTGATTCACATGCCCTCGCATATCTATGTTCTATGCGGGCAATACGAGAAGACGATCGCCTCCAATCTCGAGGCCGCCGCGGCGGATGTTAAATACCTCGAATTCGATAGCGAGCTCGGTATCTACTACGTCTATCTCCTGCACAACATCCATTTCCAGATGTACGGCGCGTTCTTCTCCGGCCAGTACGAGCCCGCGATCCGAGCCGCGAACGAGATGCAGGCCACGGTCCGTCCGGAATACCTGCTCGCCGACCACGCCTTCCTGGTGAACTATCTGGAAGCCTTCTACGGCATGAAGCCGCATGTCCTGATCCGGTTCGGCAAGTGGCAAGAGATCCTCGACGAGCCGGTATCCGAGGACCCGAAACTTTTCCCCGTCACATACGCGACGTGGCAATACGCCAAGGGGATCGCGCACGCGGTTCTCGGCAATATCGACGCGGCGCTGGAACAGCAAAGTGTGTTGCGGGACGCGGTCGCGGCCTTGCCGGAGGAACGGATCGTCTTCCAGAACGACACCCGAGACATCCTCGCGGTGGCCGGTCCGATGCTGGCCGGGGAGCTGGAATATCGGCGCTGCAACTACGATATCGCCTTCGCCAAGCTGCGCGAGGCGGTCGATCTCTACGACAACCTCAACTATTCGGAGCCTTGGTCCTGGATGATGCCGCCGCGCCATGCCCTGGGCGCCCTGTTGCTCGAACAAGGGCATGTCGAGGAAGCTGCCAGCGTCTATCGCGCCGATCTAGGCCTCGACGATATTCTCGTCCGCCCCTCCCAGCATCCCGGCAATATCTGGAGTCTGCTGGGCTACGCGGAATGTTGCGAGCGGCTTGGCGACGCCGACGCTCTGGCGGCGATCCAGCCGGAATTGACCAAGGCTCGCGCGATCGCCGATGGCGCGATCCAGTACTCGTGCTTTTGCCGGACCGAGCATGGGTGTTGCGACTAGAGAATTGGCGAATTGCATTGGTTGATCGCCCGGACATGGACTAAAAGGCGGCATGCGTCGCGTCGTACATATCCCCATCGAGAAAAAGTATCGGGAGCTTATGTCCAAGCTCCTGGTGGCGCTGGAACTCACCTCTCGAGGTATACCGGTGGTCATCGGCCATTCCCGCTCGCTGTACGCCAATGCCAGGAACCTGCCGCCGGGACTGATGTTCCTCAAGGGCATGAACCGGGTGCAGTACGAGATCATCGCCCAGCTACCATCAGCCGGGCACAAGCCCGTCGCCTGCGACGAGGAAGCGATGGGCGCGCGCGGACCGCTCCTGGTCAAGGACACCTGGGCCGAGACCCAACCGCTCATGGCCAAGGTCCTGTGCCAGGGCCCGGAACACCGCGACGTGCTGATGAAGGAGCGCGGCTTCACGGCGGCGCAACTGGCGATCACCGGCAATCCAAGGATCGATCTTCTGCGCCCGCCCTTCATCGAAACCTGGTGCCGGCAGGCCGCCGATATCGTCCGCGAGCACGGCCCCTTCGTGCTGGTGAACACCGATATGAGCGCCACCAACAGCCGATTTCATGACCTCGATCATTACCGCAAGGTTCTGGTGCAAATCGGATGGCTGGATGAGAGCTCCGAGGAAGATCGGCGCTTGTTGGAGCACCACCTGAACCACGACCAGTCGAACATGGACGCGGTATCCGATTTTTCCCGGGCCATGCGCGCGGCGATGCCGGAAGGCAAGATCGTGCTGCGCCCGCATCCCGCCGAGGATGACGGACGTTGGCATGATCTCGCGCGCGAGACCGGAAATCTCACCGTCGTTCCCGATAGCGAGCCGGTGCCCTGGCTATTGGCCGCGCGGGGACTGGTTCACACGGGCTGCACCACCGGGGTGGAGGCGGCGATCCTCGGCACGCCGTCCATCGCGATGATCACCGACCGGGACGACAACCCGTTCTCGGATTACCGGCTGTCAAACGCCGTCAGCCGCCGGGTCACAACAATCGACGGCGCGGTCGAGGTTGCCCGGGTGCTGTTGTCGGACCAACCGGAAGCCAAGACCACCGCGATCAACGGCGCGCTCAAAGCCTTTCTCGAAATCGATGACGAGGCCCCGGCCTTCGAGAAGATAGCCCGAGAACTGGAGAACCTCTTGCCGGAGACGCGTCTCGACAACACCGATTCGTTGCGCCGCGTGCCACCGAACGTGGACAAGTACCTGAAGGCCACCTTCGATGTCGCCGCCAAGGCCGAAGGGTTTTCCGAGCCGGAGGAGATTGACCAGCGCATCGACATGTTGCTCCAATCCGCGCGACGGCCTGGCTGGGAAAAGCCGGAGATACGCGATCTGGATTGGGGTCTTTACGCGCTATTGCCCCGTACAAGTGGAGGTCCCAGCACATGAACCAGACCGAAACCGATGTACTGGTCGTGGGTTTCGGCATTGCCGGCCTTTCCGCCGCGGTTACCGCGCACCAAGCAGGAGCCCGGGTGACCGTGCTGGAACGCGCGCCGATCGAGGAGCGTGGCGGCAATACCCGCTATACCGAGAGTTTCTGGCGCATGAAGAACGCGGATCAGGTCTCCGACGATTTCGAGGACCGTTTCGCGGCCAATGCCGGTGGCTGGCCCGATCCTGGCATTTTGCGCGATCTGGTGCGGGACCGCGAGAACCAACCGGCGGTGCTACGGTCACTCGGCGCGGTGGATCCGTCCTTGATCGCCACCATCGCCGAGGATGCGCCAAAGGCCTTGAAATGGCTCGAGGGATTCGGCGTAACCTTTGATTTCCTGCCGCTCTATTTCCTCAGCCAATCGACCACCCGCATGGGGCCGATCGGCGGCGGCCTGGCGCTTGTCGAAGCACTCGGCGCCTATGTCGACGAGCATACGGACGAGATTGAGGTGCTGTACGAGACCGCGGCCCGTGAGTTGCTGATCAACGACGACGGCGCGGTGGTCGGCGTCAAGGCCGTGGGCCCTGGCAACAAGCCGCTTGAGATCCGCGCCCGCAACGTGGTGCTGGCCAGCGGCGGCTTCGAGGGTAATCCCGAAATGCTGAGCCACTATGTCGGACCGCAAGCCCAGTTCATCCGTCCGGTCTCGCGCGGCGGGCACTACAATCGCGGCGAGGGTGTGCGCATGGCGCTTGCCGCCGGCGCCGCGCCTTGCGGTGATTTCGGCAGTTTTCACGCCCAACCCGTCGATCCACGCTCCGCCGACATAGAGCCGGTCGTTTTGAACTATTCCTACGGCATCCTGGTGAACGACGCGGGAAAGCGCTTTACCGACGAAGGCCCCGCGATGGTCGACGCGACCTATGAGGTGGTCACCCGCATCATCATGGCCCAGCGCCACGGGATCGCTTACGCGGTGTTTGACGCGGGGCTGGACGATGTCGAGAACTGGCAAGTTACCGTGCGTTCGCGCGAAGCGCCGCTGAAGGCCGATAGCCTGGAGGAACTCGCCCGGGAGATGGAGATCGATCCGCGGGAATTCACCGCCACGATCGAGGCTTACAATGCCGCCTGCCCCGCCGCCGACGGCTTCGACTTCATGCGACCCGACGGTCTCGCCACCCAGGGATTGGAGCCGCGTAAATCGAACTGGGCCCGGCCCATCGTAAAGCCGCCGTTCCGCGCCTGGCCGATCATCTGTTCGAACTGCTTCACCTTCGGCGGCGTGAAGGTCGATGACAACGCCAGGGTGATCAATACCGAGGGCGACACGATTCCCGGCCTTTACGCCGCCGGAGAGGTGGTCGGCCTTTACTACAGGGTCTATACCGGCGCCACATCCGTCATGCGTGGCGCGGTAACCGGACGGCTCGCCGGGGCCGACGCGGCGCGGCGACGGAACGCCAGGGTCTAGACCCTATCCCAGATATCCAAAGACCGCGCCAATGATCGCGAAACGCGCGGTATGATAGCCGCCGTTGATCATGAACAACCGCATCGTGCGACTCTCGAACAAGTAAATTGTCCCCAAGGCGCCGGACACCCAGACCAAGCCCACCGCCACGCCCCAACCGATCGAACGCTGGAGCTCCGGCGCCTCGCCGATAAAGACTCCGAACAGGATCGCCGACAGCGCCGCCAACACGAAGGTCGCGCCATAGGTCTTGGCGGGATTGAAGCCTTCCATGAGTTCCTCGGCGGTGGTCCCGTGTTCCGCCATCCAGGGCTTGCCGAATAGCGGCCCATACCACAACGCGCCAAGCCCAAAACTCAAAACCGTCGCCTCCAGGACGGCTAACCAGGAAATCGTCGGCATTGTCATTCTCCTTTTCGAATGCGTGTCCTCGCCCCCTCGGTACGGGTCGGGTTGGATCCGGACCAGGATCAGTTCAGGTCTCGAAAACAATCTGAAATCGATCAGCGGCGAAACGCGCCATGCCGTACTCCACCGGCTGGCCGGCACTATCGACATTGACTGATTCGGTCACCAGAACCGGACGGGCGCGGCCCTGAAGCAAAAGTTCGGCGTCGCCGGCGCTAGGCATCCGCGCCGTGACCTTGGTAACGCGCCTTTCGTAATCGCCGCATCCATAATGGGTTAGAGTCCGGGTGATCGAGCCTTCGTGCCGGTGCACCTCGTCAAGATCGGGAAACCGGTCGGCCGGAAAGTAATGGCTGCCGACGGAGATCGGACGGCCATCCATTTCTCCGAGAGTCTCCAGCCAATGCACTTCCGCGCCGACGGCAAGTTCCAACGCATCGGCAACAACGGTGTCAGCCGGCTCTCGTCTGGCGAAAAGCAGGGTTCCACCGGGATTACGGTTCTGCTTGTGCACGAGTTCACTGAACCGGGTTCGCGGGCCGATCAGATAGTCCAGGACATGTTCCGCCACGAAACTGCCGCGTCCTTGCTCCACCTTGACCAAGCCACGGTCGGCAAGCGCGGAAACCGCTCGCCGCACGGTGTGCCGGTTGACGCCAAACCGCTCCGCCAGAGCCGGTTCGGTCGGAAGACGGCTGCCGGCTTCAAGCACGCCTGTTTCGATCTCTCCGGTGAGGACCTGCTCGATCTGACGCCACAAGGCCACGCCGGTTTTACGTTCGATCCGCGAAACGGACATGGGAGAGGCTCCAACTTTGACCATGGCGTCGGCGACGCTGGATTGTCGGCGTTCACCCCATGGCCTTGTCATCAAAAATTCATCAAATCCGGCTTTACTCCGGCCTGTATTCCACTAGTATCGCCTTGAAAGATATAAACGTCTAGATGAATTTGGAATTCGTCCATGAATGACGCATCGCCCTCGACACCACGATCAAAAAGCAAAGGCCTATCGCCAGACCAGGAACAACGTCGGAATTGGCTGTCCGTGTTGGCGAAAGCCCCGGCCGAGGAGGTTGAGGCGCTCTATCAAGCGCTCCCCGACCAACCGATTTGGACAACGATTCGCCCGGCCGAGACCGGGATGGTCATGGTACGCGGACGTGTCGGCGGCGACGGTAACCGCTTCAACATGGGCGAGATGACCATGACCAGAGGGGCCGTGCGGCTGGACAACGGCGTGACGGGTCTCGGCTATGTCCAGGGACGCTCGCGCCGCCACGCGGAACTGACCGCCGTGCTGGACGCCATGCTGCAAACTCCGGAGACCAAGGCTACGGTCTCGAAAATAGTCATCGAACCCCTCGCCCAAGCACAGCGCGAGGCCCGCGAGATCAGGGCCCGCAAGGCGGCCGCGACAAAAGTTGAGTTCTTCACCATGGTCCGAGGAGAAGGCTGATGGCCATCGTCCCATCCATGACCGAAGAACACCCCATTGGAGCGGGCTTGCCCGACCCGGTTCACGATAGTCAAGTGATCTTTCGCAACGTGCTTGAGGCAATGGCGCATCCGGGCCGTATCCTAACCCTCCCGCCTCTCTCGGAGGCACGGGAAAGCCTGGCTCCGGCGAGCATGATGATTTGCCTTGCCCTCGTCGATCATGAGACGCCTTTATGGCTGGACGAAAGCCTGGCGACGCCGGGCGTCATCGCGCATCTCGCCTTCCATACCGGCGCGCCGCTCGCCGAGACCGCATTGCTGGCGAACATCGCGGTGCTCGACGGCCCTTCCACCAGTCTCGCGCGGTTCCGGACCGGAAGCGACGCCTATCCCGAGGACGGCGCGACGGTGATCATTCAGGTGCCGGGGCTTTCAAACGCCGGCCCGCTTACCTTGTCGGGCCCAGGCGTGGACGGCGAGACGGTTTTCGGCGTCGAGGGGCTGCCAGGCTCTTTCTGGCGCGAGCGCGAAGCGGTGAACGGCGGGTTTCCGCGTGGCATCGATATCATTCTGTGCGATGGACACCGGATCGCCGCCCTGCCCCGCACCACCCTCGTGGCGCCGCGCGCGACTTCGCCCGAAAATGGGGAGGACCGGTAATGTATGTCGCGGTCAAGGGCGGTGACGCCGCCATTGAAAACTCCCAGACCCTACTCGCCGAGGAGCGCCGGGGCGATACCTCGATCGAGGCGCTGAGCATCGAGCAGATAAGGGAGCAGCTTTCCCTCGCCGTCGACCGGGTGATGACCGAAGGCTCCCTGCATGACCCCGATCTGGCGGCGCTGGCCATCAAGCAGGCGCGCGGCGATATTGTCGAGGCGATCTTTCTGCTCCGCGCTTACCGCACGACCCTGCCAAGGTTCGGCGCCAGCGAGGCGATCGACACCGCCGAGATGGCGATCCGCCGCCGAATCTCGGCGACCTTCAAGGACGTGCCGGGCGGTCAAATATTGGGGCCGAGCTTCGACTACACCCACCGCCTCCTCGACTTCACCCTGGCCGCGAATGGCGAGCCGCCCGCGCCGACGCCGATCGCCGACCAGCCCGTCGACGCGGAAATGCCGCGGGTGACCGAACTGCTCAACCAGGAGGGCCTGATCGAACAGAAGGTCGCCGATGACGACCGCGAGGTTTTCGATCTGACGCGCGAATCCATGAAGTTTCCCGCCGATCGCGAGGCACGCCTGCAGAACCTGGCCCGCGGCGACGAGGGTTTTCTGTTGGCGCTCGGCTACTCGACCCAACGCGGCTGGGGCCGAAACCACCCCTTCGCCGGCGAGATCCGCATGGGCGAGGTCGTGGTGGAGTTCGCACCCGAGGAACTCGGCTTCCCCATCGAAATCGCCGAGATCACCGTCACCGAATGTCAGATGGTCAACCAGTTCAAGGGATCATCCGAGGTTCCGCCACAGTTCACCCGAGGTTACGGCCTGACTTTCGGGCATTGCGAACGCAAGGCGATGGCCATGGCGCTGGTCGATCGGGCGCTCAGGGCCGAGGAATTGGGCGAGAGCATCGAAGCGCCGGCCCAGGACCAGGAATTTGTCCTCGCCCATGCCTGCAATGTCGAGGCATCGGGCTTCGTTCAGCATCTGAAGCTACCACATTACGTCGATTTTCAATCCGAACTGGTCACCGTGCGAGCCCTGCGCAAGGCGATCCGCGAGAACGCGGTGAATGACGCGGACCCGGGCGAGGACCCGGGCGAGAATTCGGGCCTGGCCCCGGCGGCGGAGTGACGATGATGGAAGGAATCACCGAGATGGAACAGCCCGAGACCTTGTCCGGCTACAACTTCGCCTATCTGGACGAGCAGACCAAGCGGATGATCCGCCGGGCGACCCTGAAGGCCGTGGCGATTCCCGGCTATCAGGTCCCCTTCGGCAGCCGCGAGATGCCACTGCCCTATGGCTGGGGAACCGGCGGCATTCAGGTAACCGCCAGCATCATCGGCGTCGAGGATACGCTGAAGGTCATCGATCAGGGCGCCGACGACACCACCAACGCCGTCAACATCCGGCGCTTCTTCGCCAAGACCGCCGGTGTCGCGACCACCGAGAAAACCGCCGAGGCCTCGATCATCCAGACCCGCCACCGTATTCCGGAGGAACAGCTACGGGCGGATCAGATCATCGTCTATCAGGTGCCACAGCCGGAGCCGCTTCGTTTCATCGAGCCGCGCGAAGCCGAAACCCGCAAGATGCATGCGCTCTCCGAATACGGGATCATGCATGTCGGCCTCTACGAGGAGATCGCCCATTACGGCCGGATCACCCAGGGCTACAACTACCCGGTTCAGGTCAATGATCGCTACATCATGGCACCGAGCCCGATCCCGAAATTCGACAATCCGAAGATGGACAACATGCCGGCGCTGCAGTTGTTCGGCGCGGGACGCGAGAAGCGCATCTACGCAGTGCCGCCTCATACCAAGGTGAAGAGCCTCGATTTCGAGGATCATCCCTTCACCATCGAAAGCTGGGAGCAGGCCTGCGCGCTATGCGGCTCCGAGGAGAGCTATCTCGACGAGGTGATTACCGACGACCGGGGCTCCCGGCTGTTCGTCTGCTCCGACAGTGATTACTGCCGGACCCGACGCGAGGCGGGCCACCAGGGAAGCGGCCTGCCGGTTCCAGGCGAGCCCGACACCACGAGTACCGATACCGCCGGAGAAGCGTCATGATCGACCGTGACCAGCCCGCTCTCCTCCAGGTCTCGGATCTTTCTCGTTATTACGGCGGGCAGGTCGGCTGCGCGGATGTGAGTTTCGATCTCCATCCCGGCGAAGTCCTCGGCGTGGTCGGAGAATCCGGATCCGGCAAGACCACGCTACTGAAATGTATCTCCGGCCTGCTACCGCCGAGCGCCGGCACGGTCCAGTTCGACACCCGTGTCGATGGCCCGCGCGACATCTACGAGATGAGTGAGCCGGAACGCCGGATGCTGATGCGCACGGATTGGGGGATCGTCTTTCAAAACCCCCGCGACGGGCTGCGCATGAATGTCTCGGCCGGCGCCAATGTCGGCGAGCGCCTTATGGCGGTCGGGGCGCGAAACTATGGCGAGATCCGGAGCGCCGCGGTCGATTGGCTCTCCAAGGTCGAGATGGATCTCGGAAGGATCGATCACCTTCCGGCCACTTTCTCCGGGGGTATGCAGCAGCGATTGCAGATTGCCCGCAATCTGGTGACCCAGCCGCGGCTCGTGTTCATGGACGAGCCGACCAGCGGTCTCGACGTCTCGGTTCAGGCGCGATTGCTCGATCTGGTACGCGGTCTGGTGCGCCAGCTCGGTATCGCCTGCGTGGTGGTGACCCACGATCTCGGTGTCGCGCGCCTTCTCTCGCACCGCCTGATGGTGATGCGCGGCGGTAGCGTGGTGGAGCATGGCCTGACCGATCAGGTGTTGGACGATCCCCAGCACCCCTATACCCAGCTCCTTGTTTCCTCGATCCTGCCGGTGTGAGATCGCCATGCCTCAAGCAAATCCGCTGACCGACGACGCCCAGGACATGATCCGGGTGGAGGGTCTTTGCAAGTCCTTCACCCTGCACAATCAGGGCGGCGTGCGCATCCCGGTTCTCGAGAATGTCTCGCTCACCGTCAAGCGCGGCGAATGCCTGGTGCTGGCGGGGGCCTCCGGCGCCGGCAAGTCGACCCTGCTGCGTTCGATCCATGCCAACTATCTGGCGCAAGCCGGTCGGATCCTCGTGCGTCACGACGGCGACTGGGTCGACCTGGTCGGCGCGCCGCCACATCTGGTGCTGGACGTCCGCGAACGCACCCTCGGCCATGTCAGCCAGTTCCTCCGGGTGATCCCGCGCATCGGCGCGCTGGAGCTGGTCGCCCAGCCGTTGTTGAGCCGAGGTTTCGACCAGGCCGCGGCCAGGAAACGGGCGGAGGAGATGCTGGAGCGGCTGGCGATCCCTGAAACCCTGTGGTCGCTCCCGCCGGCGACCTTTTCCGGCGGCGAGCAACAGCGCGTGAATATCGCCATGACTTTCGCCCGCGACTATCCGATCCTGCTATTGGACGAGCCCACCGCCTCGCTCGACGCGGATAACCGGCGGGCGGTAATTGATCTCATCGTCGAGGCCCGGGATCGCGGCGTGGCGATCGCCGGGATCTTCCATGACGCATTCGTTCGGGACGCGGTCGGAACCCGAACCTATACCGTCGACAGCGCGCGAAAGGCGGCGTGACCCCCATGGTGAAAGAGCAAATCTTCAGCAATACCCGCCTCGTGCTGGCGGATCGGGTGGTTCATGGCACCGTGGTCGTGAAGGACGGCACGATCACCGACATCGGCGATGCGCCCCAATCGACCAACGCCGGCGCCGAGGATCTCGACGGCGACCTTCTTATCCCCGGCCTGATCGAGCTGCATACCGATAATCTGGAAAAACACTGCGTGCCGAGGCCGAAGGTCCATTGGCCGGTCCCGTCCGCCGTCCTCGCCCATGACGCCCAGATCGCGGCGGCGGGCATCACCACGGTCTTCGACGCGGTCGCGGTCGGCGGCGCCATCGACAATGACGACAGAGAGGCGATGTTCGCGGAAGCCGCGAACGCGATCCGCGACGCCGTGCGGCATGGCAACCTGCGCGCCACGCACTATCTCCACATGCGCTGCGAGGTCGCCAACCCCCGGGCGCTGGAGCTCTATCAACCTTTCCACGACGAGCCCTTGGTGAAGCTGGTCTCGCTGATGGATCACACGCCCGGTCAACGCCAGTTCGTCGACGCCTCGAAGCTCAAGGTCTACTACCAAGGTAAATACGGCCTGAACGACGATCAGTTCGAGGACATGGTCAACACGCGCAAGGCCAATCAGGCGCTCTACTCAGACAAGCATCGCCAAATCATCGCCGAGCTTTGCCGCGCCACCGGCGTGGTTCTGGCGAGCCATGACGACGCCACCGACGCTCATGTAGAGGAGGCCGAGGCCCTGGGCGTTACCATCAGCGAGTTCCCAACCACGCTTGAGGCCGCCAGGGCCGCGCGGGCCAAGGGCATGACCACGATCATGGGCGGTCCGAACGTGGTGCGCGGTGGCTCGCATTCTGGCAACGTGGCGGCGGCCGACCTGGCTCGAGGTGGCTTGTTGGACGCGCTGTCCTCGGATTACATGCCGTCCAGCCTCTTGCACGGCGCGTTCCTGCTGCACGACCAGGACGGCCTTGACCTGGCGCAAGCGATGGCCACGGTGACCGGCAATCCCGCGCGGATGGTTGGTCTCGACGATCGCGGCGAAATCGCGCCAGGCAAGCGCGCCGACCTCATCCGCGTGCGTCGCCTCGATGACGGCACTCCCGTCGTGCGGCAAACCTGGCGCGCCGGCGAGCGTGTCGCCTAACCCCATTCGGAGAGAACGATGAAGGCTATCGACCGGATCATGGAAAACTTCTCCGAGCGCGCCCTGACACGGTTCGACGAGAAGAATGTCACCCAGCTCGCCCACGCCCTGCAATGCGCCCATCAGGCGGAGCAGGCCGGCGCGAGCCCGGCGCTGATCACCGCTTGCCTGCTGCATGACATTGGTCACCTGATCAACCCGGACGCCCGCGCCGCCATCGACCGGGGCGAGGATGCCGAGCACGAGATCCGGGCGCTCCGCTATCTGGAGCCTTGGTTCGACGATGACGTTCTCCAGCCCGTGCGCTGGCATGTCGACGCCAAGCGCTACCTCACGGCCACCGATCCGGACTATTTCGCCACGCTCTCCGAGGGCTCGGTCCGCAGCTTGGAGGTGCAAGGCGGCCCGTTCACGCCGGACGAAGCGACTGCATTTGAGGCCATCCCCTACCACGCGGACGCGGTGAAGCTGCGCCGCTGGGACGAAGGCGCCAAATCTCCGACCGCCGAAACCCCGCCGATCGACCATTTCCGGCGATATGTCGAGGCCGCGCTAAAGCCCGAGGCGCGGGTATAGTCGATCGGCGGGGTCTCAGCGGTTGGACAAGCACCCTATCTCCGTCTTTCAGAGGCCTCTAAAGTTCATGGGGGCGGCGATCAAGGGGAATGGCCGGCCGAGAAATCAAGTCCGAGGCGGCGGCCAAGGAACAAAAACCAGGCAATATCGGTATCTCATCCCGTACGACAGGAGTTTTCCCGGACAGCAGTGACCCTTCGGCGGGATGAGGTTGGTGAGGCGGAGCCATGCGCTCGCCATTGACGCCCAGTCTTCCAGCGGACTAAGAGTCGTGGCGTCATCCCTCCTCCGCCACCGTTCTCTCTGGAGTCCCCCAAGCCAATGCCCACCACCCCGTCGCCTTCCGCTCGCCTCGCCGTTGATGTCGGCGGAACCTTTACCGATGTCGCGCTGGAGGTGGGGGACAGACAGTTCACCTCGAAGGTGCTGACCACCCCCGACGCGCCGGAACGCGGAGTGATTTCGGGTGTCGAGAAAGCCGTCGCCGAGGCGGGTATCGCGCCGGGCGATATCGGCCTGCTGATCCACGGAACGACCCTAGCCACCAACGCGCTGATCGAGCGCAAGGGCGCCAAGACCGCGCTGATCACCACCGAGGGGCTCAGGGACTCGGTCGAGATGGCCCTGGAGAACCGGTTCGAGCAGTACGATATCAATATCGACCGGCCGGACCCATTGGTGCCACGCTATCTGCGCTGGCCGGTGACCGAACGCCTGAATGTCAAGGGCGAGGCGCTGATCCCGCTTGACGAAGCCTCGGTAACGGCCCTGCTGCCACTGCTCGACGAGCATGGGATCGAGGCGGTGGCCGTGGGCCTTATCCACTCCTACGCCAATCCGGCCCATGAACGCCGGGTCGGAGAGATCCTGGCGGCGGCGCGGCCCGATCTCTCGATCACCTTGTCCTCGGAGGTTTGTCCGGAGATCCGCGAATACGAGCGGCAATCGACGGCCAGCGCCAATGCCTATGTCCAGCCGACCATGTCGCGCTACCTCAAGCAGCTCGACAGTGATCTGCGCGACCGCGGCTTTACCTGTCCTTTCCTGTTGATGACCTCGGGCGGCGGGTTGACCACACTCGAGACCGCGATCCGCTTTCCGATCCGTCTGGTGGAATCCGGCCCCGCCGGCGGCGCGATCCTGGCCACCGAGATCGCGCGGGAATGCGGGATCGACAATGTCGTCTCCTTCGACATGGGCGGCACCACGGCGAAGATCTGTCTGATCGACAATCACGCGCCGCAGATGACACGCACTTTCGAGGTCGCCCGGGTCTATCGCAACCTGAAGGGCAGCGGCCTGCCGGTGCGCATTCCGGCGATCGAGATGGTGGAGATCGGCGCCGGTGGCGGCTCCATCGCCGCCGTTGACGGCATGAGCCGGATTACCGTCGGCCCGCACAGTGCCGGTGCCATGCCCGGCCCGGCCTGCTATGACCAGGGCGGCACCCAACCCACCGTCACCGACGCCGACGTGGTCCTCGGAAAGATCGATCCCGTCGGCTTCGCCGGTGGTTCCGTCACCATGGCGCCCGAAAAGGCCGGCGCGGCGCTGGAGCGGGAGATCGGCGAGGCCCTTGGTCTGACCGGTCCGCTGGCCGCTTTTGGCGTATCGGAAATTGTCGGCGAGAACATGGCCAACGCCGCCCGGGTTCATGCGATCGAATGGGGCAAGGAGATCTCGGCCCGTGCCATGATCGCCTTCGGCGGCGCCGCGCCCCTGCATGCCGCGCGGCTCGCCGAGAAGCTGGATATCGACACGATCGTCATTCCCGCCGGAGCCGGTGTCGGCTCCGCCATCGGCTTTCTGCGCGCGCCGATCTCCTACGAGGTGGTGCGCAGCCGCTATATGAACCTCGTCGATTTCGACGCTGATACCGCGAACGCCCTGATCGACGAAATGGCGGAAGAGGCACGCGAAATCGTTGCCGCGGGCGCCGGAACCGAGGGCCTTGAGGAAGTACGTCTCGCCTATATGCGCTATCACGGCCAAGGCCATGAGATCGTCGTGAGTCTGCCGGTCCGGCCGCTTGTGGCGGATGACACGACCACCCTGCACGAGGCTTTCGAGACGGAATATCGCCGACTCTACGGACGTTCCGTGCCCGGACAACAACCGGAAATCCTGAGCTGGACCCTGTCGGTCACCGCGCCCAAGCCGTCCGGTATCGGCGGACTGTCGGCGGCTGGAATCGCGGCCCCCGCCGCCACCGGCACCCGCTCGCTTTTCGATCCGGTTCAATCCGAATACCTCGAGGCCAAGGTCTATCGCCGGGCCGATATCGGGCTTGGCGCCACCGTCGCCGGTCCGGCCGCGCTGACCGAGGACCAGACCACCACCATCGTGCCCAGTGGCTTTTCGGCGAGCGTGAATGAGCTTGGCCATCTCGTGCTTAACCGCGCGCCCTGATTTGGGAGATCCAGAAATGCGAAACGCCAGCGCCATCGACCAGATCCGCATGCAGATCCAATGGAACCGCCTGCTCTCGGTTGTCGAGGAACAGGCCCAGGTCCTGGTCCGCACCGCGTTTTCCACCGCCGCGCGCGAGGCCGGCGACATCTCCGCCGGGGTGTTCGACCCACAGGGCCGCATGCTTGCCCAGGCGGTGACCGGCACGCCGGGCCATGTGAACGCCATGGCCGCCTCGGTCGGTTCCTTTCTCGAGGTCTACCCGCTCGAGGTAATGGAGGAAGGCGATGTCTATGTCACCAATGATCCCTGGAAGGGTACCGGGCATCTGAACGACTTTACCGTCGTCACGCCGACCTTCCTGGATGGGCGGATCGTCGGGCTCTTCGCCTGCACCAGCCACGTGGTGGATGTCGGTGGACGCGGCTTCGGCCCCGATGGACGCCAGGTCTACGAAGAGGGTCTGTGTATCCCGATCATGCCGCTGGCCAAGCGCGGGGAGTTCTCCGAGGCTGTCATGGCGATCATGCGCGCCAATGTCCGCAACCCGGTCGAGGTAGAAGGCGATCTTTATTCCCTTGCCTCCTGCAACGACGTGGGCGGCGAGCGGCTGGTCGCGATGATGCGCGAGTTCAATCTGCAAAATCTCGACGAATTGGGGCGTCATATCATCGAGTCCTCCCGCGCCGGCATGCTGGCCGAGGTGCGCGCGCTCAAGCCCGGCAAATACAAGAACGCCATGCGGATCGACGGGTACGAGAAGGAGATCGATCTGGTCTGCGAGATGACGGTTTCCGAGTCCGGCATCGATCTCGACTTCAGCGGGACCACCGACGCCTCCAGTTACGGCATCAACGTTCCGGTGACCTATACCGAGGCCTATGCCAGTTTCGGCATTCGCTGTGTCGTCGGCTCGCGGGTCCCGAACAACGCCGGATCGCTGGAGCCGGTACGGATCAGCGCGCCCGAAGGATGCATCCTGAACGCGCCGCGCCCGGCGGCGGTGACCGCGCGGCACGTGATCGGCCAGATGCTGCCGGACGTGGTGCTCGGCTGCCTCAACCAGATTATCCCCGACCGGGTGCCCGCCGAGGGAACCTCGTGCCTTTGGAATCCGGTCCTGCTGGGCGGTCACGGCCTTACCGACGAGGATTACGGCGATGCCACGCCCTTCGCGATGAACACCTTCCATTCCGGCGGCACCGGCGCCCGGCCCAAGAAGGATGGCCTCAACGCCACCGCCTTCCCCTCCGGCGTGCGCAACACGCCGATCGAGATCAACGAGACCATCGCGCCGCTGATCTTCTGGAAGAAGGAATACCGCGCCGACAGCGGCGGCGCCGGCACCCATCGCGGCGGGGTCGGCCAGGTCATGGAGATCTCCCATGCCGAGGGCGCCCCCTTCGCCATCAACACCATGTTCGATCGGGTCGTGCACCCGCCGCGCGGCCGCAACGGTGGCGGCGACGGCATGCGCGGGCGGCTCTATCTCTCCGACGGCACCGAGTTGAAGGGCAAGGGCCGGCAATCGATCCCCAAGGGTGCCCGCATCACAATCGAAATGCCCGGCGGCGGCGGTCTCGGCGATCCCAAGGCCAGGGACCGGGCCAAGGTAGCCGAGGATGTCCGCAACGGGCTCGTTGACGTGGAAACCGCGCGTACGGTCTATGGGGCCGAGGTTTAGTCGGTCGACCTCTCAAGCCGGGCGCAGATACTCCGCGTAGGCGAAGCCGTCGACGGCGCCGTCACCGTCGCGGTCTATCTTGGCCCAGTCATTCTTGACCGACAGGACCTGTACGCGAGTGCCAAAGGGCATCGTACCGGCGATATCGAACTCGGTACCCGGCCCGGCGCGGAGCCGGAGCCCCGAGCGCGCCGTCACAACATAGGCCGTGCCGGTCTCTCCCGGCGGGACCGGCGCCGCTTCCGGCGCGGCGTGAGGCTCGATCGTGAAGGCGCCGAAATCGGGTCGCGACGGATTAGGCTCGTCATAGTCGATCCCCAGCCCCAGCAACGAGGTGGCGGGCGGAATCTGGTTCAAGTCATACTCGCCCGCCGTGATCGCCGCCCGGGTGCCGGTAAACCCACGCGACATCGATAGCCAGCAAAGTTCGATCAGGCCGGCTTCGCGCAGAATGCCGTTGAGAAGTCCCGAACCATAGGCACCGATCTTGAAGCGGACCTCGCTGTCGCCTTCCGCCGCCATGCCTTCGCGCACCCCTTCAAAATAGGGCTGAATCGCCGCGCCGATCTCGGCTTGGGTCGCGTCGTAGTCAACGGAAAAATAGATCCCCGACCCCTCGGGCTGACCGATCTCGTCGGTGGCGATCTGAAAGGCCTTGCGACCGGCGCGCATGCCCTTGGCCTTGGAAAAATCGGCGAGTTGGTTCTGCCGCTGCTGAAACACCTCGCCGAGTTGCAATCCGGCGGCGCAAAGCTCCTCCGCCTCGGCCAGGGTCAATCGCTTTTGCGGCAGGGCACTGGAGTTTTGAAAATTGTAGTAGCGGATGACCGTACCGATACCCGCCTGCTTGAGTTGCGCGGCCTTGGCGCCCGCGTACCACGGCGTATCAATGATTTTTCCGTCAACCATTCCCAATCTCCCTAAGACCACCTGAACCAAATTTCGAATATCATCTTATGATATACGGTAAAGCGGGTGCAATCCACGGCGAAGATCGAACGATGGGCTCACGGAAACACGGAACGGGAGACCCGAGAATCCAACGCGCCGGCCCCGTTTCCAGGGCCAGCGCGCGGCAACAACTCGGATCAAACGGATCGCTTAGCGATAGCGATGCGCCTGGGACCAGACGTTGGCATATTCCTGCTGAGCCTTCCAGACCTTGTGGAACCACGCGTTCGACGGATCCTGCTCGGCAACCCACTCGTCCGTCGCCGTCTTCGCGGCGGCGATGAACTCCTTCGGGAGATCAATGACTTCGTTCTTCGGGTTGGTGGCATAGGTCTGCCAGTTCGGCGCATCGGAATGACCGAGATCCAGATACAGATCCCAGGTGATCAACTGGCCGCCCAGCTTGAGCTGCGTCTTCTGCAGATCGGTGAAGCCGTCCCAAACGCTCTTCGTGAACTCGCACTCATGCATCGCGATGGGCTGATGGACACCCGGCACGATGATGTACTTGGCGACCTTCTCGAAACCGGCGGCGATGTTATGAGTAGGCGTGCCCCACTCGATGCCGTCGACAACCTTGCGCTCAAGCGCGGGATAGACCTCGGCGCCGGCCAGGATGACGGTCGAGGCGCCAAGCTTCTGAGCGATCTCGGCCCAGGCGCCGGCGGTGCGGACCTTCATGCCCTTGTAGTCTTCCAGGCTACGCACGGCCTTGTGGCTATGCAGGAACAACTCGCGGGGCGCGGAGCCACACGGGACGGAAGCGACGCCGAATTTCTCCATCCGCCATTCCATCATCATTTCCTGGCCTCCACCCTTGAAGACCCAGTGCATCATCTTGTCCCATTCCATCGTGCCGGCGAAGCCGCCGAACAGGATGGCGGTCTTATCGACACCCCAGTCATAGCCCGGCCAGTTATGACTGGTATGTGCGACACCCTTGGAGACCGTATCGGTGACCTTAAGCGCCTTACCGAGCGTGCCGCTTGGGTAGACTTCGATCTCAAAGGTGTTGTTCGAGGTCGTCTCCATGTACTTGGCGGCGCCGCGAGCGGCATATTCAAGCATGACTCCGCCACCCCACGGGGTCGCCATGTCGAGCTTCTGTTGAGCCTGCGCGGTACCCGCCGCGCCGAGGCCGATCAAGCCGGCAAGCCCAATCTTGAGCAGATTCGATTTCATTTTTCTCTCCCTGTGTCCGTCTAGGCGCCCGCGCGTGGGAGCACGTTTGACCGCTTTCCCGACCCGAGCGCGAGCATGATCCGGGGAAAATCGACCCGGAGTCAACGCAAACAGGCGTTTTTTCCGGTTTTCATCCAATAGCGGGTTGAATCGATACGACGACGGACCTGACCCGAAGCCGACCCGAACCCGCCGTCACGGCGCTAAATCGCCATGTATCCGCCGTCCACCGGCAGTTCCACGCCGGTGATGTAGGAGGCGTCGTCGGAGGCCAGGAAGACCACCGCCTTGGCCACCTCTATCGCCTCGCCGGCGCGTCCCATCGGCACATAGCCGTCCAGAATCTTCTGGCGATGCGCCGGATCCGCGGTCACGCCGGAGGTCCGCATCGCCGGCATGATGCCCGGATGCACGCTGTTGACCCGGATGCCCTTCTTGGCGAAACGCACCGCCGATTGCTTGGTCATGATCCGGACCGCGCCCTTGGAGGCGTTGTAGCCGGGATGGATATAGCCCTGGCCGACCATGCCGGAGATCGAGGAGATATTGACGATCGCGCCACCACCGGCGTCGATGATCGCCGGCGCCGCGTGCTTGGTGCCGAGGAACGGGCCGGTCGCGTTGACCCGCATCAGATCCTCCCAGGCCTTCACGTCACCCTGGTCCTGATAGCCGCTGCCGGAGATACCGGCGTTGTTGACCAGCACATTGAGCCCGCCATAGGCCTCGACCACGGCCTTGACCGCGGCCTCCCAGTTCGGCTCGTCGGTCACGTCGAGCTTGATGAACATCGCGGTACCGCCATCGGCCTCGATCTCGGCGACCCGCTTCGGCCCCTCGTCCTCCAGCAGATCACAGATCGCCACCTTGGCGCCCTCGGCCGCGAACAGCTTCGCCGTCGCCGCGCCCATCCCAAACGCCCCGCCGGTAACCAGCGCGACCTTTCCCTCGAAACGTTTCATGACTTTCTCCCAGTTTTCGGCATTACCTCGACCCAGAAAGGCTAGATCCAATTAAGCCCCTTTAGGAAGCATAGCGCCGAGAACGGTTCATCGTGATCGTAAATACGATCTTCACCGCTCGCCGGCATCTCCAGTTTTCCAAGGGTAATCCGATCCTTCATCCCGTCCTTGCTTGCTTAGTCGGTGACCATCCAACCTCGGCGCACTATTATCCCGGCAATGAAATTGCCATTTGGCGAGCAAAGGAGCCCCCATGACCTTCAGCCATATCCTTTTCGACGTCGCCGAAGGGATCGCGACGATCACGCTTAACAGACCCGAGGCGCGCAACGCCCTGTCACCCCAGATGCGGGTCGATCTGGACAACGCCATGGCGGAGATCCGGAGCCGGGCTGGCGACGACGTTTTCGCGTTGATCCTGACCGGGGCCGGCGGGGCGTTCTGCGCCGGTGGGGATGTGAAATCCATGGGCTCCAGGCTCGGCTCGGCGACCCTGGCGCGTCAGGCGCTGAGAGACAGCCATTCGAACATGTACGACCTGATGAATCTCGAGGTTCCGGTGATCTCGCTGGTCGATGGTCCGGCCGCCGGGGCGGGCGCCAATATCGCGCTGGCCGCGGATTTCGTGCTCGCGACGCCCCGCGCCTTTCTGATGCAGGCCTTCGTGAAGATCGGCCTGGTGCCGGATTGGGGCGGCATGTACATCCTCCCCCGCCTTGTCGGGCTGCAACGGGCCAAGGAGTTGGTCTATTCGGGCCGCCGGGTCTATGCCGAGGAAGCCAAGGAGATGGGCCTGGTGCTCGACATCGTCGGCCAGGACACCGCCATGGAGGAAGCCCGCGCCTTCGCCGGTCGCTTCGTTCACGCGCCGACCAAGGCGATCGGGCTCGCCAAGAACGTCATGAACCAGTCCTACAATCTCGACCATCGCACCATGCTCGAGATGGAGGCGATGGCCCAGTCGATCGCCCGGGACACCGACTTCCACAAGGAAGCCATCCGCCGCTTCGCCGCCAAGGAACCGCCGCTCTACAATTGGGAGAGCTTCGAGAAGAAGGCGGCGGAGTAAGCCTCCGCCACCCTTCATAGCCCCTCCCCCGTATCCCCGACGAAGGTCGGGGCCGAAGCCCGGGATTGATCAACGTGACGGGTGGAGGAGCACGACAGCGGTTTTCTGATAGTGCTCCACCATCCCCCGGTCGCCGGTGCTTCAGGCGTCGGCCCCGACCTTCGTCGGGGATACGAAGCGGGGCCGACGTCCGCCTTTTGTCTCCGCTCAAGCCACGCCAAACACCCCATCCAGGATCTCGAGCATCGCGTCGATTTCACCGAATGAGACGTTCAGCGCCGGCATGAAGCGCAGGCTGTCCGGGCGTGGGGCGTTGACAAGCAATCCCCGTTCCAAGGCCTTGGCCGAGACAACGCCGGAATCATGAGCCGTCCCCACGTCCAAGGCGAGTAGCAGGCCCTTGCCTCTGACCTCACCGAGATCGTGCTGTTGCGACAGCGCCTCTAGACCACTCCATAACCTTTCCGAAGCCGCGTTGACATGCGCCAGGAACGACGGCGCGGAGACCTCGGCCAGCACCGCGGCGCCGACCGCCGCCATGAGCGCGTTGCCGTTATAGGTCCCGCCTTGTTCTCCCGGCTCGAAGCAACAGACATTCTCGCGCGCCAGGACCGCCGCCAAAGGCACCCCCGCCCCTATCCCCTTGCCCAGGGTCATGATGTCCGGCGTCACGTCCGCGTGCTCGAAGCAGAACAGAGCTCCGGTCCGCCCCATCCCAGTTTGGATCTCGTCCAATATCAGCAACAGACCGTGCTTGTCACAGAGAGCGCGCAGCCCTTGTAGGTAGGCGTCTCCCGCCGGCCAAACGCCGGATTCCCCCTGAATCGGCTCCAGCATGACGGCGACCGTCTGGTCGGTGATCGCCGCCTCGACCGCCGCCAGATCGCCGAGCGGCACCTTGGGAAAGCCCGGCACCTTGGGCTCGAACATCTTGTCCCAGCCCGGTTTGCCCGAGGCCGACATGGTGGCCAGGGTGCGGCCATGGAAGCCGCTGATCGTGGTGATGATCTCGTAGGCGCCCGATTTGTTCACGGCGCCCCATTTGCGCGCCAGTTTGATCGCGCCCTCGTTCGCCTCGCCGCCGCTATTGGCGAAGAACACCCGGTCCAGCCCGGACGCCGCCGTCAAGGCAAGGGCAAAGTCCACCAAGGGCGCGCTGTAATAGGCGGGGCTGCAGTTCATCAGCGCGCCGGATTGCTTGGCCAAGGCCTTGGTCACCACCCCGGGGCAATGGCCAAGGCAGTTTACCGCCCAACCCTGGATAAAGTCGAGATAACGCTTGCCCTGGCTGTCCCACAACCAAGAACCCTCGCCCTTGGCGAAAACAACCTCCGGACGCTGGGTGATCCACATGAGAGCCTCGGTCGGAGGCGGGGAATTGGGTTCGGATGCTTGGGTGTTCAACGCGGCTGACATTGCCATGATCGTGTCCTCTTGGTTGTGGGCCGAGGACAAGGCCACGCGACAAACCGCTCCCTCGCCTCTCGGCGACGGTCGCGACGTCTGGAATTTTGAAAAAGGGTATGAGCCGCCGACCGCCTGTTAGCAGGCGCGGCGTCGCGAAACGGTTATGAAGATCCGGTGGCTCATGGCGCGGAAACTACGGCGGGTTTCCCCCCGGTGCAAGTTTATAGTCCCACAAGTTCAATTTTCAACACGGGCGCCCTGGCGCAAGCTAGGAGCTCCATGCCGTGTGCAAGACCTCCGCTGTTCATTCTCATGGCCAAGTCCGAGGCCCTGCCGTTCGCCAGGGCGACGGGTTGGG
>JAYOIK010000003.1:0-65901 GCA_038118725.1 Alphaproteobacteria bacterium | reverse complement strand
CCTGCCGTTCGCCAGGGCGACGGGTTGGGTAGGGCCGCCTCATCACAACCCGTAGTCCTAGCCCAAGGCGGGACTATCCAAGGATCGCCCCCTATCGCTCTCTCCGACCGCTTCCACGCCCGCCATCACCCGCGTGATCGTCGCGGCGGGAGAGCGGCATCCGCTTGACGCCTCGGCGACCGCCTCGCAAGGTCCATGAAACATAAAACTCGGAGGCGGATGATGATCGATTCACTGGATCTCGGCTTAAAGGGCAAAGTAGCGATTGTCGCCGGTGGCGGGGCCGCGGGCGACGGAATCGGCAATGGTCGGGCCGCCTCGATCCTGCTTGCCGAGGCCGGCGCCAAGGTCATGGTGGTGGACAGGGACGAAACCCTGGCGGCACGGACCGTCGAGATGATCGCCGAACGCGGCGGCGAGGCCAAGGCGCTGGGCGCCGACCTCTTGAGCTCCGACGAATGCAAGGGCGTGGTCGATGCCGCCATGGCCGCCTGGGGCCGGCTCGACGTGCTCGACAACAATATCGGCATCGGCAGCCGGCTCTCCGTCGTCGACGAGACCGAGGAGCATTGGGACCGGGTGATGGAAGTGAACCTCAAGCCCATGTTCCTGATGTCCAAGCACGCCATTCCCGCGATGATCGACAGTGGCGACGGCGGCTCGATCGTCAACATCTCCTCGATCTCGGCGACCCGGCCCAAGGGGTTGACCGTCTATTCCACCTCCAAGGGCGCGGTTCTGTCGCTAAGCCAAGCGATGGCCGTCGACCACGGCGGCGACGGTATCCGGGTGAACTGTATCCTGCCCGGGCCAGTCTACACGCCGATGGTCTATTCCCCCGGCATGACGCCCGAACACCGCGAGCAACGCCAGAATGCCTCGCTTGTCCAGATCGAGGGCGAAGGCTGGGATATCGGCAAGGCGGTGGTCTATCTCTCGTCGAACTGGGCCCGCTACGTAACCGGCCATCTGTTGGTGGTGGATGGCGGCTGCTCGCTTTCGGCCAAGCCACGTGGTTAATTTTTAACATTAAGAAATGAAAGTAAGATTATGGCAAGACTACCATATCTCGATGTTGATGATCTGAAGGACGAGGACAGGGACCTTCTTAAGCGACCGATCAATCTGTTCCGTCAACTCACCAACAGCCCCGGTGGCGCCCGGGCCTTCGGTGGGCTCGGACAGTATATTCGCTACAAGACGGGTCTTGATCCAAGGATCAAGGAGATGGCGATCATCCAAGTCGGCTACCTCACCCGCAGCGAGTACGAGTACACCCACCATGTCCGGCTCGGCACCGAGCAGTTCGGCGTCACCGAGGCGGACGTCCATGCGATCACAGCCGAGACCGAGGGACGTGACAGCGGCCTGCCGGAGCTTGAGAAAACCGTGCTGCGCTCGGCCCGGGCCATGGTCACGGATCTGAAGATCCCCGACGATGATTTCGAGATCCTCCGCAAGCATCTCAGCAACGAGCATCTGGTCGATCTGGTGCTGGCGATCGCCTTCTATTGCGGCGTGGTCCGGGTACTGGCGACCCTCGAGATCGACAATGAGCCACACTACAAGGAAGCGCTGGAGAAATTTCCGCTGCCGGAGTGATGCGTCCAAGTTTATCCGTCGCGCCAGCGAAAGGCAGGGCCGCGCGACAATAGATCCGCCCGGCCCGCGAAATTAGACGAGGATGGGACCATGAATCTCAATCACCGCCGTCGTCCTGGCGCAAGGCAGGACCTCGCGATGGTTACCCGAGACGACCGGCTTTCGGCCTCGTGGCCCATGCCGAGAGGCCCTGCCGTTCGCCAGGACGACGACAATGTGCTCGGCTGGCTAAATCCAGGAACAATAGCCCCATGACCGAACTCAACATCCTGCTCGACAATCTGACCTTTCCCGAGGGGCCGCGCTGGCATGACGGGCGGCTGTGGTTCTCGGACTTCTATTCACATCACGTGATCGCGGTGGATATGGAAGGCAAGGCCGAAACCATCTGCACGGTCGAGAATCAACCCTCCGGCCTCGGTTGGTTGCCGGACCGACGCTTGCTAGTCGTCTCGATGCTCGACTGCAAGGTTCTGCGCCTCGACCCGGACGGGCTCAAGGTCCACGCCAATCTTGCCGACGTGGCGCATTCCAAGTGCAACGACATGACCGTTGACGGCGAAGACCGGGCCTATGTCGGTGATTTCGGCTTTGACTATCGCGAAAACGAAGAGCCGCGGAATACCAACGTGGCGCGGGTCGATCCGGACGGCGGGGTTTCGATCGCCGCCGACGATTTCTTCTTCCCCAACGGGATCGCGATCACCCCGGACGGCAAGACAATGGTGGTCGCGGAATCCTGGTCCCGCAAGCTGACGGCCTTCGACAAGGCGCCGGACGGCACCCTGTCGAACCGCCGCGCCTGGGCGGAAGGGAGCGAGGATTGGGTGCCGGACGGAATCTGCATGGACGCCGAGGGCGCTATCTGGATCGCCGATCCGGTCAAGAAACAGGCGCTGCGCATCAAGGATGGCGGAGAGATCGCAGAGCGGGTGTCGACCGGCGATCGCGGCGCCTATGCCGTGGCGCTGGGCGGACCGGACCGGCGCACGCTGATGATCTGCACCAATATCTATCGCAATAAGGACCACGCGGGCAATCCGACCGGACGGATCGAAACCACCCGCGTGACCGTACCGGGAGCCGGATGGCCATGAGAAAACTGACCCCAATCCTCGACAAGCTCACTTTCGCCGAAGGCCCGCGCTGGCGCGACGGCAGGCTCTGGTTCTCCGACTTCTATGCGTACGAGGTCATCGCCGTCGATATCGAGGGCAACCGGGAGACCATCTGCACGGTCCCCGAGCAGCCCTCGGGCCTCGGTTGGACACCGGACGGCACGCTGCTCATTGTCTCCATGCGGGATCAGAAACTCCTGCGTCTGGTGGACGGCAAGCTGGAAGAACACGCGGACCTGTCGGCGCATGCGAATTATTGGTGCAACGACATGGTGGTCGACGCCGAGGGCGGCGCCTATGTCGGCAATTTCGGCTTCAACCGCCACGCTGGAGAGGAGCCTCGGGCGACGACCTTGGTCAGGGTCTCGCCCAGCGGCGAGGCCAGCGTCGCCGCCGACGGGCTCTGGTTTCCCAACGGCACGATCATTACCCCGGACGGCAAGACATTGGTGGTCGGAGAGACCCGGGCCGCGCGGCTGACCGCCTTCGACATCGGCGCCGACGGCTCGCTGTCGAACCGACGGGTCTTCGCCGAAACCGAGACTCTCTATCCCGACGGCATTTGCCTCGACGCCGAGGGAGCGATCTGGGTGACCGACCCGCGCAACAAGGAGATCGTGCGGTTCGACAAAACCGGCGCCATTACCGAGACGATCAAGCTCGAGGGCGGCTACGGTCCCTATGCCTGCATGCTTGGCGGCGATGACCTGAAGACCCTGTTCGTCTGCACCAATCTTGATTCCGGCCCGGAGATCGCGGCGAGCCGCACCGGGCGGATCGAAATCACCCGGGTCGACGTGCCCGGCGCGGGGCTACCATGAGCGCCGGCGGCGACAGCAACGCGGGCACGGCGGGCCGTCATATCCTGACCGGCACGTCACGGTTCTACGCGATCATCGGCCACCCGATCGCGCAGGTTCGCTCGCCGACCGTCTTCAACGGGTATATCGCCGATCATGATTACGACGGTGCCATGGTTGCCATGGATATACTGCCAAGCGCCGTGAACGGCTTCTTCGCCATGCTCCGGGGTTGGAAGAATTGTGGCGGCGTCGGGGTAACGGTGCCGCACAAACAGGCCGCGCTCGCCAATTGCGATGAAGCGTCCGACAGGGCCAAGCGCATCGGCGCCTGTAATCTGGTGCAACGGACCGAGGACGGGCGTCTGATCGGAGACATGACGGATGGACTCGGGTTTCTCGCGGCCCTGGCCAAGCATGGCGTCAATGTCACCGGCAAGCGCTTCGTTCTGATCGGCGCCGGCGGCGCGGGAAGCGCCATCGCCCATGCCGTCGCGGATAACGGCGCCAAACGGCTGGCGGTGCTGGATATCGATACGGCAAGGCGAGAGACGCTTCTGGCGAGCCTGCGGGGACACTATCCGAACGTCGATATCTCCGACGAAGCGGGCAACCCGACGGAGATCGATATTCTCGCCAACGCCACGCCCATGGGCATGAAGCCGGACGACCCCCTGCCCTTTCCTCTTGATGGAATCAGAACGGACGCCATGGTCGCGGACGCGGTGACCAAGCCGCCAATGACGCGCTTTCTTGAAGCCGCCAGGGCCAGGGGCTGTCCGATACAACGGGGCAACGAAATGGCCGATGCCCAACAACCGATTTTCCTGGAGCGGCTTGGCGTCGTGGCGCCGGGCACGCTAACGAGCTAACACTTGGGGACAAGGTCATGCGTTGTGAATTCGTTGCCATCGGCACCGAGTTGTTGCTGGGCCAGATCGTCAACTCGAACGCCGCCTGGATCGGCGAGCAATTGGCGCTGGCCGGCATCGACTGCCTCTATCATGTCACCATCGGCGACAACCGCCAGCGCATGCGCGACACGATTCAGCAGGCGCTCGACCGCTCGGACGCGGTGATTGTCAGCGGCGGCCTCGGCCCGACCCAGGACGATATCACCCGCGAGGTGATCGCCGAGGTCATGGGCGTCGGTCTCACCCGCGACGACGAGATCGCCGATCGCATCCGCCATCGCTTTGAATCGCGCGGACGGGTCATGTCGGAGAACAATCTTCGCCAAGCCGATATCCCCGACGGCGGCATGGCGATCCCGCAGATGCCGGGCACGGCACCGGGGCTGATCTGTCCGGTCGGCGACAAGGTGATCTACGCGGTACCGGGCGTGCCCTTCGAAATGAAGATGATGTGCGAGGAATGCGTGATCCCGGATCTGCAGCGCCGCTCCGGCGTGACGGCGGTGATCAAGAGCCGGGTGCTGAAAACCTGGGGCCAAACCGAGTCCGGGCTGGACGAGATGCTGACCGACCGGATGGCCGAGCTTGACGCCAGCGGACGCGCGACCATCGCCTTCCAGGCCAGCGGCATCGAGGGTCTCAAGGTCCGGGTCACGGTCAAGGCCGAAACCGAGGAAGCAGCCACGCGGGTGCTCGCCGAGGAGGAAGCGGCGGTTCGCGAGGTGATCGGCGAATATGTCTTCGGCGCCGACGACGAGACCATGGAGTCGGTTGTCCTGCAATTGCTGCGCGAGCGCGGCATGACCCTGGCGGTGGCCGAGTCCGTGACCGGCGGCATGGTCGGCGCGCGCCTGACCTCGGTTCCAGGCTCCAGCGACGTGCTGCGCGGCGGAGTGGTCGCTTATGCAAGCGAGGTGAAGTTCGATCTACTTGACGTCCCGGAAGGACCGGTGGTTACCCCCGACGCGGCCCGTGCCATGGCCGACGGCGTGCGCAAGCGCCTGAACGCCGATGTCGGAATCTCGACCACCGGCGTCGCCGGCCCAGCCGAACAAGAGGGCCAGGCCGCCGGAACCGTCCATCTCGGCATCGCTTTCGGCGATCACATCGAGGCGCAGATGACCCACCTGCCCGGGGACCGCCATCGGGTCCGGGAATACGGCGTGATCAGCCTGCTGAACTTCCTGCGCCTGCGCATCCTCGGCCGCGACGGCAACACCCCCTTCGCCGGCGGACGTCGATAGCTGGGCCTCGCTTTCCCCGTCGTCCAGGCGAAAGCCAGGACCTCGGGCGGTTCCACGTGATCAACGAATACCGTCTGGGGCACCCGTCGCGAGGTCCTGCCTTGCGCCAGGACGACGTTTTCGAAACCGAGGGGCAATCCCCCAAAACACCATGCCCTACACATCCCCGTCGCCCTGGCGAACGGCAGGGCCTCGGATGGTTCCGCGTGGTCAAACGGTTGCCGCAAGGACATCCATCGCGAGGTCCCGCCTTGCGCCAGGACGACGTTTTCGAAAGCGCGGGGCAATCCCGCGCCAACACCATGCCTTACACATCCCCGTCGCCCTGGCGAACGGCAGGGCCTCGGGCGGTTCCGCGTGATCAAACGATTGCCGCAAGGACATCCATCGCGAGGTCCCGCCTTGCGCCAGGGCGACGAGAGGGGTAGGGCGACGGTGGCCACCTCCCCCGATGCCCCCACCACCGCTATCGCCGGGGAACTCGCGGCGCTTGACGCCTCGCCTTGAAGCGCATGACATACGCGGATGAACACTTGGCTTCCGCATCCCGGCGCATTTCCGCGCCTAGTCGGTTTCGCGCTCATGGTCGCTCTTCTCACGGCGGCGCCATGGGCGGCCAAGGCCGCCGACTGCGTTCCTGGAAATCTCGATCCCGGCCCGCGGGTGACCATCCAGGCCGTCGCGGTCGACGGCACCCTGCGGGAAGTCGGCGGGCGGGAAATTCGTCTCGCCGGCATCAATCTGCCAAGAGCCGCGCTGGGTCATGAACCGGCTCAACCCCTCGCCGAGGAAGCGCGGCGGGTCTTGGAAGAGCTCACC
Organism: Alphaproteobacteria bacterium; assembly: GCA_038118725.1. Lineage (GTDB taxonomy): Bacteria > Pseudomonadota > Alphaproteobacteria > Thalassobaculales > Thalassobaculaceae > JADHLJ01. The sequence goes on along the minus strand of JAYOIK010000003.1, from coordinate 59,404 downwards.
AAGGGTAAAACGCTGGATCTCCATCTCGTTCCCAAGCGCCGCGACCGATACGACCGCATGCTCGCCCATCCCTGCCTCGCGGACGGCGGCTGGCTGCACGCTCACCTTCTAGAGCGAGGCTTGGCGATGGTCGCGACCACGCGGGACACCACGCTCCTGGCGGCCGAGATGCTAGCGCTGGAAAAGGCGGCGCGCGCGGCCAAGGCCGGGATCTGGAAGGAACGCGCCTTTCGCGTTCGCAATCCATATGAGACCCGACGCGACATTGACACCTTTCAGATCGTCGAGGGCCGAGTGGTTTCCGCCGTCGTGATAAAGGGCCGAGCCTATCTAAACTTCGGACAGGATTGGCGTACGGACTTCACCTTCAGCATCTCTCCAAGGGATCGGCGCCGTTTCGAGCAACAGGGCGTCGATCTCGCCGGCCTCGCGGGGCGGCGCGTGCGGGCGCGCGGCTGGGTGACCCTGAGGAACGGCCCGTTGATCCAATTGACCCATCCCGAACAACTCGAAATATTACCGGAGTAGCGCATGCGCGCCGTGATCCAACCCACGGCCGCGGGAGAGGGATCATGAGTTACCGTATCGGATCGATACGCCGCGCCGGCCGGGTCTTGGCGTTGATCGCCGTGCTTGCCGCAATGACCGGGTTGCACGCCTGCACCGTCAACCCGGCGACCGGTCAGCGCAGCTTCACCGCCTTCATGTCGCCGGATCAGGAACGTCGTGTCGGGCGCCAGCAAGACCCGATGATCCGGGAGCAATTGGGCGGGCGATACGAAGACGAGCCACTGCACGACTACGTGGATCGGATAGGCCAAGCCCTCGCCGCCAACGCCGAATTGCCGGACATCAAGTTTACCTTCACGGTTCTAAACGCGCCGGACGTAAACGCCTTCGCGTTGCCGGGCGGCTTCATCTACGTGACCCGGGGGCTGATCGCCCTTGCCGACAACGAGGCGCAACTGGCCGGCGTCCTGGCGCACGAGATCGGGCATGTGACCGCACGTCACGCGGCCCAACGCTACAGCTGGGCCTCCGTGGCGCAACTCGGCGGCATGTTGCTGCGCGCCACTGACGCGAAAGGGTTCGGCGAAGCCTTCGACCTCGGCGGAAAGATCTTTCTCTCCAGCTATTCCCGCGATCAGGAATTCGAGGCGGACACCTTGGGAATCCGCTATCTATCCAGAGCGGGATATGATCCCACCGGCGTGCCTCAATTCCTCGCCAAGCTCCGGGAGCACGCCATTCTGGCCTCCGAACAGGCGGGAACTGGTCAGAATCCGGATCAATTTCAACTGCTGGGCACTCACCCCAGAACCATTGATCGGGTCGACCGCGCCATGAGAGCCGCGCTGGTGAACCCGGATCAAGGTGGTCGGATCGGAACAGAGGCCTATCTGCGGCGCATTGACGGTCTGCTGCACGGCCCGGACCCGGCCAAGGGAGAGATCCGCGGCCAGACCTTCATACAGCATGTCGCCGGCTATCGGTTCAGCGCGCCGGACAGCTATCGAATGCAGGCGTCCAATGGGCGGGTCCTAATACAGGGGCCGGGCAATGTTCAGGCGAGACTCGACGAAGCGCCGACCACGTCCGGTGTGTCACCCTCTCGTTATCTTGCGGGCGTTTGGGCCACGCGGACCAGGCTCTCCGGATTGGAGCGCCTGAATATCAACGGCCTCGACGCGGCGACCGCCGCCCTCAAAGCGCGAACCGCGCGCGGCACCGTTGAGATACGACTCGTCGCGGTTCGGCTCTCGCCCAAGAAGATGCTGCGTTTCAAGATCCTCATGCCGGGCGGCGCGGCTGGGCGGGCGTCGGTGGCGATGCGGCGCATGACCTATAGTTTGGAAACCATTCCGGCTGTCGCTCCCGACCGTTTACCCACCCGGCGGATCGTCACTCATCGGGTCCAGCCGGGGGAAACCGTCGCGGCTCTTTCCCAAGCCCCTTCCCGATCCTCAAAGTCTCGCGCGCAAGCGGAACGCGCGTTCCAGGTCCTGAACGGACTGGCCGCGAACCAAGAGCCGAGCACCGGCACTCTGGTGAAGTTGATACGAACGCCGCTATAACCCGATAGCACTCTCTATGACGGCCCGGCGGTAAGGGTTTCCAGCACCTCACCGTCGGGTGAGAGGCAAAGCGCGTTGAGGGCGCCTCCCTCGCCGCTTCCGTCATCCAGGCCAAGCCAGTGCGTCTCGCGGACGACGCCGCGGCGTTCGGGATCGGCCCCGCGAACCACCAAACGAGCCTCGGGATGCGGCCCAGTCATGCGATCGGGACCGCCCGCGTCCCACCAGAAACGGTCGCCCTGCTCGCCGAGGCCACGCGCCGGATCGAGCCCGGCATTCACGAACAGCATGCCACCGTCACTGGTGATCGCCGCTCGTTTCAGCATGGCGTGAAAGAGACCATGGCCGGCCGAGGCCCTGAGGCCGATGCGAAGCCGCGAGGTCCATTGCGCGATCGCCGTCGGCCCGTCGCGCGCCGCCGCGATACCCTCGGCTAAGCGTCCGCCATAGGCCTCGACGGTCGCGCCGACCCCGCGTTTCTCCATCCATTGCAGGGTCTCTCCCGCCGCCGCCGCGAACTGGATTTGCAACAGGTTGCGCCACATCTCTTCCTGGCTGCCACGCAATACCACCACATCATCGGGATGGGTAAAGGGTGGCTGGGCGAGCACCCAACGCCGGAACCGCAGCACCTCGTCGACGGCGCCGACGACATCCGAGCCGACGCCTATGATATCGCCAAGATAGACAATCCGGTCGCCGCGCTGGAAACGCGCTTCGATACCCGCGTGGATCTCCCGCAACAACGACGCCGCGCCACGGACCGGCGCGATCGCCCAGATCCGCCTTGTAGGCGTCAAAATCGCGAAACGTGTCTCGTCCAATGCCACGGCGCCCACGCCCTCCCTCGGCTCTCAATCCTGCCGTATGGACGCGCGCGCGACAACGGGCGCGGCGAGAAATCAGCTAAAAATGAAAACGGCGACCCGAAGAGCGACGTTCCTAGACCATCACCGGTGATTAGGTGACGTTCATGATCTTTTCCAAGCGCGTGGCCGCGGTTTCCTCGTCGATCTTTTCGATCGCCGCGAACTCGCGCGCCAGCCGATCGAGGGCCGCCTGATACATCTGCCGCTCGCTGTAGGATTGATCGGCCTGCGAGCTGTTGCGGCGAAGATCGCGCACCACTTCGGCGATCGACACCGGATCGCCGGAATTGATCTTGGCCTCGTATTCCTGGGCCCGGCGCGACCACATGGTCCGGCGCACCCGCGCCCGCCCCTTGAGCTTGGTCAGCGCGACATCCATTTGCTTACGCGAGCTGAGGCGGCGAAGCCCTGAATTCTGCGCTTTGGCGACCGGAATACGCAGGGTCATGCGGTCATGCTCGAAGTTGATCACCAACAGATCAAGCTCGGTTCCAGCGATTTCCTGGGTTTCGGTTCCAAGGATCTTGCCGACCCCGTGGGTCGGGTAAACGACGAAGTCACCGGTCTTGAATTCCATTTTCTTAGTCATCCGTGCCGTCTCTCTGGTCATCCACGCGGTTCCCGATCCGAATTGGCGATGCCGCTTCGCTTTAAACACCTCAACGCAATCAAATGGACAAAAGCATCCTCCGCGGCCCTGCGGCCACGCTACGCGCCAGGGGTCCGACCTTGATCGGGAAATGGGAGAAGCCGTCGACGCGAACTCCTCGCCGGTGTCCGCACCCTATCACAAAAACGCCGTGATTGGTAGGGGAAGATAGCGAATCGCGCCTCAGTTGCCCTGACCCGGTTTCTCACTGAAGAATTTCTCGAACTTGCCGTCCATGCCCTCATAGGACTTGGCGTCCTCGGCATGCGGGATCATCCGGGTGATGTTCGGCCATTCCTCGGAATATTTACGATTGTGCTCGACCCACTCCTCGGCCCCCGGCTCGGTATCGGGCAGGATCGCCTCGGGCGGGCATTCCGGCTCGCAAACGCCGCAATCGATGCACTCATCGGGATGAATGACGAGCATGTTCTCGCCCTCGTAGAAGCAATCCACGGGGCAAACCTCGACACAATCCGTGTATTTGCACTTAATACAATTGGCGTTGACGATATACGTCATGATCCGAACTTCCCTTCCAGCAGGCGCAGCGGAATTCTCCTAATGAATTCCCGCCTAGCCCGCAAGCCCCAGTTTCGCCAGGGCGCGTTTGCGGGCCGCGCCACTTTCGCGATCGTCGACAAACATCAGCCCCGCCATGCGGCGCATCAGTTGGGCTTCAAGCTCATGCAAGGTGCCGTCGGCATAGGCGACCTCCCACAACATTTCCATCAAGTCGATGCGCTCGGCCTCGTCGAAGGTATCGCGCAACACCTTGGTATAACGGTAGATATCGTTGCTGGCGTCCAGATCGTCGACCGCTTCGTCCAGGATCTCGCGGGCCGCCGCCTCGTCGATCGAGAAGCGCTCGGTCATCAGGCGCAGCATCGCCGCCTCCTCGCCCTCGTCGAGGCGCCCATCCAGCTGCGCCGCCCGCGCGAGCACCGCCGCGCAGGCCAGCCGCGCCGGCTCGGCGCTCGGGGTCTCCGCCGCCGCCGGCGCCCGCATCGCCTCGATCGCCGCCTTCAATCTACCTAGCATGATGACCGTCTCTCCCTGTCCGCGCTCGCCTGGTTGCTTCGTGTGAAGGAGTTGCCCCTCCGCCCGAGGTCAACTACATGTGCGGTCATGTCCGATTTGTCACCTCAAAATTCAGAAACCGCGCGCCGGGACGCCCCCGCCACCCGCCGCAACGCCGCCGCGATCCTGGAGGTCTTGCGCGAGACCCTTCCGGAAACCGGCACGATCCTGGAGATCGGAAGCGGCACCGGCCAGCATGCAAGCGCCTTCGCGCCGGCCCTGGCGCCGCGCCTCTGGCTTCCAAGCGACCCGGATCCGGGCCAACGCGCGAGTATCGCCGCCTGGATCGCCGACATGGACCCGCCCAGGCCCCTGCCTCCACGCGCCATCGACGCCGCCGCGCCCGAATGGGACGTTCGGGCCGAGGACAACATCACCGCGATCACCTCGGCCAATGTCATTCACATTTCCCCCTGGTCGACATCCCAAGGCCTGATCGCCGGCGCCGGTCGCATTCTGCCACCGGGCGGGGTCTTGCATTTCTACGGCCCCTTCAAGCGTGGCGGCGTCCACACCACCGACAGCAACGCCGCCTTCGACGCCTCGCTGCGCGCTCGCGATCCCGCGTGGGGCGTCCGCGATCTCGACGATATCGAGGCGCTGGCCAAGACAGCCGGGCTGATTCTGGACCGGGTGATCGACATGCCCTCGAACAACTTCTCGGTGGTGTTCAAGCGGGTTTGAGCACAGCCCTCATCCATGCCCGATGGCGAGGTCGTTTCCGGCCACGTTTTCGCCGCGCATTAGATAGAGCGGGCGGCTGTTGTAGTCGGTGATCGCGCCGGCGCGTCGGGCCGCCTCGTCGCCATTGGCGTGATCGAAAAACGAGGTCGCCGGCATGAAACGCAACACGAAGGCGGCCCGGCGGTTGGGCGATCGGTTTGGGTTCGAGCCATGCACCAGCCAGGTGTCGAGAATGGCCATCTGGCCGGGCTCCAAGAGAACGTCGCGGGCCTTGTCCTCGCTCACGGCCTCGGGGTCGAGGATCAACCGGACCGCCGCCTCCTTGCCCTCGGGCTTGTCATTGATGCTGATATGCGGAACCTCGCCGCCATGGGTGCCGGGGATATAGCGAAGGCATCCGTTCTCGGGCGTGCAGGGGTCGAGCGCGATCCACACGCTGGTGGTCGCCTTGGGCTCGATCGGCCAATGCGGGGCGTCCTGGTGCCAGGGGATCACCTGGCCGGTGCCGGCGGGTTTGCCGAATATCGTCGTGCCCCAGAGGATCACATCCGGCCCCATGATCCGGGCGACCATGTCGAGGATTTCCGGGCGGCGCGCGATCTCGAGCCAGACCGGGTCCCCCTCGACCGCCAACGGGCCATAGCCGGAAAGGTGCGGGCAGATGATGATGTTCCGGTCGGCCTCGGGATTCTTGGCCAACAGCTCGTCCAGCACCTCGCGCAGGGTTCCGAGTGTATCCCCGTCGAGCCTAAACTCCGGGACGACCAGTCCATCCCGCCGATAGGTCGCGAGTTCCGCATCGCTTAGCGTGCTCATATCGACTCCAGTCCGGGCTTATGAAGCGTTTCCGCCCGAGCATGATATCGACCGGTTGATTTCCCTGGCAAGAAGACCATCGCCCATGGCCCAGCGCCAAGCACGACACGCCGTCAACCGTTCCGCTAGGACGGCGGACAAGCGCATTACTCCGGCGCGCTCCCACGTGATCAATAACGACCGCGGCCTGGATGCGGGTTTCGCGGGACCATGGCATTGGCTAACCTACGGCCTCGCCCTTGTTTTTCAGGATATCTCACCATGGCTCATTCCCTCGATCCGCTCATGCGGCCCCAATCCGTCGCCGTTATCGGAGCTTCCGACGCGCCGGCGCGGATCGGCGGACGGCCGGTTTACTCAATGCTTGAAGGCAAGTACCAGGGCCGACTCTATCCGGTGAATCCGGGCCGAGAGACCGTGCAGGGCCTGAAGGCCTATCCCAGTATCAAGGACGTGCCGGAGGTGGTCGACAGCGTGGTGATCTCGGTCCCCGCCGCCGTCGCGCTGGATGTCATCCAGGAATGCGCCGACGCGGGCGTGAAAAGCGCCGTGGTCTTCAGCTCGGGTTTCGCTGAGATCGGCGAGGCCGGTCTCGACGCCCAGGCGGAGATCGCGCGGATCGCGCGGGAAAGCGGCATGCGGATCGTCGGCCCGAACTGTCTCGGGGTCTTCACCCTGGATATCGGCTGGTTCGGCACCTTCGCCAACACGCTCGCCAGCCTCAAGGTGCCGCCAGGGCCGATCGGCATCGTCACCCAGAGCGGCGCCTATGGCGGACATCTTTTCACCATTTCCCAGAACCGGGGCGTCGGCACCAATCACTGGGTGACCACCGGCAACGAGGTCGATGTCGATGTCGCCGAGGTCATCGAATACTACGCTGAGGTCGACAGTATTCGCGTGATCGTCGCCTATGCCGAGGGTATCAAGGATGCCGAGCGGATGTGCCGGGCGCTGGACAAGGCGCGGGCCGCAGAAAAGCCGGTGATTTTCATGAAGGTCGGGGCGACCGAGGCCGGCGCCCGGGCCGCCGCCTCGCACACCGCCTCGCTCGCCGGGGCGGACGCGGTTTTCGACGGTCTGTTCCTGCAATACGGCGCCTATCGGGCCGAGACCACCGAGGAGATGGCCGACCTCGCCTATGCCTGTCAGTTCGGACGCTATCCCAAGGGCAACAAGATCGGGCTTCAGACGATTTCCGGCGGCATCGGCGTGCAACTCGCCGACGCCTCGACCAAGCGCGGCTTTGACGTGGCCCCCCTGCCCGACGCGACCCAGAAGAAGATCCTCGATCTGATTCCCTTTGCGGGCGTCAACAACCCCGTCGACTTCACCGGTCAGGTCCTGAACGAGCGGCGTTTCCTCGAGGACAGCATGCGCCACGTGATGAACGAGGGCGGCTATGACGCGCATATCCTCTACATGGCCAGCCTGCCGGTCTCGCAATTCACCGGGGCATTGTCGCTTGAGATCTTCACGGCCCTGCGCGAGGAATATCCCGACGAATTGTTGATGATGAGCATGATCGCCACCCCCGAGGGCCGCAAGAAATACGAGGCGCTGGGCTATCCCTGTTTCGAGGATCACTCGCTGGCGGTGCGGGCGATGGCGGGGTTGCGCTATTTCGGCGAGGTATTCGAGCGCGGTCGCCCTGACGCGCCGCCCGCTCTACCCGCCGGCGCGCTGCCGGCGCCGGAGCGCTCCGTCGGCGAGCACGAGGCCAAGCGGGTCATCGCCTCCGCCGGGATTCCCGTTGCCCGTGAGACCCTGGCAAACGACGCCGAGGCTTGCGTCGCCGCATGGCGCGACTTCGGCGGCCCCGTCGTGATGAAGATCGCCTCGCCCGATCTGCCGCACAAGACCGAGATCGGCGGCGTGCTGCTGAACGTCGATGGCGAGGCCGCGGTCCGCGAGGGTCATGCCACGCTGCTGGAGCGTGCCCGCGCCGCAAAGCCGGACGCCCGGATCGACGGAGTTATCGTCGCCGAGATGATCAACGGCGGTGTCGAGACGGTCATGGGCGTGGTCCGCGATCCGGTCTTCGGCCCGGTGGTGATGTTCGGCATCGGCGGGGTCTTCGTGGAGGTCCTGAAGGACGTGACCTTCCGGGTCGCGCCCTTCGGCGCCGACGAGGCACGGCGGATGATCGACGGCATTCGCGGACGCGCGATGCTCGACGGCGTGCGTGGCGCGCCGCCCTCGGACATCGACGCGCTGGCCGACGCGCTCTCGAAACTCAGCGTCTTCGCAGCCGCCAACGCCGAGACCGTCGAATCCATCGACGTCAACCCGTTCATCGTTCTGCCCAAGGGCGCGGTCGCGGTCGACGCGCTGATCATCCCGCGCGAATAGGCCCACGCGAACGCAGTCATCCTCCGATCGCCGCGACACCCTTAGGGGCGGCGTTTGATCGCCTGAATGGCTTCCTCGAGCTTTTGCAGAAACCGAGAACGGTCCTGTTTGGCGAAGGCCGGGGCGTGATCGCGAATCTCGCCAGTGTCGCGCAGGAAGGATTTAAGCTCGCGCATGGCCATGGCGTTGCCGATATTCTGACGATCGAAAGGACGACCGGTGGGCCCGATCACATCGGCGCCGCGTTCCAAACAGCGTGAAGCCAATGGGATATCGGCGGTAATCACGATATCGCGCTCCCCTGCCCGTTCGGCGATCCAGTCATCGGCGGCGTCGAAACCGTCGGAGACCACGACCCGGCGCACCAGCGGGCTCTCGGGGAGCCGCATATAGGCGTTCGAGACCATGTGAACCGTCATGGCGTGACGCTCGGCGACGCGCACCACCTCGGCCTTTACTGGGCAAGCGTCACCGTCGACATAGATATCGCCGATTGCCGTCGTCATTGTGCCTCCAACTCAACCCGCCGCGCGACGATGCGATTGTGACGACGTCATGCGGCTCCAATCCGGAGTGACGGCGCTCCCCCATCCAGGCTTGGCGAGCACGCCGGCCGAGGACATGGCCCCGTTCTCGATCCGCGCGCAGGTAACACCGTCGTGGTCGCGGTAAAGGTCGGGATAGGCCGCCAGGAACCGCGCCTGCTCGTCCGCGGCCGCCGCGATCATGCCGTGGGTGTAGTGATGGCCGTTCCTCTCGGCATGCTCGATGCCGAGGATGGAAATCAGGGCGAGATCCTGCTGCAGCGCGACGCCCGCCTGTAGGGTCAGGTCCTCGCCGGTGAGGAAATAGCGCCTACCGTCCCCCTCGGCGGTCCATTGCCGACAGCGGGCGGCGTTCAGGATCGACTTGTAGAACCCCTTGCAGGTTTTGCTGGAAACTCCGGTATAGCCAAGCGGACGATGCGTGGGAAAGGCATCAAGGGCACCGTCGGACTCATCAATGATCAACGGCGCCCGGGCCGCGATCCCATGCACCGGTGTATCCAAACTGACCGCCCGGTTGATCGGCTGCTCAATATAGATCGTCGAGGCCAGCAGTCGTTGCAGCGCCGGGCTATCCACCCCGTCGAGGCACGAGAGCAGTTCCAGTACACCCGCTTCGTCCGTGTATTGCTCGTTGCCGTCGATCGAGGCCTCGTAAGCACCCGGTATGATGTTCAACGTCTCCGCGACCCGAGAGAGCCGCTCGGCGTCCTCGTCGACATCTCCGGTGATCTTGATCTTGAAATGCCGGATACCGTAGCTGGAGATCACCTCCTCCAGGGTTTCGGGCAACCCATCGTCGAGGCGATCCCCGGCGCCTTGATCGGCGGCGACCAGCGGATCGATCATCCCCACCGTGTGCCTGGCGGCGACCTTGTTCAACGGCGACAACCTGGCGAGGAAGCCGTCGAGATCAAATCCCGAGAGTTCCGGTGTCATTTCCGTCGTCATGCCCGGCAGATTGGATTGGATTGCTTGGACGAGCGTGCTCCCCTCGGCGACACAGACCGCGTCCAGCACCGCGCGGTCGAGCAAGGCCTGACCATATCCAGCGGCAAGCGACGGCAACCCAGCCTCCCCTCCCTTGGCGATCTGGTTGGCGTAGCAGCCCTGGAACAAGCCAAACGCCGTCGTCGGTTCTGCGGCGACATACGCGGAACTCGCGATCCTCAGGGCCTCGCGCAACTGGTCCAGATTGTCGTCGTTGCTGAGCTCCGGGTTCTTGTCGAACCATTTCGGCGCCAGCGCCTCGGCGGCCATGCCCCAGGCCTCGCCGACACCCTCGACATCAACCAGGACGCGCGCGAAGCTCTGCGGGCATTCCCGCAAGGTTATGACGCCAAAGCGAAACGGCAGCCGCAGCACCACCGGGCGTTCAAGAATCTCGATCTCCCGGACGCTGATCCTTGGCGCGGTCATGCGGGCGCTCCCTTCATATAGGGTTTCAGACAAGCATGGAGCGCCGCGTGGTTCGGGGTCGCGACGGCGCTCTCGGCGCCGAGCCGGGCGACGGCACCGGACAGGCCCTCCAGTTCCATCGGACGGCCCCGGGCCAGATCATGATACATCGAGGCGAACATATCCGGTGGAAACGCCTTCGAGCGCGCGATCGACGTCTCGACGATATCCTCGGTCACCGAGATTCCCCGAGCGCGCGCGAGGGTCGTGATCTCCTCCATCATCGCCCTCGCCAGGGCGACCAGATCCGGCTCGGCGTAGATCGCGGCCACCGGCAACCGGCACACACTACAAAGCGCGGCATTGGTGGCGAGCAGCGTGAACTTATCCCAGAGCACGCCGAGAATGTTATCGGAGACAGAGCAGTTGAAAGCCGCGCCTTCGCAGACCTCCCGAAAGGCCTCGGCCCTGGGATCATCGGTGCCATCCAGCGCCCCGATCACCAGCGATGCCATGGTACTTTTGTAGCTGACCACGCCGGGCCTCTCGATGACGGCGGAGGCATAGGCCGCGCCGCCCAGCACATGGTTCTCGCCGATCACCGAGGCTATCCGCTCCGGACCATCGACCCCGTTCAAAACACTGATAACCGCCGTGCGATCATGCAAAAGCGGTCGGATCGCCTGGGCCGCCGACTCCACGTCATAGATTTTGACACAAAACAGCACTACGTCGACCGGCCCGATCTCACGAGGATCATCATTGGCGACCGCGGGATTAATCAGTCGGTCGCCGGCATCACCGGTCAGCAACAAGCCGTCGCGCCTGATGGCTTCCAGGTGCGCGCCGCGGGCGATGAAGGCGACCTCCCGACCGATTGCGGCGAGATTCGCGCCGTAATAGGCTCCCATCCCGCCCGTGCCCATGATCGCGATCTTCATCCCGTTCTACTCCCGCCGTCCGGTTCGAGACGCGGGAGTATAGAAAGCCCGACCGCGTCTTGGCCAGGGCGGGCCAGGTCGGTCTCGCCCGACGTCAAGAAAACACTCTGGTCAGAAAACACCGGCTTCCAAACCCGCCGCCATGGCCATGCCCAGTTCCTCGCACTGGCCGACGAAGTCCTCGTTCCAATTGCCCCGACAGATCAGCGGATCTTGCACCGCGCGCCATCCGAGGCCGGTGATGATGGTCTCGACCCCTCGCCTGGTGCCGGTTCCATCCATCCCCGCGCGGATATAGAGCGCATAGGGCTTGCCCTGGGCGATCTCCAGCACCGGGTAGTAGGTCCGGTCAAAAAAGTCCTTCAATGCACCGCTCATATACCCGAGATTCTCGGTGGTCCCGAGAATGATCGCGTCCGCGGCCAGGACGTCGTCTGGGCCGGCCTCGAACGGGGTTTTCACCACCACCTCGACCCCCTCGATGTCGGGATGTCCAGCCCCCGAGAGCACGGCGTCACGCAATCTCAGGGTGTTTGGCGAGGGGATATGGGCCACGACCAATAAGCGTTTCATCCAAGCCCTTCTCTTCTTTCAACCATCGACCCGTTCCCCTATCGCCGGCCCGTGAACACATAGGCGATCGGTAAGCCAGGTGTCGGTCAATTTCCCCGTCCCTCGTCATACCGACTTGCCAGCGCGTGGCGGAAGCGGCTGAATGCCCGGAACATATCATCGACGGGAGGACACCTCATGGGCAAGCTCGACAACAAGGTCGCGATCATTACCGGAGGATCCGGCGGCATCGGCCGGGCGGCGGCGCGGCTGTTCACCGCCGAGGGCGCCAAGGTCATGCTCGTCGATCTCAACAAAGACAAGCTCGCCGAAACGGCCAAACAGATCGGCGAAGACAAATGCGCCTACATGGCCGCCGACGTCACCGACGCCGAGCAGGTCAAAGGCTACATCGCCGCGACGGTCGAGCGCTTCGGCGGTGTCGATGTCTCGCTGCTGAACGCGGGGATCGAGGGTAAGATCGCCCTTATTCCGGATCAGAGCGAGGAAGATTTCGACAAGGTCATCGCGGTCAACGTGCGCGGCGTCTGGCTGGGCCTGAAATACACAATGCCGGAAATCGCCAAGCGCGGCGGCGGGTCCATCGTGATCACTTCGTCCACCGCCGGAATACGGGCGGTGCCCCGTCTTAGCCCCTATATCGCCAGCAAGCACGCGGTGATCGGCCTGATGCGCTCCGGCGCCATGGAAGGCGCGAAGGACAAGATCCGCGTCAATACCGTGAACCCCTCGCCCATCGACACCGACATGATCACCCGCCTTGAGGACACCATCAACCCGAACCGGGGTAACGCCCAACCGATGGCCGACTTCACCCCGCTACGGCGTTACGGCGAGCCCGAGGAGGTCGCGCGGCTGATGCTGTTCCTCGGCTCGGACGAAGGCTCGTTCTGCACCGGCGGCGTCTACATGGTCGACGGCGGTGTCTCGGCGGGCCGCTCTTGAGGCTCGGGGGCGTTGGCCGGATGCTCGAGCCCTTGTGGACCGACTCCGGCGCTCCGTCGCCCTGCCGCAAGGCAGGGCCTCTTGCCCGCGCCAAATCATGCGAGCGGACAGCACCGGGATGGCCGGCGCCGTGAGGTCCTGCCTTGCGCCAGTACGACGGCTTAGCGCCGGACGGGCAAACACTAAACTTTAACCACGCAATCCATTCACCTCTGGAGCCTCTCCATGCGTTTCAACGACCGTCGCAAGCGCTTCCGCGCCGTACTAAACGGTGACCGCTGTGTCCATCCGGGCTCGGTCTTCGATCCGATCTCGGCCCGCATCGCCGAGGATATCGGCTTCGAGATCGGCATGTTCGCCGGATCGATCGCGTCCTTCACCGTGCTCGGCGCGCCGGACCTGATTGTTCTCACCCTCTCGGAATTCGCGCAACAGGCGCAGCGGATCAACCGGGCCTCCGAGATCCCGCTGATGGTCGACGCCGACCACGGCTACGGCAACGCGCTCAACGTCAAGCGCACGGTCGAGGAATTGGAGATGGCCGGCATCTCCGGCATGTCGATCGAGGATACCGATCTTCCGCAACCCTTCGGTTCGGTCGGCCAGACCAAACTGCTCTCGGTCGAGGAAGGCGTCGGCAAGATGAAAGGCGCGCTAGAGGGCCGCAAGGACCCGGATCTGGTGATCGCGGGCCGCACCAGCGCGGCGGCGGTGACCGGCATCGACGATGCCATCGTGCGAGCCCAGGCCTATGAGGCGGCGGGGGTCGACGCGATCTTCCTGGTCGGCGTCAAGAGCCGAGACGAGCTCGACAAAGCGGCCGCGGCCATAAAGCTGCCCTTCATACTCGGTAGCGCCGGCCCGGACATGATGGATCTCGACTATCTGTCATCGCGGAACGTGCGGATCTGCCTGCAAGGCCATCAACCCTTTTCGGCCGCGGTCCAGGCGGTGCATGACACCCTGAAGGCGCTGCGGGACGGCACCCAGCCAAAGGACCTCAAGGGCGTCGCGTCGGCGGATCTGATGAAGCGGGTCACCCGCGACGAGGACTATCAACGCTGGACCAAGGACTTCCTTGGTTAATCCCTGGCTTCAAGCATGAATAGTTCGTCGTGAACGCGGCGGGCTTTCGGCTTTTTATATCCATCGGCGAAGCGTTCGAGCAGGTCGAGACGTTGTTCCAGCGCGGCGAGATCGAAATCGTTCTTATTACTTTCGGCGATCGATTCCTGAAGCACGTTTAGTCGTTCGATCCGCCAGTGGTAACTCCGGTCAATAGCCCGGCCGAAACATCCGAGGATGTCGGACGCAATCCGCTCATGCGACTGCCTCTCGGCGCCGAGGGAGAAGAATTCCCGCATATTGGCTTCGCGCGCTCCCCGACCAACCGCGAAGACATCCTCGCCATCGACCAGATAGCGCCTGGCCATGTCAGCCGCCTCTTCGGGGGAACGCGCGACCGGGTTGACCTTGTTGCTGATATACCAATGGGCCACGCAAGCCCCGTCGGGAACCAGGGAAATCACCGGTCGCCCCATGAGCGCGGCCTCGGAACCGGTGGTGCAACTGGTGTGCAGCACCAGGTCGGCGGCCATGATCCAGGCGAGGTTGTTACCCTCGCCGATGACATGAAAGCGCTCACGATGATCGTAACGGTCGAACCAAGGCTCGAAGCGCTCGGAGGGATGGGGCCGGATAACGATGTCATGGGTCGGCAGGGCGACATGAAACAGTTCCAGAGCCTCGCGCATGGCCAGGAAACTAGCTTGGTCATGCTGGACATGGTCGTGGAAAGTCTGATGACCCTTGGGGTCATTGGGATCGAGCCAGCCGATTTCGGCGCAGACCCGAAAGTATCGATCGAGATCGCCCCAGGCGGAGTTCACCGCGCAGGTATTCGAGTTCACTAGCACCATCGGCCCGTGCTTCGCCGCCAGAGTGTCGGCTTCGTCGCGCAGGATCTCGCTAAATGGAGGACGGGTCAGGTCAGTCCTGGGATTGCCGGTGACGAGCACTTGGTCAGCGCCAAAGTCACGATTCTCCAGAAGCACCCGACGATAGGTCGGGTGCGGAGCGTAAACCCTGTGACAAAACTCCGCGACATTCGGGTCGATATCCTTCAGCAGACATTCGGGATCGGAGATAGCGAAGCCTTCCTCGTCGATCGCGGTAACGAGATGGCCCGCGTTCCTGGCTCGCCGCATATGTCCGCGTTGAATCTTGTTGAGCCCTTTCAGCAGGACCATTCCCGGCGGCAGGTTCGCGAAATTCGTGACCACCGTCCGTTGCCAGCCCAACACCACCTTGACGCCCGCCGCCGCGACCGCTCCGGCGATCAGAAGTTTCGAGTCGAGTTCCCGGTTCTGGCTTTCAACCGGTACGTAGAGCACGGGATTGACGACGGACATCTGCACCCATCAACTGACGGTTCGGATGAGGGCTGATAGCACTTCGCCCAGCTCAGACCAACTCTCCCCTCGCGGCGGCCTCCTTCTCGGCCTCGGCCTCCATCGCGGCGTAGTCCCTCACAATACCGCTGGCCGCCTCGGCCATGGCCCATTCCCGAGCCTTGACCATCAGGGTCAGGGCCTCGTTGAACGGAACCGGTACTCCCAGCGCCTTGGCCTCGCGCACCAAAGCCCCGTTCAGCGAGTCGATCTCGGTCGGGCGCGCCGCCTCCATATGCTGTTGCATCGAGGGCTTGTTGAAACGCAGGAACGTGTGAGCCTTGATATAGGAGACGGGATCCGAGTTGGTCAGCGTGATCCCCTTGGCCGCCACCACGGCCATGACCTCCTCCAGAATATGGCTCTGGAGCGCGTTCGCCGCCTCATGCCGGACAACCTCGCCCCCACGCATGCCGGAAACCGCGCAGATCGCGTTGATCGCGCAATTATGGACGAACTTGCTCCAGATCACGCTTATGATATCCGGCGCGATCTCGGGCTCGAAGCCGGCGTCGCGCAGGGATGCCGCCAGGGCCTCGACCCGCGGACTTCCGCCGCCACCAAGTTCTCCCAGATAGGTCGCGCCCGCATTGGTGTGCAGCGAATGGGCGAGATCGGCCATCGCCGCGCTGTGATAGCTGATCCCGCCGACGACCCGGGCCTCCCCGAGCGCATCGACCAGCGCCTCGACATTGCCGATGCCGTTCTGGAGCGTCACCGCCCAGCCATCCGGCTTCAGCACCACCGATGCCGACGTCGCGGCCGCGGCCGTGCCCGTGGTATGGGGATGAAACAGCACGATATCGGCGGTCCCGGCGAGGCTCTCCGCGTCCGTCATTGCCTTGACCGGATAGGTATTGTCCCCGGTCACGCCCGACAGACGAAAGCCACCGCGATTGATCGCGTCCACATGGTCCTGATTGACGTCGAGAAAATCGACCGAATGTCCCTTGGCCGCCAGCCTCAGACCATAAAGCCCGCCCATGGCGCCGGCGCCGATCACGCAATACCTCATGTCGATCCCCAAATAAGTTCAACGCCGGCGATCTTAATCTTGCTAGTGTCTTGTTGCGAGCCCGCGAGGATCAAAAAGTTCGGAACTTTCCATGACAGACGCCGATCAAACCAAATCCCGTTCCGGATTTGGCCTAAGACCGATCTTGCAAGGCCTGTTGGTCGCCATCGTCATACCCGCCGCCGGGATTGTCGCCGGGCTGGTCAATTTCGAGGCCCGCGACGCGCTCGGCAAGCTCGCCGAGTCGCAGTTTCGCACCGTCGCCCAGGGCACCACCGCGAAGATCCACGAACATCTGGGCGCCGTGCCGCGCGGTCTGCGCGAGATCGAGTTTCTGCTGAGCCATCACGACCTGAACCTCTCCGAGCATGACGACATCAAGGCGCATCTATTGACCCAGGCCGTCGCCTATCCCCAGGGCACCCTGGTCGGTTACGGGTCAAACGAGGGTTCGATCTATCTTTTGGCCCGCCGAGGTGAGTTCGGCGCGGAAATCCTGGAGGATGGCGCCTCGGAAATTCATCGCGCCCATGCCGGCGCCGGCTCAAACGACTATCGGAACAGCGAATGGTACAAGCGGGGGCTCTCCGCCGAAACTCCGGAGTGGACCAAGACCTACGAGTTCTCCAACGGTCGGGCGGGTGTGTCCGCGGTCATGGCGCATGGCGGCGGCGAAGCCGGAGCGCCCAACGGCGTCTTTCATGTCGATATCCCCCTAGTGGGGATGGAGGAATGGCTAGGGAAGATGAAGATCGCCGGCAAGGGCCATGTCTTCCTTGCCCACCACGATAACACCATCGCCGCCGAGCCCCGTTTTAACGGCGAGCGCGACCGCAAATTCGATGAGTTGTTGAAATCCGGCCTCGCCGCGCTTGACCGGTCGCACGGCCCCCTGGTCGGCGACGAGATCGAATCAATCGGTTTCAAGCACCGGGATCAGACCTATCACATCGCCATCCTCGGCGCCGAGGCGATCGAGGGCTTGGACTGGCATGTCGGGGTCCTGGTCCCCGAGGCGGATATCCTCAAACTGGCCAATGAGCGGATGACCAGCACGGTGCTGTTCGCCGGCGGGGCCGCGGTTTTCGTGATCCTGCTCGGCGCCCTGTTCGCCAGCCGCCTCGCCGCTCCGCTGCGCGATGTCACCCGCCAGCTTTCCGAGGCCGCCAGGATGCAGATCACGGACAGCAATCCCAACGCTTCCATGGTCCGCGAGGTCGCGACGCTCGGAGAGGCGCTGGGAGCGATGAAATCCGGCCTTCGTTCCCTTGAACGCTATGTTCCGCCCGAGGTGGCGCGGCGTCTGGTCACCGGCGGCACCGCGGCGTCAATCGGGGTCGAGGAACGCCGGCTCAGTATCTTCGTCTCTGACATCGAGGGGTTTACCGGGATCACGGAGACCCTTGAGGCCAACCGTCTGGTCGAGGAGTTGAACGCCTATTTCGACGACATGACCAAGGCGATCCGGGAGCGCGACGGCACCATCGACAAATTCATGGGCGACGGCATCCTGGCCTTCTTCAACGCGCCGCAGGACGTACCGGAACACGCCGCCATGGCCTGTCGGGCCGCGTTGGTGTCGGTGGAAATGACCGAGGCGGCGGTGGCCGACAGGATCGCTGCCGGGCGTCCGGTGTTCCGCATCCGCGTCGGTCTCGCGGTCGGTCAAGTGCTGGTCGGTAATGTCGGATCCAGCGATCGCTTCGGCTACACGGTGATCGGCGACACGGTCAATGTCGCGGCGCGCCTCGAAGGCGTGAACAAGGCCTATGGCACCAGGATCATCGCCTCCGACGAGCTGCGCGGCGAGGCCGGCGATGGCTTTGAATGGCGCAGCCTCGACCGGGTCGCGGTCGCCGGGCGCAAGGGCGGCTTGCCGATCTCGGAGCTACTCGGCCTCAAGGGCGAGGTCGATAGTGAACGCCTGGCGCGCCGTGATCGTTATGAAGCCGCCCTGGGCGCCTATTTCGCCGGCGATTTTCGGACCGCGGCCGGTGGCTTCTCCACTCTCGCCGCCTCGAACCCCGACGACAAGGCCGCCCAGGTCATGGCCGATCGCGCCCGCGAGCTTTCCGAGGCCCCGACACCGGAAGATTGGGATGGCGTCTATATTTTCAGAAGCAAGTGACCCTCAGAGCGACAGGGCCTGTCCCGGTGGAACCGCGACCAACATGCTGACATAGCGATCGCTCAAGTCGCCATGCGTGACCGCGACCAATCTGGGACACCGCCCGGCATCAATGCCCCGGGCGAAGGGCCGCCACAAGCGCCGCCGAGTCATTTCCCAGGGCTGGACGTGAAAGGTGTAACCCGCGAGCCGTTCCAGACATCCCGGCCCGTTACGGCGCGCGTCCCATTCCATGAACACCAAGGGTTGATCTCTCTCGATGGTCCGGGCGAGGCCCACGATTACCCGCTCCTCGTGACCTTCCACATCGACCTTGATCGCCGTGATCGGTCCGAGCGCGCCGGCCTCGACAACCTCGTCGCCGATCCGAACCTCCAACCGGCTCGCCCCCTTCTCCGCCACGTCTAGAAATCGCGAGGCGCCGGGATTGGTCCCGGTCTCGGCATGGAACGGCAGCGAGACATTGGCGTCCGAGAGCCCGATCCCAAAAACCTGGGCCTTGGACAACGCATTTAACTCCAGATTAGCTCTGAGCCTGGCAAGGGTCGGCGGGTTGGGTTCGAAAACGGCAAGCTGCTCGAAATCCGCCGCCAATAGGATCGAGTGATTGCCGAGATTGGCGCCGACATCCATGAAGGTGCCGCCGAGACCTCGAACAAGACGACGGATAATTTCGATATTCCGCTTCTCATAGGCACCGAAATGTAGGATCTCGCGGGCAATTTCGTCACGAGGATCCAGCTTGAACCAGTAACCTTCCAGTGCTTCGGCCACGATCTCCCGCTCCTTCGGTAGCAGCCACCGGTCGAGCCCGCTGTGAACAAGAAATGGATGCATCGTGTAAGCCAAGGGTTCGGGAAGCTTGGACAGGAGCGTCGCCGGTCGCCGCAAGCGTTTCGGCTCCTCGCCGGAAGAGACATCGCCGACCATGCGGGAATCCAGAAAGAAAAGTGAGAGACCATGCCGAACCGGGCGCACTATACCGTCGGTCCGCGCCGTCTGCTATGATCCAGGTTCGAATTACGCACGCAGCCGAGGAAGCCGCCATGAACGTCATCTATCGCGATAACATCTCGCTCACCGGTCGTGACAGCGCGCCTTATCAATATCTCCAGGTTAAGCCGGTGACCGGGGCGCTCGGCGCGGAGTTGTTCGGTGTTGATCTCGGCCAAAATCTCGATGACGCGGTGATCGCCGAGATCCGCCGCGCGCTGCTTGAGTTTCAGGTGATCTTCTTTCGCGACCAGAAGATGACCCCGGAACAGCACCGCGATTTCGGCAAGCGTTTCGGCGAGCTGCATGTCCACGAATACGTCAAGGGGCTGGACGACTATCCCGAGATCATACGAATCATCAAGACCGAGTCCGACACCAAGAATTTCGGCGGCACCTGGCATTCGGACGTGACCTACCACACAACCCCGCCGCTCGGCTCGATCCTCTACGCGCTCGACGTGCCCGAGGTCGGCGGCGACACCTTGTTCGCCAGCCAATATCTCGCCTATGAGACTCTATCCGAGGGGATGAAGGACCTGCTCGACGGGCGCACCGCCACCCATAGCGCGGAACCGATCTACGGCAAGGCCGGCGCCTTCAATCAGCGCTACAAGGACAGCACGACCATGGTGAAGCCCGAGGAAGAGGCGCCGGTCCTGGTCACCGAACAGCCGATCTTCCGCACCCACCCCGAAACCGGGCGCAAGGCGCTCTATGTGAACGGCAATTTCACAACCCGCATCGCCGGCCTGTCCGAGGCCGACAGCGCGCCGATCCTGCAACGCCTCTACCTGCATTGCACCGCGCCGGATTTCTGCTGCCGGTTCCGCTGGGAAAAGGGTTCGGTCGCGTTCTGGGACAATCGCTGTGTCCAGCACTACGCGGTGAACGACTATGCCGGGCAACGCCGCGAGATGCACCGGGTCACGGTCATGGGCGACGCGCCGTATTGAGCGGACGCGATCGAAGGACGCAACTACTCCCCCAGTTCCAGCATCATCGACATCACCATCTGCTTTCGATCGAGATTGAGGCCGATGCCGCGGCGGAGCGCGGTTTCCGCGCGTTCCAGGCGCGCGCAACAGCCGTGGAGGCCGAAACGGCTCGCCATGGCGCCGAAAACCCCGGTCTCGCCGGGTATGGTCTCAACCTCGTCGGAGTAGCCCGACGCCAAGCGGCGAACGCCTTGGCCGAGCCACCAAAGGATCAATTCCATCCGTCCGGCGAGCGGGTCACCTTCCTCGCCCTTGCCCCGCCGGATCCATTTCTCGGTCGCGTCCAGCAGGCGCTTGCGATTGATCGGCGGCGCGCCGTCGAAAACTCGCACCGCGTCGCCCAGCACCGCCGGACCGTCATTGGCGGCGAGTTCCAGGGCCCTGCCGATGCTTCCCTCCGCGAGGCGCGTCGCCACCGCCGTCAGTCCCGGATCGAGATCCGGAGCCATGCGCGCAAGCAGTTCCTCGACCCGCGTATCGGCCAGCGGCGAGAGGTGTAGCTTGCGACAACGCGAGCGGATCGTCGGCAGCAACCCGCCCGGCGCGTGGCTCACCAGGATCAGCAGCGCGCGCTTCGGCGGTTCCTCCAAGAGCTTCAACATCGCATTGGCGGCGTTGCGGTTCATCTCGTCGATGCTGTCGACGATCACCACGCGCCAGCCTCCGGAAGACGAGGTTAATCTCAAAAACCCCGACAACGCGGCTACATCCTCGACGACGATTTCGCGTCGCAATGTCTTGGACCGCTCATTCACGGAGCGTTCGATAACCAGCAGATCCGGGTGTCCACCGCTGGCCACCTGACGGGCAACCGGTAGTTCCGGATCGATCGCCAACCCCTCGGCGGGTGGGCCGAGTTCGGCATCGCCGAACAGACTCGGCCCCTCGTCCACGCCGCCGCCATTCAGCACGAAACGCGCCAGACGAAATGCCAGGGTCGCCTTGCCGATGCCGCGCGGACCGGTCAGCAACCAGGCATGTGGCATGCGCCCGCCCTTCCAGGCGTCGAGCAGCCGTGCCTCGGCGGCTTCATGGCCGACAAGGTCATAAGTATCCCGCGGGGCCGGTATTTCCAGATCGCTCAAACCGCGTCATCCAGGGAAAATCGCTCTCGAACCCTATCAAGCACCGCCGCCGCGACATCGGCAACCCCTTGGGTCGCGTCGATGGTCGCGAAGCGGTCAGGATGCCTATGGGCCAAGGAGGCGAAGCCGGCGCGCAGGGATCGGTGGAAGTCCAAAGCCATCATCTCGAAACGGGTCTCGCCGGAAGCCGTCTCGTCTTCTCTCACGCGCGTGCGTGACAAACCGGTCTCCGCCGGCAGATCGAGCAGCAATGTCAGATCCGGCTCAACATTCCCAAGGGACAGATCGTGCAACTCCTCGATCAGCTCCTCGTCCACGCCCTTGCCGATACCCTGATAAACTCGGGTCGAGTCGGCGAAACGATCGCACAGCACCCATTTGCCCTCGTCCAAGGCGGGTTGGATCAGACGCAGCCAATGGTCCCGCCGCGCGGCATAAAGCAACAGTGTCTCGGAGATCGGATCCCACCGCCCCGGCTCGCCGGTCACCAAGAGAGCTCGGATATTCTCCGCCTCTTCCGAGCCACCTGGCTCTCGCGTGGTGATCACATCGATCCCGCGATCCCGCAAGCTCTGGGCGAGCAGTTTGATTTGGGTGGATTTACCGGCGCCCTCTCCTCCCTCGAAGGTCAGGAACCTGCCGGGACGCCTCCCCAAGACAGGCGCTTGATCAACCACCGGCGCCCCAAATCAAATAACCGACCGCCGCCATCACTCGGTTGAGCACACCGAGGCGCTCGACCCCCGCACCGGCGAAAAGCGGAAGCTCGATGGCCTCGATTTCCGGCGCGGCGATCTTGAGCGTGGCGACCCGCTGCCCCTTTTCGATCGGCGCCGGGACCGGCTCCTCGACGATCACACTGACCTTCATCTTCTTGCGCGCCGATCGCGGCAGGGTCAAAAGCAGATCCTCTTTTAACACCAGCGGGACGGTTTTCGCCGTGCCGAGCCAGACATCGGCGTTTTCGACCGGTTCGTCGACGCTCAACAGATTGTAGTTATCGAATTCGCGAAAGCCCCATTCGATCAAGGATTGAGATTCCGAGGTGCGGGCACGCACGCTGCCGAGACCATTGACCACCAGGATCAGGCGGCGTCCGGCGCGCTTCACCGACGCCGTCAGGCCATAGCCCGCGGCATTGGTATGCCCGGTCTTCAGACCATCCGCGCCGATCCCCTTGTAAAGCAGCGGGTTCCGATTGCCTTGCTTGATCTTATTGTAGGTGTAGGTGGTTTCCGAGTAGATCGGGTAGAACTCTGGAAAGTCCCGGATCGTCGCGATCGCCAGGGTTACCAGGTCTCGCGCCGTCATGCGATGGTCCTGGTCCGGCCACCCCGTCGCGTTGCGATAGGTGGTATCCATCATGCCGAGTTCGCGCGCCTTTTCCGTCATCGCATCAGCGAACGCGGCCTCGCTCCCCTCCAGGGCCTCGGCAAGCGCGATCGCGGCGTCATTGCCGCTTTGAACAATGATCCCGCGAAGAATGTCCTCGACTTTGACTCGAGTATTCACCTCGACGAACATCTTCGAGCCGCCCTTGCGCCAGGCTTTCTCGCTGATCGGGATTTCGTCGTCGAGGGACAGGCGTCCCCGCTTGATCCGATCGAAGGCGAGATAGGCGGTCATGATCTTGCTCATCGACGCCGGCGGCATCAATTTATCGGCGTTCTTCTCGAACAAAACCGCGCCGGTATCGTAGTCCACCAAAAGGGCCTCGCGCGCCGTCGTGTCGATCGCCAAGGCCGGCGTGCCGCCGGCAATCAGTCCGAACAGCCCGGCGGTGATCAATACTCGCGACAACGAAGCTCGAAAACCCATACCCATCTTCTCCGATATCACCTGGCACCCGACACGCGCGTAACGCCATGCCCAGCGGCGACACTATCCGGGGATATTGAAGGAATTGTGGCGACCATCACGGTGCCCCCTATTCGACGACGATCCGCGCACCGGGAAAACCTCGCGCGATCACAAGTTCAAGAACCTGATCGGCATGCTCCACATCCCGCAAGGGGCCGATACGCACCCGATAGTATTGACGCCCCTTCACCTCGGCGCCGAAAACATCGGCGGAGCCGATATCGGAGAGCTTGGACTTTAGCCGCGCCGCGTTATCGGGCTTGGAGAATGACGCCGCCTGCACGAACAGACTGGTCGGTTCGACAGGTTGGTCGGTCAGGATTTCGCTTCGGCTTTGCCGCGCCAGTTCCACGGCGCTCGGCGCGACCTTTCTCGGCGCGGCGGTTTCTTCCTTCGGCTTCGGCGCCTCGGTCGCGCCGGGGACCGGCGTCAAGCTTTCAACCGAGACCATCGCCACCGGCACCGCGTCCGGCGCGTTGACGTTCGACGAAGCGACCACGGGGCGAGGTTTGCCGCCATTGCGTGCCAGTTCGGCCGCCGCGCGGCTCTCCTCGGGAAGGATTTGCACCCGAACCTTGGCGATCCCCTGCCGCTCGAAACCGAGCAACTGGGCGCCTCGCTTGGAAAGATCGATTATCCGCCCATGCGCGAAAGGCCCGCGATCATTGATCCTCACGACCAGAGCCCGGCCATTGCCCAGATTGGTGACCCGAACGACGCTCGGCATCGGTAGGGTGCGGTGCGCCGCGCTGACGGCGGTTTGATCGAAAATCTCGCCGTTCGCGGTCTGTTTGCCGTGGAAATTAGGCCCATACCACGACGCGACACCGGTCTCGTCATAGGCGAAGTCCACGCGTGGATAATACCAGACCCCCTTGATCTGATAGGGGTTGCCGACCTTGTAGCGTCCCTTGGAGGCGGGTTTCTCGGCGATCGCGCGGATTTCCTTCGCGGCGGTCGCGATGAACTCCGTTTCGGCGCATCCGCCAAGCGCGAAAAGCAAGGCGAACCCCGCCACGGCTAGGCTGTTTCGCGTCAACCCGCGGTCCGTCCGCGAAAGAGATGTCGGTTGGCGCAATGTCGGCATACCTGGATCACTCTTTCCCAACTGAATTTCTCGCTCGCGCGATTGCTGGATGAACCATCACCGCAGACGGTCCGACAAGGTTCCCACCGCGACGGCGAAATAGTCGGAGCGGTTCCACCGCAAAATGACGTGGTAGTTATGATAAGCAATGAAAACCGGCTCGAGGCTTTTCTTCTCCGGAGAGATCAACGAGGCCTCGAGATCCCTGGTCGGAAGCGCGCTTCCATCCGCCTTGCGCACCCCTAGCGCCGACCATTCGGACAGACGCTTTTTCGGCTTTCGTCCGGTCATGTTCGGATCGAAATCCGCGGGAATCGACGCCGGCCGTCCCCAGGTCAGGTCATCACGCCAACCGGATTTCGACAAATAATTCGCGATCGAGGCGAAGATATCTGGCAGGGTCCCCCAGATATCCTTGGCTCCGTCGCCGTCAAAATCGACCGCGTAGGCCTGGAAACTAGACGGCATGAACTGGTTCTGACCCATTGCCCCGGCCCAGGAACCTTTCATATCCTTCGCCGCGATATGGCCCTGATCAATGATCCGCAGCGCCAGCATCAATTCCTTGCGGAAGAACTTGCTGCGCCGCCCGTCATGAGCCAGCGTCGCCAACGACGCAATCACCGGAAAGCCGCCGGTAATCCGTCCGAAATCGGTCTCTATCGCCCAAAGCGCCACGATGAAACGTGGCTGAACCCGGTACTTTCGCGATATTTCAGCCAGTAGCTCGCGATGCTCGGCCAGCTTGGCCTTGCCGATCCGCACCCGGCGGTCATTGACCACCCGTTGCAAATACTTCTTGAAAGTCAGCGTGAACTCGGGCTGCCGGCGATCCAGCTCGATCACCCGACTAATCGGCTCCACGCCCTTAAACGCGGCGTCCAGGGTTGCCTGGGATATGCCCTGGGACCGGGCCTCCGCCCGCACGCCTTTCAGCCATGTGGAGAAATCCTCGCTGGCCATCACTGAACCCGGCGATAGCCATGCCAGGATCAAACCGAAAACAACAGCCGCCGATAGCCGAGACATCATGTTTCTCGCGGATCGTGATTGGTCCGTATCTTGTGACATAGGAGACCGTGACACGCAAGATCTGCCACGAAATCTTGATTGAAAGGATATACCGGTTCCGCGGATAGCGCGCTCGAATCGGTCAACGAGGCCGCAAAACGCGGAGAGCGATCGCGGATACTATTTTCAGCTAAACCGCTTCTGGTCTTTTCCGGAACCGTCTACAAACGAGAGATAGTTCCGCGCGGCATACTCTCGAACCATGACCGGTATCTTGAAACCGTCGTTCATCCGCGCCCGACGCTCTTTCCCACCATTCACCACGCAACACGGGGCCGGCGCGCTCGGGAGAACGCCGTGCCGCGACAGCCGCGACGAAGCCCCTGTCAGTCGACGGTCTTGGCAATCGCCGCGCGAACGCGCTGTTCAACCCGAGGAGGGACGAATTGGTGAATCTCGCCACCCAGTATCGCGATTTCCTTGACTAGGCGCGAGGCGATGAATTGGTGCTTTTCCGAGGCCATCAGGAACACCGTTTCGATTTCCGGATTCAGCCGCGCGTTCATCCCGACCATCTGAAACTCATAGTCGAAATCGGACACGGCGCGGAGCCCTCGGATAATGAAGCGGGCGTTGTTCTCTTGCGCGAAATGGATGAGCAGATTGTCGAAGGACGTGACTTCTATCTCGCATTCATGGCCGGTGCGCCTGTTGTCCTCGTGAACGGCCGACAGTTCGTCCCGCACCATCTCCGAACGTTCATCGAGGCTGAACATCGGCCCCTTACCCGGATTGCGCGCCGCGCCGACGATCAGCCGGTCCAACATCTTGCTCGCCCGTCTGATGATGTCGATATGGCCGTTCGTGATCGGGTCGAACGTGCCGGGATAGACACCAATACGCATGTCAGCCTCCGATTAATCCCAGTGCCATTGCTATTGGTTCACGCCCTGGAGATCAAGACGTTGGCTCGGCGGTATCATCATCCGGGTCGGAATGATCGTCATCCCCTCCGGTTACGCCTGCCTCGCCTTCCACGAGTTCACCATCGGGGGCCTCGTCGGCGTCGTCGCCTGAATCCTCGCCGATCAGGCTGACCGAAACGACTTTTTCGTCGTCGCTGACCCGGAATACCCAAACGCCCTGGGTACGTCGGCCCTTGATGCCGATCTCGTCAACGGCGCAGCGAATAAGCTGTCCGGCGTCGGTGACCAGCATGATCTGATCCATGTGATTAACCGGGAAGGCGGAAACAACGTCGCCCACCTTGTCGGTCATATCCATGTTCCAGATACCCTGACCACCGCGATTGGTGATCCGGTATTCATAGGCGGAGGTGCGCTTGCCGATGCCGGTGGAGGTCACCGTCAAGATGAATTCCTCGGCGGCGCCGAGCTTGGCCAGGCGTTCCTCGCTCAGCAAGAACTCCGGCGGCGAGGAGGCCTCTCCATTGCCGCCACCCTCGCCGTCGCCTTCGCCCGCCAGCTTGCGCAGATGCGCGGTTTGTCGAAGATACACCTCGCGCTCTTGCTGATCGGTCCCCGGCACGTCCTCGTAGTCGACATGACGCAGGATCGACATGGAAACCACGACATCATCCTTGGCCAGCCTGATACCCCGCACGCCCATTGAACCGCGGCTTTGGAACACGCGGACATCGGAGGTTTGGAAGCGGATCGCCTTGCCCTTGCGGGTGGCGAGCAACACGTCGCTATCCTCGGTACAGGGCTGCACGCTGATCAACTGATCGCCATCGTCCAGCTTCATGGCGATCTTGCCGTTGCGGCGGATCTCGGTGAAGTCGGACAACGCGTTCCGGCGTACCGTGCCGGCGGAGGTCGCGAACATGACGTGCAGATCGCCCCAAGCCTCCTCGTCGGCGGGCATCGGCATAACCGTCTGGATCCACTCCCCCTCCTCCAGGGGCAGCAGATTGACCATCGCCTTGCCGCGCGCTTGCGGGGTCGCCAGCGGCAGGCGATAGACCTTCATCTGATAGACCATGCCGCGCGAGGTGAAGAACAGGATCGGCGTGTGGGTATTGGCCACGAAAAGCCGGTTGACCACATCCTCCTCGCGGGTCGACATCCCGGAGCGTCCCTTGCCGCCCCGACGTTGCGCGCGATAGGCCGAGAGCGGTACCCGCTTGATGTAGCCGTTGAGGCTGACGGTGACGACCATGTCCTCGCGTTGGATAAGGTCCTCGATGTCGTGTTCGAACTCGTTCTCCTCGAGCACCGTGCGGCGCGGCGTCGAGAACGTTTCCTTTGCGCTGACCAATTCCTCGCGCATCACGTCCAACAGACGCGGGCGGGATTGCAGGATCTCCAGATATTCCGCGATCTTGCCGGCGAGCTCCTGGGTCTCCTCGACCAGCTTGGAGCGCTCCATCCCAGTCAGGCGTTGCAAGCGCAATTCCAGGATCGCGCGGGCTTGCGCGTCGGACAGGCGATAACGACCGTCCACGACCACGTGCCCGGGATCATCAATGATCGCGATGAAGTCGGCGACACCCTCGGCCGGCCAATCCCGCGACGTCATTTCCCGGCGAGCCTCCGCGGCGTCGGCGGCGGCGCGGATCAGCGCGATCATCTCGTCGATATTGTTCAGCGCCACCAGCAAGCCGGCCAAGACATGCGCCCGGTCCCGCGCGCGCCGCAACAGATAGGCCGTACGCCGGGTGATCACCTGCTCTCGGAACGCCACGAAGGCGCCGATGATGTCGCGCAGATTGAGCTGCTCCGGGCGCCCCTGGTTGAGCGCCAGCATGTTTACGCCGAACGAGGTCTGCATCGCGGTGAAACGATAGAGCTGCGCCAGCACCACCTCTGGTACCGCGTCGCGCTTCAACTCGATCACCACGCGCACGCCGTCGCGATCGCTCTCGTCGCGAAGATCCGATATACCCTCGACGATTTTCTCGCGGACGATCTCGCCGATCCGCTCCATCATCCGAGCCTTGTTCACTTGGTAGGGAATCTCTGAGACGATGATCGCGAAACGGTCCTTTCGGATCTCTTGGATCTCGGCCTTGGCCCGCATGATCACCGAGCCACGCCCGGTGTGATACGCCTCGCGGATACCGGCGCGCCCGAGGATCGTGCCGCCGGTCGGAAAATCGGGGCCCGGCACGATCTCCATCAGCTCATCGATGGTGATCCCGGGATTGTCGATATAACCGAGGCAGGCATCGACCACCTCGCCCAGATTATGCGGCGGGATGTTGGTCGCCATGCCCACGGCGATGCCGCCGGCGCCGTTGACCAGCAGGTTGGGAAACTCCGCCGGCAGGACCGAGGGCTCGGTCGTGCTTTCGTCATAATTGGGGACGAAATCGACGGTGTCCTTGTCGATATCCCGCAGCAGACCCTCGGCGGATTTCGCGAGCCGCGCCTCGGTATACCGGTGCGCCGCCGGAGGATCGCCGTCCATCGAGCCGAAGTTACCCTGACCATCCACCAAGGGCAGGCGCATGGAAAAATCCTGCGCCATGCGGACCATGGTGTCGTAGATCGCGCTATCGCCATGCGGGTGATACATACCCATGACGTCACCGACGATACGCGCCGATTTGCGATACGGACGGGTCCAGTCGTAACCGCCGTCCTTCATCGCGTAAAGAATGCGGCGATGCACGGGTTTAAGGCCGTCTCGGACATCCGGGAGCGCTCGGGACACGATCACGCTCATCGCGTAATCGAGATAGGAGCGCTTCATTTCGTCTTCGATTGAAACGGGCGCGATGTCGGGAAGATGTTGGTCCGAATCGGTCACGATACCGCCGAGTGAGTTGCGTAAATTTCTCGATCTGCGGAGCCAAGAAACGGCCCCACGATTCGCCCCAAAACAATAGCATATTTCGCATCCGCGAACAATGCCGCCGCCCCGAGAAAGGCACCTAATAAATACGATTTTTCAATAGCTTATAGGGTCGCTCGAAATAAGCCGCGCCCATTCGCGCGCCCGCCGCTCCCACCAACGCGAATCCCTGGCGAAAGCCAGGGTCTCGCGCCGCCAGAGAGACGCCCGGGACAGACCCTGGATCAAGTCCAGGGATTCGATAACCGGGAAAAGGAGATTCGCCGCCCGTCGCGCCATCTCTCGCCGAATCCCTGGCGAAAGCCAGGGCCTCGCGCGACCGTTAAAACGGGATTTCATCGTCCAGGTCGTCGGGACCGCCCGCCGGAGCGCCGCGGCCACCGCCGGCGCTCGGCGCGCCGCCGCCGCTTTGGTCGTAGTCGTCATAACCGCCGCCGCCACCGCCGCCCGGGCCACCGTCGCCACGCCCGCCTAGCATCGTCAGTTCGCCGCGATAGCGTTGCAGCACCACCTCGGTGGTGTAGCGTTCCTGGCCCTGTTGGTCGGTCCATTTGCGGGTTTGCAACTGGCCTTCGACATAGATCGACGAGCCCTTGCGCAGATACTGCTCGGCGACCTTGGCGAGATTCTCGTTGAAGATCACCACGCGATGCCACTCCGTGCGCTCGCGGCGTTCACCGGTATTGCGGTCGCGCCAGTTTTCCGAGGTGGCGACCGAAAGCTGCACGATCTTGCCACCGTCCTGCATGCTGCGCACTTCGGGATCGCGACCGAGATTACCAACGAGAATGACCTTGTTAACGCTACCTGCCATGATTTCCGCCCGGGGTTCGATGTCGAATCGACCGCACTGTCCCACACCGGGGATGGTTCGGACAACGGGAAGTGCGCGCTTTAGGGCCGAATGCCGGAAGATTTTTTCATCCCGCCATCGGCCCGGAAATTGGCCTCGCGCGCCAACGACTTGAATCAAAACAGAGATGTTCGGTTGTCCACATTTTACCCCCAAAAGAAGTTCCCCGGATCGGTTTCTGGCAGTAGCCATCGCCTCCGCCGGGGCCATATATTATCGGTCCCGACTCATTCCCGAGCACTGGCACGGCAAGTATTGGCGAAAGCGGCATGAACGGTCACGGCGAGAGACAATCCATCCATGTGCGCGGCGCGCGGGAACATAATCTGCGCGATGTTGACGTCGACCTGCCGCGCGACAGGCTGATCGTGATCACCGGCCTGAGCGGTTCCGGCAAGTCATCCCTCGCCTTCGATACGATCTATGCCGAAGGTCAACGCCGCTATGTCGAGAGCCTGTCGGCCTATGCCCGTCAATTCCTGGAGTTGATGCAGAAGCCCGACGTGGACCTTATCGAGGGGCTGTCGCCGGCGATCTCGATCGAGCAGAAGACCACGTCGCGCAACCCGCGCTCCACCGTCGGCACCGTGACGGAGATCTACGACTACCTTCGGCTACTCTATGCGCGGGTCGGTATCCCCTACTCGCCGGCGACCGGCCTGCCGATCGAAAGCCAGACCGTCAGCCAGATGGTCGACGCGATCCTGGCGCTTCCCGAGGGCACGCGGCTCTATCTGATGGCGCCGATCGCCCGCGGCAAGAAGGGCGAGTTCAAGCGCGAACTGGCGGATCTGCGCAAGCGCGGCTTTCAGCGGGTCAAGGTCGATGGCGAGATGCTGGAGATCGACGAGGTCCCGGCCCTCGACAAGAAATACAAGCACGACATCGAGGTGGTCGTCGACCGGCTGGTGGTTCGCCAGGGCTTGCAGACCCGGCTCGCCGATTCCATCGAGACGGCGCTGGAACTCTCGGACGGCCTACTCTTCGCCGAGGACGCGACCAGCGGCGACCGGCATACCTTTTCCGCCAAGTTCGCCTGTCCGGTTTCCGGCTTTACCATCGACGAGATCGAGCCTCGGTTGTTTTCGTTCAACAATCCCTTCGGGGCCTGCCCGGCCTGTGACGGCTTGGGAACCAAGATGTATTTCGACGCCGATCTCGTCGTTCCCGACCAGGGTCGTTCCCTCAAGGGCGGGGCGATAGCGCCGTGGGCGAATTCCTCGTCGAAATACTATCTGCAAACCCTCGAGAGCCTGGCCAAGCACTTCCGGGCCAAAATGGACACGCCCTTCCGGGACCTTTCCGAAAAGGTGCGAATGTCGATCCTTTACGGGACCGGCTCGGAATCGGTGGTGATGACCTATGACGACGGCCTGCGTCGCTATCAGACCACCAAGCCCTTCGAGGGTTTGATCCCGAACATGGAACGCCGGTTCAAGGAAACCGATTCCGCCTGGGCGCGCGAGGAGCTGTCCAAGTACCAGGCCGTCGCGCCTTGCGAGGCCTGTGCCGGGCAGCGCCTGAAGCCCGCCGCGCTGGCGGTCAAGATCGCCGGCCTCACCGTCTCCGAGGTCACGGATATGTCAATCTCCGAGGCGGTTCGGTGGTTCGACGCCCTGGATGACGACCTGACCGACAAACAGGCCGAGATCGCCTATCGCATCCTCAAGGAGATCAAGGAGCGGTTGGGTTTTTTGAACAATGTCGGGCTTGACTACCTGACGCTCTCGCGTAACTCGGGCACTCTGTCGGGTGGCGAGAGTCAGCGGATCCGGCTGGCCTCCCAGATCGGCTCGGGTCTCACCGGGGTGCTCTACGTGCTGGACGAGCCTTCAATCGGTCTGCATCAGCGGGACAATGACAGGCTGCTGGAAACCCTGAAAAGGCTGCGCGATCTCGGCAACACCGTGATCGTGGTCGAGCATGACGAGGATGCTATCCGCCAAGCCGACTATGTGGTCGACATGGGGCCCGGCGCCGGCGTGCATGGCGGCAACGTGGTGGCCCACGGCACACCGGAGGAGGTCATGCGGGCGCCGGACAGCTTGACCGGCCAATACCTGACCGGTTTCCGGCAGATCCCGCTTCCGCCACGCCGCCGCAAGAGCAAGCGTGGCAGGAAGCTGACCCTCAAGGGCGCGCGGGCCAACAATCTGCAATCCATCGACGTTTCCGTTCCGCTCGGCACCTTTACCTGCGTCACCGGGGTTTCCGGCGGCGGTAAGTCCTCGCTGATCATCGAGACGCTGTGGAAGGCGGTAGCCCGGCGCCTGCACGGCTCGCGCGAGATTCCCGGGCCGCATGACGCCTTGGAGGGGCTCGAGCATATCGACAAGGTCGTCGATATCGACCAATCCCCCATCGGGCGGACGCCGCGATCCAACCCCGCGACCTATACCGGCGCCTTCACGCCGATCCGCGACTGGTTCGCCGGTCTGCCCGAGGCCAAGGCCAGAGGCTACGCGCCCGGCCGCTTCTCGTTCAACGTCAAGGGCGGGCGCTGCGAGGCCTGTCAGGGCGACGGGGTGATCAAGATCGAGATGCATTTCCTGCCCGACGTCTATGTCCAATGCGATGTCTGCAAGGGTCAGCGTTACAACCGGGAGACCCTGGAGGTCGCCTATCGCGGCAAGTCGATCGCCCAGGTTCTCGACATGACCGTCGACGAGGGCGCCGAGTTCTTCAAGGCCGTCCCGTCGATCCGCGACAAGCTGGTCACGCTGCAACAGGTCGGCCTCGGTTATATCAAGGTCGGGCAGCCGGCCACGACCCTGTCGGGCGGCGAGGCTCAGCGCGTGAAACTGGCCAAGGAGCTGTCGCGGCGCGCCACCGGCAAGACCCTTTACATCCTAGACGAGCCGACCACCGGGTTGCATTTCGACGATGTACGCAAACTGCTCGACGTGCTCCAGGCCCTGGTCGAGACCGGCAATACGGTAGTGGTGATCGAGCATAATCTGGAAGTCATCAAGACCGCCGACTGGATCATCGATCTCGGCCCGCTCGGCGGCGCCGGGGGCGGACGGGTGGTCGCCGAGGGCACTCCCGAAGCGGTATCCGAGGTCGAGGAGAGTTTCACCGGACAGTATCTCGTGCCCTATCTCGCCCGGCAAAGCCAACGCCGTTCGGCCTAGCGTCGGAGGCGGTACTTGACCTCCGGCAATGCGTCTCCCGGGCATTCGGATCTCGCGGCGAGTCTGGACCGCGCATTCGCCCTGCATCGCTCCGGAGATTTCCAAGGCGCTCTGCGTCTATACGACAACGCCGCGCGAACCCTGCCGGGGCATCATAGGCTCTGGGGGGCGGTCGCCGCCGCCGCGCTGGATCTAGGCGATCTGGACGGCGCTCGAACCGCAATTGTTCGAGCCCTGGTGCTGGCGCCGAGCGATGCGGCGGTTCTGATCAATGCCTCGGGCATCGCTCTACGCCGCGCCGACAAGCCGGAGGCCGAGAGGGTCGCGCGCCGGGCCTTGATCGTATCGCCGATCCATCCGACCGCCCTCAATAATCTCGCGAGATCCCTTGGCGGCATGGACCGCCCCCTCGCCCAGGACCGGGCCTCGCGACGAGCGGTCCTGGTCCAACCGGGTGACCCGATCGCGCTGATGGCCCGCGTTCTATGGGCCTCGGAGACCAAGGAGCCGAACATCGCGTCGCGTGCCGCGTTGCGCGGGCTTTGCGTGATTCCGGGAGATCCGACATTCCTGTCCAATCTCGGCGCCGCGCGGGTCGAACTCGGCGATCCCGAGGCCGCGCGAAAAGCCTATCGGCGAAGCCTCGTCTCCGCGCCGGGATTCGCGCCCGCCTGGTATAATCTCGGCAATCTGCTTGAACGGGACGCCGCGATACCCGCTTCGATCCGGGCTCATGACAGGGCGGTGCTCATCGCGCCCGAGAACGCCGACTACCAGTTCAATCGCGCTCTGATGCTGTTGCTTTCAGGCGATTTCGCCCGCGGCTTCTCCGCCTTTGAGCATCGCTGGCGTTCGCGGGCCCAGACCACCGCCTGGAGAGAGCCGGGCCAGGCACTTTGGGACGGGCGAGACCTCAACGGCGAGACGGTGATGGTTTGGGCCGAGCAAGGCCTGGGCGACACCATTCATTTCAGCCGCTACATGCGTCTTGTTACCGAACGCGGAGGAATACCCCATCTGGAGGCGCAACCGGAACTCACGCCCCTGCTGCGGCTATCGCCGGATACCGGAACCGTTCATGCTCGCGGCCAGGAGGCACCGCCGCCGGCGGACTACCACATCCCGCTGATGTCGTTGGCGCGGCTTTCCGGTGATACGCCGGACAGCGTTTCTTCACCCCTCACCTTCCTGAATCCGCCGACGCCCTGGATCCGCTCCAAGACAGAGGGCGTTCTGGATGTCGGGCTGGTCTGGGCGGGCAACCCGAAGCATCACCGCGATCATGAAAGATCGATTCCCCTGGAACTTCTGGCGCCGCTCGCTGACCTTCCCAATATCCGATTGCACGTTATCCAGCACGGTGAGGCGCTTGATCAAACGGCCAGCTGCTCTTTCAGGCACCGGTTGGTTTTCCATTCCGAAACCCCGGGTTTCCTGAAAGCCGCCGCTCTGATCCGCGGACTTGACCTGATGATCACCGTCGATACGGTCAACGCCCATCTCGCGGGCACACTCGGGGTCAGGACTTGGGTCTTGCTTGCTCATGTCCCGGATTGGCGCTGGCTGATGCACCGTCCGGACAGCATTTGGTATCCCAGTGTCCGCCTCTACCGCCAAGACCAATCCAAGGCCTGGAAGCCCGTGATAGCCCAAGTCACCAAGGATCTCGCGCAACTCAGGTGATGGAGAACACCGCCCCGAATTGGCTCATCGCGGGCGCGACACCGATCCCCTGGACATAGTCGAATCCGGCCTTTCGGGCCATTGTCGCGGCATCGATGGTTTCCGCCTCGGTAAAGAAGCCACGGGACTTGCCCACGCGATTTCGCTCAACGAAAGCGCCGTAGGCCCGCTCGTCCAAATCCGTTCCTCCGGCCACACCGGCGCCACTGACGGCCAAGCCGACAAACGAAACGCCCCCCAGTTTCTCACCACGCTCGAAGCCGGCATGAAAACGCCCCACGAAACCGGCGACAAACGGCGCGACATAGGAAAAGACCGCGTGCAGTTTGGATTGCGGCACGTCGTCGGGGATCCCGTCGACCATGAGTAGCAGCCGCTTCGAGCTGACCTGCGGCAGTTCCCTGCATTGATCCAGGTAGGCCTCTCGAAAGCGCTTGACGTCCAAGGTTTCCAAATGCACCGGCACAACCAGAAACGCGCGGCTGCGAGCGCCTAGCGCCTCGGCTAGCGCCGGAACCGACGCGCCGAGCGCGAAGGTGTCCAATGCCGCTTCAAGCGCGCCGGACTCGCTTTCAACCTCCGGCATCTTGCCCTCGGGGACCACGACATTCGCCTGATACATGGAAACCAGACGCTTTCGAACATTGGCGATTGGCCAGAATGTCAGCCGCATCTCGTCCTTGGCCTCGTCGAAGGCGCGGCGCTCCTCGGCTTCCTTCTCCTCGCGCGCTTCCTCGACGGATTTCGACAGATCCGCGGCCGAGGCTAGTTTCTCCGGGTCCTTCGCCGGCACCTCGAAGACCATCGCCTTGGCGCTCAGCCCCTCGGTTCCGTCGTTGAAGCCGTGCAGGGTTCTTTTCACCTCTTCCGAAATCCGCTTGGCGCGGCGCTCGGCAAGCGCGGTGTCGGTCTTGGCGAACAGCACGATGAACTGCTCGTCATTGGCCCGGACATAAATGTCGTCGCGAGAGATATGCTTCTTGATGATCGACTCGGTCAGCAAATGCACCCGCGCCTTCACCCTTGGCCATTTGTCTCCAAAACTCTCGCTGACATGCTCGAAGCCAAGGAGTTGGATATTGCCCGCGAGGAGCGCGCGGGCGGCGTTTTCGTTCTTTCTGCAGAAGGCGAGCATGCGCTGCTTGAAAACCGCCGGGTCGCTCGTATCCAGCTTCTGGTCGGAATAGCTGTCGAGATAGTTGAGCTTCTTACGAGGCGCGAATACGCCCTTGCCCGGTATGACTTCCTCTTCCGGATCGTCCGCCATCGCCGTCTCGTTACCGTTTCCGCCATCCAAGTCCGCACTCGGGACAGCCACCGTCGCGTCAGCCGTT
The DNA here is from genome assembly GCA_038118725.1 of Alphaproteobacteria bacterium. Lineage (GTDB taxonomy): Bacteria > Pseudomonadota > Alphaproteobacteria > Thalassobaculales > Thalassobaculaceae > JADHLJ01. Next base: position 23,027 of record JAYOIK010000003.1, on the reverse strand, counting down.
GAACCCGGCGCGCGGCAAGAGTATGCACTGTCGGATAGACGGCCCGCTAGTGTGGAGCTTCAATCCCATGTCCGACATATCTCCGGTTCACGTTATCGGCGGCGGTCTCGCCGGCTCCGAGGCGGCATGGCAGCTTGCCCGCGCCGGCGTTCCCGTGGTCCTGCACGAGATGCGTCCGGTTCGCATGACCGAGGCGCACCAGACCGAGGGTCTCGCCGAACTCGTCTGTTCGAACTCGTTTCGCTCGGACGATCACGAGAGCAACGCGGTCGGTGTTCTGCACGAGGAGATGCGCCGTTGCGGCTCGTTGATCATGGCCTCGGCGGATGGCGCGAAGGTTCCGGCTGGCTCCGCGCTCGCCGTCGACCGCCACGACTTCTCCGGCGCCGTGCAACGCGCGATCGAGGCGGAACCGCTGATCACCTTGGATCGGGGCGAGGTCGCGGGCTTGCCGCCCGAGGATTGGTCAAGTGTCATCGTCGCCACCGGACCGCTGACCTCGCCCGCCCTGGCCGAGGCGATCCAGGCGCTTACCGGCGAGGACGCCCTGGCCTTTTTCGACGCGCTGGCGCCGATCGTTCACAAGGACAGTATCGATTTCTCCACCGCCTGGTTCCAATCCCGCTACGACAAGGGCGACGGCGCCGACTACATCAATTGCCCGCTTGACGAGGCCCAGTACGAGGCCTTCATCGCCGCCCTGCTCGCCGCCGAGACCATGGATTTCAAGGACTGGGAGAAGGACACCCCCTATTTCGACGGCTGCATGCCGATCGAGGTCATGGCCTCGCGCGGACCGGAGACATTGCGCTTTGGCCCGATGAAGCCGGTCGGTCTGACCGACCCGCGAATTGGCGAACGGGCGCACGCGGTGGTTCAGCTTCGCCAGGACAACGCGCTGGCAACGCTCTACAACATCGTCGGTTTTCAGACCAAGATGCGGCACGGCGCCCAGACCCAGGTATTTCGGATGATCCCCGGGCTCCAGAACGCCGAATTCGCGCGGCTCGGCGGGCTGCATCGCAATACCTTCATCAACGCGCCGATACTCCTGGACGACCAACTCCGTCTCAAGGCGCAACCGAGATTGCGGTTCGCCGGACAGATCACTGGGGTGGAGGGATATCTCGAAAGCGCCGCGATCGGGCTGCTGGCCGGGCGCCTCGCCGCGGCGGAACGGCTGGGTCGGGACGCCGCGCCGCCGCCGGTGACCACCGCGCTCGGAGCACTGCTCTCGCATATCACCGGCGGCGCCGACGCCAAGACCTTTCAGCCGATGAACGTCAATTTCGGGCTTTTTCCGCCAGTCCCGCCGCAGATCACCGCGAACGGTAAAAAGCGGCGCCTGAAGGGTCGCGATCGCAAACAAGCCATGGCCACCCGCGCGCTCGCGGATATCGGCGATTGGGCAAGCAATAGCGAGGGCCCCGCCCGCGCGGCGGAATAAGCGCAAGGAACACGAGTATCGAAAGCCTGGGATCGTCGTCCTCGCACGGACGGGAACCGAGCTATCCTTCAAGAGGACCTCGCTTGCGCGAGGACGACGGCGATGAAGCCTGGTTTTCCGGAATCTATCGCCGTATCGGTTTCAATCCCGTCTTCTTCGTCGCGCCGGGGACAAGCCGAGGCTCTTGGCAGCGACTTCGAGCACTAGCTTTCGCTGGGGCGACGGGAAAATGGGCTACGTTGCTCCTACGTGATTTTAAACCCGCCGAATTCGCTGATCAGGAGGTAAATCCGCGATCAATGTATCCAGCCCGAGGCAGGAAACCGGATGTGTCCAGTCCGGAGCAATATCCCGCAGCGGGAGAAGCACGAAGGCCCGGGCGTGCATTCGCGGATGTGGCATGACCGGCCAGGCACCCTCGTCACTCACGGCGCCGTCGAAATCCAGAAGGTCCAGGTCAAGTGTTCGCGCCGCGTTCGCGGCCCCTCGGACGCGTCCGAACGCCGCCTCGACCTCGTGTAAGAGCGTTAACAGCTCGCTCGCACCATGGTGACATGTCAGGCGCGCCACCGCGTTCACATACCAAGGCTGATCGGATCGCGGCACCGGCTCGCTTTCATACCAGGGGGAAAGCGCGGCGACCTGGACGCCTCGTTCTTCCAGTCCCCGTAGCGCGGCCTCGCAAGTACCTCGCGCGTCGACTTGCCCTGGACCAGGCAGGTTCGCGCCAACGCCGACAATGATCATCACAAGACTCCAAACATCCCGCTCTCACGGAACCAAGCAAATACTACGGACAATGCCGGATAAATCGTGTATAGTCCCAGCGCTTTCGCCGATGATGCGCGCTATTAGCCGTATGTCACCCAGTGTGAAGCCACCATAGACGTCAACCGACCGACATTCATTTCCCGCAAGAGGCGGGTGGAGAGGAAAACTTAATGCATTTTTATCCGCAAGAGCGCATCGCGCTTTTCATTGACGGCGCCAACCTTTACGCCGCCGCCCGCTCCCTGGGTTTTGATATTGATTACAAACGCCTTTTGGATGTATTCGCGAAAAACGGTCGTCTGGTTCGCGCGTTTTACTACACCGCCCTGATCGAGGATCAGGAATACTCGCCGATCCGCCCCCTGGTCGACTGGCTCGACTACAACGGTTACACCATGGTCACCAAGCCGACCAAGGAATACACCGACGCCTCGGGTCGCCGGAAGATCAAGGGCAACATGGATATCGAGCTCGCCATCGACATGCTGGAGATGGCGGAGCGTCTGGACCACATCGTACTGTTCTCCGGTGACGGCGACTTCCGCAAGCTGGTCGAGGCCGTGCAGCGCAAGGGCGTGCGGGTCACCGTGGTCTCGACCGTGCGTTCGCATCCGCCGATGGTCGCAGACGAGCTGCGCCGTCAGGCCGACGTGTTTCTGGAGCTCCAGCAGCTCTCCGAGCAGATCGCCCGCTCCCACGGAGACCGCCCGCCGCGGCCGGCACACAACAATTTGGCCCGCGATAACGCCGATCTCGAGGACGATGACGACTACGATGACGAGGATTTCGACGACGAGGCCGAGGTCACCACGCGGCGCGGCAACTACTGACGCTCTCTCGTCGGCCCACAACACGCCGTAGCCCATGCCGATCCCATCGCAACCCGGACGGGACTGTCCGCTTTGCCCGCGCCTTGTTGATTTTCGGGTTGAGCAACGCGCGAAATTTCCGGATTGGCACAACGCGCCGGTGGACTCCTTCGGCGACATCAACGGACGCTTGTTGATCGTCGGGCTAGCTCCCGGTCTGCGCGGCGCGAACCGAACGTCGCGGCCTTTCACCGGCGATTGGGCGGGTGATCTGCTTTATCAGACCATCGACCGTTTCGGTTTCAGCCGGGGGCGGTATGATTCCCGCCCCGATGACGGTCTGACCCTCGTTGATTGCCGGATCACCAACGCCGTGCGCTGTGTGCCACCGGAGAACAAGCCGGTCGGCGCCGAGGTCAGGGCCTGCGCGCCGTTTCTGTTGGACGAGATCGAGGCGATGCCGAACCTCAAGGTGATGCTGGCCCTCGGCGGGCTGGCTCATGGCGCGGTTCTGACGGTTCTGGGCATCCGCAAGGCCGACTTCAAATTCTCCCACCAGGCCATGCATGCGCTACCGGACCGACCCGTGCTGGCGAACTCCTATCACTGCTCGCGCTACAACACGAATACCGGTCGATTGACCGAGGCGATGTTCGAGGATGTTTTTCGGGATATCAGACAGTGCTTGGACGAGGCATAGGTGGCGGGTTCGCTAAGTGAAAGGCGCTCCAAGGAGCTTGGATGCTCGCTGCACCATACAATCCATTATCTTAAATAAGTCGAATAACTTGTTGTTGTATCTATAAATCCTTGCTTCTCATCAGTCGCGACTTTTCCCTCTGCCAATCCCGTCGCTTGCTGTCCTCGCGCTTGTCGACCTTGCGCTTGCCGCGCGCCACGCCGAGCTGAACCTTGGCAATGCCCCGATGATTGAAATAGACGGAGAGCGGCACGATCGTGCAGCCCTCGCGCCGCACCAGTCCCAAAAGCCGGTCGCGCTCCTTCTTGTGCACCAGCAAAAGACGGACCCTGCGGGGTTCATGGTTGAATCGGTTCGCGGCGGCGTATTCCGGGATATTGGCGTTGAACAGGGCCAAGGCACCGCCCGACTCGCCGGCATAGGCCTCGCCGATGCTCGCCTTTCCCTCGCGCAGGGACTTGACCTCCGTCCCGACGAGGATAATGCCGGCTTCGACGGTCTCGTCGATGAAATAGTCGTAACGCGCGCGCCGATTTTGCGCGATCGGGCGCGTGTCCGTTCCGGCCGCCATGGCAGCCTCCAGGTATCTAGATCGTGGCGTTAAACGCCAATGATGTCCGTTAGTTCAGCAGTCCCGCGTGCCGCATCGCGTCCTCGACCCGCTGCTTGCTTGAATCGGCGATCTCGCAAATCGGCAGACGTGCGTCCGGCGAGCAGATCCCCAGTAGGCTGGCGGCGTACTTTACCGGTCCCGGGCTGGTCTCGCAGAACAGCGCGTCATGTAGCGGCAACAGCCGATCGTTGATCGACATGGCCGTCGCCACGTCCCCCGCCTGCCAAGCCTTATGCATTTCCGAAAGCGGCCCTGGCGCGACATTGCAGGTCACCGAAATACAGCCATGCCCGCCCTGGGCCAAATACGGCATGATCGTCGCGTCCTCGCCCGAAAGCTGGCAGAAATCCGGACCGATCGCCAAACGGGTCTTGAGCGGGCGCACCAAGTCGGCGGTCGCGTCCTTGACGCCGACGACATTGGGATGCTCGGCCAAACGCTTCATGGTGTCGATGGACATATCGATCACGCTGCGCGGCGGGATGTTGTAGATGATGATCGGAATATCGACCGCCTCGGCGATGGCCGTGAAATGCCGGTACATGCCTTCCTGGGTCGGCTTGTTGTAGTACGGCGTCACGTGCAAGACCGCGTCCGCGCCGGCTTCCTTGGCGTGGCGCGTGAAATCGACCGCCTCGGCGGTGGAGTTGGAACCGGCTCCGGCAATGACGGGAACCCGGCCGTTGGCCTCCTCGACACAGAGCTCGACAACCCGCTTGTGCTCCTCATGGCTGAGGGTTGGCGATTCGCCTGTCGTGCCCACCGGGATCAAGCCGTCGGTCCCCTCGTCTATCTGCCAGTTAACGAGCTTGCGGAACGCTTCCTCGTCCACGCCGTCATCCTTGAAGGGCGTAATCAGCGCCACGAGAGAGCCCTTGAACAGCGGGTTTCCTGGATTATACGTCATGATGCATCTCCCTTACCGGGGCCAAGCCGGCGCCAAACCACGGATCACGTGGACCAGACGGCGGACAATACGCCCGGCCCGCGCGGGCGGCAAGACCTTGGCTTGTTTATCCTTCTAAGCATCTGTAAAGTAAGAGGATTGGGTCTTCGAATTTCCGACGGGAGCCGTTGTTGACCTGTCGCGCCGCCGTCAAACGTGCCTCAGCTTGGAAGTTCCCATGGCGCGTCGCCTCGGGGCCGGTGGCTCTATCATCCCTGATCCTGTCCCTGGCGTTTCCCGTTTCACTGAATGCCTCGGGCCCGCCCCTGCCGAAGCAGCGCCCGAGCCCGGAAGCTCCCACGCGCGGCGCGAGTACAAACCCCGTCCTTCCCCTTCCCGTCGCCAAACCGGGCTATAGACCGGCCTGGGCGATCCCGTCCGAGCTCGCCAAGGCCTACGGTCCGGCGCTGGACCTCGCGGAACGCGGCGCCTGGACAGAACTGTCCCAGCTCGACAGATCACCTCGAGAGCGTTCGTTGGAAACCGTGCTCAACTGGATGCGTCTGGAGGATGGGCGGGCCCAGGCCGGTTTCGCCGAAATCGCCGACTTTCTCGCGCGGCGCAAGGCATGGCCGAGAAGACGGAATCTGGTACGCCGAGCCGAAGAGTTAATGACCGGCAAGGAACCGGTCGCGGACCGGCTCGCATGGTTCAAGAGCAATCCAGCCACGACCGGTGCCGGATATCTACAGTGGATCGCCGCGCTAAAGGAAACCGGAGACGCGACGGCGGTCGCCAAGGCGGTGCGGGAAACCTGGTCACGGGCCCGCTTTACTTCCTCGCAGCAAAAGCGGTTTTTGCGGGAGCATCGCGCCGCGTTGGGGCCAGAGGATCATTGGCGGCGCATGGACCGGCTCCTTTGGCTTGGAGCGACCGGCCCGGCGCGCGCGATGATGCGCTTGGTATCACCGGGACAACGACGTCTGGCTCAGGCCCGGCTACATCTGCGCGCGATGTCAGGCGGAGTGGATGGCGCAATCAAGCGGGTGCCCGAGACACTGCGCTCGGATCCAGGACTGATCTATGAGCGACTTCGTTGGCGTCATCGCAAGGGATTGAAGGACGAGGCCCTGGAATTGCTATGGGACATGCCGGAAACGCCTGAGTTTCGCGCGCTTTGGTGGAAAGAGCGTTCGCGCCAGGTGCGCTATGCCTTGGATAGCGGGCGGCTCGAGGATGCCTATCTCCTCGCGGCGGGGCATGTGCAGCGCAAGGGCGCCGCTTTCGCCGATGCCCAGTGGCACGCCGGGTGGATCGCGCTACGCTATCGTGACAAGGCAACCGAGGCGGCGGGCTATTTCACCGATCTGCACGCCCGGGTAAAAACCCCGATCAGTCGGGCGCGGGCCGCCTACTGGGCCGGGCGGGCCCTGGAAAGCTCCGGCGCGGAAACCGCCGCTCAGAGCTGGTACGCCCGCGCCGCCGTTCACCAGACCACCTTCTATGGTCAGCTCGCGGCTGAAAAGGTGCCTTCAAGCATTCAGAAACTCCCGGCCGCGCCGACGCCCGCGGCGGCCATACCCACCAGCGACGGCATCCGGGAATTGGTCGAAATCGCCGTCGCGCTTTCCGAAATAAAACGGGAAAAGCTGGCGCGACGTTTCTTTCGCGAGGCGGCGCGCGCCGCGATGTCGCGCGACGAGGCGGTCTGGGTCGCCGCCAGCGCCCGCTCGCGCGGCTATCTCGATATCGGCGTTTATACAGCCCGACGCGCCGCGCGCTCCGGTCATATCCTGAGCGACGCGGGATATCCCTTGATCGACGTGCCGCGCCGGGACGCGCCGGAACCGGCTTTGACCCTGGCGGTGATACGACAGGAAAGCGGCTTTGACGAGGCCGCGCGCAGCCGGGTCGGGGCTTTAGGGCTCATGCAATTGATGCCGGCGACGGCCCGCAACGTGGCGCGGGGTCTCAAGCTTCCTTATGGACGCGGGCGCTTGACCGTCGACCCTGATTACAACATGCGCCTCGGGTCCCGTTATCTGAAGGCTCAAATTGACCGGTTCGGCGGCGAATACGTCCTCGCGCTGGCCGCTTACAACGCGGGCCCCCATCGGGTAACACGGTGGCTGAAGGAACGCGGCGACCCGCGCCTGGGTACCGTGGATATGATCGATTGGATCGAGCGTATCCCCTTCGCCGAGACGCGAAACTACGTACAGCGTGTATTGGAGGCGATGCAAGTCTACCGGCTGCGCCTGGGCTCCCAGGAAACTGGATGGCGAAATGCCGATGCCGCGGGAGCCATCCGGAACGGGGACTGCCTCTCGAGCCTCAACGAAGAAACCGCGCCGACTTGCGCGGCGACGGTCGTCGCGCGGTCACGTTAACGCGGTATCGCTAGCTCTCGGCTTCTCGGCGCGAAATCCGGGGAACCGGTCAGGCGGCGTCGCTCGCCGCGACCTCCTCGGCCTTGGCGGGCTTCGCATCGGCGCCCGCCCCATTTGGCTTGGCCGGCGCCTTCTGCTCGATCCGCCTGGGGGCGACTTCTTCCTCGCCAGGGAAGTGCCGGCAGTTACCCTCGAAAAAGGCCCCAGGCTCGATGGTCAGGCGCTCTTGGATAACGTCGGCGATCACCTTGGCGCTCTTGTTCAAGGTCACATGGCGCGCCTTGATCTGGCCAGTGACGTTTCCGGCGATCACCACGGATTCCGCCTCGATGGAGCCGCGCACAACGGCGGTCGCGCTGATCGTCAATTGCTTGCTTTTGATGTCGCCCTCAACAGTGCCGTCGACCTGCATGTCGCCGTCGCTCTCGAGGTTTCCATTGATTACCAGATCCGAACTGAGCAGGGACGGCGCGGCGTTCTTGGTCGCGCTGGCGGTCGGCGTGGTGACTTCTTTTTTGTTATTGAACATTTCGTGTCGCCCTTAGGAACTTCCTGGGATTGAGTGCCTTACCCAAGTGCCGAATCTCGTAGTGAACGTGCGGCCCCGTGCTCCTACCAGAGCTTCCGAGCAGACCGATTGTCTCGCCGAGATCGACCTTTTGTCCTCGTTTAACCTTGATCCTATACAGATGGGCGTAGCGTGTCATGAGCCCATTTTCATGTTGCACGTCTATTGTATGTCCGTAGAACGCCCGGCGCCCGGCGAAAACCACCGTTCCAGGAGCCGTGGCATGCACGGGCGTCTTGTAGGGAGCACTCAGATCCACCCCCTTGTGCATCGCCCAACGCTTGGTGATCGGATCCTTGCGGCGACCGAAACGGCTGGAGGTGTAGCCCTTCTCGATCGGCGCGATGAGCGGCACGGTCGCCATGAGATCCCGCAGCTGGGCCCAGCGGTCGATATTGACCTGGATCTCCGCCTCGAGCGCATCCACGTCCTCGGTCGGTCGCATATCCGGATGATAGGGCACGAAAGGACCGCCCTGCCCCATGATCGTCCCCTTGGGCAGGGGCGCGATGTTCTGAAGATCGAGGCCGGTCCGCGTCAGAACCGCTTCAAGTTTATGAATGTTCTTGAGCGCCCGCTCCGAAATCGCCTCCAGTTGGGCGCGATGCTGTTCGGCTTCCTCGGCGAGGCTGGTTTCCAGGTTCACGACCCGCGCGCGCAAGGTATCGTTCTCGACCGCGATCGCGCCCTTGCTGATCATGGCATTGCGCAAATCGGAACGAAGCGAGGCGATGGTCGACTCCAGCTGCTCACCACGCATGATCGAGCCCTGCAAATCGTTGCTCAACCGCCAGAGCCGATCCCCCATCGCCCGACGTTCCGCCGCGATCTCCGCCTTCTCCGCCTGCACGCTTTCCAGATGCCCGCGCAGGTTGCCGATATGGCTTTCCAGCGCGTTGTTCTTGCTGGTCATGCGGCGCACTTCCTTGCCGAGCAGTTCAAACTGATCGCGCAGGGCGGTGCGTCCGGTGGTGATCCTGTCCCGCTCCACCTGAGTGAGTTTCAACTCGTTTTCGGTCGAATAGAGCGTGTGTTTCAGGGTTTCGTTCTGATCGAACAGGCGCCGCAGATGCGCCTGGGTTTCCTTCAGGTCCCGAGTAATGCTGACGATGGAGAGCTGATAGTCGGAAACCTGATCCAAAAGCTCGCGGTAGGACGCCTGGGAGCGCCAAATCGCCTGGTTCTTGGCCTCAATCAGGGAAAACTGCTTCACATAGCCGATGGTCGCGAATCCGACCCAACCGGCGATCAGGAACCAACCGACAACCAAGGACAACTGCAAGCGCCGGGTCAGGGTGAAATAACGGATCCGACCGTCCGACCGCAGGATGATTTCCCGATCGCGAAAAAGGTGATTGATCGCCGCCCCGATGCGACCAAGGAAACCTAGTTCCAAATCCCTCATGCGTCGCGAGCCGCGAGGCTCCCCCTCGTTCCAGCGCTTATTCGGGTTGCCGGCAACCCGATAGTCGACCCGCTCCGGCTTGGTGCCGGTTGAGCGCCGATCATCACCAATTTTCGCGGCAAGTCCAAGAAGTTTCACCGCGTCGTTCCGCCGCTCGGGCCGACGCGTGGTCCTGTCTCCCTAAACCACCCGGAACATTTTATCATAAGACGTGGAGGATGCGTATGCCTGAAGCCTCGACCGTCAACGATCAAATTCGCGGCATGGCGATGGCCCTGCGGCACTGGTTCGAGGTCACCGAAACCGACGAGCTGATGGTCGCCGCCGGGCTGAGGGGCGACAAGGCCGACGGGTTGTTCTCCCGCAAGACGCCGGACAGGCGCTTCCAAGCCCTGACCATCACCGCGTTGCCGCCTCAGGTGGTGCGATTGAAGGCCGACGCGCCGATGACCACGCTGCATCTGCTGCAGGACGTCTATGACGATGGAGAGCTGCGCGCCGATCCCTGGCGCTGGTGGTTCGCCTGGATCGCCATCGAGATGATCGCCCGCCTCGGCCCGGACGCGACGGGGGTCCGGGACCGCGATTTCATCAAGACCAATGAAAGCCTCGGCCCGATCCGGGCAAATGCCGCGCGTTGGTTCGCCAGCAACCCGACCCGCGTGACGATCCCGGGAGCGCGAGTTCGGTCAACTGGTGGACCGGGTCGTCGCGCAAGGCGGTGACCGTCTGACCATCGAGGGCATCGTCCGTCAGCCGGCCCTGACAATCATCGACGCAATGGCCGGAGAAGCCGGACGACTGTCGGCGGCGATCACCGAGCGCTTGGCGGAGCGGACGAAGTGAAAGAAGTCGTTCCCTGTAACCCAAGCCGGCCTCGAATATTTAAAACCCACGCTTCCACCATTCGACAACGACCCCGGATCAACGATGATCGTGACGATTACGCGACTGGAAGCCTCCGCTCCCAAGACCGCCCACGACCAGCAATTCGCACCATCCGACCCAGATGCACCTAAAAGACCTCCCCATCTTCGCCTCGTGAAATCCTAGAACGGCGAATTCGCCATATTCTCCGTCCGTATTGGGCTTTTGGGCCTTCCCCGGGGATGCTAAAAGCGAGACAGGTCGATTCTCGCGACCTCGTCATCCTCTGATGTGTGGACCCTCCCCGCTCATGGCCGAATATTCCGCTTTCAGTTTGCTGCGCCACGCGCTGACCGGTCACAAGGACTGGCGGCGGGCCTGGCGCGATCCGGAGCCCAAGAAGAGCTACGACGTGATCATCGTCGGAGCCGGCGGGCATGGCATGGCCAGCGCCTTTTATCTCGCCAAGAACCACGGCATCCGCAATATCGCGGTGCTGGAGAAAGGCTATCTCGGCGGCGGCAATACCGGACGCAACACCACGATCGTGCGCTCCAATTACATGCTCGAGGAGAACGCGCATTTCTACGAGAAGTCGCTACAACTCTGGGAACAGCTGAGCGACGAGTTGAACTTCAACGTCATGTTCAGCCAGCGCGCGGTCACCAACCTCGCTCATTCCGACAGCCAGATGGATGCCTTCGCGCGCCGCGGCAATTCCATGCGGCTGAACGGGATCGACGCCGAACTGCTGGACCGCAAGCAGGTCCAGCGCGAGATGCCGTATCTCGATTTCTCCGAGAACGCGCGCTTTCCGATCTATGGTGGCCTGAAACAGCCACGCGGCGGCACGGCGCGGCATGACGCGGTGGCCTGGGGCCTCGCGCGGGGCGCCGACCGGTTGGGCGTCGACATCATCCAAAACTGCGAGGTCACCGGCTTCAAACGCGAGGGCAACCGGATTACCGCGGTCGAAACCTCCCGCGGCGATATCGGTTGCGGCAAGGTCGGTTTCGCGGTGGCTGGCAATACCGGATATCTGGCCTCCAAGCTCGGCATGAAGCTGCCGATCGAGAGTCACGTGCTTCAGGCTTTTGTCTCGGAGCCGCTGAAGCCGTTGATCGACACCGTGGTGACCTTCGGCGCCGGGCATTTCTATGTCAGCCAGTCCGACAAGGGCGGCCTGGTCTTCGGCGGCGATATCGACATGTACAATTCCTACGCCCAGCGCGGGAACACGCCGATGATCGAGCACGTGGTCAGCGCCGGGCTGGCGATGATCCCGAGCCTGTCCCGCCTGCGCATCCTGCGACACTGGGGCGGGGTGATGGACATGTCCATGGACGGCAGCCCGATCATCGGGAAATCACCGATCGATAATCTCTATCTCAATTGCGGCTGGTGCTATGGCGGCTTCAAGGCGACCCCGGGCTCGGGCTGGGTCTTCGCCCATACCATCGCCAATGACGCGCCGCACGAGTTTAACGCCGGGCTGAACCTCGAGAGATTCGAGCGCGGCTACATGGTCGACGAACGGGGCGCCGGCCCCTACCCGAACAGACACTAGGAGGCGGAACATGATCAGGCTCGACTGCCCCTATTGCGGTCTCCGGGACCACGAGGAATTCAGCTATATCGGCGACGCCACCAAAAGCCGACCCGCCCATGCCGGCGAGGCAAGCGACGCGGATTGGTTCGACTATGTCTATATCCGCGACAACCCACGCGGCCCGCACCAGGAAACCTGGCAGCATATTCAGGGCTGCCGCGCCTTCATCCGGGTGCTGCGGAACACCCTGACCCACGAAGTTCTGGCGACCGGCCTGCCGCATGAGGATCTCTCGGACAAGAGCGGAGGCGCGTCATGATCTCGCCCCGCGACCTGATCCCGAGCCTGCTGTTCCCCCGAAAGGCCGAGCAACCGTTCCGCCTGGACGAGGGCGGTGAGGTCGACCGGCTGGCCCCCCTGCCCTTCACCTTCGACGGCAAGTCCTACAATGGCTATCGCGGCGACACCTTGGCCTCGGCGCTTCTGGCCAATGGCGTAAGGCTGGTCGGACGCAGCTTTAAGTACCATCGCCCGCGCGGCATCTACACCGCCGGGCCGGAGGAACCCAACGCCCTGGTGGAACTCCGGTCAGGCGGGCGGCACGAGCCGAACACACGCGCGACCGTGACCGAGCTTTTCGCGGGCCTGGAGGCCAATAGCCAGAACCGCTGGCCCAATCTGATGCTCGACGTGATGCAGGTGAACGCCCTGCTCTCGCCGGTTTTCGTCGCCGGTTTCTATTACAAGACCTTCATGGGACTGCCGGGCTGGCATTTCTATGAGCATTTCATCCGCAAGGCCGCCGGAATGGGCAGCGGCACCAACCTTTCCGACCCGGATTCCTATGACAAGATGCACGCCCATTGCGACATCCTCGTCGTCGGCGGCGGACCGGCGGGGATCGCGGCGGCGCTGTCGGCGGGCCGCTCTGGCGCCCGGGTGATCCTACTCGAGGAAAGCGACGCGCTCGGCGGACGGCTACGCTCGGACCGCGAGGTATTGGACGACGCGCCGGCCATGAACTGGGTTCGGACGGCCTCGACGGAACTTGACGGCCTCGACAACGTCACGGTCATGACCCGGACCATGGGTTTCGGCTATTACGACGGCAATGTCATCGCCGCAGTTGAAAGAGTGTCCGACCACCAGGTGACACCGCCGGCTTTCGGCGTGCGTCAACGGCTCTGGCATTTCCGGGCCAAGCGCGTGGTGCTGGCCGCGGGCGCGACGGAACGCCCCCTGGTCTTCGCCGACAATGACCGGCCCGGCGTCATGCTGGCCTCGGCGGCGCGAAGCTATGTCAACCGCTTCGCCGTTCAGCCCGGCAAACGCGCGGTCGTCTTCGCCAATAACGACGACGGCTACGCGACCGCCCTGGACCTCGCCCGCGCCGGGATCGCGGTGCACGCCCTGGTCGACAGCCGGGCGGGCGGCAACGAGGCGCTCAAGAGCATGGTCGAGGCGGCGGGGATTGAGTGCCTGACCGGCTCGGCGGTTATCGGCACGAACGGTTATCTCGCGCTGCATAGCGTCGACATCGCGCCGATCAGCGAAGATGGCCGCGCGGTCACCGGCAATGCCTTCAACCTTTCCTGCGATCTGCTGGCGGTCTCCGGTGGCTGGAGCCCGAACGTGCATCTGCATACCCATTCCGGCGCGCGTCCGGTCTATGACGCGACGATCGCCGGTTTCGTTCCCGGCGAACCGCGCCAGGCGGAACGCTCGGCGGGCGCCGGGGCGGGAGCTCTCGCGCTGGCCGGTTGTCTCGCACAGGGCGCCGAGGCCGGGGCCGGGGCCGCCGAACTGCTTGGCTTTGGCGCCACGCCCGTGGAAACCCCGAGAGCCGAAGCGCCGTCCGGCAAGCCGCTGGTCGCGCTCTGGCGGGTCCCGGGGCCGGGCAAGAAGTTCGTCGATTTCCAGGACGACGTTACCGCTGGGGATGTCGAACTGGCGCATCGCGAGGGCTATATCTCGGTCGAGCATCTGAAACGCTACACGACCCTCGGCATGGGCACCGATCAGGGCAAGACCTCGAACATGAACGGTCACGCGATCATGGCCGAAGCGCGGGGCGAGCCGATCGAGGCGGTGGGCACCACCACTTTCCGCCCGCCCTACAACCCCGTCGCCTTCGGGCCGCTCGGCGGGCGCGACATCGGCAAACACTTCGCGCCGACCCGTCGCTCGGCGATGCACGACTGGCACGCCGAGAACGGCGCGATCTTCGTCGAAGCCGGCCAGTGGCTACGCCCGCAATACTATCTGCGCGACGGCGAGGCCAACGTGAAGGCGGATTTCGACCGGGCCATCGCCCGCGAGGTGACCGATACACGCGGCGGTGTCGGAATGGTGGATGTCTCGACCCTCGGCAAGATCGATATCCAGGGCAAGGACGCCGCCGAGTTCCTGAACCGGCTCTATACCAACGGCTGGAAAGCGCTGCCGGTGGGTCGCGCGCGCTATGGGATCATGCTGCGCGACGACGGGATCGTCTTCGATGACGGAACCACGTCGCGCATCGGCGAGAACCACTATTTCATGACCACCACCACGGCCAACGCGGGCCCGGTGATGAGCCATATGGAGGAGTATCTCCAGATCCACTGGCCGGAATTGGACGTGAAAATCGTCTCGGTAACCGAGCAATGGGCGGCGATGGCCCTGGCCGGCCCGAAGAGCCGCGAGGTTCTGGCCGCCGCCGTCGAGGGCCTGGATGTTTCGAACGAGGCCCTGCCCTTCATGGGGGTGCGCGAAACCACGATCGCCGGCGCCTTCGCCAGGGTTTTCCGGGTCAGTTTCTCCGGCGAGCTTGCCTATGAGGTCAATGTTCCCGCCGATTACGGCCGACTGGTCTGGGAGCGGATCATGGAGGTCGGCGCGGCGCACGGGATCATCCCCTACGGCACGGAGGCGATGGCGATCATGCGGATCGAAAAAGGCCATGTCGCGGGCGGAGAACTTGACGGGCGCACCACCGCCGACGATCTCAGTCTCAGCAAGATGGCCAGCACCAAGAAGGACTATATCGGTCGGCGCATGATGGGCCGCGAGGGACTGGTCGATCCGGCCCGGCCCAAGTTCGTCGGCCTGGTGCCGGTGGACGGCAAGACCCGGGCCCGAGCCGGCTCCATTCTGGTGGCGGACCCGTCGGTACCGCCGCCGGTACCCAAACTCGGCCATGTTTCATCCTCGGCCTATCTCAGCCCGACCCTGGGCCACCCGATCTCGCTCGGTCTGGTCGAGGGCGGCATGAGCCGCGAGGGCGAGACCGTCTGGGCGATGTTCCCGCTCCGGGACGAGGCGGTCGAGGTCAGGATCGTCGACCCCATTTTCTTCGACAAGCAAGGGGAGCGGCTCCATGCCTGAGACCGGAACCCAGTCATCCCCGCCCCGTCGATCGGCCCTGGCCGGCGCGCTCCGCCCCGGTGATCATGGCGCCCAGGATTATCGCGGCCCAGGCCTCGTCATCACCGAGCGGCACCCGCTCTCGATGGTCCAGATCGAGGCCCGCCCCGCCGAGCTCGGCGCGATGTTGGAGGCGACGGCGGATGCCCTTGGGCTTCGTCCTTCGGAGGCGTTCAACACGTCCGTCGGCGACGGCCGCCCGCGTATCCTCTGGACCGGCCCGAACCGTTGGATGGTGGTGGAGCCGGAGAGCCGGGATTTGCTCGGCCTGATGCGCGATGCGTTGGCTCCCAGTAACGCGGCGGTCGTCGATCTCGGCCATGGCCGCGCCTCGCTGCGCCTGTCCGGTCGCGCGGTGCGCCAGGTCCTGATGAAGGCCGGGCCGCTTGATTGGCACGAGGCCTCCTTTACCCCCGGCATGTGCGCCCAGACGGCGCTGTTTCACGTCTCGGCGCTGATCGACTGCCGAGCCGCCGACGTATTCGACGTCTATGTCGCCCGCGGCTTCGCGGTAAGCTTCCTCGAGAGTGTCGAACAAGCCGCTGCGGAGTATGGCTATCGGGTGGGGTGAATTCCCCCGCCTCCCTCTCGCCCGTCACCCCGCACCCCGATGCGGGGCCGACGCCTGAGGCGGGTCAAAGCGACGGATAACGGAACAATGGAGCCCTGACCACAGCCCCGCGACGTCGCGATCAGAGACCCGTCACAAGCCATCGCCTCAAGCTTCGGCCCCGCGTCAAGCGCGGGGTGACGGAAGGTAATTTTAGGGGGTGATAGCGTGGGCGCACCGCCAGTCTACTTTCGATACATCAGATCCATACCCACAACAAAAAACGGGCGGGCTTGGTTTCCCAAGCCAGCCCGTCCACATTTGTCTCACTCAAACCTTACGTCGAGTATTGCGCAAACGCCTGCGTACCCGCGCGCGCGGTGAAATCGGTCTTGATGTTGACCACCGCGACGCGGCCCTTGTCGACCTCGGCCTGGGCGCGTTCGAGAGCCGGACGGATGTCGCCCGGTTCCTCGACATACTCGCCGTAACAACCCAGCGCCTCGGCCATCTTGTCATAACGGGTGTAGCCGAGATCCCGGCCCGGCTTGGTCCCGTCCGGGTCCGCCGTCCAGCCGCCGTTGAGGCTGATCACCACCAGGACGTTGATACCGTGACGGACCGCTGTATCGAGCTCCATGGCGTTCAGACCGAAGGAGCCGTCGCCGTGAACCACGATGACCTGGGTGTCGGGCTTGGCCACCTTGGCGCCGAGGCCGAAGGGAAGACCGACGCCCATGGTGCCGAACGGGCCGGAATTGAGTCGATGGCCCGGCGCGAAGGTCGGCATCGACTGGCGGCCGTAGTTCAGGATCTCCTGACCGTCGACCACCAGGATCGCGTCGCGATTCATGAAGTTCTTAACTTCCTCGCAGAGCCGCAGCGGGTGGATCGGCGTGGCGTCCGAGACGCTGTTGCCGCCGGGTCGCGAGCGCTTGGCCGCCTCCTCGTCGCCGAGCCGCTTGTGCCAGCCGGAGAACGTGTCGGAGCTGATCTTGCCGTCCAGCTTGGCGTTGATCTGGCCCAGCACCGCCTTGGCGTCGCCGACGATACCGATATCGATCTTGCGCGGCGAGGTGCTGATCTCCTCCTCGTCGATATCGACGCGCACGATGGTCGCGTTGGCGTTGAAGCGCGGCGGCGCGGCATGGCCGATGATGTAGTTCATCCGAGTGCCAAGGATCATGATCAGATCGGCATCGCGGAACGCCGCCGAGCGCACGGTCATGAAGGAGAGCGGATGATCCTCGGGGATCACGCCCCGGCCCTGTGGCGTGGTGTAGAACGGAATGCCGGCCTTATCGACGAATTCGCGCAACTCCTCGGAAGCGTCGGACCACAGGATGCCGCCGCCGGTGACGATCACCGGCTGTTTCGCCTTGGAAAGCGCGTCGATCACTGAATCAACCTGCTCGGGCGAGGCATGCGGGCGCGCCCGCGGTAGCTCGCGTCCAGAAATCGTCCAGTCGATATCCTCCTCGTCGATCTTCTCGTAGAGAATATCGCCCGGGAATTCGAGATAGACCGGCCCCGGCTTGCCCGCCATCGCCTTCTGGAAGGCGACATTGACCATCTCGGGGATGCGTTTCAGGGAGTACACCCGCTCGGCCCACTTGGTGCAGGGCTTCATCATCGAGAGCTGATCGATCTCCTGGAAGACCTGCTGACCATAGGCCTTGAAAGGGCTGGATCCACCGACCGCGACCACGGGCACGCAGTCGATATAGGCATTGGCGATCCCGGTGATCAGGTTGGTCACCCCCGGGCCGCTGGCCGCCATGCAGACGCTCGGCTTGTTGAGCAAACGGCTATAGGCCTGCCCCATGAAGGCCGCGGCCTGTTCGTGACGCACGTCGATCGGGCGGATGCCCTCCTTGATGCAGGATTCCTCGGCGAGCAGCATCGGCCCGCCCATGATGAAGAACAGGTCGTCCACGCCTTCATTGCGCAGCGCCTTGGCTAGAATTTCCGAACCGGTGAGTTGGGCCACCGTTGCCTCCCTTGGTTGGTTTATTTCAAAGATAAAGATTCATGGCCGTCATCCCGCTGCAAAGCGGGACCCATTCCGCTGACCTGTCAACCTCATCGCTGGTTCAATCACGGCGATACTTTGATTGACGCGAACGTCACATGGAAAATTCAGCGGAATGGGTCCCGGCCTTCGCCGGGATGACGATGTATTGTTGTCAGACAGCGCCGCCTTTCCTCAGCTCGGCGATTTCCTCGGCGCTCATGTCGAGCCAGCCGGAGAGCACCGAATCCACATGCTCTCCCAGAAGCGGCGCCGGCGGGATCGGTAGGTGGCCGCCACCCACCTTCACCGGCCAGCCCGGCATCTTATACTCGCCGCGTTCCGGATGATCCATGTGCTGGAAGATGCCCCGCGCGTTGAGATCCGGGTCGTCATAGAGCTCTCCCACATCCAGGACCGCGCCGCAGGGCACGCCGCATTCACCGATCAGCTTCATCGCCGTGCGCTTGTCATGCTGTTTGGTGAACTCGGTGAGAATCGCGTCGATCTCCGGCTCGTTCTCGGCTCGAGCCTTGGGGTCGGCGAAGCGCGGGTCGGAAATCAACTCGGGCCGGCCGATAAGGTTGCAAAGCCGCTCCCAGTGATGGTTACCGGCGCGGGTGGTGTAGATATAGACATAGTCGTTTTTCCCGCCGGGCTTGCAGGGAAAGATCCCCATCGGCGCGTTGCCGGTGGTGAACACCTTGGCCCCGGCCCTGGGCGCCGGCTTGCCGTGCATGTCGCGATAGGCATAAGCAAGGCGCGAGTACTGCAGCATCGCGTCCTGCATGGCGAGTTGCAGATGCTCTCCCTGCCCCGTCGCCTGCTGGCGATAGAGCGCGCCGAGAATGGTGATCGACATCAGCATGCCGGTACCCGTATCCGCAAGGGTAACGCCCGGTTTGCAAGGCGCGCCGTCGGGCTCTCCAGTAATCGAGAGCACGCCGCCGGCCGACTGGCCGATCATGTCGAAGGAGAGAAAGTTCTCGTAGGGGCTGCCCTCGGCGAAGCCCTTCACCGAGGCGTAGATTATGTTCGGGTTCTCGGCCTTGATCGACTCATAGTCCAGCCCCATGCGCTTGACCACGCCGGGCGCGAAGTTCTCGATGAAGACATTGGCCTCCTTGACCAGTTTCTTCACCAGAGCCACGCCCTCGGGCGTTTTCAGGTTGCAGGTGATGCTCTTCTTGCCGGAATTGAATTGCATGAAATAGAAGGAATCGACGCCCTGCTTCTCCGAGGTTGAGTAACGACCCGCGTCACCGCCCTTGGGGTTCTCCAGCTTCACCACCTCGGCGCCCATCCAAGCCAAGGTTTCGGTGCAGGACGGCCCCGCCTCGAATTGAGTCATATCCAGAACACGCACACCCGCGAGCATCCCCGCGCCACCATTGGTCGCCATCGTCACTTCCTCCAGATTGCAGGCAAGGAGTGTGACACGGATTGACGCGCGGGCAATACGAAGACAGCATCGGATATGTGGAATTGCGGCGTTCGGCTCGACGCGGCGCCTCTCGAAACCGCATCATGGTCGCGATTTACGGACATAATCTCGGAAGGAACCTCGCCATGGCGTACGAAACGATACAGGTAAAACCGCTCACGCCGCGCATCGGCGCCGAGATTTCCGGGATTAACCTGAACGAGCCGTTGGGCAACCAGCAGTTCCAGGAAGTCCATGACGCGCTGATGGAGCACTCGGTCATCTTTTTCCGCGACCAGCCGCTGGAGGTTGAGCAGCACAAGGCCTTCGGACGGCGTTTCGGGGAATTGCACATCCATCCGGGCTCGCCGCCGCCGCCGGGCCACCCGGAGATTCTGATCATCCACGCGGACAAGGATTCAAAGCGTGTCGCGGGCGAGAAATGGCACTCCGACGTGTCCTGCGACGAGGAACCGCCGATGGGTAGCGTCCTGCATCTTTGGGAGGTGCCCGAGGTAGGCGGCGATACCCTGTTCGCCAGCATGTACGCCGCCTATGACGCGCTCAGCGACCGGATGAAGACCTATCTCGAGGGGCTGACCGCCACCCATTCGGGAGAGCATGTCTATCGCGATCGCTACGCCGATCGGGGGCATGACGATACCGGCAAGGTCTATCCCCGCGCCGTGCATCCGATTGTGAGAACCCATCCGGTGACCGGGCGTAAGGCGCTCTATGTCAACCGAACCTTCACCACGCGAATCAACGAGCTACCCCGCGACGAAAGCCGCGCGATGCTGCGGGTTTTGTGGGATCATTGCGAGAAACCGGATTTCCAGGTTCGCTTCAGCTGGGAGAATAACAGCGTCGCGTTCTGGGATAACCGCTGCGTCCAGCATCTGGCGATCTGGGATTACTACCCCCAGGTCCGGTCCGGCTATCGGGTCACCATCAAGGGTGACAAGCCGTTCTAGGACCCGGTAGGGCGCGATAGCGCGCCGCCGGACAAGACCGTCCGGCGGCGGCATGCGCGTTATCAGCCCGCGATATCGGCGGCGCTGAAGAACTGAGGAATCTCCTCGGCGGCGGTTTCCGGCGCGTCGGAGCCGTGAACCGAGTTCTCACCGACACTCTTGGCGTAGAGCTTGCGAATGGTGCCGTCGGCGGCTTCGGCCGGGTTAGTCGCGCCCATCACTTCACGGTACTTGGCGATCGCGTTCTCGCCCTCGAGAACCTGAACCACCACCGGGCCGGAAATCATGAAATCAACCAGCTCGCCGTAGAACGGACGCTCGGAGTGCACCGCGTAGAAGCGCTCGGCTTGGGCGCGGGTCATTTGAATACGCCGTTGGGCGATGATGCGAAGGCCGGCGGCCTCGATCAGGGCGTTGATGACGCCGGTTTTGTTGGAGGCGGTCGCGTCGGGCTTGATGATGGAGAAGGTGCGCTCGATGGCCATGGTGGGTCTCGACTCTGTTTTGAGGTTCAGGATGGATACGGTGGCGCGATTGAATGGAAGCAACCACGCGGCGGGCGCGTTATAGCCGCGCGACACGTCAGGGGCAAGATGACAAGGGTCACCAGCGAGCCATCCGCTCGATTGAAACCGGCCAAGCCAGACATCTTCTTGGTTTAGCGATTTTTAAATTGATATAACGACACTCATGACGCGCTTCATGGAGCAACGATTAGAGGACGGGAACCTTGGCCGACACATTTGACTATATCATCGTCGGCGCCGGCTCGGCCGGCTGCATCGTGGCGAACCGGCTCACCGCCGACGGCAAGCATAGTGTCTGTCTTCTGGAAGCCGGGCCACCGGACTGGGATCCGTATATCCACATTCCCGCCGGCTTCATGAAGACCCTGGTCAATCCCAAGATAAACTGGCTTTACGAATACGAGCCCGGCCCCTGGACCAACGGGCGAGCAATCGCGGCACCCCGGGGCAAAACACTCGGCGGATCAAGCTCGATCAACGGTCATGTCTACAACCGCGGCCAGCGCATGGATTATGACGGCTGGTCGCAAATGGGCAATCGCGGCTGGGGCTATGCGGACGTGCTACCGTATTTCAAGCGCTGCGAGCAACGGATCGGCGAGGCCGACGATACGTTCCGGGGCCGCGACGGCAACATGATCGTCAACGACCTGAACTGGAGCCATCCACTTTGCGACGCCTTCATCGAGGGTGCCCAAACACTCGGGATTCCTCTCAATAAGGATTATAACGGCGCGGTTCAGGAAGGGGTCTCCTATATCCAGCGCACGACCCACAATCGGCGCCGGGTCAGCACGGCGCGCGCCTTTCTAAACCCGGCCAAATCACGCGCCAACCTGACGGTGCGTACCAACGCCCACGCGACCAAGATCCTGCTCGAGGGAAAGCGCGCGGTGGGAATCGCTTACGCCAAGGGCGGTCGTGGCGGTCAGGTGATGGAAGTTCGCGCGAACAAGGAAGTCATTCTCTGCGGCGGCACCATAAACTCGCCACAACTTCTTCAGGTTTCCGGCATCGGCCCCGAAGGACTACTGAAGGATCTGGGCATCGACGTGACGCATTCCCTGCCGGGTGTCGGCGAGAATTTGCGCGACCACTACGCCCCGCGCTTCACCGCCCGGGTCAAGAACATCGCAACGATCAACGAGCGCGCCCAGGGCATCCGGCTCTGGGGCGAGGTGATCAAGTACTTCACCGGCGGCGACAGCATCGTCAACCTGACCCCGACCCTGGTCTATGCCTTCTGGCATTCCAACGAGGCCGTGCGGAACCACGACTTGCAGCTGACCTTCACCCCGGCGAGCTATAAGGAAGGCGTGCAGTCAAAGCTTGACGACGAACCCGGCTTTACCATCGCCTCTTGGCAACAGCGCCCCGAGAGCAAGGGGTGGCTAAGAGCGAAATCGGCGGACCCGTTCGAGAAACCGCTTATTCAGCCGAACTATCTCGCCGAGGAAGAAGACCGCCGGGTCATCCTCGCCGGCATGAAACTCGCCCGCCGCCTGATGCGGACCGAGCCTCTCGCTCCCTATTTCGACTTTGAGCAATATCCGGGCGACAAGGTCCAGAGCGACGACGAACTGATGCAGGTGGCCAAGGAGCGGGGCACCACGACGTTCCATCCCATGGGCACCTGCCGGATGGGACCGGAAAGCGATCCCACCGCGGTAGTCGACGATCAGCTTCGAGTAAGAGGCATGGACGGACTTCGAGTGATCGACGCCTCGATCATGCCGACGATGCTCTCCGCCAATCTCAACGCCGCCGCCATGATGATCGGCGAAAAAGGCGCGGATCTGGTTCTCGGTAAACCTCAATTGGAGCCGATCATCGTTCCCGAGTGAAGGAGCGTCGGCAATCAATTACCAACATCGGAATTTCCAATGATCTCGCGCTTTCCGATGAAAGCGCGTGGTGGATTCGCGGGAGAAAGACAGTTTGAACCCCAGAGGCTTTCGCGGACTGCCTTGCAATCCACTGTCGCCTTTTGAAGTCTCTGGTGATCTCGCGCTTTCCGATGAAAGCGCGGAGGATTCGCGGGAGAAAGACAGTTTGAACCCCAGAGGCTTTCGCGGATTGCCTTGCAATCCACTGTCGCCTTTTGAAGTCTCTGGTGATCTCGCGCTTTCCGA
>JAYOIK010000002.1:104575-107789 GCA_038118725.1 Alphaproteobacteria bacterium | reverse complement strand
CTAGTTTCTGACTACCGCTGAACGGCATGGATCAGGATCCTGAAACGGGATCATGAAACAGAAGTAGTCGACCTCACGGTCCTGCAAGGGCAGGCGTCCCGCGAAACGGCCTGATTGCGACAAAGGCAATGGAGAACCCATGAAAACCACTGACGTGGACGGGTTTGAGGCGCCCTCGAACGCAAAACGCCGCCTGGCGCGGGGTCCGGGCGGCGGCCTTGGGTCGGCGGGTGTCGACCACTATTTCACATTGGTCATCACGATCGGCCCGCTGGCGCCGAACATGCCGCCGACGCCGTGGACGACGGAGATCTCGGCGCCGGGCACCTGGGCGGGCGCCGTGCCGCGCATCTGGCGGACGCCCTCCTGCGGGGCGTACATGCCGTACCTGCCGGAATGCATATAGCTGAGGCCCCCGCCATTGGGGTTGAGCGGCAGCTTGCCGCCGGGCCGGGTATTGCCCTCGGCGAAGAAGGGGCCGGCCTCGCCGCGACCGACGAAGCCGAGATCCTCCAGCCCATGGATCGGCAAATGCGCGAAGGCGTCATGGATCATCGGATGATCCACGTCGGAATGGGTGATCAGAGCAATCCCGTCACTCTCTATCGATAAACCCACGCATCCCCTCCACCACGCCCTCCAAATCCGACGCTTGCGAATGCTCGCGCAGCCGTAGTTCCTCGGCCTCTTGAAGCGCTGTTCGGGCAAGATCCGGGAAGCCGGCTTCCGAAGCGCGTTGAACGATATGGATTAGGATCATGAAACGAGGATAATCGGCCCCTTGATCACGCAGGGGCTGGCGTCGCGCGAAACGGAGGGCGCGGCTGAACGCGGCTCTTGCGGCGCCTGGTCTTTCCCAGTCACCGAGAAGCCGCCCGCCTTCGGCCATGAGCAGGCCGCCTTGGTATCCGGGCACACTCGCTTCGACATGGTCAAGAAACACCTCTAGCGACCGGTTCGCCCCTTCAGGGTCGCCATGGCGATGACGAAGGTCCAGAAGATCGAGAATATCGAACCCATTGCTGCTCGGGTTTACGGGCGGGAGCGTTCGAAACAGTTCCGTGCTCCGGTCGTGCGCCGCGGTCAGGATTTCCCGCGCGCCCTCGACATTTCCGAGAGCGACGTTGCGCTCTGCGACATGGATCGCCGCCGCCCGGATCAGCCCGATATCGAACATCCGATTGATCGTGGAGAGCATCGCTTTGAAGTGTTCACGCGAATGGCCAGGCCGCGAGGCGGTTTCGATTTTCTGCTGAAGACCAACGATCTTCGCGACACGAGGAGAGGAGCAGAGAAACGCGATATCGGATGGGCATTGCACGTCGCCCGCCCGAGCTGGCGGCGGAAGAAGCAGGTTGAACGCCATGAACGCCACCCCCAGGCCCTTGATCCTTGTCGGCAAACAGGCCTCCGCAACAGTCACCGCCCCCACCCCCTTCACCTAGACTAGCGGCATGATCCCGCCACGGGCAACGGCCAGTCGAAGAAGACCGCTCGCGTGGATTGCTTCGGATGATCCTCGCAAACGCAAACCGCCGCCCGGCGCGGGGTCCGGGCGGCGGTCGCGGTTTGGTGGATGTCGACCGCTATTTCACATTGGTCATCACGATCGTGCCGCTGGCGCTGAACATGCCGCCGACGCCGTGGACGACGGAGATTTCGGCGCCGGGCACCTGGGCGGGCGCGGTGCCGCGCATCTGACGGACACCCTCTTGCAGTGCGTACATGCCATACATGCCGGAATGCATATAGCTGAGGCCCCCGCCATTGGTGTTGAGCGGCAGCTTGCCGCCGGGCCGGGTATTGCCCTCGGCGATGAAGGGCCCGGCCTCGCCGCGGCCGACGAAACCGAGATCCTCCAAGCCATAGATCGGCAGATGCGCGAAGGCATCGTAGATCATCAGATGATCCACGTCGGAATGGGTAATCCCGGCGCTCTTGAAGGCCTCGGCGCCGGCGACCCGGAAGGCGGCCGACGAGGTGAAGTCGGCCATCTGGCTGATCATCGGGGTCTCGCCGGACTCGCCGGTGCCGCGGATATAGACCGGCTTCTGGCGCAGGTCCTTGGCGCGGTCCGCCTTGGTCAGGATCAGCGCCCCACCGCCATCGGTCACCAAACAGCACATCAGCAGTCGGAACGGATAGGCTATCATCTTGGAGTTCAGGACATCATCGACGGTGATCGGGTCCTTGAAACTGGCCCGGGGGTTCAGCCCGGCCCATTCCCGCTGCACCACCGAGACCATGGCCAGCGTTTCCTCGGACAGATCGAAATCCTTCATGTAGCGGAGCACCGGGACCGTGAACATGGTCGGCGGGCGGGTGACGCCGAAGGGGCGCTCGAACTGTTGCTGGAACAGCGAGGGAAAGATCGACGAGCCGTGCCTGCCCAGTCCAGATCTCCCGCTTTCGCCATGGGTGATCAGAACCGTCTCGCAAAGCCCCTCGTTGATCGCGGCGGCGGCGTGGCGGACCAACAGCATGAAGGAGCAGCCACCGACCGAGGTACCGTCCAGCCATTTCGGCACGATGCCGAGATAATGGGCAATCTCGACCGCGTTATGCCCGCCGGTGGCCACGCCGTCGATGTCGGAGAGTTTAAGGCCCGCGTCCTCGATGGCGTTCAGCGCCGCGTCGGCATGAAGCTGAACCTGGGACATGGTGGGCACCTTGCCGAGCTCGGTGGTCTCGGAGGCGCCGACGATGGCAATGGAGTTACGTTCCATGTCAGTTTCCTCCAGCCGGCTTGAACTGCGGCAGGGTGATCTCGTCAGTGACCTTTTCGAAGCTGACCTCGAGCGGCATGTCGAGGACCAGCGCCTCGGGAGTCTGTTCGCACTCGACGATGTTGCACATCATCTTCGGGCCCTCGTCGAGCTTGGCCACGGCGATCGCGTAGGGCGGCTCGAAACCCGGCGCCGGCAGGTGGCTGATCACATAGGAGTGCAGGGTCGCCTTGCCGGACGCCTTCACGACCGACACGTCCTTTGATCCACAGCCTGGACAGAAGTGCCGAGGCGGGAAGTAGACATTGTCGCAAGACCCGCATTGCTGGATGCGCAACTCGCCCTCGCGCGTGCCGTCCCAGAAGTGCTGCGTCTCCGGCGTCGGCCGGGGCAGCTCACGTTCTCCATTCGCCATGTCAGTGGCTCCGTTTTACTTATGTGTTGGTAAACAGCGTATCCGCCGGTCTTGTCGTCGTCCTCGCGAAAGC
>JAYOIK010000002.1:0-104565 GCA_038118725.1 Alphaproteobacteria bacterium | reverse complement strand
TTTCTTTTTTTTATTTTTGTTTGGTAAAACGGGGTAGCCGCGGGTTTTGTCGTGGCCCGCGCTACCGGGGGCACCGCCCCCCCGGGCCCGGGGCCCCGGTTTGGGCGAGGACGACGAGACAGCACGAGGCCGACGAAACAGACGCGCGGCTTAGATCGGATCCCAGGTGAACACGTCCTGAGAGCGATCGAGCGGATAGAAGCTTGCCTCCATGGACGGGATCGCGTGCTCCAGCACGGTTTCCGGCGTCCAGCCCTCGCCCCGATGGACGGAGCGGATCGGACGCGACTGCCCCATCAGGAAGATCTCGTTGTTGCGCACGCCGAAGATCTGTCCGGTGACCTTCGAGTCCGGCGCGCAGAGCGCCACCGCCACCGGCGCGATCTTGGCCGTGGTCATGGTCTTGAGTTTCTCAACGCGGGCGCGCTGCACCTCGTCGCCAATGGGGATGGTGCCGATCATCCGGCTCCAGGCGAAGGGCGAGATGCAGTTCGAGCGGACGTTGAAGCGCCCCATGTCCAAGGCGATCGACTTCGACAGCCCGACAATCCCGAGCTTGGCGGCGGCGTAGTTCGCCTGGCCGAAGTTCCCGATCAACCCCGAAGTGGAGGTCATGTGGATGAAGGCGCCGGATTGCTGCTCGCGGAACACGGTCGCGGCGGCGCGGCTGGTGTTGAAGCTGCCCTTAAGATGCACCGAGATGACGCTGTCCCAATCTTCCTCGGTCATTTTGTGGAAAATGACGTCGCGCAGAATGCCGGCGTTGTTGACCACGATGTCGAGACCGCCGAGCTCCTCCATGCATTGATCGACCATCCCCTGGGCGGCATTGAAATCGGCGACGCTATCGAAATTGACCACCGCCTTGCCGCCGGCATCCTCGATTTCCTTGGCGACCTCCATGGCCGGAATCCGGTCCTCGCCCTCGCCTTGGGTGGTGCCGCCGAGGTCGTTCACCAGCACCTTCGCGCCGGCGGCGGCGAAAGCCAATGCGTAATCCCGACCAATGCCTCGGCCCGCGCCGGTAATCAGCGCAACCTTGCCTTCCAAGAGCTTTTCGCTCGCCATGTCGTCTCTCTCCCATGAATGCGTTTGGCGGCTCGACCGACTTTGCGTCGGCCAAGCCTTGCGGGTCGCCCCGCCTTTCGATATCGAGAACACACTTACTGGATCGTGGACCATAGTTCCACCACCAGCGTGATCAGAACTGAGATCGCCCAGCGCGCCGAGGGAGAGCGGAAATGTTGCCAAGAACCTTGTTTTCCGAGGAACACGAGATGTTTCGCGAGGCCGCCCGGCGCTTCATTGAAAAAGAGGTGGTGCCCTACCACGCGCAATGGGAGCGGGACGGTATCGTCGACAGGGATCTCTGGCGCAAGGCGGGTGAACAGGGCCTGTTGTGCTGCACCGTTCCGGAGGAATATGGCGGGCCCGGCGGTGACTTTCTCCATAGCGCCATCGTCAACGAGGAGATGGCCCGGGTCGGCGCGTCGGGACCCGCCTTCGCGCTGCATTCCGACATCATCGTGCCCTATCTGCAGGCCTACGGCTCGGAGGATCAGAAACGCGAATGGCTACCCAAGGTGGTGTCCGGCGAGACCGTGATGGCGATCGGCATGACCGAACCCGCCGCCGGTTCGGATCTTCAGGGCATCAAGACCCGTGCCGACCGTGACGGCAATCATTTCGTGATCAACGGCCAGAAGGTGTTCATTTCCAACGGCACCATCGCCGACCTCTATATCCTCGCCTGCAAGACCGACCCGAACGAGGGCGCCAAGGGTATCAGCCTGATCCTGGTCGAGGGCGATCGGGAAGGGTTCAAGCGGGGCCGGAACCTGGATAAAATCGGTTGCAAGGCCCAGGACACCTCGGAGCTTTTCTTCGAGGACGTGCGCGTTCCGATCACCAACCTTCTGGGCCAGGAAGGTCGCGGCTTCGCGCAACTGATGCAGCAGCTAAGCCAGGAACGTCTCGTCGTGGCGATCCGCTGCGCCACGTCCATCGAGGCCGCGCTGCAGGAAACCCTTGCCTATACCACCGAGCGCCAGGCTTTCGGGCGCCGCCTCGCGGACTTCCAGAACACCCGCTTCAAGCTGGCGGAGGTAAAGACCGAAGCGCTGGCCACCCGCGCCTTCATCGACCAGTGCCTGGCCTTGCATGTGAAGGGCGCGTTGTCCCCCGAGATGGCGGCGGCGGCGAAACTTCACTCAACCGAAGTGCTCAACAAGGTCGTGGACGAGTGCCTACAGCTGCACGGCGGCTACGGCTATATGTGGGAGTTCCCGATCGCCCGCGCCTGGGCCGACGCGCGCATGTCCCGCATCGCCGGCGGCTCGTCCGAGATCATGAAGGAAATCATCAGCCGGGATCTGATGTCGGGGGCGGGTTAAGGAGGGTTGAGTATCGTCGAAGGCCCCCTTCGACCACGATCCGGTCCTACCGTTTGTCCTTGATCTCAACACCCGCCAAACGCTGAAAAACCTTGAACACCGCGCTGTCATCCTCGCGGCCGAAACCGGCGGCCGAGGCGGCGAGAAATTGCTGGTGGGCTGTCGCCGTCAGGGGGAGCGGGAAGGTCATCGCCTGTCCGGTTTCCAGCACGATGCCGAGATCCTTGACGAAGATATCAACCGCGCTGAGCGGCGTGTAGTCGTCGTCCAGAATATGCGGCACCCGGTTCTGGAACATCCAAGAGGAGCCTGCCGAGCCCGAAATCACATCATAAAGCGCCATCGGGTCGGCGCCGGCCCTCACGCCGAAAGCCATGGCCTCGGCGGCCGCGGCGATGTGAACGCCGGCGAGAAGCTGGTTGACCGTTTTGACCGTCGAGCCGACGCCCACCTCATCGCCAAGCCGGTGGACCTTGCCCGCGATTGCCTCCAGAACCGAGGCGGAGGCATCAAATCCATCGGAAGGTCCCGAGGCCATGACCGAGAGATTCCCGGATCGCGCGCCGGCGGCCCCGCCGCTGACCGGTGTGTCGAGCATGATCATGCCATGTTCGGCAAGGCGTTCAGCACAGGACCGCGCGAAGTCCGCCGGCACCGTGCTGCTTTGCAAAACCACCGTGCCCTTGGCCATCCCCGCCACCGCGCCGTTCTCGCCGAAGAGAACCTCCTCGACCTGCCTGGCGTTGACCACGAGGATGATTACCGTTCCGCATCCCGCGACGACATCCGCCGGGGTTTTTCCCACGGCCCCGCCAGCCTCGACCAGACTATCCATGGCCTCCTGGCGCACGTCATAGCCCCGCACGGCGAATTGATGCTCCACCAGGGTCAGAGCCACGCCCATGCCCATCGAACCCAGGCCCAACACGCCGACGGTTCTTTCACTGCTCATCACCCTCTCCCCGCGGCCCCGCTACAATTCGGTCCGGCACTCCCAGAGTTCCGGGAAAAACCTGTTAAACACCGCGCGCCTTAGATAGTCGACACCCGCCGTGCCGCCGGTGCCGGTCTTGTTGCCGATCACCCGCTCCACCGTTGTCGCGTGGTTGTGTCGCCATATCGCGATCCCCTGGTCCAAGTCGATCAGTTTCTCGGCCAGTTCATACAAGTCGGGATGCGCGTCGACATTCCGGTATAGCGCGAGCCAGGCCGCCACGATGCCTGGATCGGGTTCCCTGGGCTTCGAGAAATCACGATTGATCTGATTCTCGGGGACCGGCAATCCCCGCCGGGCCAAAAGCCGGATCACTTCGTCATATAGACTTGGTTCCGCCATCACCGCTTTCAGATGCGTTACCGCCGCCGGTTCGTGTCCAAGCGATGCCAGCGTGCGCGGATCCTTGGCCCCGAGAAGGAATTCGAACTCCCGATACTGATAGGACTGCAACCCCGAGGCGGCCCCCAGCCGCGCGCGAAAGCTGAGGAAATCAACCGGAGTCATTGTCGCCAGCACATCCCAGGCATGGGTCAGTTGGTCGACGATCCGGCGAAGACGGCTCAAGGTTTTGAACGATTGGAGCACCTCGTCCCGGGCAATCCGCCGCCGCGCGAGGCGCGTTTCGTGCAAAAGCAGCTTGAACCACAGCTCGCCGGTCTGGTGGATAACCACGAACAGCATCTCGTCATGCAGGAACGCCGCGTCATCGCCCGAGAACGAATGTTGGAGATCGAGAAGCGCGTCGAGTCGCATCTGATCGGAATAAGAATTGGGTCGATCCGGGTCCCCGACCACGGCTGTTCTCCTGTCTGCCATCACCGCGCGACACGCGCGCATCGTCTCGGGTTCAAGCGTTCATGGCAAGACAGAAGCGCGGGTCGTCTCGCTCCCTCGCGCCGAAGCCGGAGATTTTGGTGAATAAGAAAGCGGCCGGCTCAGAAATCGGAGCCGGCCGCCTTGACGCGTGATTTTTCAGAGCGATCAGTACATGTGCTGACCGCCGTTGATCGAAAGGGTCGAGCCGGTCATGAAACCCGCCTCGTCATCAACCAGGAACAGCACGCCGCGCGCGATCTCCGACGCCTTGCCGAGACGGCCAACCGGAATCCCCGCGACGATCTTCTCCAACACGTTGTCCGGCACAGCCGCGACCATGTCGGTGTCGATGTAACCCGGCGCGATGGCGTTCACCGTGATGTTGTTGCGCGCGCCCTCCTGGGCCAAGGCCTTGGTGAAACCGTGAATACCGGACTTGGCCGCCGCGTAGTTCACCTGGCCATATTGCCCGCCCTGCCCGTTGATCGAGCCGACATTAACCACCCGGCCGAACTTGCGAGACCGCATCCCCTCGATGGTTGCCCGGCACATGTTGAAGCAGGAGCCGAGATTGGTGTCGATGACCGCGTCCCACATTTCACGGCCCATCCTGTGCATGGTTCCGTCGCGGGTGATACCGGCGTTGTTGACCAGAATCTCGACCGGGCCGACCTCGGCCTCGACCTTGGCGATACCGGCAACGCAAGCATCAAAATCGGACACATCCCATTTGTAGGCCGCGATCCCGGTCTCCTCGGTGAACGCCTTGGCGCGCTCGTCATTGCCGCCGTAATTGGCAACCACCGTGTAACCCTTGTCCGCCAAGGCGACGCTGATCGCCCGACCAATGCCTCGGGTTCCACCAGTAACCAATGCCACGCGCGCCATTTCGTCTCTCCGTTTGATAGGGTGTGGTTATCGCCGGTTCCGCGTCGCGCGGCCTAGCGTTCGACACAAAGGGCGACGCCCATGCCGCCGCCGATGCAAAGGGTAGCCAAGCCCTTCTTGGCGTCGCGCCGCCGCATCTCGTGCAGCAGGGTGATCAGCACGCGTGTACCAGAGGCACCGATGGGATGGCCGAGCGCGATGGCGCCGCCATTCACATTGACCTTGTCGGTGTCCCAGCCGAGATCCTTGTTCACCGCGCAAGCCTGAGCCGCGAAAGCCTCGTTCGCCTCGATCAGATCGAGGTCGTCGACGGTCCAGCCGGCCTTCTTGAGCGCCGCCCGGCTCGCCGGGATCGGGCCGGTTCCCATGATCGCCGGATCGACACCCATGGTCGAGAACGAGGCGATACGGGCCAGCGGGGTGATGCCCCGCTTGGCGGCTTCTTCCTCGGTCATCAGCACCACGGCCGCGGCGCCGTCATTGATTCCCGAAGCGTTGCCCGCGGTCACGGTGCCGTCCTTCATGAAAGCCGGTCGCAGCTTGGCCATCGCTTCCAGACTGGCGCCATGACGAGGGTGCTCGTCGGTATCGACAATCACGTCGCCCTTGCGGGTCTTGATGGTGACCGGAACGATCTCTTCAACGAACTTACCGGCCTTTTGCGCGGCTTCGGCCTTGTTCTGCGAGGCGACGGCGAATTCGTCCTGTTGCTCGCGGGTGATCTGCCACTGCTCGGCCACGTTCTCGGCGGTGTTGCCCATGTGGTAGCCGTTGAAATGGTCCCACAGGCCATCCTTTATCATCGTGTCCACGAGAGTGAGATCGCCCATCTTCTTACCGTCACGCAGGTGCTGGGCATGGGGCGCGAGACTCATGTTCTCCTGGCCGCCGGCGACCACGATTTCGCTGTCACCAGCCCGGATCGCCTGGCTGCCGAGCGCCACGGCGCGAAGGCCGGAGCCGCATACCTGATTAATGGTGAGCGCCGTACGCTCCTTGGGGATGCCGGCGGCGACGGCGGCCTGGCGCGCCGGGTTCATGCCGGCGGCGGCGGTAAGCACTTGTCCGAGGATCACTTCATCAACCGCGTCGGCGGGCGTTCCAGCGCGGGACAAGGCCTCGCGGATCGCAACCTCTCCAAGTTCCGCCGCGCTAAGTCCACTAAGCCCCCCACCAAATGCTCCAATGGCCGTGCGCGCGGCACCGGCGATCACCACATTGCTCATTACTCTCTCCTCTCGACTTCCCGTTGGCGCGGTTCATACCGCGGCTGAACTTCGATTACCATCAAAAATTATTGCGCCGCAGCAATTTATTGCGGCGCATCATTTTTCGACCCCTAGTACGTGTTGTCCCGCCGTCTCAGCAACGGGAAGGCGCTCATCACATGCGGCGGATCAACCGGGTCCGCATTCGTCAGCATTGACGCGTCGATCTCGGCGTATGATGTCGCCCCAAGCAACCCCAGAGCCAAGGCGGTTTCCTCTTCCAGCAACTCCAGCATGCGTACCACGCCGGCGCTTCCGCCCGCCGCGAGGCCATAACAGAGCATGCGGCCGACGCCGACCAGATCCGCCCCCAACGCGATGGCCTTCACAATGTCGGTGCCGCGGGAAAAACCTCCGTCGATCGCCACGGCGGCGCGCCCCGCCACGGCCTCGACAACTTCGGGCAGTACCCGCATGGCGCCGAGCCCATGGTCGAGTTGACGTCCACCGTGATTGGACACGTAGACCATGTCGACACCATGCTCGACAGCGATATGCGCGTCCTCCTTGGTGGCGATCCCCTTCAAGACGATCGGCAGATCGTAGCGCTTCTTGTAGCGCTCCACATCGGTCCAATTCAGCGCGGCCTGCCAATCCGCGCCGCCGCCCGTGCGCCATGGCTTCACGAAACGATTTGCGATATCCCGCTCTCGGCGGCTGTAATTCGCGCTGTCGACGGTGAGGCAAAACGCGTCGTAGCCGGCGGCGATCGCCCGCTCGACATAGGCGTCCAGAAAGGCATCGTCGCCGCGCTTGTAAAGCATCGCGATATTGAAGCCAGGTCCGGCCTTGGCGACATCCTCCAGGGGAATGGTGCTCACCGAGCTCAGCATGAGGGCGCAACCGAATTCGCTCGCGGCCCGCATCGCCGCGACACCGCCTTCGGGATCGAAACTTTCGAGCGACCCAATCGGCGCGAGACAGATCGGAAGGCGCATCGAATGGCCAAAGACCGTCGCGCCCACGTCGACCTTGCGCATGTCGCGCAGCACCCGCGGACGGAACGCGATCGCGTCCAGTGACGCCCGATTGCGCTTCAAGGTCGTTTCCGTCTCGGTTCCGCCAACCAGATAGTCCCAGGTATTACGGTTCAGTCTCTCGCGGGCCGCGTGGACAATCTCGTGCAGCGCCTGAAATCTCAATCTGAGATCTTGGGCACGACGCTGTTCCGGGGTTTCATCACCACTCATTACCTACTCTCCAGCCAATCAACGATCGTTGTCCATGCCCGGTCACGGGCCTTTTCGCTTACCACCATGCCTATATGGCCCAGCGCGATTCCAAGTTCTGTCACCTCCGGCAGCGCCGCGGCCAGCGCCGAAGCCGATTCCGGCGGCACGATCCGGTCTCTCCCGGGAATCAACGCCAGCGTGGGCAGAGATACTTCCTCGGGCGCAACGACCCGGCCAGCAACGCGCCATTGACCGCGCGCGGTGGTGTTCTCCCCGTACCACCCAAACAAGGCCTCTCGCGCCACCGGCGCCGCCAAGGGCACGCCGTCATTGATCCAATCCTCCAGCGCCACGAAGGCTTCGGCCTCCGGGCTCTTCATATCCATCTTGGCGAAGCGGAGAAACTTTCGCGGCACCAACATCGGGTCGAGCGTGTGAAACATCGCCTGGATGATGTCGGTCGGCAATTCTCCAAGAGCATCCAACACCCCGCTCAAGAATGGTTTCAGGAGATCCGGCCGAAATGTCGATGGGCCCGCGCCGGCGGTGAAATCCCAGGGAGTCGCCAGCAAGACCAACCCTCGCAGATCCCTTTGGCGGCGTTGCGCGAGGGCCAGCGCGAGCAATCCCCCCATGCAATACCCCATCAGGATAGGGCGCTCGCCCGCGTGATCGTGGACGACATCCAATACCCGCTCGAGCCGGCCCGCGATATAGTCGGTCAATGTGAAGTTACGTTCGATCTCTCCTGGTCGGTCCCAGTCCACGACATATGGAGCGAAACCGGCCTGATCGAGATGGTTCAACAGACTTCTACCGGGCGCGATGTCCAAGACGTGATAGCGGTTCACCAGGGACGGCACGATCAGCAACGGTCGACCGCCACCATCACCATGCAACAGCAGTCGGGTGGACCCGTCACTACAGACGGCGTTCGGCTCGCTATCGACACGGCGGAAGGGATGGCGCCTATAGGCGGCTATCCCCTCTATAAACCCAGACAAACGCCGGTTGATTTCGCTGTCCAACGCGCCCAGAAACGATGCCCAGCCAACCTCGCCGGTCCCACCGTCAGGATCGTTTTGACCCGCGTCCTGGAGATACGCGGAGAGGTCGGCCCGGAACCGCTCGGTCACTGCCCTGGCTTCCGGATCTTGGGGGCCCGGCTTCCAAGGCGGCAAGCCGTTCCTCAAGCTCAAGGACCCGGCACGCGAGCTCGTCCATGTCAGCATCGCGGTCCCGAGGTACAGCGGTAGAGGCCGTGGGCCGAGCCGATCGAAGGTCGGGTTCGGTGGCGGCGGGTTCGACCGGTCCCTCATGGTCACTACCTGGGGCCTGATCGGCGGCCGCGCCGAACGGCGCCGCGACACCGGCGTTTATCCAGTACCGCCACCACCGGGCCGCGGCATCGGTCATTTCCGGATCTCGCGACATGGCGCTCATCTGCTGTTGCCATAGATCGACAAAGCGCCGCGCCAGATCCGCAGGGTCCTTCTGATCCGTCATTCACTAGTCGGTCCTTGATGCCGCGCGATCCGAAATGCCTAGGGTGGATTCTGCCTCTCCAAGCGTCATTTCGCAACGCGTCACTCCAGGTAACGTGGATTCGCCTTGCTTTTTGAGCTCTATCATTGCAAAGCAACACGTTCATCCGGGCGCGGACGCGACAATTCGGCGACCAGGAGCGCGACGGGCATGGTTAAAACGCAAGCAATCGGACGGAACCATGGCGGGCACTGAAAAGCGGACGGAAGCGAAACAAGGCGGCTCCAAACGTCGGAATGCCGCGAGCGGAGGCCCGGACGGCGGGAACAATCCGAACGTCATAACGATCAAGAAATACGCCAATCGCCGGCTCTACAACACCGCGACCAGCAGCTATGTGACACTCGATCACCTTTGCCAGATGGTCAAGGACGGCGAGGACTTCGTGGTCTATGACGCCAAGACCGGCGAGGACATTACCCGATCGGTTCTGACTCAAATCATCGTCGAGGAGGAGGCCAAGGGCCAGAATCTGCTCCCGATCGGCTTCCTTCGCCAACTCATCGGGTTTTACGGCGACAGCCTACAAATGGTGGTACCACGCTATCTTGATCACGCAATGTCGACCTTCGCCAAGAACCAAGAACAAACCCGAGACCAAATGAAGGAAGCGCTGGGAGGAATGTTTCCTTTCGGCCAATTCGAGGAACTGACCAAACAGAACATGGCAATGTTCGAGAACGCGCTTGGCATGTTCAATCCCGCGACCCCGACACAGCGCCCGTCGGCGCCGGAGCAACCCGAGCCGCAACCATCGCCAAGCCCCGCGATGGACCCCCTGAAAGCGATGCAGGATCAACTCAATCTGATGCAAAAGCAACTCAGGGCGATGAGTGGCGGTCGGTCAGGCGATAAAAAGTAACGGTTTCTTAGGACCCTGGGCGTTAATGTCTCCGCCACAACTCCCAGGGCGGGCAATGGCGGAAATCAATTCGAAGCCCCAAGCTCTCCCGGTTCCATGAGGATACTGTCGCATGGTGGCGCCATCGTCCTTCGATAGTCCGATTTCGGCCCTCGCCGCCACAATTCAAACCGGCTCGGCAACGCGTTCCGACGTCGCTCGAAACGACGCCCAACGCCTCGACTCCAGGCCTGAAACCGCCGCGCGCGAGTCTGGTCCGCGAACGGGCTTCACGCAAGAGGCGCCAATCCGTGGCGACCGGCCCATCTCGCAAACCCTCTCCACGCCGTTCGTGGCCCAGTTCATCGCGCAGGAAATTGATCCCCGTCCCTCTCGCCCGAGCGATCCCGTCGAAACCTCACGCGCCTTCGAAGCGTTCCGACAGGCCATCGCCAACGCCGAGCGATCCGATGATCGGAACATATAAACGCGCCCTCCGCGAGCGCGTTATTTCTGCAGGATATTCGTGATCTCGCGCAACTGAGTGCGGGCACGCAGGAGATAGAAGCCGAGCGAGGCAAGATGGCTCGGCATAAGCGCGCCGCCGGGAGCGCCGTTGACGACGATGATCGGGTCCAAGCTCGCCGCCTGCCGCATTGAGTCCAGCATCCTGGCCCAGGACGCCGAGAGTTCGCGATCCGCGATCACCTTATCGAAGTCGCGCCCCAACTCGCGAAGCACCATGTAATAGCCGTAGAGCCGCCCCTTGGTGGAATAGAAGATGTCATCCACCTTGGTATCGATCCCCCAACCACCGGCCAGTGTCAGATGCTGGTCGATAATCGCGGAACTGGAGCCGATATCGGCGGTAAATCGCAGGAGCGTTCCCTGCAAATTGTCGGCTCGGCGCTCAAACGTCGCCTCACCGGTGGCCACGCGCTTGTTGTAGGCCAGCAGCGATTCGCGCGCCGCCTTGTATTGATCCTCGGACGGCGCGGTCGGCTTCCACGAGGTTGATAGATCCCAGATCCAGATATTGCCTGGGTATTTCAACAATCCGGCCGCCTTGTCCAGATCCTTGTCCACCTCGCTTGAGCCGCGTGTCCGGCCAAGCTGATCGGACAGTTCCAGCGCGAACCGGGAGAGCGCGTATATCACGCCCTGCTGGAAATTCGGCATGTTGTCCAAGAGCACGCCAGGCTTGAAGAACGGGTCATTGGCGACCCAATTGTTCTGGTTGATCTCGCGGTCGATCAACGCGGCGGCAATCGCGACCGAACCACTCGCGCCGGGATCCACATTCTCCGTCTCGAAGGTGGTGTCGTCCGAAACCCGATGGACCATGGCCATGCCGACAATATAGTACAGGACCATCAGGCCGATCAGCCCGACGACCCCCATGCCGCCGGCGCGCGCGACCCGGGGTACGATCCGTCGCTTCGGCGCGCTGTACTCGTCTTCCCAGTCAAGCTCGTCTCGTGTCATTCCGGCGGTCCAACGGTGTCGATTGGCGTACAGATAAGCATGAAGCACGGGTTTGCAAAATGTTCTGTCGTCACGGAGGGCCGATTTACCAGGCGGACGGACTTGGCAAACCGGCTCAAATCAAGAAAACTTAGTCGTTAAGTCATTGAAACAAATCCGGTCACAAGCAATGTCGGCGCGTGAGGACCTTGGCCCCTGTCCGATATGTGGGCGTTCGATGCTGGCGGGGCCGAATGTCGATCGACACCACTGGATCCCCAGATCTGAGGGTGGAGTCGCTTGGTCTTGGCTGCACGCGATCTGCCACCGTAAACTGCACTCGGTGTTCACGGAGCGTGAACTCGCCACCGAATTCAAGGATGTGGCGAGCCTGCGCGCCGATCCCAGGATCGCCCGGTTCATCAGCTGGGTTCGCAAGAGGCCGCCGGACTATCGCTCTCGCCACCGCGCGGCGCGGCGCGGCTAGACGGTCGAGCCTCGCAGGCGCTTATAGACAACCGGCACCAGGGAGAGCAGGCCGAGGCCCGTGAAACCCAGGATCATTTCGACGCTCAGAACCGACGAAAGCGATAGTTCCTCGCCTCGGGCAAAGATCTCATCCAGGCCGCTACCCACAAGCGTGAAGACCAAGGAGCCGGGGATAATCCCAACGAAGGTGCCGATCACGAAGATCGGCAAACGCACGTTCAGGAACGCGGGCACCAGGTTGACCAGAAAGAACGGAAAAACCGGCACCAATCTCAGGAACAACAAATAACTCAGCGCGTTCTTCTGAAACCCTTCGCGCATCCGGTCGATCGCGGAGCCGGCCCGGCCTCTCAAGATATCGCTAAACGCGGTTCGCGCGGCCAGGAACAGCAAGGTCGCGCCGATGGTCGCGCCGATAACCGAAAAAGTGACGCCCGCCGCAGCGCCGAACAGAAACCCTCCACTTACGGTCAACAGAGCCCCGCCGGGAACCGATAGCGCGGTGCTGGCCGCGTAAACCCCGCAAAAAAGAAGCGCCGCCAGGAAATATCGGTCCCCGACGAACGCCACAAGGGCGTCACGGTGATCCCGCAACGCGCTCAACGAAAAATAAGCGTCAAGGCCGGTGGCAAACACCAACCCCAGCCCCGCGACCAATATGATCAGCGGAGCGAACCTCTTAAAAGTTCGCAATTCGGTTGCCTCTTCCTTTTACCGGCCGGCGGCACCATCGACCGCGTTTCCATCCGGTGTTTTGGCTCATTTACACGAAATCACCGCATCAAAGCTACGTGAAGCCGTGTTTTGGATCATCTACCCTTCACCCGCCGACGTTTCCCGCCTCCATGGATTTACTCGCCATCGTGTTTCCACGATCATTGGCAACCGGACGGGAATTCTCATTGGCCCCTTCGAACCGTCGGCATATTCTTGCCTCCATGGTTACGCAGGCCGGGGAGACCATCCGATGAACGAAATGAGCCAACGATCCGTCAGCCCACGCGATCTTAGGATCGCTCCCGACGCGCGGCGCCTCACCGAAGCCGAGAAAGAACAATTCGCGCGGGACGGCTATATCAAAAACCTGCCGGTATTCGCGTCGTCATCGGCGGCGGACTTGCAGGCCATGTTTCATGAATTCGCCGCTCGCCTGCCCGACGGCATTGATATCAGCCGCATCAATAACTGGCACAAATTCAGTCGCAAGTTCTATGATTTGTGCCGCACTCCAGCGATCCTGGACTACGTGGAAGACGTATTGGGCCCGTCCTTTTTCCAATGGGGCGGGCAGTTCTTCGTTAAATATCCCAAGGACGGCTCCGAGGTTCCGTGGCACCAGGACGCTCAGTATTGGCCACTGACGCCGCGTCGCACGGTGACCGTCTGGCTCGCGTTTTTCGACACCGACCAAGACAACGCCGCGATGCAGGTGGTCAAGGGCACCCATCGCCAGGGAGAGTTCGAGCACGTCACCAATGACGCGCCGCATTTGGTGCTGGACCAAGAGGTTGGCGAGAATCAGTTCAACACCGACGACATTGTCACCCTGGACCTCAAGGCCGGCGAGATTTCACTGCACGACGACGGATTGCTGCATGGCTCCGGCGCGAATAACTCGGATCGCATGCGCGCCGGACTAACCATGCGGTTTTGCCCGATGGACGTAAAATGCGATTTATCGGTCTGGCCGGGTTTCGAAGCTTATGTGGCCCGCGGCGAGGACACCTTGAAGCTAAACCCGACCGGGGTCATACCAACCCGCGAAGACTATCCGATCCGCCGGTTTCAACATTCCTCGGAGTTCGAGGCCGGATAGCCATCGACCTCGCCCAACGCACGGGGCCTCAGTAGAGTTTCGTGCGATAGCTCTCATCAATGCCCCGATCGGCCTCGGCGGCATCCCCGGCGCCGATCTGGTCGGTAATGATCTTGCCGAGGGTCGGGAAGCTCTTTCGTTCTATCTTGTGATCCTCGGCCCATAGCTTGGAGCGAATCAGCGCCTTGGCGCAATGCAGATAGGCTTCCTTAACGTCAACCACCATGGCCGAACGCGGCGCCTTCTCATTGACCAACATCTCCGCGAGAATATCAGCGTCGGTAACGATCCGGGCGGTACCATTTACGCGAAGAGTTTCATTCATGCCCGGCACCAGGAAAATCAGCCCCACACCCGGGTTATCCAGGAGATTGAGCAGTGTATCGGTCCGGTTGTTTCCGGGCCGGTCCGGTATCACCAGGGTGTTCTCGTCCTTGACCAGCACGAAGCCCGGCGCGTCCCCCTTGGGCGACACATCCCCCAGCCCGTCCGCGCCTTGAGTCCCGATCACCAGAAACGGTGAAAGCGCGATGAAGGCGCGGCAATGCTTGTCGATATGATCAATTTGCTTGAGCACCGCGCGTTCGCTCGGCGCGCCGTAGTGATCGCGCAGGCTCTCGGCATCGGTGATTTCCTGGATGGCATCCATGGTGAAGCTCCCTCGGGCTAGTCGAACCACGCAATCATAACGCAAGCCGGCCTAGGCGTCCCGAAGTCAACAATCCGCCGAACACACCCACCCACGTATCGGATTACTTCGCAAGATCGCGGGAAGCGGTTGAAATTATCCGGCGCGCGTCGCACTGTCGGTTACCCTATCTAGAGTGATCGGACCCAGACATGAGCACCGAATACGGGGCGGCCGTCCCCTGGCAGGAGGATCTGTTCGCCCTGCTGCGCGAGAATGACGTCAATCTGTTCTGCTATGTGCCGGATGGCGGTCACAAAACCCTGATCAACCGCTCCATCGAGGACCCGGACGTGGTCTCGGTGCCGTTGACCACCGAGGAAGAAGGCGTGGCGATGTGCGCCGGCGCTCATCTCGGCGGCAAGAAGGCGGTCCTGCTGATGCAATCCAGCGGCGTCGGGAACTGCGTGAACATGTTCGCGCTGGTTAAGGGTGGCCAGTTTCCCTTCGTTACCCTGGTCACCATGCGGGGCGAGTTCGGAGAGATGAACCCCTGGCAGGTCCCGATGGGCACGGCGGTCCAACCCGTGGTCGAGGCCATGGGCATGCATTGCCTGCGCGCCGAAAGCCCGGAGGAAGTGGTGCCGACGGTCCAGGCGGCCTTCAACATGGCCTACAAATCCAACCAGGGCGTTGCCGTCCTGCTGACCCAAAAGCTGATCGGCGCCAAGGCGTTTTGAGCGGCACGGAACGAACGGAACCCGAGACATGAGCGAAGACAGACCTCTCGACCGCAAGGTGGCCGTTCCGGCTATCGTCGGAGACCCATCGGACCTGCTGATCGTTTGCGGCCTCGCCGGTGCCTCCAAGGACATCGCGCATCTGACCAATGACGGTGACAATATCTTCACCATGGCCGGTGCCATGGGCGGCGCGACCGCCATGGGCCTCGGCCTCGCCTTGTCGCGCCCCGACAAGCGGGTCTTGGTGGTGACCGGCGATGGCGAGTTGCTGATGAATGTCGGCACGCTGGCAACGGTCGGCATCATGAAGCCGTCCAATCTCTCGATCCTCTGCGTCGACAACGGCCACTACGGCGAGACCGGCTACCAGGAGAGCCACACCCAGCGGGGTGTCGATCTCGAAACCATCGCCCAGGGCTCGGCGATCCCGGTCACGCGAACCGTCACCACCGAGGACCAGATCGAGGAAGCGGCCCAAATCCTCCGCAACTCCAATTCCTCCAGCTTTGTTCTGCTTCGGGTGAGCACCGAACCACCGCCGGCGGTCAAGCGCTCCATGGATGCCAGCGAGCGCAAATCCGCTTTCCGCAAGGCCTTGCTCGGCACGGCTTGAAAATGGATTGGCGCGTAGACGCCCTATTGTCGACAAGACCCTTCGAGACGACACTTCGTGTCTCCTCAGAGTGAGTTGCCTAGTTTAACCAACTCTCACCCTGAGGAGCCACGCTCGCGTGGCGTCTCGAAGGGTCCTGGCTGAAACATCGCTCCGGTAAGTTCCGATCATGATCACAACAGGTTCAAACACCGACAAGGCACATCTCGGCTTTCCCGAAGCGAGAGAACTGGCCGAGGACGTGTTCCGCGCCAATGGTTGCTCCGAGCCGGTGGCGAAGGTTCTGGCCGACGTAATCCTGCTCTGCGAGCGTGACGGGCCGGCGAGCCACGGGTTCTTTTCCATGTACAATTATATGTTCGGCCTGCGCGGCGGACATGTGAACGGGCATGGCGAGCCACGATTGGAGCGAGTTCGCCCCGGTGTCCTGCGCGTCGATGGCGACAACGGCTATGGCCAAGTCGCGATGCGCCGATTTCGCGATGATCTCATCCAGGCCTCCCGGGAGGCAGGCATCGCAACCATGGCGCTACGCAACGCCCACAACATCGGCCCCTTGCGCCATGATCTGGAACCCTTGGCGGAAGCGGGCTTGGTGGCGTTCACCAGCGTGGTCTCCCGCCCGCACATGACACCCCATGGCGGGACGAAGAAACTATTCGGCACCGATCCCATCGCGTTTGCTTGCCCGCGTCGGGACGCGGAGCCCATTGTCTGGGACATGGCGACAAGCGCGGTCAGCCTGATGGAGATTCGTGTCGCGGCGGAAACCGGCGAGCCTATCCCCCCCAACGCGGCGGTCGACAAGCACGGCAATCCCACCACCGATTCCCGCGCCGCCGCCGATGGCGGAATGCTGCTGCCCTTCGCCGGTCACAAGGGCTCGGCCATCGCCTTCATGGTGGAAATCATGGCCGCCGGCCTCACCGGCGGTCGCTTCGCCTTCGAGGACGCGGACCCCGACGCCCCGGGTTTCGCGGGCGCCAATCGTGGCCAGATCATCATCGCCATGGATCCGGAGGTTCTGCACGGCCCCGGCTTCACCGAACGCGTAGCGGCGTTCCTCGAAGCCTATACCGACAGCACGCCGGAGCGCGTCCCCGGCGATGGCCGTCTGGCCCGCCGGGCGCGCGCCGAGGCCGAGGGTATTTTCCTCGATCCCGGCTTGCTGGAGACCATGCGCGGCTATTTGTCCGCGTGAGTTAGCGAACCTGAAAGACCAGCTTGCCCTTGAGATGACGCGCCTCGCTGACCCGATGGGCGGCGACCGCTTCGGATAGCGGATAGACCGTCACCTCGGGCACCCGCAGCGCGCCGCTCGCGAGCAGTTCCAGGACCCGCTCCAAATGCGGGCGATCACGTCCCACGGCGGGACGAAGCGAAGCCACATCCTCGCGCGGCGAGGTCGGCGCTTTCGGGCCCGACGCGATGAAGGCGACACGCCCACCCGGCCGTACGACCTCGAAGGAGCGCATCGCCACGTCCTCTCCGGCGGTCTCGAAAACCGCGTCGACGCCCGAGACGACAGTCGTGAAATCGACTGTATTGTAGTCGATGATCTCATCGGCGCCGAGCGCGCGGAGATAATCATGGTTCGACGGGCTGGCCGTGGTGATGACCTTGGCCCCGATATGCTTGGCGATCTGTATCGCCATGCTGGCGACACCCCCGGCCCCGCCCTGGATCAGGATGGTCTCGCCGGATTGCAGCTTGATGGTGTCCTCGATGCTGATCTTGGCGGTAAGACCGGTCAGCGCGATCGCGGCGGCGTCGATATGCGACACCCCCTCCGGCCTACGCGCCAGGATCGAGGATTTGACCGCGACCTTCTCGGCATAGGCGCCTTCCTGGCCGACATCCAGCACACCGAAGACCTGCTCACCCACCGACAGGTCCGCGCCCTCGCCAGCGGCGGCGACCACCCCCGAAAAATCCCGTCCCAGAATATAGGGAAAGGTCTCGATCGGCCCGCCCTCATACCCACCGGCCCGCACCTTCCAGTCGGCGGCGTTCACCGAGGCGGCGTGGATGTCGCACACGACTTGCCCCGGTCCGACGACGGGATCGGGTTGGTCACCGAATTTCAACACCTCGGGGGCGCCTTGCGCCTCCATGAAGATTGCTTTCATGTTTTCCTCGCTTGTTTAACCGCTGGTTACTGGTTTTCAGATTGGTAGCGCCGTGGTCTGCTTGATCGATTCCATGGAGAACCGGGAGGTGACCTCCGCCAACGGCGTGGTTTCCACCAGCCGCTTGTAGAAGTCGTCGAAGCGCTTCATGTCCGACACCATGACCTTCAACAGATAGTCCACCTCGCCCGCCATCCGGTGAAACTCCATGACCTCGGGCATCGAGCGGACCTGCTCGGCGAAGTTGCGCAGCCAATCGCCGGAATGCTCTCCGGTTCGGATCTCCATGAACACGGTCAGGCCGAATCCCATTTGCTCGGCATCCAATACCGCCGTCTGATGCCGGATGATCTGGTCGGCCCGCAGCTTATTGATCCGCTTCCAGCACGGCGAAGCGGACAGCCCAACACGCCGCGCCACGTCGCTGACCGACAGACTGCTATCCTCCTGCAGTACCCGCAGGATCCGAAGGTCCGTATCATCCATTCCACGATTCCAGTCGATCCGGAAAAAATATCAAACTCTTACACCCTTTAAAGACAAAACCATTCTATTTTTCAATACCCATTGCGGAAACAGGAATAATTTTAATATGAAGCTCGTGGAGAAGGTTCTTTCGGCCTTCCATCCCCACAAGGGGATCGCGGCGATTTGAGGGGCAGCTTGCGTCCGCGTTAACAACCGCTAAAGCGCCACGGGGAAGTCTCCCGTGGGCCCATGGTTTTGCTCGCGAGGAGACAATGGTGTCCGCCCGTACTTCGTCCATCTCGACACAAGCACGACCGTGCCCGGTTCCGGGGCGGCGGTCATGAGATACCTTCCGCTTTTCGCCGATCTCGCGGGCCGTCGATGTGTTGTGGTCGGTGGC
Organism: Alphaproteobacteria bacterium; assembly: GCA_038118725.1. Taxonomy (GTDB): domain Bacteria; phylum Pseudomonadota; class Alphaproteobacteria; order Thalassobaculales; family Thalassobaculaceae; genus JADHLJ01. The sequence goes on along the minus strand of JAYOIK010000002.1, from coordinate 85,895 downwards.
GGCGAGACCGCCGCCAGAAAACTCCGATTGCTGCTACGCGCCGACGCGCGCCCGGTGGTTCTGGCCGAAACCGTAACCAAGGAAATCGAGGAAGCCGCCGAACAGGGCCTGATCGAAATCAAGGTCCGCGGCTTCCAGCAATGCGATCTGGAAAACACCGCGTTGATCGTCGTCTCCGATATTCCGCGCGCGAATGCCGAGGCAATATCCGCCGCCGCGAAACGAGCCAACGTGCCGATCAACGTGGTCGACAATCCCAGCCTTTCGAGTGTCATTTTCCCAGGCATCGTCGACCGGAATCCCATCCTGGTCGCCATCGGCGGCGCCGGCGCGTCGCCGGTTCTGGTTCGGCGACTACGCGAGCAAATCGAACGCGTTTTGCCGCCCCGGACCGGAGATCTCGCGCGCTTCGCGGGACGCTTTCGCTCGGCGGTCGCCAGCAAGGTCACGGATACCTCCGCGCGACGGGCGTTTTGGGAGCGCGTGATCGACGGCCCGGTCGGCTCATTCGTGCTCGCCGGCAAGGAAGCGCTCGCCAATGAGGCCATGTTGCGCCTGGTCAACAGTCCCAAAGGCCACGCGGCGCCCCGGGGTTCGGTCGCGCTGGTCGGCGCTGGTCCCGGGGCGGCGGACCTGTTGACCTTGCGTGCCTTGAGATTGCTTCAGGACGCGGACATCGTCATCCACGATGCCCTGGTCGGACCGGAAGTGCTGGAGCTCATCCGGCGTGACGCGGATCGGATCGACGTCGGCAAGCGCAAGGGCAATCATCGCTTCGACCAGAACGCGATCAACAATCTCTTGCTCGAGCACGCACTCTCCGGGCGCCGAGTGGTCCGCCTCAAGGGCGGTGACCCGTTTCTGTTCGGACGCGGCGGCGAGGAGCAGGCATTCCTGCTTACTCACGGCATCAACGTCGAGGTTGTGCCTGGTATCAGCGCCGGCCTTGGCGCGGCGGCGTCAACCGGTATCCCTCTGACCCATCGCGATCACGCCTCCGCGGTGACATTCATGACCGGTCATAGGGCCGGCGACGATACCGATATCCGAAGCGATATCGCGCTTGGCGATAGCGATACGACCGTCGTTGTTTACATGGGCCGCGACCAGGCCCGGAAAATCGCCTTACGCGCAATCGAGAAGGGCCGTTCACCTTCCACTCCGGTCGCCGTGGTCGACCGGGCGACGCTAAGCGATGAGCGGGTCTTGCGCGGCACCTTGGGAACCTTGGGTGCGTTGGTGGAAAACGCCGAACTCGCCGGCCCGACACTCCTGATCATCGGCGATGTAGCCGCGCTTCACTCGGTCGGCGCGGATTGCGAACAACCCCGCCGAGCGATTGGCTAACGACAGGAGAAGGCAATGGCGAAGTCATCCCACCGGATCATGACGGCGAACCGGCTATCGGACGGCGTGGTGGTCTATCTCGATGCCCAGGAACGCTGGGTGGAGAGTCTCGCCGCCGCCGATGTCGCCGAGACGGAAGCGGACGCGGATTCCCTAACGATCCGCGCCGAACACGCGGTAACCGCTCGGCTTGTGGTCGGGCCCTATCTGTTCCCCGTCGAACCTGATGAGGCACAAGCGAAGCCCCTCAGTCAGCGCGAGCATATTCGAGCCAAGGGGCCAACGGTCGGCACCGATCTTCCCGTCCCCGAAACCGGAGCATAGACCATGTACGCCTATGACGAATTCGACCACGCCTTCGTGCGCGACCGCGCCAACGAGTTTCGCGAACAGGTCGCGCGGCGCCTGGCCGGAGAGTTGACCGAGGACGAGTTCAAGCCGCTGCGGCTGATGAACGGGCTCTACCTCCAGCTTCACGCCTATATGCTTCGAGTGGCGATCCCGTACGGCACCCTTTCCTCGCGGCAGATGCGGCGGCTCGCCTTTATCGCCGGCCGATGGGATCGCGGCTACGGGCATTTCACCACGCGCCAGAACATCCAGTTCAACTGGCCCAGGCTTGTCGATACGCCCGATATCCTGGACAGTCTCGCCGAGGTCGAGATGCACGCGATCCAGACCTCGGGCAACTGCATCCGCAACGTCACCGCCGACCCGTTCTCCGGCGCGGCCGCCGACGAGATCGAGGATTCTCGTGTCTGGGCGGAGATCATCCGGCAGTGGTCGACCCTGCATCCGGAATTCACCTTCCTGCCCCGGAAATTCAAGATCGCGGTGACCGGCGCCGAGAACGACCGGACGGCGGTGAAGTTCCACGACATCGGGCTGCGCATGCGCCGGAACGCCGAGGGCAAGGCCGGCTTTGAGGTGATTGTCGGCGGTGGCCAGGGCCGCACGCCCATCGTCGGATCCACCATTCGGAAATTTTTACCGAAACAGCAGCTGCTGGCTTATCTGGAAGCGGTTCTGCGCACCTACAATCTCCTTGGCAGGCGCGACAATCTCTACAAGGCGAGGATCAAGATCCTGTTGGCGGAGACCGGCGTCGACGCCTTCACCGAAGCGGTCGAGGCGGAATTCGAGCGTATCCGCGACGGCGCGTTGACGTTACCGGAAGACGAGATTCGCCGGATCGAGGCGCATTTCAGCCCACCGTTTCTCCTCGCCGAACCGCCGGATCCCGCACACATCGAGGCCAAGCATGCGCATCCCGACCTCGCTGCCTGGTGCCGGTCCAACATCTTCGCGCACCGCGTGCCCGGCCACGCGATCGTCACCATATCGCTCAAGCCGCCCGGCGGCATTCCCGGCGACGCGACGACCGAGCAAATGGAAGTAGTGGCCGATCTCGCCGACCGTTATTCGCGCGGTGAGATACGCGTGACCCATGAACAAAACCTGGTCCTCGCCGATGTCCGCGAGGCCGATCTGTTCGCGTTGTGGCGGGAACTCGGACGCGCGGGGCTCGCCACAGCGAATATCGGACTGATCTCGGATATCATAGCCTGCCCCGGACTGGACTACTGCAACCTGGCGAACGCGCGGGCAATCCCGGTGGCGCAACGGATCAGCCGACATTTCTCGGACCCGGCCCTGGTCGAGGAAATCGGCCCCATCACGCTCAATATCTCCGGTTGCATCAATGCCTGTGGTCACCATCACGCCGGTCATATCGGCATTCTCGGCGTCGACAAGCATGGCGAGGAGTTCTACCAGATCACTCTCGGCGGAGCCGCCGATGACGACGCCGCGGTCGGCCGCATCCTCGGCCCTGCCGTGCCCTACGACGGCGTCGTCGAGGCCGTCGAATGCGTGATCCAGACCTACCGAGCAATACGCAAGGGTGACGAGCGTTTCATCGACACCGTGCGTCGTACCGGCATCACTCCCTTCAAGGAGGCCCTCTATGGCACTCGTTAAGCACGGTCACGTGGTCGACAACCTTTGGGAAACGTTGGACGGACGCGACCTGGAAACAATTGACGCCACCACGGCGTTGTTGGTTGGTCCGGCGGAACTCAAGGCGCTTGGCGAGCGGCTGAACCGCTTCGGCCGACTTGGCGTAACCGTGGCCCCAGGGGACGATGTTCGAGACCTGCTAGAGCATCCGGAACGCTTGGCGCTGGTGGTCGTGACGTTTCCGAAATTCAATGACGGGCGGGCCTTCTCGCAAGCGCGCCTTGTTCGCGAGACCACGGGTTTCGACGGAGAGATCCGCGCAACGGGTCATATCTTGCGGGACCAACTGACCTTCCTGCGCCGGTCCGGTGTTGATGCAATCGAAGTCCCCGACGAGGACGCCGAATCCTGGGCCAAGGCATGGGATGCCGAGGCAAGGCGTTTCAAGGGCTACTATCAACCGGCGATCGACGATCATTCAAACCGCGCGTCCGCGACGGGTTCCTCGGCGATCCGGCGCTGGGCCGCCCCGGCGACCGTTGCCGCGTTCACCACCGGCGCCATCGCCATCCAAGACGCAAGCTGCGCCGGGGCGTGGGCCTATTGACCGCTTCCGACGAACACGCGGTTCGATCGACTAGGACAGCGCCGGCTCAAGCACCTCGAACAGCCGGTCCACGTCGGCTGTATCATTGAAAAGGTGCGGGCTGACCCGGATCGCACCGCCGCGAAGGCTTACATAAATCCGCTCGGCCCGAAGATGGTCCAGTAACCCATCGGGAAGCGGCCCCTTGGCTCGCAAACCGATGAAATGGCCGACGCGTCGTTCGCGCGGCGGGACGACGAGACCCATCGCCTCCGCCCGATCGGCGATACGGTCGGTCAGAACGCGAAGGCTCTCCTGAATCTCTCCCGGCCCCCATTCGGTGACCTGTTCCAGACCGGCCTTGCTCATAGGCAGGAGGATCATGCTGTCGGCGGGTCCCATGTCATAGCGGCGAGCGCCGGCCGCGTAGATGTCGGAATAGCCGGGGGTATATTCCATCGAGGGCATGTCTCCGCGACCCTGGTGATTATCCTCGACCGGCACGCCGTCGCGGTATTCCGGCGCGACATAGGTGAAGGCCATCAGATCCGGACAGAGCTGCCACTTGTAAGCCGACGCGGTCATGAAGACCGGTTGAATGACCGATACGTCCGTCCTCATGGCGCCGACCGTCTGTGTCGCGTCGACAACGAGCGGAATATCCCGGTCACGGCACACCGGCCCGATCCGCTCAAGGTCAACCAGGGAGCCGTCGGTCCAATGGCAATTCGGCAGGCTTACCAGGCCGGTCGCTGGTCCGATCGCCTCCAGAACAGCCGAGGTCCAATCAAAATCATCCGGTCGGGCCACCACCCGCAAGCGCCCACCGTCGCGTTCCGCCACATTGCGCCACGCGTAGTAGTTTGAGGGAAACTGGCCTTCCAGCAGCACAATCTCCTGGCCCTCGCGGACAGAAAGATTGCGCGCGGCCGCCGCGATGCCGAAGCTGGTCGAGCCGGTGATCGCCACGCCTTCCCCATCCGCCCCGATCAGGCCGGCGAACAACGAGCGGCAGGCCTCTTTTTCCTGACCGACATTCACGCGATCCGGGCTCCAGGGATGAAACTTGCGGTCCACGCCGCGTCGGCCCGCCTCCGCGCCGGCGATAAGGCACGGGGTCTGCGCCGCGCAATTCATGTAGGTGATCCCCTCGGGGATATCGAACAGGTGCTTTTGACTTCCGAGCGGCATGGCGGGCTCCGGTCCTCGAGATGAAGGCAAGCGGCTACTACAAGGCCTCGCCGAGCGCGTGTCCACCTTGGATCGCCGCCAGAAGATTGCGCGGCGAGCGGCAGTCGCCGATCAAATGCGTTGTTATCCCATCCAGAGTAGGCGCCAAGTCATCGCGGGCAAAGCGCGGGGTCGCGTAAACCACGAGGTCGACATCCTCAACCACCTCTTCGCGCCCACTAAAGACATTGGCGAGCCTCAGCCGACGGTCGGTGAACGAGCGGGTTTCCAGAGATGGGCGTATCTCCACGCCTGCATCGTACAACCTTCGATATACGCCGATGGCGCTGCAATGATTCACCCCACCGGCGATCCTCGGGCGCGAGCTGATCAGGACAACCCGCTCAAATCCCTGGGCGAGCAAATCCGTGACGCCATAGGTGGCGGGGCCATGATCCTCATCGACCAGCACCACCGTGCCGCCCCTCGGCGCGGCGTCTCCCCGGGCGACATAGTCGCGCGCAGATAGGACCGCCAGCCCGGCCTCTAGCCCGGCGGGAAGGCGTTGAGCCGACCCCGTCGCCAGCACCACCACATCGGCATCGAAACGGCGGACCGCTTCTTCATCGGCGCGGCGATTGAAGACGTATTCGACGCCGTATCGCTCTCCCATATGCCGCTGATAGTCGATTATCCGCCCGATTTCCCCACGTCCCGGCAGATCAGCTTCCAAACGCAGGGCGCCGCCGAGGCTATCGGAGGCGCTGAAAACCGTGACACCGTGCCCGCGGGCCGCGGCAACCCAGGCGGCTTCCATGCCCGCCGGCCCGGCGCCGATGACCAACACCCGCCTTGCATGTTCCGCCGCGACCGGCAATCGATGCGCCTCGCCGGCTTGGCCGATAAACGGATTGTGGTGCTCGGCGACCGGCTTGCCGAGATGCACCTCGCCCCATGAGAAGTTGTCGTGAACGCAGGGGCGGATATCTTCCGATCGGCCGATCCTGGCCTTGTCCGCCCAGGCGGCGTCGGTGATCAAGGCGCGGGTCATGCCGACAAGGTCACCATACTCCTCGGCGACGACCCGCTCGGCGAGTTCCGGGGTTCCGATGCGGCCAAGCGCCATCACCGGCACGCCCATGGCGGCGGCGCGCATGCGCTTGTGCAGATCGATGAAATGACCGGGCTTGAAATAGAGGTCCGGGACATGGGTCTCGAGGCTCAGGCTGAAATTTCCCTGCCCATAGGCGAAGTAGTCGAAATCTCCCGTTCGGGCAAGCCGCGCGGTGATACGCTCCGCCTCGTCCGGATCGACGCCCCCCGACACGCCTTCATCGGCCGGCATCTTGATGCCTATGATGAAGTCCGGCCCACAAGTCGCCCGAATCCCGGCGGCGATTTCCCTAGCGAAACGGGTGCGTCCCTCCAAGTCCCCCCCATAGACATCGCTCCGGGTATTCGAGGCGGGCGAGAGGAACTGCATGATCAGATAGCCGTGGGCGCCGTGCAGTTCGACACCATCGAAACCGCGCTCCGCCAACCGCCGCGCCGTGGCGATATAGGCCTCGACGACTCGCCGCGCCTCGGCGGTGGACATCACATGCGGCACCGTCCAACTGTAGGGATCCGGCAGGTCGGAAACCCCGATGGGAGCCTTTGTCGGATGCCAGAGCTGTTGGCGTCCCGGATGCCAGAGTTGCCCGACCAAGAGCGCGCCCTCGCCCTGGACATCCCGGGCGATCGCCTCGAAGGCCGCGTCGTTGGTATCATCGAAACCGGTAACGGTGGAGGATTGCGCGATCGCCTCGGGGTCGACGGCGATGATCTCGGTAATCAGCATGGCCGCGCCGCCCTTGGCCCGCTCGATCAGAAAATTCCGCCAAGCCTCGGTGATCCGGTTGTCGCGGGCGAAGTTCGTCACCGTCGCGCAGAGACAGACACGGTTGCGCAACCGCCGCCCCGCGATCTCGATCTCGGAGAAAAGTGACGGAAAAGGCGAGGCCGACATGGGCGAATGTCCAATCAAGAGGGCGGGCGGCAGACAGTGTACCAGTGCCCGAACCCCGGGGTCATCGCCAGAATGATGGGTAACGCCAGGCTAGCCTCGCCGCGCCGGATGCACGGGATGATCCTTCACCCGGAACAGGTACCGTCGCGCGACGTCTCCGTAGCCTTGGAAGACGAAACCGCCATTTTCCCTTAGCACCTGCTCTCGATGCTCCCGATAAACACGCGGGAGCTTGTACCAGGGAATGCCAGGATCATCATGATGCACCACGTGCAGATTGTTGTTCAGGAACAAAAGCGAGAATATCCCGGCCTTCTCGACCACCGCGGTTCGCTCCGCGATTTGGTCTCGCGGACGATGCTCCGTAAAGGATCTGAGCAGGAGCAACGCCGTTCCCGGGTAAACAAAGCACATCAGATAGAGCCAGATCGGCATCTCCGCCACCAGGACCAGCCATCCCAGGACCGGCGCAATCGCAATCAGATGGATAGCCCAGTCCTTGATCGCGAGACTGTCACCGCGCCCAAGCAACCACGCTTGCCGCCAAAGAAACGGCGGAACAACAAGAATCGGCCCAAGCATCATCCTCCCGGCGAGCGTGTTGTTGAATAGCAGTAAGCCGCGCCGCGGCCCGTTCATCCGTCGCCAATCCGCTTCCACCACGTAGAATGACTCGGGATCATCCAACGGATCCGTCAGTGCGTTGTTTTCATGATGCCGCCCGTGTTCACGCTCGAATAGCCGATAGGGCAGCCAAAGAAGCAGGGACGGGCCGGCGATGGCGGTGTTGCAGCGCCGGCTCGGCGTCGGATGACCGTGGGTTGCCTCGTGCTGCAAACTCGCATGCCAGCCGACGACAAGACCTCCCAGGATAAACGTTAGCCAAACCGGGATCGCACCGTGCACCATCGTCAGCGCCAGCCACGCGGCATGGATCACGACCACGAGCCCGATGGTCGGCCATTCGATTGCCTCGGGCCGAAAGCGCGTTGTTGGCGCCGTCATGCGCGGCGAATGACCTGGGGTTGTCGTTCTTCGTTCCATGCTCGGAAGTCACCACCGAACGCGGGTCCCATCAACGAGGGATTGCGTATGAAACGAGCATTGTGTAACACAATTGAGTTTCATTGCCGATTATCGCGAAAATGGTGATTTTCCACATCATCGTTTAGGAGGCGCACTTGGACCGAAGGGACACCGTCGTTGCTTTTCGTGCTCGATTGAGCGAGGCCATGGATCGGGCGGGGGTCAATCGCTCGACACTTGCCGCCAAGGTGGGCATCGATCGGTCGACGCTTTCACAATTGCTGTCAATCGAGAACGACCGACTGCCACGCGCCGACACCGTTGCCGCCATCGCCTCGACGCTTCAGGTCAGCTTGGATTGGCTGCTCGGCCTCACCCACGAGGAACGGCTCGGCGCGAACATCCTGGAGAAATCCCTCCAGATCCAACCACGCTCGCCGGTGGATGAGGACTTGATGCGCTGGCATGGCGAGGCGACGGGTTACAAGATTCGCTACGTGCCGCAAAGCCTACCGGACCAGGTTAAGACCCAGGCCCTGATCGCGTTTGAGTACGTCGCGCTGCATGACGTTGACCGGGATCAAGCCCGGACCAGACAAGCGGACCGCCTCACCTATAGCCGTTTGCCGGAGACCGATATCGAGATCTGCATGCCGATACAGGCGCTCCACTCACTAGCGCGCGGCGAGGACATCTGGTCCGGCCTCGCCCTGGACGCGCGTGTCGAACAGTTGCAAGAGATCGCCGCGCAAACCGAGGAGCTCTATCCGAGCATGCGATGGTTTCTCTATGACGGCTTGTCGCACTATTCGGCGCCGGTCACGATTTTCGGTCCCCAGCGCGCCGCGCTCTATATCGGAGGCATGTATTTCGTGTTCAACACAACCGACCATATCCGGGTTCTCACCAAGCATTTCGACGGTCTGATCCGCGTCGCCCAAGTCCAGCCACACGAAATCAGCGGCCATGTTCTTGGCCTGCTGGAAGAAATCACCGCCCCTGACGCGAGGGCCGCCCAATGATCGCCGCCCTCCCCATGTACGACCTGCCCGAGGCGCGTGACGCGACGGATGCATGGTGGTCGGTCCTTGGCCGATCCCTGCGCAACGCCGGTCTAGCGGAAACGCCGGAAGATCTGACGCGCACCTCGAACGTCACCGATAGTTGGACAATGCCCGGCCTTCTATTCACCCAGATCTGCGGCTATCCGTTCCCCCATGACTGGTCCGACAAGCTACGCTTGATAGCCACACCTCGCTATGACGCCGAGGGATGCGCGACGACAAGCTATCGCAGCGCGTTCATCGTGGCCGAGACCAGCAAGGCAAGCTCGCTGGAAGACTTGCGCGGCCTGCGTATCGCCTTCAACGCCAGGCATTCCCAGACCGGCTTTAATGCCCCGCGAGCCTCGATCGCGCCGCTGGCGCGCAACGGTTCGTTCTTCGGCGAGGCCAAGCAAAGCGGCGGTCATCGCCAAAGCATGGCGATGGTTCGCGCGGGCGAGGCCGATGTCTGCGCCGTTGATTGCGTCACCTGGGCGATGCATCAACGCCACGCGCCCGAGGTGATGACGGACTGAGAACACTGGCCTGGACCGACTCCGCGCCGAACCTGCCCTATGTGACCGCGATCCAGCGTGACGACGAGACCGTCCAGCGGCTGCGCGACGGGTTGGCCGCCGCTTTCGCGGCCCCCGACGGCCGCGCCGCGCGCGAAGCGCTGTTTCTCGAGGGAATCGAGGTTCTAGGGCCGGAAACCTATCAAGCGATAGACGCGATGGAACAAGCGGCCTTCGATCTCGCTTACCCGGATCTGACATAGGGCATCTAGCTGGTCCGAAGCTGGCAACGGCGCCAGATCTCCGGCTCTCCCTCGCGTCGCACAGGTTTCCTGGCCCCTTGCCATACACGGATTTCCTGCTCACTCCATTGCACCATCAGCACATGCGTGCCGGCTCCCGCCTCGCTCCCGGGGATGGTGTAGCGAAAGACATGCCGCTCATACTCGCCGGTATGCGCCTGGCCGCCAGGGGTGATCATGTTGGGTCCGTCGATCGATAAGGACCGGCCATCCTTAAAGCACCAGTCACCGTCGACCGCATCCGCCCGCGCTGGGTCGGGGACGGCGAGTAACAACACAACAACTAGGATCGAGTGAAACCGAAAGCGAAACGGCATGTCAAACCTCCCGGAGGTTGAGGCCGAACCTTTTCCGTGTTTAGTCCGCCGCCTCGGCCAAATGCGCGGGACCACGCAGCCCGAATCGGTCGAGCAGGCTCCTGCCCCACCGATCAACACGCTCGCCATACAGCTCCCAGCCCTTCACATGCGCCTGCCGCGGCTGGGCGCCGGGGCGGCCCAGGCGATGGGCGCCGTGCATGGTCCATCGGTCAATCATGTCTCGGGTGATCTCCGGATGAAACTGAGTCGCGATGGCGTTCTCGCCATAGACAAAGGCCTGGTTCGGATAGATATCCCCAGTGGCGAGCAAGGTCGCGGTTTCCGGAGCCTCGAAACCCTCGCGGTGCCACTGATAAAAAGTATCACATTCTGTGAACCATTCGCGTCCCGCCTCGGTTGGCTTGATCCGCGTGAAGCCGGATTCAACCCAGCCATCGGGATGAGGAGCAATCCTGGCCCCCAAGACCCGCGCCAGCATCTGGCCACCGAGGCAAAGCCCAAGAAACGGCACCTTCGCGTCAAGTACCTTGGGGATGAAGTCAAGCTCCGCGCGGATACCGTCCATGGAGCAGTCATTGGCGCTCATCGGTCCGCCGAACATAACGACCGCCGCGAAATCCTCGGCGCGCTCCGGCATCTTCGCGCCCGCGCAGGGACAACATGTCTCCAGCTTGTAACCGCGTTCCGAGAACAGGGCTCCCATATGTCCGGCGACGGATGTCTTTTGGTGCACCACCAACAACACGCTTTCGGACATGGAAGCCTTCATTTCTTCAGCAAGAACTCGCGACCGACCTTAACCCGCGGTACGCCATCATAGTCAATGATGTCCGCCGTGGCATAGGTTTCGCTCCACCTCTCCGGGAGATAGGAACCGGTCCCGACCATGTCAACGGGCGCCTCTGCCAATGCCATAACCCGGCATTTCTCCGGTGAAAACCCGCTGGAGCCGACTATCCTCGCGTTGGGAAACCCGGCTTTGTCGAGGGATTCACGCAAGTGCCAGATCCCGGCCGCGGAAACGCCGGTACCGATCAGGTGCCTGAGTTCGGCGTCCGAGCGGTATCCGCGAATCGATTGGGCCGCGTTTCTCTCCAACACGGCGTAGGAATCGGCCGGGTCCAATCCCTCGACATAGCGCCCGCCATGAGTGTCCAGCCGAAGCGCCACCCGCCCCTCGGCCACAAGTTCAGGGAACCTGCGGCACACCGCGAGGGCGTCGGTGATCTCTTGGCCGAAATAGTCGACCAGCACGGTTAGGTTCTCTTCCGGATGGGTTTCGTGAAACATCTCGGCGGCGCGAACGGTCGAACCCGCATAGCCGATCAACGCGTGCGGCATCGTGCCGAAACCGCGATCCTGGCCGAAGAAATGCGCGGTCTCGTCGGTCGCGTTGCCGATGAAACCGATCGCGTCGACCTTTTTCTGCGCCTTGCGCGACCCGACGCTGGCGCCATAGGCCATAAGCTCCGCCATGTCGGCGCCGGCGCAATGTCTGGCATCCATCGCCAGAAACGCCGTCTTGGGCAGTTCCACGCACATGTTGTAGGCATTGTAGGCGGCGACGCAGGCGGAACCCAGTTTCTGGAGAAACTGGGTTTCCAGATCGACAAGATGAAACAGCGATCCAGTGATATAGACGATCGGTTCGCCCGCGCCGACCCAAGCGCCCTCGCGATGTTTCAGATCGATGGCAATCTCGGCGCCACGCTCACGGGCCATTCCGCTCAACCAGTCAACCGCCAGCCGCGGCGCGCAGGTGACCGGGCGGCGCATGAAAACCGCATAGGTAACCGCGCGGTCCCCGAACTTGGCGACGATATCCTTGGTCCGCAGGAAATATTTGTCGACATAACGCGAGACGTTGGACGGATCGGGATGCTGAACAAGCCGTGGGCCGGACACCGATGGTCCGTTCCCGTCACTTCCCGCCCGAGAGTCGTTATCGGATTCGAGTGCGCTCATCGCCCCGTCCGGCTCTGGGCCCTCGAACGAGGGCAGATGGTCGATATTTTTGGCCCCGTTCGCTCTCGGGTCAAGACGCCGCTGCGATTTTCGGCGCCAGATCCTCATCGCGATGCTGCTTCAACATATCGGCGATCAGGAACGCCAACTCCAGCGACTGCGAAGCATTCAGACGAGGGTCGCAATGGGTGTGATAGCGATCGGCGAGAGATGTCTCGCTGATCTCCTGAGCGCCGCCGAGGCATTCCGTCACGTCTTGACCGGTCATCTCGAAATGCACGCCGCCGGGATAGGTCCCTTCGGCCCGGTGCACCTCGAAAAAGCCCTTCACCTCGCCAAGGATGCGATCGAAGGGCCTTGTCTTGTAACCCGTGGACGAGGTGATGACATTGCCGTGCATCGGATCACAAGACCAGACCACGGACCGCCCCTCCTTCTCCACGGCGCGGATCAGTGGCGGCAGCCCCTCGCGAATCTTGTCCGAGCCCATGCGGCAGATCAGGGTCAGGCGGCCCGGCTCGTTCGCCGGATTGAGCTTGTCGATCAGCCGGATAAGATCATCGGTTTCCAGGCTCGGCCCGCATTTCAGACCGATCGGATTGCGGATCCCCCGCATGTACTCGACATGCGCGCCATCCGCCTGACGGGTCCGGTCACCGATCCAAACCATATGCGCGGTGGTGCTGTACCAGCCGCGGTCATCGGTGATCGTGTCCTGGCGGGTCAGCGCTTGCTCATAGCCGAGCAACAGGGCCTCGTGCGAGGTGTAGAAATCGGTCTCGCGTAGTTGTTGGGTCGACTCCGCCGTCACCCCGCAGGCCCGCATGAAGGACAGACTCTCGCCGATCCGACCGGCTAGCTCCTCGAAACGCTCCCCTTGCGGAGAGTTCGAGACAAAACCAAGCGTCCAGCGGTGAATTTCCTCCAGGTTGGCCAGGCCACCCTGGGCGAAGGCGCGCAGCAGGTTGAGCGTGGAGGCCGATTGGTTATAGGCCTTCAACAATCGTTCTGGGTCCGGATGGCGCGAGGCCTCGGAAAAGTCGATCCCGTTTACGATGTCGCCGCGATAGCTGGGAAGCTCGACATCGCCCTGGACCTCGGTTGGCTTGGACCGCGGCTTGGCGAATTGTCCGGCGAGACGTCCGACCTTAACGACCGGAACATGTCCGCCAAAGGTCATGACCACGGCCATCTGCAACAACACGCGGAAGGTATCTCGGATGTTATTCGCGGAGAATTCGGCGAAACTTTCGGCGCAATCACCACCTTGCAACAAAAAGGCCTCACCCGCGGCGACGCGTCCCAAGGCTTTCTTGAGCCGCTGCGCCTCGCCGGCAAAAACCAGCGGCGGAAAACTCGCCAGCTCGGCCTCGACGGCGGCGAGCCGCGCCGGGTCCGGGTAGTCGGGAACCTGGAGAATGGGGAACCCACGCCAAGAATTAGGACTCCAAGTTGAGGCCATAACCTGTTTCCTCCGGTCTCGCGCGATCTGTCGCGCCTACTTAATTTCCGTGCCAGGCGGGAGTACTACCAGCCGAATCCGCGCAAGTGAAGCGATTCGCGTCATAAGCAAAGATTCGATTTCGCGCGACGGCCCTTTTTCTGGATGTTCGCGCGCGCCTGGAGGTCGCCGAGGTGGCAATCCGCGTCCATCGGGGGTATTGAGAAGCGTGGTTTCACGGGTCTTGGATAGATTGTGGCGACAACGGCGGAACAGTCATATCAAGCCGAACGAGCAGGCATCCTGTCATCACCGCCGGGGGTGAGGACCAGTCGTTCTCTTGAACTGGTGGATCGGCTGGGCACCGCCCGCTACACGATTCTGCTCACGGCGGTGGGCGTCGCCGCGTCGGCCGCGATCTGCCTCACGGCCTATGCGCTTATCGGTTTTGACCCGCGGGCGGAACCGATCTCGATCATTCTGCCGATACTCTGTCCCCTGCTTATTGTCCCACCGATGACCGTACGCGCGAAGCGCGCGGCCTTGATGCTCAGAGAGCAACAGGCCCATATCGCCGAACAGAATATCGCCCTTGAACGCATCCTTACGGAGAAGGACCGAATTCTCACGTTGGTCGGACACGATCTACGAGGCCAACTCAATCTCGTGATGGGGTTTGCCCAGATCATTTCCAGACAGGCCGAGGACATTCCACCGGACCGGCTCGCCGACTACGCCAACGAAATCCACCAGGCGGGCAAGAAGACCAACGAGGTCCTAACCGACCTCTTGAACTGGGGACGCGCGCGCGCCGGACAATTGCCGTCCGGAACCCATTTCGAGCCGTTCAACGACATTTTGAGAGATGTCATTGCCAATCTGGAACGCGAGATAGAGCACAAGGAGATCGGCCTTGAGCTTCCCCAACCCGATCTCGCGGACGAAGTCGACCAAGTGATTGTCTCGAGCGCTCTCAGAAACGTTCTGGGCAACGCGATCAAGTTTTCCCATCGCGGGGGTCGGATTGAAATCGCGGCGTCGAGGCAAGGTTCCGATCTCCGCTTCACAATCCGCGATTTCGGTATCGGGATAAGCCCGGATCAACTCGCGCGCCTGCGCGGTGGTCACCTGGTCAGCTCGACCGAGGGCACCTCGCGCGAGGCCGGCAGCGGGCTCGGCCTGGCGATCTGCAGGGATGTCATCGAAGCACAAGGTGGAGCGCTCGAGATCGAAAGTACCCAGGGAAAGGGAACGTCGGTTGACGTCACTCTTCCCATTCCCGATTGATCCTTGGACACCCCTCCAGCAAGCGATCCCAAATAAACCGAGACCGAAAGGACGCGTCGGATGAACCCGATCGACAGCTTCTCGCGTGACTACGGCGAAGCCCGCGCGAAATTCCTTGGCGCTCTGACGGCCCTTGGCGATTTGGCAAGGCATGAAGCCGTCCCGCATCCTCTTAACGGGCCGAATGGCGAGGATTTGGCGACGGATGTCGGGTTGGTCGGCACCCCCGATGCCGAGCGCGTCCTCGTGCTGATATCAAGCACCCACGGAACCGAGGGAACCTGCGGGTCGGCTTGCCAATATGCCTGGCTCAACTCGGATCGACCCGCCGCCCTGCCGCGCGAAGTGCGCGTGGTTCTGATTCATGCGCTCAACCCGCATGGTTTCGCGCATGTGCGTCGGGTAACCGAGGACAATGTCGATCTCAACCGCAACTTCCTCGATCACGAAGGCCCGTATCCGGAGAACTCGGGTTACGCACGGCTGCACGGTTTCCTCATTCCGGAAAACTGGAGCCTCGAGGCACGGGCCGAAGCCGACAAGGCGCTGCAAGCTTATGCCGACGAGCATGGTCAATTCGCGCTGCAAGCCGCGATCAGCCAAGGACAGTACAGCCACCCCGATGGCCTGTTCTTCGGCGGGCACGCGCCGACCTGGTCGAACCGGACACTCCGCGCGATCCTGGAAAAGCACGCGGGAAACGCCCAAGCCGTCGGCCTTATCGATTTTCATACCGGCCTCGGCCCCTATGGGACAGCTGATCTGATCTGCAACGCGGCGGTTGATTCCGAGGATTTCAGGCGCCTCGAGCGGTGGTACGAGAACGGGTTGAGTTCCCCGGCGGCGGGCACGTCGACCTCGGCCCCACTTGCCGGCACCATGGAATACGGGGTTCGACAGGCGCTTCCGAACGCGCGCTTGTCGATGATCACGGCGGAATTCGGGACCTACCCCGTCCAGCGGGTGTTCAACGCACTCCGGGGTGATCATTGGCTGCATGCCCGCGGCACCGACGACGCGGCCCTGCGCAAGGCGATCAAGGACGAAGTCCGCAAGGCTCTCTATCCGGACGAGGATGACTGGAAGGAACTGGTGGCCTTGCGCGGACGCCAATTGATCGACCAGGCTACCCTCGGCCTCGCGAACGACCCCTGAAGCCGCCGAGACGGCTCGACCAAGAAGGCCGCCTGTTTCATAATGCGGGCTCACAAGGTAAAGACTGGCCGCCCAGGAGCACATCGCCATGGACCACAAGTCGGAAGCCTTCGCGCTATCCGGGTTCATGCTCACCGTTAATCTCATGCGGCTGCTTGCCTTCAAGGGTGTGATCAGCCCGTCGGAGGCACTAGCGACGGTCGACGAGGCGCGCCAGCAGCTCCGCTCCCTCGGCGCCACCAACCAGGCCGCGCGCGTCGATATGCTGGATCGCGAACTCCTGGACTACGAAGCCTTGTTTCAGGAGGTTGACGAACGCGCCGCTCAAGACTTGATGGCGAGTTTGGCGCAATCGCTCGAACGGATTTTGGACGCGGATCAACAGGCCGCGGAAGACGAGGACCCCTTCGAGGCGACCGCTACTCCGCAAGCGCCGGTCACTTCGGAGCCGTGGGAGCCCGATGGCTGGGGTCAGGACAACCCCGCCAAACCGCCACGCTGGGACGATGACGACCTGGAAACCGAACCGGCCATCGAGATCGCCGAGTACCAGGACGAGGAGGAAGAACCGGCGAATCAAAGATGATCGACTCTCCCCTTTCGCCGAGATTTTTAACTGCTATGCTCGGCCCCAGTTCAGTCGCGACGCCATTTGCGTCGCCGTATCCGTTGGAGAGACCCCATGCCCTTGCAGCCCAACTCGCCAGAGGCGAGAGACGTCGCCTATCTCGTGCACCCCTACACCAACTTCCGCGCCAACGAGGAACAGGGCCCGATGATCATCGAGCGCGGCGAGGGTGTCTATGTCTGGGACAATGGTGGCAAACAGTACATCGAAGGCATGGCCGGTCTTTGGTCGACCTCGCTCGGCTTTCAGCACGAGCGCCTCGTCGCCGCCGCGACCAAGCAGCTTCAGAAGCTGCCCTACTATCATCAGTTCGGCCAGAAATCGCATCTGCCCGGCATCGATCTCGCCGAGAAGCTGATGGGTCTGGCGCCGAGCTCGGTCTCCAAGGTGTTCTTCAACAACTCGGGCTCCGAGGCGAACGACACGGCGATCAAGATCATTTGGTACTACAACAACGCCCGCGGTCGTCATCAGAAGAAGAAGATCATTGGCCGGGTGAACGGCTATCACGGCATCACGCTGGCCGCCGCCAGCCTGACCGGGCGGAACCTGAACCACGCCGGGTTCGACGTGCCGCTGGACAAGTTCCTGCACACCAATAATCCGCACTACTATCGCTTTGGCGAAAATGGCGAGAGCGAAGAGGATTTCGCCACCCGCATGGCCAACGACCTCGACCAGATGATCATCGACGAGGGTCCGGAAACGGTTGCCGCCTTCTTCGCCGAGCCGATCATGGGCGCCGGCGGCGTCATCGTGCCGCCGAAGGGCTATTTCGAGAAGATCCAGGCGGTGCTGAAGAAGCACGACGTTCTGATGGTCGCCGACGAGGTGATTTGCGGTTTCTGCCGGACCGGCAATTTCTGGGCCTCCCAGACCTATGACATCAAGCCGGACATCCTGGTTTGCGCCAAGGCTCTGTCGTCCAGCTATCTGCCGATCTCGGGCACGATGATCAGCGACGATATCTATCAGGCGATCGCCGATGCCAGTGCCAAGCTCGGCGTGTTCGGACACGGCTACACCTATTCCGGTCATCCGGTCGCCGCCGCCGTGGCGCTAGAGACGCTCAACATCTACGAGGAAGAGAACATCCTCGAGCATGTCCAGGCCGTCGCCGGCCGCTATCAGGAACGCCTGAACAGCTTCGCCGACCACCCCCTGGTGGGCGAGGTTCGCGGCATCGGCCTGATCGGCGCCACCGAATTGGTCAAGGACAAGGCCACGAAGGAAGCCTTCGCGGCGTCCGACAATGTCGGGGCGATGGTCGGGAATTACTGCCTGGAGCACGGCCTGATCACCCGTCCTGTCGGTGACTCCATGTGCTTCTGCCCGCCCCTGGTGATCACCGAGAGCGAGATCGACGACATGTTCGATCGCTATGCCCGGGCACTGGATGACAGCCTCGACGCCTTGTCACGCCAGGGTGTTGCCGTCGCCTGACCCTTCCATCGGGCTTCACGACCAAAGACAGTCGACGAACGCGTCGCCCATAGGCGGCGCGTTTTCGATTCATGCCGTTTTCATTAACTTTCTGGTGTCTTGCGCCAAACCCAAGATCTAGGCATTCTTACGCCAATCAGCTGACGGATGGAGAATAAGTGATGGATCGCGCGACCTGGGAAGCCGAATTGCAACGTGACGGGTTCGAGCTCAAGGAAAGCGGCATGGCCGCGGGCACGCATAACCCGGATCACACACATCCGTTCGACGCCCGGCTCTATGTGCTGTCCGGCGAGATCACCATCACCCAGAACGGCAAACCCCACACCTATGGCCCAGGAGACAATTGCGAGGTTCTGGCCAACGAAAATCACGCCGAGGAAGTGGGCGCGGTGGATGTGACCTATCTCGCGGGACGCCGTTCGGTCTAAAGCGCCACCGCCCGCCCGCTAAGCGAAATCCAATTCCTTGTAACCGCCCGCGGCGACGGCGTCGCAGGTGGCGCGGTATTCCGGCGCGGTGCCGCTATAGCGCACGATCGTGCGGGTCTGCTTGCCCTCGACATTCATGTTGATGCCGGTCATCCATGAATCAATCTCGTTCGCCAACAGGCCCTCGGCTTTCTGGTGGACGATATCCTGCCACATGGCGACGGATTCCGGCCTTGCCTCGGCTCGCTCCAGCCCCTTGTCGGTCATGTAACCAATCAGGTCGCTTGTCCATTCGACATTGTATTCGATGCTGCGGGGATTGTTCCCGAGCGCGGCGTGCGGCCCCATGATCATAAACATGTTGGGGAACTCATCCAGCATCAGCCCAACGAAGCTCTTCGGACCACCGACCCAGCGCTCCTTAAGCCGCCGGCCACCGGCGCCGCGAATATCGATCCGATCAAAGGTGCCGGTGACCGCGTCGAAACCGGTGGCGTAGATGATGACATCGAACTCGTACTCCGCCTCGCTGGTTTGAATACCCGTCTTGGTGATCCGCTCGATTGGATGTTCCAGCATGCTGACGAGCTTGACGTTGGGCTGGTTGTAGACCTCGTAATAGTGGGTTTCCTGGGGCACGCGGCGGGTTCCGAAACCGTGATCCTTGGGGATCAGCAACTCGGCGGTTTCCGGATCGTTGACCCGCTGACGGATCTTGTCGGCGACGAAGTCCGACATCAAGGCGTTGGCTTCGCGATTGTTCAGCATGTCGCGGAAATTGCCCTGCCAGATCCCGAAGCCCTGACCGGCATAGCGGTCCTCCCAGAACGCGTTGCGCTCTTCCTCGGTCACCTCGAAGGTCCCGCGCGGGTCGATGGTGTGGACGAAACAGGCGGCGGTCTCGCGACAGAGCTGAAAGATCTCGTCATATCGCGAGCGGATATCCTCCATCTCCTCCTTCGGAATCGGCCGGTTATGCAGCGGCGTGCACCAGTTCGGACGCCGCTGGAAAACGGTCAAATGGCCGGCGGTCTTGGCGATTTCCTGGATCGCCTGAACCCCGCTCGCGCCGGTACCGATCACCGCGACCCGCTTGCCCTCGTAGTCGATCCCTTCCTTGGGCCAGAGTCCGGTATGGCACCAGGGGCCCTGGAAGTCCTCGATCCCCTCGAAACGCGGCATGGTCGGCGCCGAGAGCAAACCGATCGCCGTGATCATAAACCGCGCGCGATGAACCGAACCGTCATTCAGAGTGATGGTCCAGAAACCGCCGTCCTGTTGCCAATGCGCCGCCGCGACACGCGCGGAAAACTGGATATCACGCCTTAGGTCAAGCTTGTCGGCGACGAGATTGCAATAGCGTTCAATCTCCGGCTGACCGGAAAAGCACTCGCTCCAATCCCACTCGTCGAGAATTTCCTGATTGAACGAGTAACCATAGGAATAGCTCTCGGAGTCAAAACGCGCGCCGGGATACCGGTTCCAATACCAGGTTCCGCCGACACCCGTTCCCGCCTCGAACACCCGTGCCTTCAGCCCCAGCTCCCGCAGCTTGTGCAGCTGGTACATACCCGAGATTCCGGCACCGATGACAATGGCGTCGAAATCCAGTTCCACCGATGAATCCGTACGCGTTCGCGTTGCTTGAACCGCCGCCATTGTCTGGTCACTTTCCTTGGTTGGCTATTCTTCGGCGCATTGCCGGAGTGCCCCTCGAAAATAGACCTTTCCCAGTTCCTCCACAACGGCGCCCTTAGCACGTCCGTGCTTACCGACGTCCGTCGGACCAGCCTTGTGATCTACCCATCGAAACCGCGGAAGTGCGCGACATTTTCAAGAGCTTCGCGATCGCTGACCAGCGTGTTCTCGATCGCGTCCATGTCGGGGTAGCCGAGACTCATGCCGGAAACCAGGACTTGGTCCTCGGGAACGCCTAGATGGCGCAACACGACATCCTGGTAGGGAATCCAAGCCGCCTGTGGGCAGGTCTCGAGGCCAAAACCCCGGGCCGCCAGCATGATCGTCTGGATATACATGCCGGCATCCGACCAGCTTCCGCGGCCGAGATAGGCATCCGTGGTCACGAACAGCCCCACCGGCGCGTCGAAGAACTTGAAGTTTCGCGCGCCCTGACGCGCCGCGCCCTCGCGGTCTCCCTTGACGATGCCCAGCAGGCCATAGAGGCCCCAGCCGACGCCCCGGCGCCGATCCCGGTGGATGTCCTTCCATTTCTCCGGATAGTAGTCGTACTGCTCGTAGGAGCCGCCCTTGTCGGATTTCACCAGTTCCAGGACGTCGTCGGTGATTGCTTGCTTCACGTCCCCCGCGCAAACATAGACATGCCATGGCTGGGTGTTAGTCCCGCTTGGCGCGCGCTGGGACGCCTGGAGTATCTTTTCGACGGTCTCCCGTGATACCGGGTCCGGCTTGAAGGCGCGGATCGACTTGCGACCGGCGATGGCGTCCAGAACGTCCATGATCTCAGTAACTCCGAATGAATTGATTGAACCGGCGGATCGGCGAATGATCAGCCGATCACGCCGTCGGCGACAAGCGCGTCAATGGTGCTGTCGTCATACCCGTATTCCAGCAGAATTTCGCGGCTATGCTGTCCCAGGGTCGGTGAAATCGCGTGGCGATCGTCCTGGACGAGTTTCGGCACGCCCGGCATGTTCGGCACCGGCCAGGCCTCGTCGGACCCTTCCTGTTTCAACCAGGCAATCGACTCCACCGCCGCCGCTTGCGGGTGTTCGGCATATTCGCGATAGCTTTGAACCTTTTCATTCTGGACACCAGCCTCGGTCAGCACGGCCTGCCAGTGCGCGGTGGTTCCGGTGGCGAAAAGCTTGCGCGCCTCGCCAATCAGGAAATCAGCGTGCTCGCGCCGTTTCAGATTGGATTCGAAACGCGGATCCGAAAGGAAGCTTTGCCAGCCGACGGCGTTGCAGAGCTTCTCGAACTCGGTGTTCTTGACCACGATCATCTGCAGCCAGCCATCCTCGGTCTTGAAGGTGCCCGAGGGGGCGGAGGCAACGTGATACGGCCCTTCGCGATAGCCATCCATCAGCCGGATCGCCTGGACCGCCGCCGCGGCTTCCATCAGGCTGAGGTCGATCTTGCGTCCCTGGTCGTGATCCCGGCGGGCGTAAAGCGCCGCCGCCACCGCCTGCTGGGCGTATAGCGCGGTCGACATATCGAAAAGGATCAGCGGGGTACGGTGCGGGATACCATCGGCGCCGGTATTCTCTGACATGAACCCCGTGAAGGCCTGAAGCAGCGGATCCATGGCCGGACGCTCGCGCATCGGGCCGGCCTGGCCAAAACCGGAAACCGATACGTAGATCAATGAGGGATTAACCCCCTTCAAGCGCTCGTGGCCGTAGCCCAGACGGTCAATCACGCCCGGGCGAAAGCCTTCGATGAAAACATCCGCCTCGGCGATCAGACGATCCACGACCGCGCGGCTCTCCTTGTGCTTCAGGTCAACCACGAGGCTGCGCTTGCCGAGATTGGCGGCGATGGAGAACGCGGAATGGTCGCCATATTCCTGACCTAGACTACGCGCCCAATCGCCGTCCCGAGGCTCGACCTTGATCACGTCGGCGCCGTGTTGGGCGAGCAGCATTGCGCAATAAGGTCCGGCCACGCCCTGCGACATGTCCACGACACGAATGCCCTCGTATGGACGCTCGAAACTCATTCCCGCACCGCTCCCCGGCAAGTGATGGCCTTCCAATTCCGGCGCAACCTAGGCGAAGCCCCACGCAAGGGCAAACGCTTAGGCGCCGGAACCCCACAACGATTCAACTCGAGGAGAGTCAGGCGGCGATCGGTCCTTGCCGTTCGCTCTCTTCCTCTTCCGCCGCCGCGATTGCCCTCTCGAGGGCGCCTTTCAACGCCTTGGCGGACTCAAGCGTCAACTCGACGGCCGCCCGGGCGCCGGCCCCTTGGGCGTGGTTGACGAAGTCGAGAGAGATCGCTTCCTCAAGCAACGCATGGTGCGGATGATCATAGGAGACGACGGCGTGGCTCACCTTGAACCAACCGTCACTCCCCTTGCCCGCGCCCTCGGCCTCGACGATTTCGACGATCGACGTGCACATGACGCTTACCCTCCAAGATGTTTCTTGAAGAAGGAAAAGACTTTTTCCCAGCCGTCCTTGGCCTGCTCGACCCGGTACATGGGGGTATAGTAATAGAAGATGCCATGGCCGGCGCCGTCATACCGGTGGAACTCGTAGTCCTTGCCGTGTTTCTTGAGTTCCTCTTCATGCATGTCGACCTGCTCGGCGGTCGGCGCGCGGTCCTCGTTGCCGAAGATCCCGAGCAAGGGGCATGAGAGATCCTTGGTGAAATCGATGGGCGGCACCGGCTGCTTTTCCGGACGATCGTCCTCCGCCTGGACCACGCGGCCACCCCAAAGATCCACGACAGCGTCGATGCTCGTGGTTTTGCAGGCATAGAGGAACGCCTGGCGGCCGCCTGAACAACTGCCGATCACGCCGATTTTGCCGGAGGAATACGGCTGTGCCTTCAGCCATTGCACGGCGCCCTCGGTATCGCCGATCATCTGAGAGTCCGCGACCCCCCCTTCCGCGCGCGCCTTGGCGGCGACATCGTCGGCGCTGCCTTGGCCGACCCGGTGATAAAGGTTGTGGCTGATCGCGGCGTATCCATGATGCGCGAAACGGCGCGTCGCCTCGCGATACCATTCATCCCAGCCCGGCAGATGATGGATCAGCACCACGCCGGGAAACGGCCCGGCACCCAGCGGTCGCGCGACATAGGCTGAAATAGGCTCATTGTTGTTTCCGCTGATCGTAACGCTTTCCGCGATCATGCTTTCATAGGTCATCGTCATCCCCTTTTTTCCTCCGTGATACCGACGCGGGTCACCGTGTCCGACAAGCCGGTAACAATGGCTAGATCTCGGGTAAAGCCTAGCATGCTCCGACCGGTCGCGGGATCGTGGTCGCGCGAGCGCTCGGCTTTATTTCATTCTTGGAAACCGCGTCCGCTGGGCCCGCCACCAGGGTCAGCCCACCTGTTTCGGGACGCACCGCGTCAAAATCTCGGACATTTCCGGCGCCTCGTCCACGTTCCAACACATCTCGAGCAAGGCCTTTGCCTGGTCCGCGCCAAGAACCGGGGCAGCCTGTCCGAAAAACTTCCCGGACAGTTCCTCATCGCTCATCGGCCGCGCCATGCTGCCTCGGCAATGTTCGATGGCCTCGGTCAAAACCGCGCCGTCGGAAAGTTCGATCTCCACGACACCGCCGTCCCGCGGGACTGCGGGATCACCCGTCGCCTCGACCTTGGCCCGCATGGCGACGACATTCGGGTCGTTCACGCATTCGTCCGCTCCCTCCGGCAGTCCCGCCTTGCCGCGGACCAAGGCCGCCGCGATCCAGTGTTGGACACTCACCTGGGCCCACTGGCTGTCAGCCGGCGCCGGACGGTCGCAAAGCGTGAGGCACAGCGGGTTTACCCGCGCGCGGACCGCTTTCACCTCCGTGGCGGCGAATACCCGCGCCTCGGTCAACGCGAGGCAGGCGTCCAGCACCGGATGAATGACGATGCCGCAGGGATAGGGCTTAAAGGCGTTATCAAGCACATGCCAAACATTTCCGAGATCGGCTATCGCGGCCACCGGGTTGGCGCGATGCGCGAAGACATCGAAAAAGCCGTTGGCCCCCTCAAGCGCCGCGTCCGATCCGGTGAAGCCTCGCCGCGCCAACACCGCGGATTGTAACCCGCATCGCGCCGCGTGCCCCGGCACGAAGCTCGTGCACATGCTGCCGTGGGTCTGGCGGAAACCCGACGCCTGATTTCCGGCGATCCCGATCGCCCAGCGGGTTTGCTCCGCTGAAAGCCCCAGCAGTCGCGCGCAAGCGGCGGCCGCGGAAATGCCGCCGGCGACCCCACTGGCGTACCAGCCGACCTGCCCTTCGGCTGGTGGCAGCAACAGGGCCACGCCAAGCCGGCACTGAATCTCTATCCCAAGGGTGAATGCCTCGAGAAACGCCTGACCGGAAATCACCGGGCCGCCCGACGCGGCTTGCCGGTCGACCACCGCCAGAAGCGCGCTGGAGACCGGGGCCGCGGGATGCAGCACCGTGGAAAGATGTGTGTCGTCAAAAGCATGCGCACTGGCGGCCAGACTGTTCAGATAAGCCGCGCTCAAGGCATCAACGCGCCGATCCCGCCCCATGACCGTCGCGACCGGTGCTCCGGCAAATTCGCTGGCGACCTCGAAGGCGAGATCGCTCGCGGGGTGACGCGCGCCCCCGATGGCGCAACCGATGATGTTGACGAAGGAACGCAGACCAGCTTCGGTGACATCGGCGCCGAAGCCCGCCGGCGCGAGCGCGAAGTCAGCGAGCATGGTTGTGACCACGGGTGTCTCGGGCATGATCTTTCCTCTCGAACGGTTTCTCGCAGCCTCACACGGGCCGCCTTTGAATGACATCGAATGGGCGATGATTGGACAAGCAACCACGCATTGGACAACTTGGCCTGTTATTAACCCGGCGAAACGGCGAAAATGGCCGTGAAACCTTGAGGAATTCCCATAAAGGGGCAGCATCTTGTCGATCCATTTTGATCCATCTACCGGCTTGAAGAGCTTCAACACCCGCGCGGCGATCGCCAGCGACAAGATCACCGGCTCGGGTTACGCGGCGATCTCGGACATGTCTCTCAAGACCCTTCCGGAGCCACCGGCGGGCGCCGTGTTCAACGCCGAGGAACAGGCCAAGTATCGGGAGTTCAAGGAGGCCCGTCGCGGCGCCGCCGACTACATGGCAATGGAGGGAGAATTCTCGAAATATCTGGAGGACGTCTATTCCACCGCCCCGGTGGAGCGCGAGCCGTTGTCCGACGAATGCGAGGTTCTGGTGGTCGGCGCGGGGTTCTCCGGTCTGCTTCTGTGGCACAAGCTCAAGCGCGCGGGCATTCGCGATGTCCGGTTCTGCGAGAAGGGCGGCGATGTCGGCGGTACCTGGTATTGGAACCGTTACCCAGGCATCGCCTGCGACGTGGAATCCTACAGTTATCTGCCGCTGTTGGAGGAGATGGGGTACTATCCGACGATGAAGTTCGCGTCGGGCTTCGAGATCCTGGAATACTGCCAAAAGATCGCCGAAAAGGACGGCTTCTATGAGCGGTGCCTGTTCCACACCACGGTCGACAAGACGGTCTGGGACGAGGAGACCAGCCGTTGGACCGTGCATACCGACCGCGGCGACGCCATGCGAGCCCGCTACGTCATCCTCGCCAACGGTATTTTGACCACGCCGAAACTGGCGCGGATCAAAGGCATGGAAAGTTTCAAGGGCGATGCGTTTCACACCTCGCGCTGGAACTACAACGTCGACCTCAAGGGCAAGCGCATCGGCATCATCGGCACCGGCGCCACCGCCGTGCAGGCGGTTCCCGAACTCGCCAAGGTCGCGAGCGAGCTCTATGTCTTCCAACGCACGCCCTCCTCGATCGATGTGCGTGACCAGCGGGCGACGACCCAGGAGGAGATCGACGCCTGGTCCAAGGAGCCGGGCTGGGCCGTGGCGCGGCGGGAGAGGCTCGCCAAGATCTCCTCCGGTCGCACTGCATTACAGGGCAACGACGCCTATCTCTCCGGCAAGGTGGATTTTCAGAAGGAAAAGAAACAGCACACAACCAAGCTGTCGCCCGAGGAACTGATCCAAAAACAGCTGAACACGAACTTTCGGATCATGGAACAGATCCGCGCCCGCGTTGACGCCATCGTCAAGGACCCGAAAACCGCTGAAGCCTTGAAGCCCTACTATCCCTATGGCTGCAAGCGCCCGGTTTTTCACGACGAGTACCTGCCGGTCTTCAACGAACCGCATGTCACGCTTGTCGACACCGCCCCACGCGGCGTCAGCGAGATCAACGAGCGCGGCGTGGTCCATGACGGCGTCGAATACCCCGTCGACGTGCTGATCTACGCGACCGGCTTTCAATGGATGGCGACCTCGACCTTCAACATGATCACTGGTCGGGGCGGACGGACCCTACAGGCCAAGTGGGCCGAGGAAGGCACTCGGACCTATCTCGGCATTCATAGCCAGGGCTTTCCCAATCTGTTCATCATGTCCGGCCCCCAGGGCGGCGGCGGTCAGTTCAACTTCGTGCGCACCATCGAGGCGCATACCGACTACGTGGCCTGGATGATGGAGACCCTGAAGGCCCGGGGCGCCGACATCGTGGACGTCAAGAAAGCGCCCGAGGACGCCTATGCGGAGCATTGCAAGCAGGCCGATATTCTGACCGCGCCGCTAAGGGACTGTATTTCGTACTACAACGGCCATGGCGAGGGAGAGCCCGGTAGCCTCGCCTATTACGGCGGGGCCGCGAAGTGGCACGAACTGCGCCAACAGGCCCAACAGTCCCTTGACGCCTTCGTCTTCGAGAAAAGCGCGGGATAACCCGACCCGCGCCGCGCGATAAGTCCGGTGTCGAAAAACAGCATTCCTAGAAGGAGGGCGCCATGCCCATCGCCAAGCCCGCCCTGTCCCTTGCCGCCGTTCCAGGCCGCCGGCATCGCATCCTCGAGGTCGCCAAGGAGGCCGAGACGCGCGGTTTCGCCGGGCTGTACTTGCCCTCGCTCTCGGACAATATGTCACTTGCCACCGCGCTAGCCTTCAACACGGAGCGCATCCCGTTCGGCACCTCGGTCACGCCGATCTACTGGCGCACACCGTTGGACTACGCCCAGAGCGCGGCTTTCATTCACGAAGTGTCCGGCGGTCGCTTCAGTTTCGGGATCGGTGTCAGTCACGCGCCCGCCCATGCCCGCTTTGGTGTCAAGGTAGGCAAACCCCTCGGCGACATGCGGGAATTCGTGGCGGACCTGAGGGCCGCCGACCGTGTCGGCGAGTTACCGCCCCTGGTGCTGGGGACCCTGCGCAAGAAAATGATCGCTCTCTCCGCCGAAATCGCCGAGGGCATGGTCTTCGCCAACGGCGCGCGCTCGCACATGGCGGACTCGCTCTCGGCATTGCCGGCGGCTAAGCGCGAGGATCCGGCGTTCTATATCGGCAATATGATCCCGACCTGCATCTCCGACGATGTCGAGGCGGCCAAGGCGGTGAACCGCCGCACGCTCACCAGCTACGCAATGCTGACCAATTACCGCAATTACTGGCGCGAGGCGGGACACGAGGAAGAGATGGCCGGAGTCGAGAAAGCCATCGCCGAGGGCGCGCCGGAACGTATCCCTGACTGTCTTAGCGACAAATGGCTCGCGGATACCACTCTGTTCGGCCCGCCGGCCAAAATTCTCGAGGGCTTGGAGGCCTGGTACGACGCCGGCATCCGCACCCCGATCCTGGTTCCCTCCTCGGCGGCGGGGAACCAACTGACGGCGTTCCAGGAAATGTTCGCGTTGTTCGAGTAGGACGGTTCGCGACTTCCACCGCCCGCCTATTCGCTAATCGCGAACATCACCTCGCGCGGCGGGCGGGTCCCGCTCAGAAAGCTGGACAGAAACTCGGTGCCGAAGTCGAGTTCCTCGAAAGGGACATTCGGATGTAGGCCCGGATTGGCGTGCAGCCTTTTGTCTTCCGAGGCAAAAGCGTCGAACAGCGCCAGACACTCCTCGCGGGTGAACAGCTCGTCCTCCAGCTGCCATAGGAAAAACACCGGGCAGGTGATCGACCTGGCGGCCTGCTCAATGATCGGCCTGTAGTGAGGCGGATCGGAGATCAGCCCCATGAGGCCAAGCACCGCGACGGAGATCCTTGGTTCCTCGGCGACGAAGGGCGCGCCATAGATGGTTCCCATGGACAACCCCCAATAACCGACCGGCCCAGCCCCGACCTCCGGCAGCTCCGAGATCATGCGGAGCGCCAAACGCCAATCCCGGACCATCTCCTCGGTTGAGCCCTTGCGGCGTTTCTCAGGCCAAAAAGCCTCGCGCCCCCACGGCCCGACTTGACGGCGGCCATGCACCGGTCCGTCGATGGACAAGCCGAAAAATCCATGGTCCCTGGCCAATTGTCCGGCGATGCGTGGGATGGGTCGTTGGTGCCGGTCGCCCGAGGCGCCGTGCCCGTAGCAGACCATGGGCGATCCCGGTCGGCTGGTTTCACCCCACCAAAGCACGCCGGTAATCGGTCGGTCCGGCGCGTGAATCGTGAATTCCCGTACCGTCGCGCCATCAATCTCGGCGGTTTCGTGCCAACAGAGCCTTGGATCGGACGCGGTCATCTTCTTACTCCGGGTTGGAAATCCGGCGGGGAGAGTGCTCCCTCGGCTCACCATGGGTCAAGGAAGCGCCCGGACACGGCGAAAGATCGCATTGGTGGTGACGCCACGGCACGCGCGGGCTTTTCGAACCCACACGAATTCCGCAAACTCTCAACTGACCGCACTCCCAACGAGGAACACCGCATGAAAATCGATGACTGCGTCAATCTCGAGGATCTCCGAATCCTGGCGAAGCGGCGGATTCCGAAAGTCGTCTATGATTTCATCGAAGGCGGCGTCGACGACGAGGAGGGGTTGGCCCGCAACGAGGACGCTTTCAAGCGCCGGTCCTTGGCACCACGTTACATGGTCGACGTTTCCAAACTGGATCAATCCGTTCCCTTGTTCGGTCGGGAATATTCCAGCCCCTACGGCATCGCGCCGACCGGGGGGATCGGCAACTACCGTCGGGGCGGCGATCTCATGCTGGCGCGGGCGGCCAGGGACGCGAATGTCCCCTTCATCATGTCCGGCGCCGCGACCGCGTCCATGGAGGAGATGGCCGCGATCGCGCCGGATCACGGCTGGTACCAGATCTACACCGCCCGCGATCGATCCATCGCCGAGGCCCAGGTCAGGCGCGCCGCCGATCTCGGCCTCCAAGCCCTGGTAGTCACCGTGGACGTGCCCGTCAGTTCCAACCGGGAGCGCAATCGCCGCAATGGATTCGGTCGTCCGCTGCGGCTATCGCTCGCCAACAAACTCGACGCCTTGCGCCGTCCAATGTGGTTCAAGGATTACATGATGCACGGCATCGCCATGCTGCCGAACTGGCAAGCCCACGCCCCCGAGGGCGCCGACGCGGCCACCGTGGGAGAGTTTTTCTCCACCCAGCTGCCGAACAGCGTCACCTGGAAGGATATCGAGACCTTTCGCAAGCTTTGGCCGCGCACCCTGATCATCAAGGGTATCATGCGTGTCGACGATGCCATTCGCGCCGCCGAGGCCGGTGTTGACGGGATTATCGTCTCGAACCACGGCGCCCGCCAGCTGGACCGCGCGGTCTCGGCGCTTGATGTTCTGCCCCGCCTGGACGCGGAGGTCGGTGACCGGATCACCCTAATGATGGACGGCGGCGTTAGACGCGGCGCCGACATCGTGATCGCGCTGGCCTCGGGCGCCAAGTTCGTGTTCCTCGGACGGCCGACCCTCTATGGCGCGATCGCCGGCGGGGACGCCGGCGCGGCGAAGGCCGTGAAGATTTTGCATGACGAGGTGAACAAGGTCATGGCCCAGATCGGCGTGCCCGTGCTGCGCGATATCGGGCCGGATGCCTTGCACCGGGAGGACGATGACATCGCGCGAAACGACCGCGCCTGAGCCGGCGCCGAACGCTTAGCCCTCGACTATGCGTTCGGCTAGATACGCGGCGTCCTCGTCCACGCCGTAAAGGATGCCGGACTTGCGCTTGTGCATCCAATTCAGCCCGGTGAAATACAGTCCCGGCACTTCGGTTACGCCACGATCGGTGACCGGATAGCCGAAGGAGTCCAGAACCGCGCCCTCGATCCAGGAAAAATCGAACTTGAAACCGGTCGCCCAGATGACCGTCGAAACTCCCGCGCTTCCCAGGTCCAGCGAGCGGATCGACGGGATGGTCCAGTCATCATTCGGAGGACCGCCTGATAGCTCTTCCGGTGTCGGTGGCGGAGTGTCGAGGCCGGAAAGATCAATATGCCGGTCAATGCTTGCCATGAACGCGTCGGCATAGGCATCGGTCTTCGCCATATTGGCGCGCAGATCATCTTCGAAACGGAGCGCCCTCCCCTCGACCCCCACCAGGTGCCCGAGCAGGGTGATCCCGTCGCGGTGAAAGTCATGCAGTGAAAGCGTGTGGCCACCGTTCTTGCCGGACACATGTGGGTCACCACGAAAACGATGCGCCGGATCCTCCAGCATATCCGGGGTTCGATCGAGCAGCCCCATGTCCTTCTGCCAGGCGATACAGTCTCGGCCGCGATATCGGCGAATGAGCCGGCCAGTCCCACCAACCGACAGGTATGTCTTGCGCCCGGCCTGGTTAAGTTCCTCGGCGATTTGAGCGCCGGTTTGCCCCGACCCGACCACCAGCACCGCGCCGTCCGGCAACAGTCCCGCGTTTCGATACGCCGTCGCGTCGATCTGCGTGACCGATCCTGGAAGATCGCCGGACAACGCCGGGCGCCTGGGCTTCTGGTGAGTCGCCGTGGCAACCACCACCTTGCCCGCGCGGATCGGTCCGGCGCTGGTCGAAACCTCGAACCCGGCATCCGCGCGCCGCGCCGCCGTCGCCTCGACATTCTCGCGAACCGGCGTGCCGAACGCCCGCGCCCAGTTCTCCATAAAGGCGACGAACTCATCCCTCGGCATGAAGGCGTCGGCATCATCCCCGTCGTAAACCGCGCCAGGCAATTGTATCGACCAGTTGGGGGTCACTAGACAGAAGGAATCCCATCGCTCGGAACGCCACGCATTCCCAATCCTTCCCTTGTCGATGACTTGGTGATCCACCCCCGCTTGGGACAGATAGTAACTCAACCCCAATCCGGCCTGCCCCGCGCCGATAACAAGTATCTCCGTGTCCGGTTCGGCCATGCGATCATCCCGATGAAACTCCTTGCATGAGCAGAATAGAGCGTTGGTGGCGCTCTGAATATCCTAGCGAAACGCCCCCAAACCAGCGAGCCGCATTTGAATTGGAGCCTTGGATAATCGGTACTATCATCGCGCTCATGCGGGCGCCCCGCCCCTTTGTCATATGGAACCGCCCCGAATGACCTTGCCGCGACAATTGCTGATCATCGGGATAGTAGCCGCGATCGTGGCCGCGGGCTGGCTTTACGTGCTGCCACTCCTGGGATCGGCCGAGGCCGTCGCGACCAAACGTAGCGGCAAGACGAAAAGCGTCAACATCGTCGCGCGGGAAGTGACTTCCGGGCGCGAGAAAATCCGCATCCAGGTCGTCGGCACCAGCCAGGCCGCCCGCTCGGCGACCCTACACCCGGCGGCGGCGGGCGAAATCACCCGGATCAATTTTAGCGCCGACGACCGGATCGAAGCCGGTCAGGTACTGCTGGAGCTGGATAGCGAAACCGAACAACTGGCGGTCGATCTCGCCCGCGTCCGGCTCGAGGACGCGCTGCGTACCTTCAAACGCCTTGATCGCCTGATGCCCAGCGGCGCGGTCGCGAGTTCCACCCATGATGACGCGAAAAGCGCGCTGGAGGCCGCGAGGATCGCGCTCGCTCAAGCCGAGGTCGCGCTCGCCGACCGGGTCATGGTCGCGCCCTTCGCCGGCCGCGCCGGTCTGACGGATCTGGATGTAGGCGACCGGGTCGACACCGACACGCCGGTGACTTCCCTGGACCAGCGCGAGGTTCTCCTGGTCGGCTTCGATGTCCCCGAGGCTCTGTTGGGGAAAATCGGCAAGGGCGATCGGATCACCGCAAGCCCCTGGTCGGATCGCGGCGGCGAGCGCGAGGGCGCGGTTCTCGACGTCGGCAGCCGGATCGATACCCGGACCCGCACGTTCCGAGTACGCGCCAGTCTCGAAAACGCGGATGACGCGCTTCGACCAGGCATGAGTTTCCGGGTCGCGAGTGACATCATCGGCGCGTCCTATCCCGTCGTACCCGAGATTGCCGTGCAATGGGACGGCGGAGGGTCCTTCGTCTGGGCGGTCCAGGACGGCAAGGCTCGCCGCGTGCCCGCCAGGATCGTTCAACGTCAGGAAGCGTTTATCCTCGTCAACGCGGAGCTCAAGCCCGGCGACCTTGTCGTTGTCGAGGGCTTTCATCTCATGCGCGAGGGCCGGGAGGTTTCGATCGCGAGCGCGAAAAACCCGGGATCATGAACACCCAACGCGAGGACCTCGCCTCTCTCAGCGTGCGCCGGCCGCTTCTGGTGTTGGTGCTGAGTCTGCTGATCGTGCTGGCGGGCTTCGCCGCGTTGGTCGCGGTCGAGGTTCGGGAGTTGCCGAATATCGACCGCCCCATCGTGACCATACGCGGCATCTACCAGGGTGCCTCGCCGGAAACCATGGACGCGACGGTCACCAGCCTGGTCGAGGGCGCGGTGGCGCGGGTCAACGGGGTCAAGGAGATCCGCTCCTCCAGCGAGGAGAACAACTTCCGCATGCGGGCCGAGTTTTCCCCGAGCGTCGATCTCGATATCGCCGCCGCCGATGTGCGTGAAGCGGTCAGCCGGATCGAGGGCACCTTGCCCGCCGATGTCGAGCAATTGACCGTGGTCAAGGCCGACGCGGATTCAAGTCCCGTCATGCGTCTCGCCGTCACGGGTCCGGGCCTTGGCGAAGAGGAGCTTACCCGGATTGTCGAGAAGGACGTGGTGCCGGCCCTGATCTCGGTGGACGGCGTCGCGGATGTGACGATCTTCGGTGACCGAAGACGCCTGCTGCGGGTGGTCCTCGATCCCTTGCGCCTCAGCTCCTACCAGCTCTCGGTCGGCGATGTGATCCAGGTGCTGGATACCGCGCCCTTCGACATTCCCACCGGTAGCTTCGGCTCTAGGGACCAGGAACTCTTGGTGCGCGCGGACGCCACGGTGGAGACCGCGCGCGAGGTCGAGGCTCTGGTGATCCGCGAGCCTATTCGGATCGGCGATGTCGCGGATGTGTATTTCGGACCCGAAGACCCGGAATCTCTCGTTCGCGTCAATGGCGAGCCGGTGATCGGCGTCAGCATCATCCGCCAGGCGCAATCCAACACGATCGAGATCTCCGAGGGCGTATCCAAGGCCGTCGAGAGGTTGAACAATCGCTTCGAGCGTATCGAGATCACCACCATCTCGGACGACGCCGTGTTCATACGGGGCTCGATCCGCGAAGTACTCATCAGCCTGGGTCTGGCGGTGTTGATCGTCATCGCCACGCTCTGGGTTTTCCTCGGCTCGCCCAGCGCGACCCTGATCCCCTGCGTGGCCATTCCCGTCGCCTTGATCGGTTCGGTTGCGGCGATCTGGTTGCTCGGTTTTTCCATCAACATTCTCACCCTGCTGGCGCTGGTGCTTGCGACCGGGATGATTGTCGACGACTCGATCGTGGTACTGGAGAACATTCAGCGCCGCCGCGCCCAAGGACTGAAAGCAAGAGCCGCGGCTGTTCTGGGCTCCCGGCAGGTTTTCTTCGCTGTCATCGCGACGACCTTGACCCTGATCTCGGTATTCGTGCCGATCTCCTTTCTGCCCAGCACCGCCGGGCGGCTGTTCCGCGAGTTCGGTTTCGTGCTGGCGGTATCCGTGGCGATATCCTCCTTCGTCGCCCTGACCCTTGTGCCGGCGCTCGCCGCCCGTCTTGGGGATCGAAAGCCAAACGACACGAGCCTGCGAAGCTCGGTCACGTCGATCGGCGAACGCCTAGCCACCTTCTACGCGGCGACCCTGCGCTGGAGCCTAGCGGCGCCGTTGATCGTGCTAGCCGGCGCCATCGTCATCGCCACCGGGGCCTGGCTCGTCTTCGGAGGCCTCAAGCAGGAGCTGGTCCCTTCCGAGGATCGTGGCCAGTTCACGGTATTCGGCACCGGGCCGGACGGTGTCAGCCTGTCCTACACCAATGAACAAGCCGAGCAGGTCGAGGAAATTCTGCGGCCCTATGTCGAGAGCGGCGAGGCCACGACGCTTTTCAACTTTGTCGGTCGCTACGACCTGAACCGGGATTTCGTATACGTCACCCTCGCTCCCTGGGAGGAAAGAACACGGTCACAGCAGGAGATCATAAAGGAATTGCGCGGCAAGATGCACCAGATCACCGGCATGCGGGTACGGGTTTTCAGCCGCAACAGCCTACGGCTGCGCAGCACAGCCGGGGGACTGGAAGTCGCGTTGATCGGCAATGACTATCTCTATCTTTACGACACCGCGCTCAAGCTTTCCCAAGCCATCGAGGACCGGCTACCCAAGCTTTCCGATGTCCGCGTCTCCTACCAGCCGAACCAGCCGCAACTCGCGGTTAAGATCGACCGGCGCCGGGCCTCGGATCTCGGCATCCCGCTGCAAGACCTCGCCGCGACGCTACGGGTGATGATCGACGGCGCGGAGCTTCGCGACCTCAATATCAAGGACGAGTCCATTCCGATCTGGCTGGAGGCCCGGGGAGAGGCGATCCGGGACCCGACCGATCTTGTGAACCTCTATGTACGAACCCGCGACGGCGACCTGGTTCCGCTGTCGAGCCTGGTCTCCCTACATGAATCCGGCGTCGCCGCCGAACTCGACCGTCATGTGCAACGGCGGGCGGTGGAGTTGGACGCGGATATCGGCGACGGCTATGACCTGAAGACCGCGATCACCGATGTTCAGGCGCTGGCCCGCGAGATCCTACCCGAGGATGTCGAGATGATCCTGCTTGGCGAGGCCGAAGCCCTGGAAGAGGCGGAGCGCGAGGTGGCGATCACCTACGCCATCGCCATTGTCGTGGTTTTCCTCGTCCTGGCGGCGCAGTTCGAGAGCCTTACCAGCGCCGCGATCATTGTCGTCACCGTTCCCTTCGGCATCGCGGCGGCGATCCATGCCCTGCTACTGACCGGAACCACATTGAACATCTACTCGCAGATCGGCCTGGTCATGATGATCGGACTGATGGCCAAGAACGGTATTCTGGTGGTGGAGTTCGCCGACCAATTGCGCGACCGGGGCTGCGGCGTACGCGAGGCGATCGAAAGGTCCGCCCTCACCCGGCTGCGCCCCATCGCCATGACCATGATTTCGACGATCCTCGGGGGCTTGCCACTAATCCTCAGCACCGGTCCGGGCGCCGAGGCGCGGTCGGCGATTGGCTGGGTGGTTTTCGGCGGCCTCGGGCTGGCGGCGGTTTTCACGCTCTACCTGACGCCCGTCGTGTATCTCGGTCTTGCCCGTTTCTCCCCCGCCAGGGCAACGGCGACCGGGCGGCTGCGGCGGGAACTCGGGGAAGCCGACGCGATCCCGGACGAGGCGGCCACGAAGGCGCGGGGTCCGGCGGAATAGCGCATCAGTGATGCGACGACGCGAGAAACCGCGTTAAACTTCGTAAAACCAACCTTTCAACGAAAAGGAAAGGAATGAGACATGCTGAAGCTTCACCGGGCCGAGGACAGGCCGACCAAGAAAGCCTCCGCTGACAATTTCACGGGGGATGTTTTTCAGGATCCCGTGCTGGTCGGCGAGGCGCCCTCGCGGATGCGGGCCACCAACGTGACCTTCAGCCCCGGCGCCCGTACCGATTGGCATCAGCACCCCGTCGGCCAAACCCTCTGGGCCGTCGCCGGGGTCGGGCGGGTCCAGGTCGAGGGCGAGCCGGTGCGCGAGCTTCGCCCCGGAGATACCGCGGTCATCCCGCCGAATACCCGGCACTGGCACGGCGCGGCGCCGGATCGGATCTTCACTCATCTCGCCATGTCCGAAACCGGCGAGGACGGCTCCGGCACCGCCTGGTTCGAGAAGGTCAGTCACACGGACTATTCAAAGGCCACGGAAGACTGATTCGTCTCGTGACGCCTGTTGCCCCCCCACCTCCCGTCATCCCGGACTTGATCCGGGATCCATTCCACTGGCTCTTGAGACGCTTTGCTGTATCCATCTCGGCTTTGATGCAAGGTGACGGTTACCAAGACGATTTAGCGGAATGGGTCCCGCCGCCTGCCCCCGTGTAAACGGGGGGCGGGATGACAACGTTGAGGCTAGCGACCTCTCTTAAGCGAGGACGACACGGTTATCGATTGGTCACCAGTCACAAACGCCTATCCACTCAATCCGGCGTCTTGGTGGATTGCCAGGCCACCATGCGCCAGGTGCCGTTCTGGTTCTGATAGACGTCGGTGAACCGGACCCCAAAGCTCCGGGGCTCGCCGTTCGCGCTCACGCTGATCTGGGCATTGCCGGTGAGCACCACAGCGTCGCCGAGATCCAACGCCTCGACATTCGACGGCACGACCGAGTTATAGACCGTGGCCCCGGATTCCATCCCCGCGATGATGCTTTCCTTGGTGTCGAGTCGGGCCGAGGAATGGGTGTAGACCAGATCCTTGCACAGCATGTTCTTGAGTTTGCCGATATCCTTGTCGGCCATCGCCTGCATCCGCTCCTTGTCGAGCGCGATGATCATGTCTCCATTGGCGGTCATGCTTGATCTCCGTGTTTAAGGTCATCGGCTAGCGCGGAGGAGGGCCAAACCGGTCGATATAGGCCCGAGCGGGCGGTAAGGCATCATGAAGATATTGCCCAGGGTCGCGCAACCGCAAGCCGTCCTACGTCCGTGATTTCGCTGCGAAACCCCAGGCGGGCCGAATGATAGCGAAGAGTTCAAATGAACAACCGTCTCAGACGCTGCGAAATGATATCGATGATGCTTACGGAACAGACGATGGTGATGACAATCGCCGCCGTCTCGGCGTACTGAAATCCTCGGATCACTTCCCAAAGGATCATGCCGATCCCACCGGCGCCAACGATACCGAGGACCGTCGCGGACCGCACGTTGGATTCGAACCGGTACAGTGAGTAGGAAATCCAAAGTGGCATGACCTGCGGGATAACGCCGAAGATGACTTCCTCCAAACGGCTGGCGCCGGTCGCCCGGATACCCTCGACCGGGCTCGGATCGATCGCCTCGACGGCTTCGGAGAACAGCTTGGCGAGAATGCCGGTCGTGTGCACCCAAAGAGCCAGCACCCCCGCGAAGGGCCCGAGCCCCACGGCCACCACGAAAAGCATGGCGAACACCATCTCGTTGATGGCCCGGGCCGCGTCCATGGCGCGGCGCATGGGCTGGTTAATCCACCAGGGCGCGATGTTCTCCGCCGACAGGATGCCGCACGGCACCGCGCAGACAACGGCGAGCACGGTACCCCAAACCGCGATCTGGACCGTTACCAGCATTTCACTCAGATAACTCTCCCACTCCAGAAAATTCGGAGGAAAGAATCCGGAAAGGAAGTGCACCATGTTGCCGGAATCACGGATCAGTTCCGCCGGTCGCATATCGGCCCCGTCCCAGGCCCAGACCAATATCGCCAGCGCGACGCCCCACCCAAGAATGTTACCGACGGAGCGCTTAATCGCGCGCGGCGGCAAAGCTGAAACGGTGCTGGTACTCGAAAGATCGCTCATGCCGACACCTGAATTTCTAGATTGCGTAAAAGGACGGGCGGTTCCCGAGATGTCCGGAAACCGCCCCATTACCGGGAGGCAGGGTTACATGCCGACGTTGTCGGAGAGCACGCCCAAGGTCGCGAGTTTCTCGTCGATCTCGGCGAGCTTCGCGGTTTTTTCATTGGCGTCGAGCGCGCTGGACTGGATCTTGATCTTGTCCTTGAAGAGCGCCAGCTGGCGGATCGGGTAAAGCTGGGTGTTGTTCGAGTCGACGAACGGCGCCAGCTGCATGCCGGCCAGAATGTCTCGGGCCTTCTTCACTTCCGCCGGCGCGCCGAAGCGGCCATAGGTCAGAAAGAAGCCCTTCACCTTGGCCTTGAGTTCCTTGGACAGATCCTTGCGATAGGTGATCGGGTCCGACGGGATCAACGGCGATTTCCAGATCACCTTCACATTCGCGGCCAGGGCCGGAACCTTGTTGTGGGAGCGCACCCACTGCTCGGAGTTGTTGGCCGCCGCGTCGACCTGCTTGTTGGCGGTCGCCATGAAGTTGGTCTCGTGGTTGGCGTTGCGGACGGTCTTGAAGCACTTTTTCGGGTCAACGCCGTTCTTGGCGAAGACATAGTAGCTGGGGACCAGGAAGCCCGAGGTCGAGTTCGGATCGCCGATGCCGAAATTGAGCGACTTGTCGCATTTCAGCAGGTCATCGAGGCTGTTCAGCGCAGTATTGTCCTTATGGGTGATGACATAGGAATAATAGCCCTGCTTACCGTCCACGCCGACCTGCTGGGCGAAAACCTCGGCGCCGGACCGATCGACGGCCTCCATGCCGGACTTGTTGCCGAACCAGGCCACATGAACCTTGCCGAATCGCATCGCCTCGATGATCCCGGCATAGTCGGGGGCGAAGAACGGTTTCACCTTCATGCCGGTCCACTTCTCCATGTCCGCGAGGAACGGCAGCCATTGCTGCTTCAAGTTAGCGGTCGATTCGGTTGAAATGATGCCGAAATTGATTTCCGTCGGATCAGCTTCGAGCGGCTTGAAATCAGCCAGCGCCGGGCCGGTTGACATGATCAGGGCCGCGCCGATGGCGGCCTTTGCCAGCAGTTTCTTCATGACGGGAACACTCCTTGGGTTTGGGTGGTTGGTAACTCGAGTTGGGCGACCTCACGCGACGGCGAAGGCTTCTCGCGGCCTTGTCGGGGAGATCTCCTCATCAACAACACGCCCGCCCACGGCGCCGAGTAGCTCGTCGCATTCGGCGCCATAGAGGCGTTGCAACATTTCCGAGTTGAGCGCCGAACTTGCGCCGTCATAGACAACCTCGCCGTCGCGCAGCGCGACTGTTCGCGGGCAATAGCGCATCGCGTAGTCGACCTGGTGCAGCGAGACGACCACGGTCTTGCCGTCCGCCTCGTTTATGTCACGCAGGGTTTCCATGACCCGCTTCGAGGACGCTGGGTCTAGCGAGGCAATCGGCTCGTCCGCCAGGATAATGTCGGCGCCCTGGACCAGAGCGCGGGCGATCGCCGCCCGCTGTTGCTGACCGCCGGACAAGGTCGAGGCGCGTTGCATCGCGGTCTCGGAAATCCCGACCCGGGACAAAGCCGCGACGGCGGCCTGTTTCTCGGCCCGCGTGAACAAACCGAAAGTACCGCGCGGACTTCGGATCCGCCCCAGCAGCCCGGTGAGCACGTTGGTCAGTACGGTGAGGCGCGAGACCAGATTGAATTGTTGAAAGATCACGCTGACCCGAGCGCGGACCCGGCGCGCGTCGGACGCGATACGCCCTCTAGCCTGCATCCTCGCACCGAGCACCATGATCTCGCCGCCGGCTTCGCCCCGGTCC
Source organism: Alphaproteobacteria bacterium (assembly GCA_038118725.1). Classification (GTDB taxonomy): domain Bacteria; phylum Pseudomonadota; class Alphaproteobacteria; order Thalassobaculales; family Thalassobaculaceae; genus JADHLJ01. The sequence goes on along the minus strand of JAYOIK010000002.1, from coordinate 46,082 downwards.
GCCGCGACCAGACCACCGATATGACGCAATAGCGTGGATTTCCCGGAACCGGAGGCGCCGATCAGCGCGACCATCTCACCATGCGCGATTCTCAGATCAATTGATCTGAGCGCGCGTTTATCGCGATTAAAGGTCTTGTTCAGACCGATGACCTCTATCGCCATCGCCGCTGCGGAATTTGGCGCTTCCGGAATTGCCATGTGACGCTCCCCAACCAGTCGGTTCAGCTGGGTGCAGCCTCTCCAAAGTCGAAGACTCTTTGGCGACTCTCGGATGAAAGTTGCTTTACATCCGGATGACAGGCCTAAGTCAACACGCGATGCCCTTTAGCGCGCGCCGTCGCGGAATGTCATTCCACCAGCGGCAGTCCCTCCTCCGCCCGGATGTCGTTGATCACTTCCTTCACCCGCTGGCGGAGCGGCGCGTATTGAACGCCGAACTCCTCGACCACCCGGCTGTTGTCGATCAGGAAGTTGCCCGATGTCTCTCGCCCACCGGTCTCGGCGTCGAAGCGGATATCCGCGTCCGGCAGAAACTCGCGGACCAGACCGGCGAGTTCTCCCATGCTGACCGTCGCCCCGCCCGAGTTGTAGGTCTCGTGTTTCGGCTTGTCGGTGGTCAGCACGCGGGCAAAAACCTCGGCCATGTCCTCGACATGAATGACACAACGCATGGCGTCGGCGACGGGGAAACTGACGGACTGGCCGCGGGCCGGCTGACACATACAGTTCACGTGATCGATGGAACCGAACTTCTTGTCCGGGCCGGTCACGTTGGCCGGGCGGATACATGTAATGGTCATGTCATAGGCCCGGCGATAGTCATGGGCCTGCCATTCGTTGGTGATCTTGTTGACCGCGTATTGGGTGTCGCCCCGCCGCTCGTCGGTCTCATTGACCATGTGATCGCCGAAATGCGCTTGTGGGCCGGTAACCGCGAGGGAACTCGCGAAGACCGTGTGCCGGACATCCGTGCGCCGCGCCGCCTCGAACACATTGTCCATTCCCTGAATATCCAGCTTGAAGGCGACATGCGGTGCCAACTCGCCGATGAAATAGGAGAGATTGATCACCCGCTCGGCCTTGGATTCCATGATCGCGCCGATCACGTCGTCGAACTGAGTAACGTCCCCGCGCACGATCTTCACCTTGTCGCCGAGATCGGCGAAGGCCTTGGTCGCGCTGGCGACATCGATATCCATGCAGGTTATCTCATGCCCCTGCGCCGCCAGAATGGGGATCATCCGCCGTCCAATGAAACCCGCGCCGCCTATCGCCAAGATCGACATATCCCCGCTCCCTCATGCTCGTTCGTCGTGGTTCTTGTCATCATGCCGTATCGCCAAGGCCGAGGTCACGACCGGATGACCGCTGACGCGCGCATCGCAGAAGTGTGATCCCGCGACACCCAGAACGCTCCCAGCCCTTGTTACGGGCAAGAAAAACGACCACGCTAGCGGCCACGATCGGACAGCGGGAGGACGCGAGATGACCAATCAACCGGATCTGGTGATTAGAGGCGGCGAAATAATCGACGGCTCGGGTGGAACGCCCTACGCGGCGGACCTCGCGATAACCGATGGCGTCATCTCGGCGATCGGTCCAAACCTACCCCAAGGTCGAGAGGAGATCGACGCCAGAGGGCGCATCGTTACCCCCGGCTTCATCGATGTTCATACCCATTATGACGCCCAGGTGACCTGGTCGAACCGGATCAATCCGTCGTCGTGGAACGGCGTGACCACCGTCATGATGGGGAATTGCGGTGTCGGTTTCGCGCCCTGCAAGCCGCACCAGCGCGACCAACTGGTGGAACTGATGGAGGGCGTGGAGGATATCCCGGAACCGGTATTGACCGAAGGCCTGCCCTGGAACTGGGAGACTTTCGGGGAGTACATGGACGCGCTGGACGCCCGGCGCTACGACCTGGACGTGGTCGCGCAGGTGCCGCACGCGGCGCTTCGGGTTTATGTGATGGGGGAGCGCGGTGTCGCGCGCGAGGACGCCACCGCCGAGGACCGGGCCGAGATGGCCCGCCTCGCCGCCGAGGGGATCAAGGCCGGCGCGCTCGGGTTTTCCACCAGCCGGACAATCAACCACCGAACGGTCGCGGGCGCGCCGACGCCGACCCTGGGCGCCGCCGGCGCGGAACTGCTGGAGATTTCACGCGCGGTTGGAGAGACCGGCGGCGGTTGGCTCCAAGTGATCTCGGACTTCGACGATCCGGCCGAGGAGATGGGACTGCTCCGCCAGATGGCCAAGACCTCCGGGCGCCCGATGACCATCACCGTCCTGCAACGCGACAACCGCCCGGAGCTGTGGCGCGAGACGATGGCTGATATCGCCGAGGCCAACGCCGACGGCACCAAGATCGTCGGTCAGGTCCTCACCCGCCCCACGGGCGTGATGCTTGGCTTCGAGATCTCGCTCAACCCCTTCATGAGCTGCGCCGCTTGGCGCGAGATCGCCGATCTGCCGCACGACGAGAAAGTCGCGCGCCTTCGCGACCCGGCGTTCCGCCACCGGATTTTGACCGAACGTCAGGAGGAACATCTGATGCACGGTCGGGTGACCAAGTGGGATCGGATCTTCCTTCTGGGCGATCCACCGAACTATGAGCCGTCACCGGACATGTCGGTCGCGGCGCGGGCTGAACGCGAAGGCCGGTCACCCGAGGAAACCTGCTTCGACATGCTGATGGAGAATGACGGGCGCGCGATCCTGTACCGTCCGCTTTCGAATTACGCCTATGGCGACTTGGACACCGTGATGGACATGATGCGGGATCCGAACTCGCTAATCGGGCTCGGCGACGGCGGCGCGCATGTCGGCGTGCTCACCGACGCCAGCGCGATCAGCTATCTCTTGACCCATTGGACGCGGGACCGCGAGCGGGGCGAAAAGCTGCCACTACCCTGGGCGATCAAGCGGCTGAGCCGCGACAACGCCGAGGCGATCGGGCTCCTGGATCGGGGATTGCTGGCGGTCGGCAAGAAAGCCGATATCAATGTCATCGACTACGAGAATCTGAAGATCCTGCCGCCGGAGGTGCTCTACGACTTGCCCGCCGGCGGGCGCCGCATGGTGCAACGCACGACCGGCTACGACGCGACCATTGTCTCCGGCGAGATCGTGTACCGTCATGGCGAGGCGACCGAGGCTCTGCCGGGTCGCCTGGTACGCGGCGCCCGCGACTGACGTCTCGGGAGCATCGACGGGGGAGTTCATGACGAGAAAGCTGGAATTCGGATGGTTTCTTCCCACCAGCGGGGACAGCACCGCTTTCGGAGACCCTTCCGCCAGCGTGGAGATCAATCCGGAGCACATCCGCCGCGTGGTGACCGCCGCCGAGGACGCGGGGTTCGAATACCTGTTGATCCCCGTCGACCAGCGCTGTTGGGAAGCCTATATCGCCGGCGCGTTCGTTGCCGCCCATACCTCCAAACTGGCGCCGCTGATCGCCGCGCGGCCCGGCTATATCAACCCGGTGCTGCTCGCCAAGATGATCTCCACATTCGACCAGATGTCCGGCGGGCGGATCCGCGTCAACCTGATCGCCGGTCAGGCCGAGGACGAGATCAAGGCCGAGGGGATCACATACGCCAAGGAAGACCGTTACGCCCTGATGGACGAGGAGGTTTCGATCCTGAAGGCGCTTTGGACCACCGAAGAGCCTCTCGATTTCGCCGGTCGGTTCCACACCCTGACCGGGGCCAGCATCCAGCCGAAACCGTTTCAGAAGCCGCATCCCCGGTTCTATCTGGGAGGAGGTTCCGGTGAAGCCTGGAACCTCTCGGCCAAGCATTCCGACGTGCACCTTTTCTGGGGTGACACACCCGAGCGTATCGCCGCGAACATCGCCGACATCCGCGCCCGGGCGCGTGAACATGGACGGGAAGAGGAAATCGGCTTCGGGATGCGCCTGCAGATCATCTGCCGGGAGACCGAGGAAGAAGCGCTGGAGGCCGCCGACCGACTGGTGCGCAACATCCCGGAAGCCGCTCGCGAGATCCTAAAACGTGATACCGCGAACTCCATGGCCAACCGGCGGGTTCAGGAACTGGTCGCGGAAAAGGGCCTGTGGATCGCCCCGCATCTGTGGAGCGGTCTCACGCGGTTCAGGCGCGGCGCCGGCATCGCCGTGGTCGGCAATCCCGAGCAATGCGCCACCACCTTGCAGCAATTCATTGACGCGGGTTGTCATTCGTTTTGCCTCTCCGGATATCTGCATCACGAAGAGGCCGAACGTTTCGGGCGCATGGTCCGCCCGCTGCTTGCCACGCGCAATCCCGGGTTGATGGCGGCGGCCTAGTGTGGCTCCTGATCACCTGCACGCTGGTCACGACCCTCTACGCGACCACGATTACCATCGCCAATGTGTCGCTACCGCAGATACAAGGCGCGCTATCGGCCAGCCCGGATCAGATTTCCTGGGTGGTCACGTCAAACCTGATCGCGACCGCGGTGACCATACCCCTCGCGGGCTGGATCTCCGCGCGTTTCGGTCGCCGTCGCGCGATGATCTGGGGGATTATCGGCTTCGGCGTCGCCACCTTGATGTGCGGTCTCTCCACATCGCTTGGCGAGTTGGTGTTGTGGCGGGTCGTGCAATCCGCTTGCGGCTCTCCCCTCACCCCGATCGCCCAGTCCGTCGTCATCGACTCCTTCACCGGCGAGAAGCGCGCCCGCGCGGTCGCCATCTTCACCACCGGCGTCAGCATCGTGCCGACCATCGCGCCATTGGTCGGAGGCTATGTGAGCGAGGAGATTTCCTGGCGTTGGGTCTTTTTCATTCTGATCCCCATAGCCGTCATCGCCCTTGTCGGTGTCCTGTCCGCGATCAAACCGGATCCACCCCGCGAGGAACGGGCGGCGCTCGACTGGACCGGCTTCCTCAGTCTGGCGATCACGATCGGATGCATACAGTTAATGCTCGACCGGGGCGAGCGCGAGGAGTGGTTCGACTCGCCGGAAATCCTGCTGGAGGGCGCGCTGGCGGTCCTGTGTGGCTGGATCTTCCTGACCCACAGTTTGACAAAGGACAGGCCGTTTCTCGACCCTCGCCTGTTGCTCGAGCGGAACTTCGCCCTCGGGATCGGTATCTCCGCGATCTTCGGCATGCTCTTCGTCACGCCGATGGTCATGCTACCGGCCATGCTTCAACAGCTGAGGGATGTGCCTGAGTTCACGGTCGGGCTGTTGATCGGCATACGCGGCATTGGAACCGTGCTGTCGCAAACCCTAATGATCCTCTTCGCCAGCCGTTGGGACCCGCGCCTTCTGTTCCTGATCGGTTTCGGCACTCACACCTATGCCGGCATCGAGATGGCGACCTTCGGCATGGACGTTTCCCTGACCCAGGTCTCGTGGATGATGGCGATCCAGGGGTTTGGCGTGGGATGCCTCTGGGTTCCCATGACCATGGTTACCGTTTCGAACTTCGACCCCAAACGCACGCCGGAGGGCATGGCGCTTTTTCACTTCGTGCGGAGCGTCGCGTCCAGCTTCTACATTTCGACGAGTTTCATCGTGGTGTTTCACACCCAGAAGATGAACTACGGCGAGCTCGTTCAGTGGATCAATCCGTTCAGCGATCGACTTAGCATCGGCCTCGCCACCGGCGGTTGGGGCGCGGAGGCTCCAACAAGCCTGGCTGGTGTCGCGGACGAGGTCGCGCGTCAGGCGACGAGTATCGGGTATATCAACTCGTACAATCTGTTTCTGTGGACATCGCTGGCGGTATATCCGCTCATCGCGCTGATCATCTGGCCGCCGCGCGGTTTCACGCCGCGGGATTAGACGCCGACGCGAGCAAAGATCTATCCCGCCGCCGCCAGTTCATGCTCGACCGCCAGAATCGGCTCGCCCCTCAAACTGGTGGACTGTCTGCCATCCACCCCGACCGGCACGTCGCCGACCAAGGTGATCCGATAGAGCTGACGATCATGGTCGCTCTCGAAGATGTCGGTCGGCGCCAAATGCGCGGTCGATCGATTGTCCCACATGGCGACGTCGCCGGCCCGCCACTTGAAGCGCACGGTATATTCCGGACGCACCACCTGCTCCCAAAGCATCTCCAGCATGAGCTCGCTCTCGCGCGGGGCGAGACCGACGATTGATTTCAGAAAGGATGGGCTGACGAACAGCTGACGTTCACCGGTTTCCGGATGAACCCGCACGATGGGATGCTCGGTCTCCATCGCCCGTTTTTGGATGCTTTCGTCATAGGCGGCATCCCGCGCCGCGCCGCGCGGGGGCTCGAACCGGTGAACACCACGCAGACCGTCGACAATGCCGCGCATGGTCTCGGAGAGGCCGTTATAGGCGGCCCCGAGATTGGTCCAGAGCGTGTCCCCGCCATAGGGCGGTATCGTCACGCCGCGCAGAATCGAGGCCATGGGCGGGTTGATGGCCGCCGTGATATCCGTGTGCCAACCCGTCCAGGGGCGCTGCATCCTGGCGGAGCGATGGGCCTGGGCCGTGCGAAATTTCGCCACCGAATAGACTTCGGGAAAACCGTCCACATGGCCAAAAACGGCATGCCCGATGGTCGGTTCCCCAATCTGGCGAGCAAAGTCGATATGCGCCCGGTGATCCAGGTTCTGGTCACGAAAAAACACGACCTTCCATTTCAAGAACGCGGCATGTACCGCCCGTCGCGTCGCGTCCGACATGGGGCGCGCCAGATCGACGCCGGAGATCTCGGCCCCGATATGCAAGGTCAAGGGCTCGACCTTGATAGCACCATCATCATTCGCCATCGCGTTTTCCTTTCCAGGCGCCTAGTGACCCAAGCCCCTTGCAATACAACCACCGCGACAAACATGCCCCCGCGAGGCGAGCCCTGTCCATCCTCGGCGACGCCGGCACCGGCGCGAGCGCGCTTCCAGCGCCACGAGATTGGGATTAATGTGTTGCCACAAACACCCAACATCCCCGTCGGGAGAACGTCATGGCCAACCAATCGGACTATCCCGCGTTAAGCGGCGCGTGCCTGTGGAGCGGTCCCGATCTCTTGAAATCGGGAGCCTGGCTGCGCGAATGGCCCAGCGGGTCCGTCGAGCAATTCGAGAAGAATCTGGCGAGCATCAAGGCCGCCGGCATGGAAGAGTCCGAGGTGACCAAGGCGGATTTCCCGCTTCCGAAACTGGAGGAGTTTTTCCAGGAATTGCGCGATGAACTGGAGGATGGTCTTGGGGTGATAAGGATCCAGGGCCTGCCGGTGGAGCGCTATGACCCGGCGGACCTCCGGCGCCTCTTCTGGGGCATCGGCACGCATCTCGGCACGGCGGTCCCGCAATCCGTGAAGGGTGAGTTGCTGGACGAGGTCAAGGACGAGACCCGGATCAATCCGGAAATCGGCGACGAGGTTCGCGCGCAACAAGCCGATGCCGCGCCGATCCTGTCATCGCGGGCGCGGGCGCGATCCAACGGCCCCTTGCGCTTTCACAGCGACGGCGCCGATCTGATTGCCTTGCTCTGCGCGCGTAACGGCATCGCCGGCGGCGAGAGCAAGATCGTCAGCACCGCCTTCCTCTATAACGAAATCCGCCGTCTACGCCCGGACCTGCATGGCTATCTCTGCCGGCCGTATCATCGGTATCTGCCGAACACCGACCGGCTACCGGCGGAGAACCGGGTATTCGCGATGCCGATCTTCGGTATTCGGGAAGGAAAGCTAACCTGTCAGTACTCCCGGACCTTCGTCGAACAAGCCCAAGAGATGGACGGTGTCCCGAAGCTCGACCCCGCGGGCATCGAGGCGCTCGACCTCCTCGCCGAACTGGCCGAGAAACACTGCATGACCGTTCCCTTCGAGGAAGGCGACGTGCAACTGATCAACAATCACGTGGCTTTCCATGGTCGGACCGCCTTCGAGGACAATGTCGAGGCGGGCAAGGAACGATTGCTTTTGCGTCTATGGCTTTCGCCGCAAAACAACAGAGCCCTGCCGGATGGGTTCGAGGTGTTCTGGGGCGGGATTGACGCCGGGGTCCCCCGGTCCAGTATTCGCGCGCGCCTCGACGCCCTTGGCGCCTAGGCCATGCCACTCGAGGTCACCGCGGTCTACGCGGCGCTTCTCGGCTTGACACTCCTAGTGCTGAAGTTCCGGGTCATCGCGGCCAGGCGACGCCATCTGGTCGATGTGCTGGATGGCGGGGAACGCGACGTAACCCGACGGATGCGGGTGCATGGCAATTTCGCCGAGCATGTACCCATGGCGCTTATCCTGATGGCGGTGGTGGAACTGAACGGCGCCGAGGCCTGGAACCTTCATGCCTTGGGCGCGGTTCTACTGATCTCGCGAATCTTGCATGCCCATGGGCTGGAGACCACGCCGGGCAAGTCCTTCGGGCGCGCGGCGGGAGTCATCGGAACATCAGCCGTGATCATCTCCGCCGCCTTGCTCGCGCTACGCCAAGTCATTGGGGCCGGTTAAGACCGACAACTAAACACGCGCGTTCACAACCGCCGTTAAGGCCCGTGTGAGATCCCGGGCGAAACACGCGTGATCGCGATGCGGCGACGCGGCCACCCGATCCGGCAAGCTCGATCGCAGAGTTCGAAGCCTTTGACCGTCACGCGCCAGGTCCACGGCCAGACGCTGATAAGCCTCCGCGTCCGAGGCAACCAGTTCGGGGAGACGCGCGTTGTGGAGATGACTGGTTGAATGCCGCGACGCGAAGGTCGCGCCGGGAAACGTGACGACGGGCACGCCCATCGCCAAGGCCTCGCAGGTCGTTGCCCCACCCGAATAGGGAGCGGTGTCCAGAACCAAATCCACATCCCGATAGCGCGCCAGCATCGCGTGTTGCGGCGACGCTCCCTCGAACATCACCCGGTCCGCCGCGACTTCGAAAGGCGCGAGCCAAGCCATGACCCGGCGTTGCAGGTCCGGGTCGTCGAAGCCGCGATATTTCAATAGCAGACGGCTTTGGGGGACCCGCCGCATGATCCCACCCCAAAGCCGGACCAAGGGTTGGTTGATCTTCGAGGGATTGTTGAAGCTGGCGAAGGTGAAGGGATCGGTCGCTTGACGAGCATGCCCCTCAGCCGGGATCGCCGGCGGCGTGTAGGAGATATATCCGTTCGGCATCCGGAGAACCTCCTCGCGATACGCGTCGTCCTCCCCCAGCGGAACATGAAACCGATCGGCGATGACGAAATCCATCGCCGCCAGCCCGGTCGTGCCGACATAGCCGGCCCAACTTCCTTGAACCGCCGCCGCCCGGCGCGCGAAGGCACCCAACCTGTTGCGCAACGTATGACCGGCCATGTCCAAAAGCACCGTGAAATCCTTCGAGCGCGCGTGGTCGAGCCAAGCCGCGTCATCCAGCCCCCCGGTCTCCTCCCAAACATCCGCCGCCGCGCGCAGCCGTGCCGTCATGGCGTCCGGTCGCGGCGTATCCGAAAGACATTGGATTTCCACCTCGCTAGGGGCGCGGTGCTCCATGAAACCGGCAATGAAGTGCCCGACCGGATGAGCCGAGAAGTCGGGCGAGGCGATGCCGATGCGAAGTCGGCTCCCCACGGCGCGTACCGGCATCGGCGACGGCGGTCCCATTGCGGCGCCATGGCGATCGTGAAGGGCACGCAGGTCATTCGCCCCAAACCCCGGGACATAGTTCGCTGAAAACAGTAGATCGGAAACCGCCTCGAGATTGCGAGGCGACAGGGTAACGGCGCGGCGCAGCCAATTGAAAGCGGAGGCCGGCTCGCCAAGGAACTTCCGTCCGTTGCCGAAACTCTTAAGTGGCGCGTCAAGATCGGGAGCCAGGAGCGCCGCGCGTTGAAACCAAACGCGGCTCTCCTTGATTTCTCCGAGGTCGGTCGCCGCGCGCGCGATATTGTTGGCCGCCGCCGCCCCTGGTTCCGTTATCCAAGCGCGCCTGAACGACTTCAGCGCCGCGGCATGATCCTCCATGGCCGAAACCGCGTTGCCGTGATGTATGGCGAGCGGCATCGAGCCCGGGCGGTGAAGTAGTCCGAGACGAAACGCGTCGATCGCCCCTTTTCGATCGCTAGCCCGGCGCGCCATCACGGCTAGCGCGCCGTATGCGAGTTCCATGTCCGGCGCGATGCCGATCGCTTCCAGCATCGCGCGCCGCGCCGCGACCAGGTCACCCGCGTCCGCGAGAACATTGCCGAGCGCTCCCAAAAGCGGCGCCAGACGTGGATTGATCAGCAGACCCCGCTGATACACCAAGCGAGCGAGAGACAAATCCCCCGCGGCCCGCAATGCATTACCCAATCTGCCGAGGCTCGTCGGATCGTCAGGGTGACGCATGATATCGACAAGCAGCGTTCTAGCGAGCGGCGGTGCCATTCTTCCCGAGGATTTGTGCCGTCGATTAGTCAGCGAACTCGGCGACCTTTTCCGGGTTTGTGTCGAAGTCGAAGAACCGTCGCTTCATCGCGCGCTGATTCTCGTAAATCGATCCCTCGTGACGGGCCGGCGGATAGGGCAACCGGATCGGGGTTTGAACCAAACGCGGCTCCAAGGTCGCTTCACCCGCGATCACCCGGGATTCCCGCTCTTCCCAACTCTCGTTGAAGCGCCGTAGATCCCACGCATCGGCCGCGGCGACCTGATAGAGCATGAGCATGCGGTCCTTACCCGACCGATTCTGCTCGGAGCCATGCATCGCCCTGACATGATGAAAGCTGCAGGCCCCGGCCTTGCCGGTAACCCGGCCCGCCTTGGCGAAATCGATCGGACAGGTCTCCGGGTCGACCGCGCCGGCGAAAACCCCGTCCACATGGTGGTCATAGGTCGGCCCCTTGTGCGAGCCGGGCGCGACCAGCAACGGACCGTTCTCCTCGGTCATGTCATCAAGCATCACGCCGACCGCGAGAACATCGTCATTCGTATGCGGATAAAACGCCCAGTCCTGATGCCATTCAACCGGCGAGCCGTAGGAGGCCGCCTTGATGTTGATCTTTCCGCCATGCAGAATCAGGTTCGGGCCCAACAGTTTGGTCATGACGGAAATCAGCTTGGGATGCTCCGCCATTTCCCGGAACAGGGGATGCACGTTGTACATCTCCTTGATCCGCCGCACACGCGGTCGCTCGGCGGTATGGGACGGCTCCAGATCATAGACACTGTCATGGTCGGTCAGGCCTCGGGCCTTGTCGATTAACTCGTCGACCACCGCCCGCATCCGCGCGACTTCCTCGGCGCTGTAGATGTCGTCGACAACGAGATAGCCGTTGTCGTTGTAGTAGGCGACTTCTTGATCGTTGATCATCTCTCGTTCCCATCCCTGTCGGAGTCACTCGCCGGTGAACCTTGATCCACGGCATCGTATGCTTCCGCGCGAAGTCGCGCCAGACGCTCGGCGTCCCGGCGCGCACGGTCCCGCTTGATCCGTCGCGCGGTCCAAAAATACATGATCAGCCCCATCACCACGCCAAAGGTCGCGAAGCGGATCATGCTGTCCTGGGTAACCGGCGGCCCCGGCTCCACGAGGCCATAATGCTGGGTTGCGTATAGCAGGCAGAACAACAGCACCCCGTTGATCACGCCGCGCCCGAGCGGTTGCTGGAACCACGGCAGGCGGGGTTCTTCATCCTGGTTCTGATTATCGTCGCTCATATGCCATTTCCTCGTGGCCACGGGCGCATTCCACGTCGGAATGCCGCGCAAGGCAAGCCAAAGCTGCTATTTCGCGAATAATACCAACACGACGATACCGATGGCGACAAGCGTCATGCCGAAAATCTCACCACGCGTCGACCGTTCCTTGAAAAACAGGATCGAAACGCCAAGGGCGAAAATGAACTCAACCTGGGCCAAAGCCTTAACATAGGAGACTTTTTGGATCGTCATCGCGGTGAACCAGCCCATGGACCCAAAGGCGCTGGTAACGCCCACCATCAAACCGGGTTTCCACGTACGCACGATGGCGCCGAACGCGCTCGGTTGCGTCACCGCGAGATACATTCCGAGTGTCACGGTCTGCAATGTAATTACCGTGACCAGCGTCACCGAGGCGGTCAGCGCGAAGTTCGCGTGCCCGAACGAGAGGCTCGCCTCGCGTATGAAGAACGAGCCAAGCGCGTAGGCCGCCCCGGCCAGCAAGCCGACGCCGGCTGATAGATTGAAGATCGATCGGACAAGAGCCACCCCGCCCACGCCGGAACGCTCGGCGCTGATCAGCAATACGCCGATGACCGATATGATGATCGCGCTCCACCCGACCCAGCCGATCACCTCGCCGAAAAACGCCGCGCCTATGACGGCCGCGACGATCGCCTCGCTCCGCACATAGGTCGAGCCGATGGCGAAGTTCCGCAGCCGAAACAGGAAGACAAGCAAGGCGGTCCCGGCGACCTGAAGAAACGCCGCGATCGCCGAGGGTATAAGAAACGCCGCGCCGAGATCCGGAATCTCCAGATCGAACCAGGCAAGAGCCCACCAGAGATACAAAAACGCGAAAGGCAGGCCGAAGCCAAAGCGCACCCAAGCCGCGGCAAGCGCCGACATTTGTCCGCTCAAGTGCTTCTGTCCCGCGTTACGGGCGGTCTGTAAGCCGGCGGCGACGAGGACGATCACGATCCAGAGATGTTCCACCCCGCGCTCCGCCGAGGCCCGAAGCGCCCTCTAGCCCGCCCGCGTGTATTTGCCGGTCAGAATACGGATCCTATCGCGAAAATGCGGCCGCACCCTGGCGCTCCAAGGGGTGTCCACAGCCTTGGCCCAAGCCTCGGTTCGGGTCACGTCGGGCGACTCCAGATGATAGATGGCAACATAACGGTGGCTGCCTTCCTCGGATTTGTAGCGCCGCGCGGCCATGGTTCCCGGTACCGCCGCCAGGGCCGGAATATGCTCCTCGTCATACCAGGCGTTGAAATCAGCCTCAGCCTCGGGCGCGACATTCATCGCGTTCAGCAACAGCCCACCGGCTCCAACGGGCGCGTCCATGTCGCCTGGGAGTGTCTGAACACCCTCGAACCGCAGGATCCGCTTGCACATACCCGTCACGCGCTTGGACCAGACAGACAGGTTTTCGTAGGCGATCGATTTGTAGGCTTCGCCGCGTAAGACGTCCAAGCTGTCCAAATCATAGGTCGCGACGGCCTCGTTCGGATTGTCGGCTCCGATCCAACGCTCGCAGGCACCGAAACCAGGGACCGCCTCGCGCTCCGGAACGTGTTCCAGGTCATACCAATCGTGGAACTCGTCGGCATGCGCGGTCGAAAAATCGAATGATGCGATCAGTAAGCCCTTGGCCATCATGTCCTCCCTGCAAGGTCCGCATCATCCCAAGCCTCTGGCGCGAATACCAGGAATTGCGACAGCCACTCGCCACGATTGGCCAATATCTCGGATCTGATCGACGGGGTTCCTTCTTCACGAATGACGAAGGATTGGACGTTGCCGACTTCAAGGCGATACTCTTATCCCGTGACTGATGTGGTTCTAGATTCCGTGCTTACAAGCCCAGTCCTTAGGGGCCTTCGAGATTATTGGCGCGAGAAAGCGGGGACGCGGGACATGCCGTCCCGGGCGGATCTTGATCCCATCGACATTCCAAGATTTCTCCCCCATATCGCGATAGCGGACGTGTTTCACAATCCACGTCGCTATCGTCACCGTCTTCTTGGTACTTTCATCACCACGCTTTACGAACGGGATTCCACCGGCAAATGGATCGGCGGAGACCTCTACGGCACGAATGCCGAGCGCATGCTGTGGGTATATGACCAATGCGTGGCCAGCCGGGCTTCCGTGGCAATCCGCGAGGCCCTGACCTTCGCCCGCAAGGATTGGGTCGCGGTCGAGGGTTTGCTCATGCCCCTGGTCGGTCCGGATGGCCAAATCGACATGATTTTTGGCGGCTTGGACGTCGTTCCCGGCAGGCCGCCCATGAACCAACCGGATTGGCGCATTATACTGGATTGCGACCTTTTGACCGTTTCAGCCGGAGCCATGGACAACGCGCCCACCGGTGATCGTGACATCGGCCTTGATATCGACGATTTCGTCTTCATCGACCGTCAGCAGGTCCTTGTCGAAAATCGCTATATCCGCGAACTTGCCGACCTCCAGCGTACCTTTCTCGTTCTCCTCCCGGCTAAGCCAAGCCCCTTCCCGACTTGCCGCCGCGAGAGCTTCCATCCGGGATATTCGCTGATCCGGCGCCAGAACGGTATCACCATCGCGGGTGCGCCGGGCGACGACATGCCAGATTGGGTCGAACATCGTCGGCGGCACGTTGTCGGTGGCGAGCGAGACATGAACCCCGGCATCAATCAGCGCGCGCATCGGCAACACCCTCGAAGCCCCATCCTCGCCAAGCGCGGCCCGATGTTGCTCACCTTCCTGATAGATCCACCGATTGCTATAGGCTTGCAGAACCACGCCGAGATCGCGCAGCCTCGCGATCTCATCGGCGTCGAAAATTCCGACATGTTCGACGATCCAGCGTTGCTCGGTCATCGGCGCGCGCCGGTTCACTTGTTCATACAGAGCCAGGATCTTGGGATCGAACGAGCCGACACGGATACCGTTTCTCGCCGCCTCCACCATCATCTCGACCATGACGTCTTCCGGAAGACATGAGTCGAAGTTAAATCCAGCCCAGCCGGTATAGGGACCACAGAGCGCACGCAGGCTATTCTCCTTGGAATAGTCGGACTCAGCGTAGATCCCCGCCATCCTCAGATAGTCGTCGCCGAGCCCACGACCGGCGAGCCAGCGCCCCCAATCGACCAGCAGGTCCCGGACGTCGGCGGGATCGACGGACGGCCAGGCCGGGCTGAACATCAGGTTCGAGCGGACATTGAGCAGCCCTTCCGCGCGCAGATCCTGATAAGCCGCCAGGACTTCACCCGCGATCCCATGGCCTTCGAACACGGACGTGGTGCCGGTGGAGTTGTACACCTCCATCGATCGTTTAAGGCCGGCAATACGATCCGACAGCGTGAATCTGGGGATGCAAGCCATCAGAGTCTTTTCGACCAACGGCTTGTAAACAAACTCGTAGAGGCATCCCGTGGGTTCTCCCGTCGCCATGTCCTTCTCGATTTGGATATGCGGCGAGGGCGGCATGGTCTCGCGGGTGATGCCGGCGGTCTCCAAGGCCTTGGTATTGGCTATCGACACCAATGGCAGGGTGTTGCGCCAATGCCCCCAAATCGCACGGATATAGACCGGATGATCCGGGGCGACGCGATCCAGGTCATGGCGGTTCGGGAAACGATTGTCGGACAACACGCCCGGGACATTCTCATAAAAGGGCGGCTCGCCGATCGGCATGGTGACGATCCATTCGCCCTTCGGCGTCTCGCGCGCCAAATCGGCGACGCGTTGCAGGATATCGTCGATGGACCTGCATCCCGCGAGGGACGGAAGGGTTTCCTTCAATCCCTCCCGGTCCATATGGGCGTGACCGTCGATCAAACCGGGCGTGACCAGACGACCTCGCGCGTCTATCCGGCGGGTTTCCGCGCCCGCGCTAGCGAGGATCTCGGAATTGGCGCCGACAGCGACGATACGTTCTCCGGCGACGGCGACCGCCTCGGCGATGCCATCACACGAGTCAAGCGTGGCTACCTTGCCGCCAAGTATGATCAGATCGGGCTCCGTCCCAGCGCCTTCATTCATTGTTCGTCTCCAGATCAGCCGACATGTTTCTACTCAAGATGTTCGAGGATAGCCTCGGCGACTCGCGATGGTGCCATCACGGGTCCCATATGACCAAGACCGGCGAGAATCTCGCGGCGTCGGTTCGGAAGCTTTCGTTCAAGCCGATCCAGGATGCGCCCCGCCAACGGCGGCGAGGCATCGCCTCCCAATAGCAGGGTTGGGACCTTGAGCCCCGCCAAATCCAGGGACGAAAACCCACCGTCATTCACCGCGCGGGTTTCCCAAGCCAATCCGGGTGCGTCTTTCAGAATCGTCTCCCGTGCCGCGGCCGGGATGTCTTGCCAGGACGCTTCGTTCCAAGCCTCGATAAAAGCCGAGATCGCGGCCTCCTCACGATCCGTCCCGAGGGCCCGTTCGACCGCGTCCACCAGGGCGCGATCCCAATCACGCTCACGCATGTCGGCGGGATCATCGGGGTCGAGAGCCCGCATCACCATTGGCTCGTACAGCACAAGTCCATCAATCGCGCGGGCCGGGGAAAGCGCGGTCAACACCGCCGTCAAGCCGCCCATTGATTGACCGAAAACCATGGTCTTCTCACCCGCGAAGGTCTCAAGGACCCAGTTCGCCACGCGCTGGTTGCGTTCCAGCGGGCTCCCCTCCTCGACCACCCAAGTCTCGCCATAGCGATGCAAGGCGGGCACCAGAACACGGTAACCGGCATCACCAAGGGCCTTGCCGAGCCGCGAGAGAGAGCCCGGCCCCGTCGCCGCCGCGTGCAGCAATATCGCCACCCGCTCGGATCCCTCCTCGCCGAACTCGAGAAACTCAACTTGTCCAAAATCCACATGATGGGTGGTCATCGCATCGCCAGATCGAAAACGCCGGATTGTCAGCGCGGGAGCCCGGATCATATCCTGTACGCGGGCGCGTTGCGACGCTCCCACGGCAATGCGCCCAAAACCGAAGGGATGACTTGGCATGACCGTGATAATCGCCGGTGGCGGCATAGGCGGCCTTACCTTGGCGCTCAGCCTGCACCAGATCGGCGTGTCCGCGCGTGTTTACGAAAGCGTCAGGGAACTCGCCCCACTCGGCGTCGGGATCAACGTGCTTCCCCATGCGGTACGGGAACTGACGGATTTGGGCCTGGGAGAAAATCTCGAGGCGATTGGCGTCGCGACCCGTGAACTCGCCTACTATTCCAAACGCGGTCAGTTGATCTGGTCCGAGCCCAGGGGGCGCGAGGCTGGATATGACTGGCCACAAGTCTCTTTGCATCGCGGCAAACTGCAGATGATGCTGCGGGACGCGGTTCTGGATCGCCTTGGGCCGGACGCGATCCGGACGGGCCACCATCTCGCGGACTGGCGCGAAACCACCGACGGTATCCAAGCGCGTTTCCTTGCCGAGGCGGGTGGGGCCGAGCGGGCCATCATGGACGGAAAGTTGCTGATCGCTTGCGACGGCATCCATTCCGCCGCCCGTGCCCGGCTCTACTCGGATGAAGGACCGCCGATCTGGAACGGCGCGGTTCTGTGGCGTGGCACGACGATGGCGCCGCCCTTTCTGACGGGCCGGACCATGATCATGGCCGGGCACGAGTTTCAGAAGTTCGTCTGTTACCCCTTGTCACCGCCGGACCCCGACACGGGTAACGCCCTGATCAACTGGGTGGCCGAACGAAAGTTTCCACCCGAGGGCGACTGGCGGCGCGAGGATTGGAACCGGCCCGGCAACGCGGCGGATTTCCTGCCCTGGTTCGAGGACTGGGATTTCGACTGGCTGGACGCGCCGACGCTGATCCGGGGGGCGTCACGTTTCTACGAGTATCCGATGGTCGACCGAGCCCCCCTGGAGCGATGGACACACGGTCGCGTCACCTTGCTCGGCGACGCGGCGCATCCGATGTACCCGATCGGCTCCAATGGAGCCTCCCAGGCGATCCTGGACGCGCGGGTGCTAACCCGCGAGGTCCAGCGGCAGGGCGAATGCGAGGCCGCCTTGTTGACCTACGAGGAAGAGCGCCGACCGGCCACGTCGGCCATCGTCCTGGCCAATCGTGGCAACGGTCCGGAACAGGTGATGCAGATGGTCGAGACCCGGGCTCCGGACGGCTATGGGCGGATCGAGGACGTACTCAGCGCCGAGGAGCTAGAGGGCGCGGCGGCGGGCTACAAGAAACTCGCGGGGTTTGATCGCGAGATACTTAATAACCGCCCGCCCATCGTTTCGGTCTAGCCCTTCGATAACGGCAAATCCCCCGCTACCGCGAGCATTGCTTCCACGCTCGAACGTCCGAGCGCCTTGGCGCGGTCCGGCGACCAGCCGACCCCGGGGTTGGGAGCATTGGCGGTGTCCTTGAAAGGCATCTCCAAGGTCATCGAAACAACCCCGTGATAGGCCGCGAGATAGCCCGTGCTCGTGGTCTTCATACCCTTGCCAGGCGCGGCCTTGGGATAGCCATGCGCGGTTTGGAAATCCGGATTGAGCCAAGCCAAGGTATCGCGAAACTTGTTCATCGCCGCGAGCTGCGCCTTGCTGGCCTCGGCGATGCCCTCGAAGCCAGCGATGAAGTTGTACGGCAGCCCCTCGTCACCATGAACGTCCAGGCAAAGGTCGATCTCGCTATCTTGCATCAGTTGGCGAATATGAAAGACTTCCGGGCTCTTCTCGAGGCTCGGTGCTTCCCATTCCCGATTGAGATTGGTGCCGACCGAATTGACGCGGAGATTACCCAGCGCGCTTCCATCCGGGTTCATGTTCGGGACAGCGTGAATCACCGCGCGCCGCCGGAGCGCCGCCGCCGCCCCATCCTCGGGGTCGATCAAGCGGTGAAGAAACCCCTCCATGAACCACTCGGCCATGGTCTCGCCAGGATGCTGGCGCGCGATAACCCAGAGCGAGGGTTTACCGCCGGCCGCTTCGCCAAATCGCAGAACCTCGATCGGTCGTCCTTGCGCCGTAACACCGGGCATGATCAGTCCGACATTATCCGAGGCTTGGCAGCGGGCCACGAGGTCGGCGTGCCGTTCCATCGAGTACGGGGCGAAATAGGCATAGTGGACGGCGTCGGTTCGCGGCGTGTCCCGTATTGTCAGAACGCCGTTCTCGTAAGTCGTGGGAACGCGACGCCACGTGATCCGGTCGCTCGAGGCCACGGCCTGATAACCCTCCCAACCTCGGGTGTAACTGGCCTGACCCGCGTTCATGATCCGGATCACGCAATCGTGTTCGCGACCGCCGGCGAGTCGGAAGGAGAACCATTGGAAAAAGTCGGATTGGCTATCCTTGCGGATGTTGAGCTGGATATCTCCAGGGTCTTCAGCCCGCGCAACCTCGATATTACCGCCATCGAAAGCGGCGTTGATGGAAATCATCTTGCCTCCACGCCCTGGAGTTCTGGAACACCAAAGCCTAGTTGAGGCGAGGTCGCGAGAGAAGCATGGAATTGATCTTCCGAGACCGATTGAGGACTTGAAGCTTTCCGCCTTGATCGTGATATGGTGGATCGTCAGAAGCTCGATTTAGTCCACGCATCCATTCACCGACGGGTTGCACCCTGGCGAGGCGCTCTCGCGGAGGGTTGAATGTCTCATAAGCTTAAGAACCTCACGGATTTGGTCATTCGTTACCCGCACGTGACCATATGTCTTCTTATCATTCTGACAATGTCCGGTTTCGTCCTCGGCGTACGATATTATGCCGAGGAATCACGCAAACAGACCGCCTACGACACGGCTAAGTCCTTCGAACACTCGATTAGCGCCCTGCATCGGTATTACTCCCAGGAAATTGTTTCCAGGGCGAAAAACGCCGGCGTGGAACTGTCCGCCGACTTCACGAAATACCCGAACAAGCTTCCGTTTCCCGCAACGCTTTCCACCGAGTTCGGCGGCGCGCTGAGAGAGATGCATCCGAATCTCGACACCAGCCTTTACAGCGATGCTCCCTTCCCCAACCGCCAAAACCGGGTGCAGGACGATTTCGAGAAGGCCTCGCTGGCCTATCTTTCGAGGAACCCGACACAAGAATTTCATCGTATTGAGGTGATCGACGGCGTGGAAGTGGTTCGGTACGCCCGCGCCTTGATCATGAAGGAAGACTGCGTGGCGTGTCACAACCAACCGGAATACGGATTTGAAGGCCGATGGAAGGTCGGCGATATGCGTGGCGCTCGTCAGGTTTCCATGCCCGAGCCCGATGTATCCCCAATCACCGGTCAAGCCACCACGGCCGCCATCGCCTTGGCGATCTTCACCGGCGTTCTCGCCAGCGCGCTCGCTTGGCCTGTCGTCAGCCGTCTGCAATCAACGATCCAACGCACGGAATCCCTGGCCGAGGAGCTGCAGTCGAGGAACCGGTCCCTGGTTGAGGCGAATGAGGTGAAAAGCCAGTTTCTCGCCGGGATCAGTCACGATCTCAGAACGCCGCTGAACGCGATTGTCGGGTTCGCCCAAGTATTGCGAGATGGCCAGCTCGGTACCGGCGGAAACGAGCGCGGCCAGACCTATGCTCGTTTCATCCACGATAGCGACTTGCATCTTCAGGGCGTGATCGACCAGCTGCTTGATGTGTCCAACGCCGAGGCCGGTAAGTGGACATTGGTGGAAGAGATCATTGATCTTGAAGCGCTGATCCGTTCCATGCGCCCCATGCTGGAGCCGGAACTATCCAGACGTGGAATGAAACTCGATGTTGTTCTCGACCGCCCGGGGCTCGCGATCCACGCGGATGGTCGCGCGCTTCGACGGATCCTGACCAATCTTGCCGACAACGCGGGGAAATACAGCGGCGGCAATGTCGTTGAAATCCGCGTGACGCCAAGTGCCGATGGAGAAATCGTTTTAGCGGTCTCGGACGATGGTGTCGGCATTCCACCGGAGGCCCGCGAACAGGTCCGCCGACTTGGCGGCCGCGACAGGGATTCCTTGTTGGCGAGCAATCTCGGAATGGGCATGGGGCTGTGGCTGGTTGAAGCCCTGGCGTCGTTGCACGAGGCTACGATCGAGATCGACACGGCGCCGATATTGGGTGGATGCCGGGTATCGGTCACCTTCCCCAACGCACGATCTCGAAACGAGGCAATTGACGCCTAGCAACAGGCAAGGAGCGGACCGGCAGCGGGCGAGGGCTACGCCGCCCCGCCGGCTTTCCCTTTTAGTCCATCCAGGATCGCGGATTTCGCGGGAGGCGACGTCTCGTCTGCCTCGCCGTCATCGGTTCGGTGACGACGCAAGTCGACCTGTTGCTCCTTGAGCTTCTTCTTCGCGTCTTCGTGCAATTCGTGGTCTATCTCCGTTCCTTGCGCGTCGCAAAAGATCACGTCGATTTCGAAGACATGCAGAGAGTTGATGGTGGTGTAGACCATCGCCCCTTGCTCGTTGACATATTCAACCGACACCGAGCGCCATTGGTATAGAAGATAAAACCCGTGCACCGAGATCATCAGGGTGTTGAACCCGGCCTCCTTGCCAAACGAGGTGTAGCCCTGATAGACGCCGCCCTGGAGCCACTCGACGACACCGATCAACACTTGCTGACGCATCGACGGAGAGATGAACTCCTCGGCCCGCGCCAAGGTCGCTGCGTCAAAGAACATTCGCGCCTGATCCTTGAGGGCCGCGTATGCCTCCAACTCCTCTGGTAGGTCCCAATCGCTCAGTAACTGACTGACCTCAACCCAATCGCCGCCGGTGAGCTTGGCGTCGAGATGAGCCTTGACGCTGTCCTGAACCTCCAATGTCCGGTTGTTGACATTGCGCAATGTTCCGTCGGCGAGCACCACGATCTCGCTTTCGGTTTCGACCATGTTATCGACCACGAACATGTCGATCGACCGCCGAAACGAATTCCAATCAGACCTTGAGATCGCGACGATCTTATCGGGCTCGCCCTCAACGGCGGACCGCACCATCTCACGAATCTCCTCGGTCGGGCCGTTCGTTGCCAGACGTTGCAAGGTGGCTTCGTCAAAAACTTCCCATTTCTCGAAACACTCTTCGAACAAGCCCAGAAAGCGTTCGTTGAGGGCTCGCGCGCGCTTCAGTTCCTCGCTTACGCGTTTGTACTTCTGCTGGTTCTCCAAAAGAATGCGGCGTTTCGAGATCACGTCCTCGTTCTTCTCCGCCAGTTCACGCTCAAGAATATCCCGGCGCGGGCGGAGCGGACTCGGCTTCTCGGATTCCTCTCCCTCGGGCGTTCCCGCCTCGTCCTTGGCGATCATCGCTTGAACGCCCTTGAGTTTTTTCTTATCCGCCTCGATCTCTTCGTCGAGACTGTCGGCGGCTTTCTCTAGATCCCTTACAAAGGTCCTAAGCTTATCGTTACTCGCCTCCGCGAGTTCGAGCTGGGCCGTCAAGGTGTTCCGCAGATATCGGGCGTTGGCATAGGTCGATAAGCCGACCCTGAGCGCGGTCGGGTCTTCCCAAAATCGTTCCTGTTCCGAAATGCTGGAGAGGATCGCCATTCTGGACGCGAAGGAGGAAAGTAGGCCGAACAAATCCCCCGGCGTATCGGACGCCGCCGGCTTCGCGGTCACGCTCGCCGTCGCTTCGTTCATACCCAGGCCCCCCGGCCCCGCATGCCCATTGTTTAACCAATGGACGCGTTGCCATGGTCGGACTAAAGACTGTATCCGTCAACCCATTGTGTTTATTGAGTTTAAGTCAAAGGGCGTGAAAGCGCACATTCTAAGACGGCGAGGTAGGCCGAAACCTTATTGACTTGGCGCTTCCGCCGCGGGACGGAATGCCTCATGTCGGCGGCCTGAATAACCCGCCGCCGTCCTCAATGCGCGTAGTCCGGTTCCTTCTCCTCGACCAGGCGCTTCATGCCCTCGAAATGCTCTATATTGCGCCCCTGGCGGGCGAGTTGCCCCATCTCGGCGGCGATATCCTCGGGAATAAGCGACATCTCGCCACCGCCCGCGACGGCGAGCAGCTGATACATGCAGGCCCGTTCCAATTGATAGGTGTCGAGATAGGCCCGAGCCACCGTGGAGCCGACGATCATCGCGCCGTGATTACGCATCATGAGGATACGCTTGTCGCCCATCACCTCGGCCATGTGCTCACCCTCGGACTCATCCGCCAGAACCCCGTCATAGACCTCGTAATAGGCGACATCGTCGTGAAAGCCGGCGGCCTGCTGCGAGCTCCGGGTTTCCAGGCGCATATCGCTTCGGATCGACATGGCCGTGGTGTATGGCGAATGGACGTGGATGACGCATTTGGCGTCGGGCCGCGCCTTGTGGACGGGATGATGAATGATCCAACCCGCCCGGATGGGCGGCCGCGAGCCGGAAAGCATTTCACCATCCGGAGCCATCAGCGCCAGATTACTGGCCGTCACCTGACCCCAATGAGTATGGCCGGGGCTGATCAGGATATTGTCCGGCTCGTCCGGCGAAACCAGCGAGATGTGGTTCCACACACCCTCGTTCAATCCATGCATCACGGCGAGCCGATGCGCCGCCGCCACGTCGAGGCGCGCTTCCCACTCCGCTGAATTCCTGTTGGCCACGTCAATGCTCATGATTTGCTTCCATACCGATGGGGACTAGGCGACATTATCCATCCCGCGCGCTGTTTGTCATCCCGGCGCCGAGAGCCCCAGCCAGATCCTCGTCTTCTCCACTTGCTGGAGCCGGGCCGCGCGGACCTCCTCGGCGATTTCCGTCATCCCGAAACGCATCGCCAAGGCTTCGATCCCGATGAAGCCCGGTTGTCCGAGCGACATCAAGGCCTGGTTAAGCTCGTTCGGCGCGGCGCCTTGATAATACCGCAACAATCTTTGCATCGGATCAAGCTTGGATAACAGGTCCGGGTCCGAGAACCGGGCGGCACTATGCTCCGGCCCCAATACGTGGGAATAGAGCATTGGATAGACCCGGGCTTGCGAATTCATGATCGACCGGAACTCCGCGAGAAACGCCAGATATCCAACGTTACCGCCCGCGGTTTCGACCAGTTGGTTGAGACGATCGTCACCGAGCTGATCCACGATGGCGAAAGTCTCATGTGGAAAACCGTGCATGAAAGCAATCGCCGCCAGCTTGGCGAGCGCCAGGTCCTGGTTGGTCATTCCCGCCAGCCCACGCCGCGGATCCCGAAGAAACAACGCTTCGCCACTATCGATGAAACCCGCGCCTCGAAACCCGATGGGAACCCGTTCGCGTGTCCTTGCCTGGGCGGGAAACACCTCCAGGGACGCGAGCGCAAAGCCTTGCCCGCGAAGAAACTCTTCCAAGGCCGAGAACATCGGCTGACCTTCGTAGGTTGGCGCGAAGCCGACCTCGACGAAAACCGCCAGCACGTTCTCGGTCAGGGTCTCAAGCCCGCCCTGGAGTATTTCGAGCTCGGTGCCCTGGGTATCGATGGACAGATAATCCGGCGCCGGCAGATTGTCGCCGTCACGCTCCATCACCGCGTCGAGCGTGACCGTCGCCAGTTCGTGCCGCTCAACGACTTCGGTGCTCTCGGGATCGGTATCCCAGCCGAACTGAGGATCAAATGCATAGCGCCGGGCGAAATCCGGCACCAGGGGAAGGATGGAGCTGCGATAACGGTCATTGAAGATATGGAACGGCCGCACGCCTCCATCCCCGCTGAGGCAATCGGTGAGAACCCTGGTTTCGGACGCCAGATGTTCCGTCGCGCGATGGATACCGTCCACGGCTGTTGTGTCGGGCTCATAGAAGACGCTCAGGACATCGGCCTCGAAGCCATCGACAACCGGAAGGTTGCGCGTCCCGCTCCGCCCACCGACGTGATGCGAGCAGATCCTGACATCGGCGCCCTTGTTCATCGGTTTCTCCCCGCCCAATCGATCCGGTCGATCAGACCACGGCAATCGGCTTTCGTCATCCCTAAGCCAAGAACGACCCGACGACGTCGGGAAAAGCCCATCGGGCCTTGCGGGAAACGAGACTTCGCCTATACTCCCGCGCCGCTGGCGAAATGCCGGAAGCGCGCGACTCCGTTATCACGAGGAACCCATGGCCGACCAAATCAACAAGGTCGTTCTCGCCTATTCCGGCGGGCTCGACACCTCGATCATCCTGAAATGGCTGCAAGACACCTATCGCTGCGAGGTGGTGACCTTCACCGCCGATCTCGGCCAAGGCGAGGACCTTGAGCCGGCGCGCAAGAAAGCGGAGATGCTCGGCATCAAGGAAATCTTCGTCGAGGATCTGCGCGAGGAGTTCGTACGTGACTTCGTCTTTCCAATGTTTCGCGCCAATACGGTCTACGAAGGGACCTATCTGCTCGGCACATCGATCGCCCGGCCGCTAATCGCCAAGCGCCAGATTGAGATCGCCGAGCAAACCGGCGCCGATGCGGTCGCCCATGGAGCGACCGGCAAGGGCAATGATCAAGTGCGTTTCGAGCTCGCCTATTACGCGCTCAACCCACATATCAAGATCATCGCCCCTTGGAGGGAATGGGAGTTCGTCGGTCGCGAGGACCTGATCCGCTATGCCGAATCCCGGCAAATTCCGATCGCCAAGGACAAACGCGGCGAAGCGCCGTTCTCCGTCGACGCGAATCTCCTGCACGCCTCGAGCGAGGGCAAGATCATCGAGGACCCGTGGGTCGAGGGGCAGGAGTTCATCTATTCCCGCACCATCGCCCCCGAGGACGCGCCGGACAAGCCGACCTATATCGAAATCGGATTCGAGGGCGGTGATCCGGTCTCCATCGATGGCGAGGCGATGAGCCCGGCGACCTTGCTGACGGCTTTGAACACCCTTGGTCATGACAACGGTATCGGCCGTCTTGATCTGGTGGAAAATCGCTTTGTCGGCATGAAAAACCGCGGCCTCTACGAGACGCCGGGCGGCACGATCATGCATGTCGCGCATCGGGCGATGGAGAGCCTCACCCTGGACCGCGGCATGGCGCATCTCAAGGACGAGTTGATGCCGCGCTATGCCGAACTGATCTACAACGGTTTCTGGTATTCGCCGGAACGCGAGATGCTTCAAGCGGCGATTGACCACAGCCAGCGGCACGTCACCGGAACCGTGCGTCTCAAGCTCTACAAAGGCAACACCATCGTTGTCGGACGCAAGGCGGAAAAGAGCCTCTACTCCGCCGACTACGTGACCTTCGAGGAGGGGCAGTCGGATTACGACCACGCCGACGCCCATGGCTTCATCCGACTCAACGCGTTACGCCTGCGTCTCAACAAGATGATGCTTGGCTAGGACACGGGGCTAGGACACGGGCGCGCGGAGCCGTCCGGTGGGATCCCGCGTCATCTGTTTTGGCGCGGCCCATGTCGACATCCGCGCGCGTGGGCTCGCGCCCCTTATCGAGGGGAATTCCAATCCCGTGGAAACCCGGCGGGCGCGCGGCGGCGTCGCGGGCAATGTCGCCGGGTGGCTTTCCGCTATCGGCCACGAGGTCTTCCTGGTGGCCCGGATTGGCGACGACGCGGACGGCGCGTTTGTTCTGAGCGATTTGCGGCGCCAGGGTGTCCGATGCGAAACGGTTTCCCGCGACCCCGATCATCCGACGGCAACCTATACAGCGGCGGTCGAGCCTACCGGTGAGTTACGCCTGGGCCTCGCCGATATGTCGATCCATGACCACTTCACACCCGATCAAGTTGACCTGGCGCTGGAGAATATCGGCACCGCGGAACTTTGGTTCCTCGACACCAACCTGCCGGAGATCGTTATCCGCCATCTCGCCGGGCGGGCGCCGGCATCGGTGATGATCGCGGCCGACACCGTGTCCGTCTCCAAGGCCCCCAGGATACTGGCCACTTGTCCTCGACTCGACGTGCTGGTCACCAATGAGACCGAAGCGGCGGCGTTGCTGGATTGCAACGACATCGCCGCGCAAATGGATGCGGTCGAGGCCTTGGGGGTAGATCGCGCGACCATCGGCCGAAGCGCGAGGGGCGCCGCGATCCTGGAACGGGGAACCGTATCCGAGTTCACCGCCCTTGCTTCCAAAGTCGTGGACGTCACCGGTGGAGGAGACGCGCTTGCCGCCGGAACTCTGCACGGTATTCTTGAAGGGTACCCGATCACCGACGCGGCGCGTCTCGGTCTCGCCGCCGCGGCTTTCGCGGTGGAAATTGAAACGCCGCGTCCCACCGGCATCAACGCCGTGGATCTCCAGAAGCGCGCAACGCCCCAGAAATGAACCACCGAGATGAGAAACAGAAAATCCACTCCCCTCCTGTCCATTTCCGAAGAAGTCGCCACGGCGCTCGGCGAAGCAAGACCCGTGGTGGCGCTGGAATCGACAATCATCTCCCACGGTCTGCCGCGTCCACGCAATCTAGAAGTCGCCAAACGTCTTGAAGCGGTCGTGCGGGAGAATGGTGCCGTGCCCGCCACCATCGCGGTGTTGGACGGTCGAATTCGCGTTGGCCTGTTGGAAGACGACCTGGTCCTACTCGCCGAGAGTGCCCTCATGGCAAAGATTTCCAGACGCGACCTCGCGGCGGTGCTGGCGCGTGGCGGCGACGGCGCGACCACGGTATCGGCGACCATGATCGCGGCGCATCTCGCGGGCATTGGCGTATTCGCCACAGGGGGCATCGGCGGCGTGCATAGGGGCGCGGAACAAAGCTTTGATATCTCCGCCGATTTACAGGAACTCGCCCGCACGCCTGTCGCCGTCGTCTGTGCCGGAGCGAAGGCGATCCTGGATCTGCCGAAAACCTTGGAAGTCCTGGAGACCTTGGGCGTTCCCGTCATCGGTCACGGAACCGATACCCTGCCGGCGTTCTGGTGCCGCTCCAGCGGCCTCGGCGTACCGCATCGTTGTGATAGCGCCGCCGAGATCGCGGCGTTACTCCGCATTCAATCTCAATTCGGAGACAGCACGGGTAGCTTGATCGTCAACCCAATCCCGGACGCGGCGGCGTTAGGCAACGACGTCGTGGAACAGGCGTTGAACGAAGCCCTCGCGGCGGCGGAAGCGGACGCGATCGGCGGCGCCGCGGTGACACCCTATCTGCTGTCCCACTTGAACGAGATCACCAAGGGCGCGAGCCTGGAGGCGAACATCGCGCTGGTGGAAAACAATGCCAAACTCGCCGCCGAGATCGCCGGAAATCTGGCCGGCGCCGCTTAACGAATCGCCGCCACGCCCCTCGGCGTTCTATTCATGCACGTCGGCGTGAAAGGTCTTGGAGATGATCCGCCAGCCCTCGCTGGTCCGCACGAAGGTCAGATAGTCGGTGAAATAACGCGGCGGCACCGCGCAGTTGACCGTCGCCAGAGCGGTATCGGGTCCCGCCTTGTGGATCGACAGAATCTTGTCGAACCGCGCGAGCCCCTGGCTCGCCGGTGAAGGGCGCCCGGCGATGATCTCGAAATACTTCTCTCGCGGCCAATCGGTAACGGTGTCCCCGTCGGTGAAATATAGGTGCGAGTCCTCGTGGAACACCCGCGCGAACTTCTCCAAGTCCCCGTCGTAAAGACCATCGAAATAGTCGGTCAGGACCGCCGTGATATCGGCGATGCTCGCGTCGTTAAACCGCTCGCTCATGGCACTCTCCCATTGGTGCAACCGTTCCTTACTGGTTCAATTGTTCTTGGGTCTGGCGCTGCCGCTCGATCGCTTCCTCCGACCAGCGGCTTTTGATGAAGGCGACAATGGCCCAGATATCCGCGTCGCTCAACTGCATCTCGAAGCCTGGCATGTCATTCTCGTAATCAGCCGGCGAGAAGGGCTGGCCGCCATATTTCGTGACATCCATGATGTCTTGGTCCGATAGCCTGGTGATCGCGGTTTCGCCATTCAACGGCAGTGCCGGTCGCCGACCCGAGGGGTAGTGACCATCCCAACCCGGTTTTCCCTCTAGATTGTCGCCGTGGCAGAACGCGCAGTTGGCGATATAGAGGCTCCCACCGAGCGAGACTTGCGCTTCATTGAAGCGGTCCGCCGTGACTTCCGTTTCGGCGGCGTGGCGCTCGTAGGAGATCCAGAAAACCGTGATGATCAAGGCAATGAGTGTCGCGAAACCGAGAAACCTGCCTTTTGGACCAAGCCGCCGGAGGAACCGAGGCACGAGTGACGACGGACTGGATTCTTGGTCGTCCTCGTCGGTTTCGATGGCGATTTCCCGATCCGAGCCACGGCGCCCGGGGTAATGCCCGCGAGACATCTCGTCGATCCGTCTCTTGCGGCGGCGCGCACCGCGGCGGGACCTATAATCCGACATGACGCCTCCAACCGCGCTTCACGGCATTCTAACCTTGGTCGCCAGGGTTCTCGTGGCATGCGTGGCCTCGCCGTGAAGCGCGCCGACCTAGGTGAACTTCATCTTGTGCCGAGGATTATAGCCCCTGCCTTTTGCCCATTCCTCGACAAATTTGCTCAGCTCGGCGTCCTCGCCATCGGGCAGAACAACACGAAGAGTCACGTATTGGTCGCCGGCCGGCTCTCCCTTGATCGAGGGAACGCCCTTGCCTTTCAAACGCAACGTGGACCCGCTATTCGAGTTCTTGGGCACTCTAAGGGTGACATTGCCATGGATGGTCGGCACGACGATCGAGTCGCCCAATACCGCTTCGTATAGGGTAATCGGAATCTCCAGACGGATATCCCGACCATCGCGCACGAAATAGTCGTGCTCCTCGACGCTGATCTCGATAACCGCGTCGCCCGGGGTCTTGCCGTCCGGTCCGACCCGCCCCTGCCCCTTCAGGCGCAGCTTCGCGCCGGTTTCCGAACCGGCGGGGATCGCCATGTCCACGACCTTGCCGTCGGACAGGGTCACGCGTTTGCGCACCCCGGCCGTTGCCTCCTCGAATGGAACTTTCAGCTTGTAGTTGGTATTGCGGATCGGTTCGGGCTCGGGTCGCGCTCGACCGGCGCCACCGCCCCGACTTCGTCCACCGGCGCGGAACAGATCGGCGAAAAGATCATCCTCGTCGCCCAGATCATCGAAGTTGAAACCGCCGGCGCCCGTTCCGGCATGCCGTGAGCGCGACCGGCCGGCCCAACTCCGCCAAAACCCGGCGCCAGGCTTCTCGTTACCGGAGGGATCGATCTGCCCGCGATCATATTTCGCGCGCTTGCCCTCATCCGAAAGGATGTCGTACGCGCCGTTGATCTCCTTGAACCGGTCCGCGTTTCCGGCGTTCAAATCCGGATGATGCTTCTTCGCGAGCTTGCGATAGGCGGATTTAATCTCCGCGCCGCTGGCGGTCTTCGACACACCCAGTATCTTGTAGGGATCGCTCATGGCACCGAAAAAACCATATTGTCCGCGCGGCCAAACCCAACTGGCCTAACCGCATACGGCATCGGAGCCCCAAGAGGCAAGCCTATCGAACGATCTTCCAAGATCCGTCCGGCTGCCGGCACGCGGTCCCATAGGCCTGTTCGGTCTTGCCGCCGACCGTGACCGTTTGACTGAACTCCCGACAATACTGCCCGCTGCTGTCCTTGTAGGCGGGCTGAGGCGTTACCGTGCCATGATTGCCGCTATCCGGGTTCTTCCAGGCGACCGCGGTGCCTGAAGGTTGACGTTCCAAGGCGTTGTTGGTGCTGCGTTGCATGGCCAAGCGGTCCGCCCGGTCCAAGGATTGGCCGACCTGATTGCCGAGGAACGCACCAAGCAACGCGCCCGCCGCGCCCGCGGCGACCCGGCCGCTCCCCTTGCCGAACTGCGCGCCCGCCACCGCGCCGGCGACACCGCCCAACACGGTCCCCACACCTTCTTTCTGGCCTTGACCCGTCGACTGGCACGCCGCGAGCCCAACCGTGACAACCGATACCAGGGCGATCCGTTTCAACATCTCGAAAATCCTTTCAGCGTGCCTTGGCGCCGAGCGATTGCAAAAGAACGCCTTCGACGAACCAAGAACTGGAGTTTATCACGGCAAGCCCAATCACCGGAACACCCCGTTGCGAGAACCGCGCGCCCATGATGATCATCATGGGCGAACCCTCATCCCCAAGCGCCGCCGAGGATGGCGACGAATCTCGCCTAAATTTGGGAACGATTGTGGCGGTTCCAAGGCCATTGAGGTAATTTCGTCGTGAGTTTCCTCACAGGGCGGTCCCACGATGTTCGAACCCAATACCAATGACCCCTTCGCGCTGTTCAAGTCTTGGTTCGCCGATGCGGAGGCGTCCGAGATCAGCGATCCGAACGCCATGACCGTTGCGACCGCCGACGCGATTGGGCGTCCCTCGGCGCGCATTCTGCTTCTAAAGGACGTGGATGAACGAGGTTTCGTCTTCTATTCCAACTTCGAAAGCCGCAAGGGCACGGAACTGGCGGTCAACCCCTTCGCGGCGTTGTGTTTCCACTGGAAAACCCTGAAACGTCAGGTTCGCGTGGAGGGACCGATCGTCATGGTGGACGATGCCGAAGCCGACGCCTATTTCGCCAGCCGCGCCAGGATGAGCCAAACCGGCGCCTGGGCCTCGCAACAGTCGCGTCCGCTTGCCAATAGGGAAGCTTTGCTTTCAGCCGTTCGAAAATACGAGGAGGAATACGCGGATCGCGATGTCCCTCGTCCGCCCTATTGGACCGGAGCCCGGGTCGTTCCTCTGCGCATCGAGTTCTGGCACGACGGCGAATTCCGTCTCCACGACCGTTTCGTTTTCACGCGAGGGGCCGAGGGCCAGGATTGGACAGTCGCGCGCCTCAACCCATAAATCGGCGGAATCCGTGATATTACTCAGGCTCCAGCCTTAGAACCCGCCCGGCGCGCGAATCCGTCAGCAGGTAAACATAGCCGTCCGGACCCTGGCGAACATCGCGGATACGCTCCCCTATTTCGGCGATCAGCGTCTCTTGCCCGACCACCCGGGTACCCTTGAGGGTCAATCGCGCCAACAACCGGAACTTCAACGCGCCGACAAGAAGACTGCCGCGCCAATTCTCGAACACATCACCGGTGTAAAAGGTCATGCCGGACGGGGCGATCGACGGATCCCAATAGTGGATTGGTTGCTCCATGCCGGGCGCGCTCGTTCCAATCCCGATCCTAGCGCCGGAGTAGTGGGTCCCGTAGGCGATTACCGGCCAGCCGTGATTCCCGCCGCGCTTGGGAATATTGACCTCGTCTCCACCTCGCGCGCCATGTTCATGGATCCAGAGCGCGCCGGTCTCTGGGTGAATTGCCGCGCCCTGTGGATTGCGGTGGCCGTACGACCAGATTTCGGGTCGATGCCCAGTGCGCCCGACAAATGGGTTGTCATCCGGAATGCTTCCATCGGTGTGAATTCGGACGACCTGCCCCCGGTTTACGCCGGGATCCTGCGCAAGTTGCCGCTGACCACGTTCCCCGACGGTGACGAAGAGGGTTCCATCCGCCGCCAACGCCAATCGAGAGCCGTAGTGCAAGCGGCTATCGACTTTCGGAAACTGCCGGAAGATGACCTTGGTTTCCTCCAACCCGTCGTCACGAAGTTCGGCCCTCGCGACCGCGGTTCCGGAGCCTCCCGACCCAGGTTCCGAGTATGAAAAATAGATCACGCGATTCTCGGCGAAATCGGGATCAACCAGAACATCAAGCAGCCCGCCTTGACCGCCGTCATCGACATCCGGAAGCCCTCGAACCGGCGAAGAGACCACACCATCGCTGGAGACAATCCTTAGACGACCCGGCCTTTCGGTGACCAACATTCGTCCGTCCGGTAGCCAGTCGAGCCCCCATGGTCTGATCAGGCCTTGAGCGACCGTGACAACCTTCAAGCGGTAGTGCTCGCTCTCGTAAACTTGGGCATCGGCGGTTCGAGCCGTCGCGATGACCAGCAGACACAACAGGAACAATCGAACACTCTTGGTCACGATCCACATCTCCCGCCGTTGACCTTGTCGCTAAAGAGCATAGACTCATTCTCATGACGGATTCTCGAAAAACCTTGCTCCTCACCGGCGCCAGTCGCGGTATCGGTCACGCGACGGTCAGTTTCTTCAGCGCCCGAAACTGGGAGATCATCACCTGCTCCCGCGAGGCGCCACCCGAGGAATGCCGGCGTGACCCGAACTGGTCCCATCATCTGACGGCGGATCTCGGCGACAACGCGGGCATAGACACGTTCATAGCCGAAGCCAACGCGGTTCTTGGTGGCCGTCCCCTACATGCCCTGGTCAACAACGCCGGGTGGTCTCCCAAATCACCGTTCAAGGAACGTCTAGGCTGCCTCAACGGCGATATCGACGCCTGGCGGCAGGTTTTCGAGCTGAACTTCTTCGCCCCGCTTCGTCTTTCACGGGGCTTCGCGGCCGCGTTGGCGCGCGGCAAGGGCGCGGTCGTCAACATCACCTCGATCGCCGGACATTCGATACACCCCTTCGCCGGCTCGGCCTATAGCACCTCGAAAGCCGCGCTGTCGGCGCTGACACGAGAGTTGGCCAATGAGTTCGCCGAGCTTGGGGTTCGGGTGAACGCCGTCGCCCCCGGCGAGATCGAAACCGCGATGCTTTCGCCGGAAACCGAGGTGTTGATCCCACGCATCCCGCTACATCGACTGGGCGAGCCGAAGGACGTTGCCTCGACCATTCATTACCTTTGTTCCGAGGATAGCGCCTATGTCACGGGGACCGAGATCTTCGTGACCGGTGGTCAACACATGCTTTAACCTCGCGCCGCCACCTTGAGCGCGAAGTATTTGGCAATCTCGACTTTCTTGCGTTCGGGCAGATGCCACCACCGCGCCCGCAAGCCCGCCTCATCGATACTCTCGATCCGAACCCGGTCCTCGACCCGAAGCGCGCCGTCCCGGTCATGATAGTCATGGACGACGAACCGGACCGTGGCGATTTGACCCGCGACGAGGCCACCGCTGTATGGAGAGATCGAAAAACCGCCTGGGCTCCACGCCCGGAGCGTGTAGTCTCGTCCATCAATACGGACATAGGAATCGCCACGTGGCCTCAACTCGGCGATCGAAACCCCGGACGGGAGTCCCTTGGCGTGAAACAGGTTGAAAAGTCCCATCGACCCCTCCGCTCGCCAACGCTGGAGCTAAGCATTCGCGCCCAATCGGAAACACGTGGCGGAGAGTCAAACATGTGGCTCGGGAATATAAATTACAATAAATTTTAACCAAATTAATTTCAATGCGATAACCGGTCAATTCCCCTGGAATCTCCGGGGAAATGCAGCCGATACAATAGGCGCGGAAAACCGCCGTTTTCAGTCCGCGGGCGCGCCGATCAACGCGTCACACCACCGGATCCGACGGGCCACCATATCGAGTTCGATATCCAGCCAGCGCGGCATCAACCCGTCCGACCATTCGTCATGCCCGGCCAAATCGCGCAGGCGAGCTTGCTCGCCCTCGTACATCCGCTTGAGCCCCTCGAGCTGATCCAAACGCTCCTCATCTCCGAGGACATCGATGAAACGAAGCTTCAACGCGATAACGAGCTTGTTCAGATCCGAGGTGCCGGGCCGAATATTGGTCTTGAGATACGCCTCGAGCGCGCGGCGCCCGTCATCGGTAAGACGCAGCATTTGCGCGTCATGCTCGGAACCGGCGCCAACCGGCGCGATTAGCCCCTCGAGCTTCAACAACTCGATGGAGGTTCCAAGGAGGTCGAGCGAGGGCCCGACAATCCGGGCCGCGAATTCGCGCACCTCGGAGGCGACATCGGCATAGGAACGCTCCCGGACCACCAACGCGCCCAGCGCGGCCATGCGGATCGCTTCCTTGGGAATAAGCGAGTTATCGCGATACACGACTGCTACCCCAATCGATTATCTTGGCCCCGACAATGCGCTCGCCATGACGGTTTGTCCAGCGAGAGCCTCGCGCATCCGGTGAACGGTCAGCCCGGCGACATCCCACGCAATCTCTCGCTGCGACGACGAAGCAATTCGACGGTGGTCAAAAGCGCGATGGAGATACAGACCAGGATCGTGGCCACCGCCAGGATCGTCGGGCTGATCTGCTCGCGAATACCGGCCCACATCTGGCGCGGGATCGTGCGTTGCTCAAATCCCGCGAGAAAAAACACGACGACGACCTCATCGAAGGAGGTGATGAAGGCGAACAGACCGCCGGAAATCACGCCCGGCAAAATGAGCGGCATCTGAATCTTGAAGAATGTTCGGGTGGGACCCGCGCCGAGATTCTCCGAAGCCCTTGTAAGCGAATGATCGAAACCGACCAGCGTCGCGGTCACGGTGATCACCACGAAGGGCGTGCCGAGCACCGCGTGGGCGAGGATCAAACCGGGCATGGTCTGGGCGAGACCGATCTTGGAGTAGAAGAAGAACATCCCCGCCGCCGAGATGATCAGCGGCACGATCATCGGCGAGATCAGCAAGCCCATGACCGCGGGCTTGTAGGGCATGTGCGCCTGGCTCAGACCCAAGGCCGCGACGGTACCGAGCACCGTGGCGATCAGGGTCGCGAAGACCGCGACAATGACACTGTTCCCCGCTGAGAAAACCCATTGCGGGTTGTTCACGATATCGGCGTACCAGCGCGTGGAATACGCCTCCGGCTTGAAGGCGAGCATCCCCTCGGTAAAGGTGAAATACGGCTCGGCATTGAACGACAGCGGGATAATGACCAGGATCGGCGCGATCAGGAACAGGAACACAAGCCCACAAAAGATGTGGAAGCCGTAGTGCCAAGCCTTGCCCGCCGGGCCGACATAGGGTGGGAGAGCCATAGCCTTACCCCAGCTTCATGTTATCGATGCCGACGATCTTGTTGTACAGCCAGTACAGGACCAGGACCGCCGCCAGCAGAATGGAACCCAGCGCCGCCGCTAGGCTCCAGTTGAGTGACGACTTCATATGATAGGCGATGAAGTTACTGATCATCGTCCCGGATTGGCCGCCGACCAGGGCCGGGGTGATGTAGTAGCCGATGGAAAGAATGAAAACGAGCAGACAGCCGGCCCCGACACCGGCCGCGGTCTGAGGCATGTAGACTCGGATAAAAGCGGTCGCCGGAGTGGCCCCCAGGGAACGCGCGGCCCGCATATAGGACGGCGAGATTGTCTTCATCACGCTGTAAAGCGGCAAGATCATGAACGGCAGCAGGATCTGCGTCATTGCGACCAAGGTACCGGTCTGATTGTAGATCATCTGTATTCGACCGTCCTCGCCGACGATGCCGATCCAAACCAAAAGATCGTTAACCACGCCGTTGCGCTGCAGCAGCACGATCCAGGATGTCGTTCGCACCAGCAGCGATGTCCAAAACGGCAACAGCACCATGACCATCAGCAGGTTGCTGTAGCGCAGCGGCAGGGTCGCCAGCAGGTAGGAAACCGGGTAGGCCAAGAGCAGACAGAAAACGGTGACCAGTACGCTTATCCACAGCGTCCGCATGAAGATCTGGCCGTAGATCTGGCGTTCCTCGGGCTGCATCCCGACACTGCCGTCCGGCTGGGTTTTCATGTCCAACGCCGCGAGATACTGAACATGGGTATACGGCGCGCCGATCCGCTTGATCGTGGACCAAATCTCGGTATTCGCCCAACGCTTATCGATCTTGATCAGGGCTTCCTTGTACGGCCCTTCCTTCAAGCGGCGAATCTTGCGGACCGACTTGCCGATCAGGCTGCGCATGCCGCTGGTCTCGAAATTGAGACGGGTCGCGACCTTGCCCATTTCGTTATTCTTACGAGCCTCGACAAGTTCCTTCGCGATGGCGGCATAGGCCGCCTCGTCGGGGGTGCCGGTGCCGTCCCACTCTTCCAACGCCTTAAGCGTAACTGGTAGGTTTTCAGCGACAACGGGGTTGTCGACACTGCGAAACAGCATGTCGGCGATCGGCAATATAAATGAAACCAGGACAAAGACCAGCAACGGCAGGACCAGCGCGATCGCCCGTAATTTGCGAACACGTTGCGCCTTGCGGAGACTTGCCTTGAGGGGCGTTCCGTCAGCGGCGAGGATCGGCCCGGAGGGGGCTATGCCTGCGTCGACCGTCATGCTTCATCCTTTTTGAAAAGGAACAAAATCCCGCGGGAGCCAAAGCCCCCGCGGGATGGCCGAATTATTTCGCGAGCCAAGCGTTGAAACGCTCGTTCAGCTCGTCCTGGTTATCCGCCCAGAAGTCCGAGTTGTTCAAAACCGCGGTCTTGAAGTTGGCGGGATCCGTCGGCATGTGCGGCTTCATGTCGACACCGGAGATGGCGTGCTTTCCAACCATCCCAGCCGAGGATTTACGGGTCGGACCATAGGAAATCCAAGAAGCCTGGTTGGCCAGCTGCTCGGTGGCGGTCGCGAATTGCAGATAGCGCAGGGCCTCGTCCTTACGCTCGGTGCCTTTCACGATCGCGTAGAAATCGAAGGCGAAGAGCTGGTTGTCCCAAACGATGTTGAAGTTCTTGTTCTCGGTCGCCTGGGCGTTAAAGATTCTGCCATTGTAGGCGGAGGTCATCACGACTTCGCCATCGGCGAGCATTTGCGGCGGCTGGGCACCGGCTTCCCACCACAGAACATGATCTTTAATGGAATCGAGCTTTTTGAAGGCGCGATCCTGTCCCTCGCGGGTGGAAAGCACGTCATAAACGTCGTCGCGCGCAACGCCATCGGCGATCAGCGCCCATTCCATGTTCACGACCGGGGTTTTGCGCAGCCCCCGCTTGCCCGGAAACTTCTTCAAATCGAAAAAGTCTTTCAAGGTCGTCGGCTTGGCACCGGTCATCACGTCGGCGTCGTAAGCAAAGACCGTCGACCAAACGATCGTGGCCACCGCGCATTCGACCACGCTACCCGGGATAAAATCGTCCTCGGCGGGTGTCCCGCTAGGC
Source organism: Alphaproteobacteria bacterium (assembly GCA_038118725.1). Classification (GTDB taxonomy): domain Bacteria; phylum Pseudomonadota; class Alphaproteobacteria; order Thalassobaculales; family Thalassobaculaceae; genus JADHLJ01. The sequence continues at coordinate 8,774 of JAYOIK010000002.1, read as the reverse complement.
GCGGGTAGCAGGCTGCTGGTGTCGATCGGTTCGAACAAACCCTCATCGCAACCTCGAACGGCTTCGGAGACCTCAACGTCTACAACGTCCCAGGTAATCTTGCCGGTCTCAACCTGGGCCCGGACTTCGGCAAGGCCGCCGTTATAGTCCTCGGACTGGATCTTGGTGCCGTATTTGGCGGCGTAGGGCTTGTGATAGGCCTCGATCTGGCTCTTCGTATAAGCGCCACCCCAGGAAACCACGGTCAGGGAATCGGCGGCGATCGCCGGCCCCGAGGCAAAGGCGGCGAGGCCGAGCACGGCCGCGCCAGTCAGGATTGGTAGTCTCATGTTGCCATTTCTCCTACAGATTACCGGCTATGCCGGCGGTTGACCGAAATTGGTATCGGCCGCTTGAAGGTTCGGACAAACGTCCAGACCTCGGTTGAAAGCACCGGAACGCCCTAGTAGCGTCCCTGGCGCGAACCCTTCGTTGCTAGGCATCCAGGGCCCGACAATCGTCCGGCTGCCAACCCACGCGAACATTATCGCCCCGCGCCATGGTGATATGACCATGCGCGTTCGGCACCTTCACGATGAACTCGTCATTGCCGCAGACCGCGACTCGGCAGCGGATATGGTCGCCGAGATAAATCAACTCCAGGACCTTGGCGTCGAAGACGTTCGGATAAGCGCCGTCCGCCGGATTGAGGGTAACCCGCTCCGGTCGAAGGGAAAGGGTCGATCGCGAGCCGACGCCGTCGTGATTCACGCTCAGCGAGCGGATCTGATTGCCCCCCACGTCCACCACGCAATGGTCGCCGTCGATCGACGTCACCTCGCCCACCAGACGATTGTTCTCGCCGATGAACTGAGCAACGAAGGCGTTTTCCGGCCGTTCGTAGAGATCCTCGGGCGGGGCCAACTGCTGAATGACACCATCATTGAAGACCGCGATCCGGTCGGACATGGTCAGCGCCTCGGATTGATCATGGGTCACGTAGACCACCGTCATGCCGAGATTTTCGTGGATATGCTTGATCTCGTACTGCATCTGCTCGCGCAGATTTTTGTCCAGCGCGCCCAAGGGCTCGTCCATCAAGACCAGGTCCGGCTCGAAGACCAGGGCACGCGCCAGCGCCACGCGCTGCTGTTGGCCACCGGAAAGCTGCGCCGGGCGACGGTGCCCGAAATCGCCAAGCTCGACCATGTCGAGCGCGCGCTTCACTTTCGCCTCGGTATCCGCCTTCGACATGCCGCGCACTTCGAGCGGGAACGCCAGATTCTCGGCGACCGTCATGTGCGGGAACAGCGCGTAGTTCTGGAAAACCATGCCGATCCCGCGCTTATGCGGAGGCACGTTGTTAAGCTCATTGCCGCCGAGGATGACCTTGCCGTGTGTCGGCGTCTCGAACCCCGCCAGCATCATCAGACAAGTCGTCTTGCCCGATCCCGATGGCCCCAGCATAGTCAGGAACTCACCGGTGGCGATGTCCAGGTTCAGGTTCTTGACGACCAGAATTTCGCCGTCATAGGTCTTTTGAATATCGATAAATCTTACAAAGGATTGCGATTCATCCGCCATGCGCGCGCATACCCCAAATGCTTGCCCCAGCGTGGTCGATTTTTCACTCGCCACGCGTCGCGGTTGTTCCGCGATCTTGTCCCGACCCTAGGACAAACCAATCGGCGATGTAAAGGTCAGCATCCCAAAACCGACTCCAGCGTTTCATGTGCCGCGCGCTTCAGGTGGCGACGCGCGCGGATACGGCGGAATTCGATTTGATGAGTGGACCTAAACATCAGGGCATTCATCATTCCAAATCCGACACTCTCCTGTCGCTTCCACGTGCCCGCATCCCATCATTCCGTGTCAGTTCTCGCTTGTGGCCCAACCACCCCTTTCACGGGGTTACTTTCCTAGGGCGGCGAGACGGGAGGCGGAAATGAAATCCAGCGCACGGGTGGTGGTTATCGGAGGTGGCGTCGTCGGCGTCAGCGCCCTCTATCATTTGGCCAAGAAGGGTTGGAGCGACGTGGTTCTCGTGGAGCGGACCGAGTTGACCGCCGGCTCCACCTGGCATGCCGCCGGCCTCTTGCCGCTCTTCAACATGAGCTATTCGGTCGGTCAGTTGCACCAGTACTCCGTCGAGCTGTACAAGACCCTGGAGGAAGAAACCGGTCAGGCGGTTGGCCTGCACGTCAACGGGAACCTGCGTCTCGCGAGAAACCGCGAGCGCATGGACGAGTATCGAAACTATCAATGCACGGCGGAAACGATCGGCGTCGAATGCCATCTGATCGGTGTCGACGAGATCAAGAAGCTTTGGCCGCTCGGCAACATGGACGGCCTTATCGGCGCGCTGTGGCATCCGACCGATGGTCACATCGCGCCGGTCGACGTGACCATGGCGCTGGCCAAGGGCGCGCGGGCCCGTGGCGCGGAGATCTATCAGCAAACCGAGGTCACCGGCATCGAGCGCAACGGCGACGGCGAGTGGGTGGTCAAGACCACCAAGGGCGACATCACCTGCGAGCACGTGATCAGCTGCACCGGCAATTACGCGCGCACCACGGCCAAGATGGTCGGGCTGGAGATCCCCGCGATCCCGGTGGAGCACCAGTATATCGTCACTGATGTCGATCCCGTTCTCCAGGAATACCGCGAGGCCGGGAACCCGGAACTGCCGGTCCTGCGCGAGTCCGATTCCTCGTATTACTTCCGCGAGGAACGGATGGGGTGGATTCTCGGTCCCTACGAAAAAGGCGCGCCCGCCTGTTTCGCCGACGGCGTGCCCGCAAGTTTCGAGAAGGACCTCTTCCCGGGAGATCTGGAGCGCCTGATGCCGCATGTGGAGGCGGCTATCCATCGGGTTCCGTCCTTCGAGAACGCCGGCATCAAGGATATCGTCAACGGCCCGATCGCCTACACGCCGGACGGAAACCCGATGGTCGGCCCGGCATTCGGACTGCCGAACTTCTGGATCTCGGAAGGCCACAGCTTCGGCGTGACCGCGGCCGGCGGCGCCGGTTGGCAGATCGCCGAATGGATCGTCGAAGGCGAACCCACGGTCGACATGATCGGCGTTGATCCGCGACGTTTTGGCGTGGTTTCAAAGAATTTCGCCAAGATCAAGAACGAGGAAGCCTACGAACACGTCTTCGTCAATCACTTCCCGATGGAAGAGCGGCCCGCCGCCCGTCCGGCCAAGGCGCCACCGATCTATGATCGCCTTGATAAGGCCGGCGCCGTTTGGGGCGCGCGTTTCGGATGGGAGCGACCGAATTGGTTCGCGCCCGCGGGCACCAAGCGCGAGGACATCTACTCCTTCCGCCGTTCGAATTGGTTCGAGCATGTCGGCAACGAGGTCCGCGCCATGCGCGAGAATGTCGGCCTGATGGAACTCTCGTCCTTCGCGAAATACGAGGTCGAGGGCTCCGGCGCGCGGGAATGGTTGGACCGCATGGTCGCTAACAACATCCCCAAGGGTGTCGGTCGGATGAGCCTGTCGCATGCTCTCAACCCATCGGGCTCGGTACGCTCCGAATTCACAATCTCGCGGATGAGTGACGGCCTTCTGGGGGAACGCTTCTTCCTCGTCGGCCCCGGCGCCGCGCATGACTATGATCTCGATTTCCTGACCAAGAGCATGCCGCGGGATGGCTCGGTTCACCTGCGCGATGTCACCAATCAATACGGCGTGTTGGTTCTGGCCGGCCCCAATTCGCGCAAGGTGCTGGAGAAGATCGCCGACGCGGACGTCTCGAACGAAGCCTTCAAGTGGCTAACGATGCAAGAAATCCCGGTCGGCTTCTGCCCAAACGTTCGGGCGATGCGGGTCAATTTCGTCGGCTCCCTCGGATGGGAACTGCACCATCCCATCGAGTATCAAATCCAATTGTTCGAAGCGCTTCGCCAAGCCGGCGCGGAGTTCCGGATCGCCAATGTCGGCATGCGGGCGATGGATTCGATGCGGCTCGAGAAATCGTACCGGCTCTGGGGCACCGACCTGAACGCCGAGAACACCATTCTGGAGGCCGGACTCAATCGTTTCGTGCGCCTCAACAAGGGCGAATTCACCGGCCGCGATGCCCTTGTCCTGCATCAGGAGCGCGGGGTGCCGAACCAGTACTGCACCATCGAGATCGACGCCGACGACGCCGATCCCTTCGGCAATGAGCCGGTACTGCTCGACGGCGAGGTCATCGGGCGCGGCACCGCGGGCGGCTATGGCCACTTCGTGGGCAAGTCACTGATGCTTGGTTATGTGAAGAGCGAGCACGCCGTTGTCGGCCAGGAATGCCATGTGAGGGTTCTGGATCAATTGCGCCCGGCGCGGATCATCGCGGAAAGCCCGTACGATCCCGAGAACCTGGCGCTGCGGGCCTAGCGGGCATTGGAACGCGTCAGTCGCCGATAAACTCGGCGATTGACGTTTCCAGACAGGCGCCCTCGGCCGCGCCCAAATCAGCGATGAGCGCCTGAACTCGGGCGTTCGGGCCGGCCCCGGTTTCCACTTGGCCGGATGTATCGGTGGCGGCCCCGGGCATCGCGCCAAGCCGGAGGCACCGATACAAATCAAGCATGGTGGCTTTAGCCAGATCCCGGCACAGCACGGACGCGCCGGAATCGGTGACCGCGATGTAGCGCGCCTCGCGCAGACGCCCCAACACTTCATCCACGCCCTCGGCGCCAATCGCGCCGGCGATTGCTTCCTCGGTCAACTCCTCACCCCTCACCGAGGCGTCGCGCAAGGCGGCGAGAATCAGGATGGCGCGCGTCAAAACACCCCCGGGACCCAAATCCTCCTCGAGGTTCGGAGCCCGGGCACGCCACCAATCCGGGAAGGAGGCGGCGAACACCGCGCCCAGCAAGGCGATACACCAGGACAGGTAGAGCCAGATCAGGAAGATCGGGAACACCGCCATGGCCCCGTAGATCGTCTGATAGGTCAGGACATTGGCCAGGTACCATGCGAAACCGACCTTCAAGAGTTGAAAACCCGCGCCGCTAACGAAGCCGCCGATCAAGGCGTCCCGCCAGGCGACACGCCGGTTGGGGATGACCGCGAACAGCACGGTGAACAGAGCCGTTTGCAACGCAACCGAGATCAGTTGTTCGACAATGCCGCCGGTTTCCGTCGTCAGATCCTCGGCATTCAAGCCCGCGTGGCTCAGGCCGTCACGCGCCACGCTGAATACATCGGTGGTCAGGGTGATCGCGGCACCGATCAATAATGGACCGAGGGTCAAGACACCCCAATAGATCAGGAACCGGACAACAAGAGGGCGAGGTCTGTCGACCCGCCAAATTCTGTTGAATGTCGCCTCGATGGTTCCGAGCAAAAGCAATGCCGAGAGCCCGAGCGCCACCACGCCAACCGTGCCGAGTTGTCCGGTGTTTTCCAGAAAACTATTGAGATGCCCGCGTATCTGATCCTCGACACCCGGCATCAGGTTCGAGAACAGGACCGCCTCGAGTTGGCCTCTCGCGGTTTCAAAGGCGGGAAAAGCCGCGAATATGGCAAACGCGATCGCCAGGAGTGGAACCAACGACAAGAGTGTCGTGTAAGTCAGAGACGATGCCGCCTGCATGCCTCGGTCGCGGTGAAATCGCTTCAACGCGAAGCCGATATAGGCTCCGATTTCCGACAAAACGGCGCCAGCCCGACGGTCTCGCCACGTGTCCAAGCGGTTTCGTTCGCGATTCATGACGCCAGCATATCCATTCCTCTGGCTTTGCATAGCCGCCCCGCGCCTTCATCATGCCCGCGACGTTTGCCGCCCCCGACCTTTGGTGTAGAATGAGCACCATCGGGCCGGGCTTTTCGGCACGTGGCCAACTATATAACCATCGAGATTTGCGAGGAGCACATGAGCACACCCAACGGGGTCATGGCCGGCAAAAAAGGCCTGATCATGGGCGTGGCGAACGATCGATCGATCGCCTGGGGTATCGCCAAGGCGGCGGCGGATCAAGGTGCCGAACTCGCGTTCACCTATCAGGGCGAAGCCTTGAAGAAACGGGCCGAGCCCCTCGCCGCGTCGGTTGGCTCCGACATGCTCATGCAATGCGACGTAACCGACGACGGGAGTGTCGAGGCGGTTTTCGCCGAAATCGGCAAACGTTGGGACTCGATCGACTTTCTGGTCCATGCCATCGCCTACTCCGACAAGGAAGAACTGAAGGGCGAGTATCTCAACACCACGCGGGAAAACTTCCTGCGGACCATGGATATTTCTTGCTACTCCTTCACCACGGTCGCCAAGCACGCTTCCGCGATGATGCCGAACGGCGGTAGCCTTCTGACACTGACCTATTACGGTGCCGAGCGGGTGATGCCGCATTACAATGTCATGGGCGTCGCCAAGGCCGCCTTGGAAGCCAGCGTGCGGTATCTGGCGGTCGATCTGGGAGGCCAGGGAATTCGGGTTAACGGACTTTCCGCGGGACCGATGAAAACGCTCGCGGCGTCCGGTATCGGGGATTTCCGCTACATCCTGAAATGGAACCAGTACAACTCTCCCCTCAAGCGCAATGTCACGCTCGAGGATGTCGGAGGCTCGGCGGTCTATCTCCTGAGCGACCTTTCAACCGGCGTAACGGGAGAGGTCCATCACGTTGACGCCGGTTACCACATTGTCGGCATGAAGGCGGTTGACGCGCCGGACATATCGGTCGTCTAACCCAGCGTTTCGGAGGCCGTCATGGCCAGCAATAGTTTTGGCGAGGCTTTCCGCTTCACGACTTGGGGCGAAAGCCACGGGCCCGCGATCGGTTGTGTCGTTGATGGCGCGCCGCCGCGCATCGCGATTACCGAGGCGGATATCCAATTCCACCTCGACCGTCGCAAACCCGGCCAATCCCGCTTCACAACTCAACGTCGCGAGCCCGACGAGGTCAAGATCCTTTCCGGCGTCTTCGAAGGCATGACCACCGGCACGCCGATCGGCATGGTGATCGAGAACCAAGATCAGCGATCGCGCGACTACGGAGAAATCAAGGATCGGTTTCGACCCGGGCACGCCGACTTTACCTATGACGCGAAATACGGCATTCGCGACTATCGAGGCGGTGGACGCTCGTCGGCGCGGGAAACCGCGATGCGGGTCGCGGCGGGCGGCGTGGCGCGCAAGGTTCTGGCGAGCCGGCTTGGAAATGCCTTTTCATTACGGGGCGCGCTGGTCCAGGTCGGCCCACATAAGATCGACCGGGACGCATGGGACTGGGACGAGGTCGAGCGCAACCCCTTCTGGTCACCCGACGCGAACATGGCCGACCGCTGGGCAAGCTATCTCGACGGCGTGCGCAAGGCAGGCTCCTCCGCCGGCGCGGTCATCGAGGTGATCGCCGAGGGCGTCCCCGCCGGGTTGGGCGAACCGATCTACGGCAAATTGGACAGTGACCTCGCGGCGGCGATGATGACGATCAACGCGGTGAAGGGGGTCGAAATCGGTGATGGTTTCGGCCTGGCGGCCATCGCCGGCGAGGAAGCGGCCGACGAAATGCGCATGGTGGACGGCAAGCCGGCGTTTCTCGGCAACCGGGCAGGCGGGGTTCTCGGCGGCATATCGACCGGACAGCCGGTGGTCGTCCGGTTCGCCGTCAAACCGACCAGTTCAATTCTCACGCCACGCCGTTCCGTCGATCGGTTTGGCGCGGAAGTGGAGGTTGTTACCAAGGGCCGGCATGATCCTTGTGTCGGCATTCGCGCGGTCCCGGTGGGCGAGGCGATGATGGCTTGCGTGCTCGCCGATCACCTCTTGCGTCACGCGGCGCAATGTGGCGAGGCCACGCGGTCCTCCGTCGGGTAGGCCGGTTGTCGCGGACCCGCCGCCAATAGAGTCGGGAGCATCCCTGGGCATGCGCTATGTGATCGGCTTTTTCGCAACGCTCGGAATCTTGGCGTCCATCCTGTTTTCGGTCGGCTTGTTCGGTGCGTTCTGGTTCGCCGATCACCGCGCCGAGGCCCCAGAGCTTCCGGAAAAGGTGATCCTTAAAGTCAAGTTAACCGGGCCGATGACCGATGTCGTCGCCGCCTCCCCGCTGGAAGTCCTGATGCCAAGCCGACGCATGTCGCTGTTCGACATGGTGTCTTCAATCGACGCCGCGAGAGCCGACAAACGGGTCACCGGGCTGGTCATGGATCTGTCCGGCGCCGATCTGGGAATGGCCGAGGCGCAAGAGTTGCGCGCCTCGATCCTTGGCTTCCGGGCCGCCGGCAAGCTCACGCGCGCCTTCGCCGATAGTTTCGAGGGCCCGCGCGCGTCGGCGGCTTACTTCCTCGCGACGGCCTTCGAACGGATATCATTGCAACCGTCGGGACTACTGGATATTCGCGGTCTATCGATCACGACACCCCTGCTTGGTCGCCTATTGGACGAGCACGGCGTGAAAGCGGAAATTCAGACCCGGCATGAATTCAAGGGCGCGGCAACACCGGTAACCGCCAAAAGCTTGCCGGGTCCGGTACGCGCGAACCATGCGCGCGCGGTCGAGTCGATGTTCGAACAACTCGTCGCCGGTATCGCGACCGGACGGGACCTGACACCTTCGGCGGTGCGTACCTTGATCGATGCCGCTCCCCTGGTGGCGCGCGAGGCCCGTAGCAACAACCTGGTCGACGGTCTCGCCTATTGGGATCAGGCGAGCGCGCCCCCCGTGACCGGCGACAACTCGATCCTCCTGCCGGACTATGCTCGGGCGATCGCGGCGGAGGCTCTAGAAGAAGATGAGAATGAAAACGAGGAACGCGCCCGGATCGCTCTGATCTCGGCCGAGGGAGAGATCGTGCG
>JAYOIK010000001.1:0-133877 GCA_038118725.1 Alphaproteobacteria bacterium | reverse complement strand
ATCTCTGTTGTGAAAACCTCGATTTCAACTTCATGTGGAACACCCCTTCCACGAACTAGCCCCTACCACGTATCTATCCAACCCCGCTTCTTCCCCGTCCGAACCGGTTTCGGCGGCTGTGCCATCAGGCCGCCCATGATCCAGCGTCTGGTGTCCGCCGGGTCGATGACGTCGTCGATTTCGAACAGCGAGGCGGTGTTGACCGCCTTGCCCTTGGCATAGGCCTCGGCGACCATGCGTTCATAGGCCTCGCGGCGCTCGTCCACGTCCTCTATGGCCGCCAGGACGTCCCGATAGCCGAGCTTTACCGCGCCTTCCAGGCCCATGCCGCCATATTCTCCCGTCGGCCAGGACACCGCGAAGAACGGCGCGTGGAAGCCGCCGCCGGCCATCGCCTGGGCGCCCAGCCCATAAGCCTTGCGCAGCACGATGGTGAAGATCGGCACGGTCACGTTCGCCCCGATCACATAGAGCCGGCAGCAATGACGGACCAGCGCCGTCTTCTCCGCCTCGGGGCCGACCATGTTGCCCGGCGTGTCGCAGAGCGAGACGATGGGCAGGTCATGGGCGTCGCAGAGCTGCATGAAGCGGGCGGCCTTGTCGGCGGCCTCGGAATCGATGGCACCGCCGATATGTTTTGGGTTGTTGGCGATGACACCGACCGGCCTGCCCTCGATCCGGGCGAGCGCGGTGATCATGCCGACGCCGAAATCCTTGCGCAGCTCCAGCACCGAACCGACATCGGCGATCAACTCGATGGCCCGGCGCACCTCGTAAACCCGGAGCCGGTTTTCCGGGACCACGTGGCGCAGCAGACGCTGGTCGGCGACTTCCCACTCGGAAAGGGTTCCCTGGAAATAGGAAAGATACTTCTTCGCCGCCGCGACCGCCTCGGCCTCGTCCTTGACGGCGATATCGATCACCCCGTTCCGGCGCATCACCTCGGACGGGCCGACCTCCTCGGGTCGGAAAACGCCGAGCCCGCCTCCCTCGATCATCGCCGGGCCGCCCATGCCGATGGTCGCGTTCTCGGTGGCGATGGTCACGTCGCAGCAACCGAGGATCACGGCATTGCCGGCGAAACAGCGCCCCGACGCGATCCCCACCATCGGCGCGTTGCCGCTGAGCTTGCCGAATAGATTGAAGGCCGGGGTGTGCAGGTTGCCGGCATATTCTCCGTCCGTGTCCCCAGGCCGTCCACCGCCACCCTCGGCGAAGAACACCACGGGCAGGCGAAACTGGTCCGCAAGGCGAAACAGCCGGTCCTTCTTCTGATGGTTCTTCTTACCCTGGGTCCCCGCCAGGACCATGTAGTCGTAGGACAGAACCATGCAGCGGGTATCCGCGTCGGGCAGCAAGGCGCCGTTGACTTGGCCGATGCCTCCGATCATCCCGTCGGCGGGCGTGCGCCGGATCAGCTCGTCCACCGGCGTGCGAGAGCGACGCGCCGCGATCACCATCGGCCCGTATTCGATGAAACTGTCGGGATCGACCAGATCCGCCAGGTTCTCGCGGGCGGTGCGTGAATTGGTGCGTCGTCGTTTCTCGACCGCTTCAGGGCGCGCCGCGTCGTGGCCGAGCGCGCGCCGTTGCTCAACCTCCGCGAGGTCGGGACGGATCAGATCGAGATCCACGTCTCCATCATCGTCGCCACCACCGACTTCGACTGCCGCCTCCTCGATCACCAGGAGCGGGCTGCCCTCGAAGACCGTGTCACCGGGCGCGATATCAATGCGTTGGACGATACCGCCGATATCGGCGCTGATCTCGTGCTCCATCTTCATGGAATCCATGATCAGCAGGACACGCCCGGCCCAGACCTTGTCTCCGGGAGCGACATCGAGGCTGACGATGGCGCCGGGCATCGGCGCGCGTAGGACATGACCGTCCATCCCGTCATCCACGTTGGCCCCACCCATCGCCGAAACGGTTTCCGATGCCTTGCCGTGATCCAACACCGCGAGCGGGTCTGCCGCGTCGACCCGCGCGCCGGCCAGGTTGGCCCTGGCGGCCTGCTCCGACGGCGCTTCGGCTTGAGCATGGCGCCTCGTCGTGGCGGCGGAGGCATCGATAAGACCGGTCACCTCCCGCTCAACAAACTCCACATCGAAGGCGTAGCTCGCCCATTCCGGACGATCGAGCAGTGCTTGGAGGAAGGCGAGATTGGACGGCGAGCCTTCAAGGCGAAACTCCGCCAGGGCGCGCCTGGTCTTGGCCGCCGCCCCGGCGGCATCACCTCGGGCAGAGTGAACGATCACCTTGGCCAGTAGGGAGTCATAGCGCGGGCTGGTCCGATAGCCGGCATAGCCGAAGTGATCGACACGAACCCCCGGTCCGGCGGGCGGCTCGAACGCGGTGAGCGTACCGCCCCCGGGCTTGGCGGAGCCGTCCGGCAGCATGGTCTCGAGATTGACCCGAGCCTGAATGGCGTTACCCTTCGACGGAGGGACCTCCAGACCGTCAAGATCACGTCCCTCGGCGATGTCGAACTGCATGGCAACCAAATCAAGGCCGGTCACGGCCTCTGTCACGGTGTGTTCGACCTGAAGGCGAGCGTTGAATTCGATGAAAACCAGCGAGCCCTCCGCGCCGAGCAAAAACTCAACGGTGCCAAGCCCCGTGTAGTTGGCCGCCTTGGCCAGTGCGATGGCGTGAGTGTGCAGCGCGGCGCGTTGATCACCCGACAAGCCAGGCGCGGGCGCGACCTCGATGATCTTCTGACGCCTCCTTTGCAGGCTGCAATCGCGGTCTCCGAGCACCAGGACGGTCCCGGAGCGATCCGCCGCGACCTGCACCTCGAGGTGGCGCGCCGAGGGGATAAGCCGCTCGACATAGACAGCGCCATCACCAAAGGCCGCCTCGGCCTCGGAGGCGCAGCGCCTTATCGCGTCCTCAAGGTCGCCTGGATCAGATACCGGGCGCATGCCGCGGCCGCCGCCGCCGGAGACCGCTTTCACCATGACCGACGCGCCTTGGCCGAGGCTTTCCATGAAGGCAAGGGCCTCGGCATGATCCGTCGCGCCCTTGGTGCCCGTTACCACCGGCACGCCAACACTCTCGGCCAGCGCGCGGGCCTCGGCTTTGTCGCCAAAGACTCGCAAGGCCTCGGGGGACGGGCCGATGAAGACGAGTCCGGCATCGGTAACCGTCTGGCCAAAAGCGGCGTTCTCGCTAAGGAAACCATAGCCCGGATGAATGGCGTCCGCGCCGGATCGGCTCGCCGCCGCGAGCACCGCCTCGATGTCGAGATAGGCCGCCGGGCCGGTCCCGGGAAGCGCTACAACGTGATCACAATGCCTCAGATGTAGAGAGTTCGCGTCATCCTCGGCATGAACCGCCGTCGTCTCGTACCCCGCCTCCGCCGCCGCCCGGGCGATGCGGATGGCGATTTCACCTCGATTGGCGATCAGAACATGTTGCATGAGAAAAGCCTTCATTTCGGAAGGCTCCAGCCTAGGCGCGCCGCCATGACGCCATCAAGCGGGCTTCGGCGCATGAGGATGATATCGCGACGCGTTTCGATACGCCGGCGCGAGTCAGTCCGAGTCGAACACCACATGCATGTGGACGGGAAACGGCGTCCCGGCGGTGTCGATCTGGCCGGCCGGGCCATCAGCGCGACGCAGGTTTCGCCGCTGCAACAACGGCTTCAGCAACGCCGGAATGATCGCCCGGTTGATATAGGCGCCCGAACAGGTATGCATCGCATAGCCCCAGAGCATGTAATCCTCCCAGGGCCGGTCGACACGGAAGGAGTTCGGCGCGTCGATCTTCAGGGGATCGAACATGGCCGAGAAGTTCGCCGCGAAAACCAGCGTCCCTTTTTTGATCCGGCGCGCCCGCAAGGTGCCCCGCGCGACCATGGTGTCCCGCGCGGCCCGTCGATAGATCACCGGGTTGATCGGGTTGAAGCGGAACGCCTCGAACAGACTAGCCGCCAGTTCCTCTTCATTGTCCGCGCGGGCGGCGGTCTGGGCGATCTCAAGCGCGTCCGGGCGATCAAACAACTGATCCATGATCTGGGTGGAGGCCTTGGAAATCGTTGGGATCGCCCCGATGAGCATGCCGATCATGTTGTTCCGGATGCCGAGGTCATCCATTCCCGGGATCCCGGCCCTCTGCATCTCCAGACACCGGTTGAGCACGTCATCCGCGTCGGTCGGATTGGCCTTGCGCTCGGCGATCGCCTTGTCGAGATAAGCGCAACAGTTCCTGGCCGCCTCCTTGGCTTTGGCGATGGTATCCGGATCGGCCTGGAGGTCGATGAACAGGTACCAGAACATAATGGTGGTCCAGTCCATCATCTCCTTCTCGCTCGGCCCCGGCGTGCCGAAATACTCCGCCACCATCAATGCCGGAATGCGCAAGGTCAGGTCTTGCGGCAGATCAAGCTTGCCGCCGGCCCCGGCCACGATTTCCTCGGCCCGCTTGGCCGCCATTGGCGCTATAATGCTCGGCACGTCGTCCCGCCGCATGGCGATCCGCATGTTCGAGGTGTCCCGGGTGTATTGCGGCGTGTTCTGCATACCGAGAAAGAAGTTCTCGCCGCCGGTGATCTCGCGCATGCGCGGGCCGCAGACCACCTCGAAGTCCGCGTCGCGGTTCAAGACCTCTTTCACGTCGTCATTGCGCGAGATGACCGCCGTACCGGTGTTTTCATAGGCCTTCACCAGGACCTTGCCGATCGCCAGGTTCGGAATGTAGGCCCGCAGAAACGAGAACACCAAACGCTGGCCCTCGGGCGCGGTCAGGACCGCCGCGATGCGGCTCTTCCAGGTTCCCCCACTTCCGAATGCCGCCCCGATACCGCAAAAGATCAGGCCTAGCAGGCTGAACAACCCGTTCAGGAGAATGATGATCGTCATGAAGAACTTGCTGATGCAATTGACGATGAAGGTCATCGGGCACTCACTTTCCGGTCATCCGAGCAGGTCGAGGCGGTGGCCCCCATGATGATCAAGTCGGATCGATCGATCCCATGGCGATCATCGATAGCGCCGTCATACTGGGGATGAAGAAGTAATCACCGCCCTTGGTGGTAACAAATTGCGGCAGGTTCGGGCAGATAAAGGCGGGCTTGCCCGTTTTCGGATCCGATGCGATCACGAAATGGCTTTCCTTGCCATGAAAACCGGCGCTCGGGTCGGCACCGTGATTGCCGATGATCGGGCAAGTCTCGTTACCGACATTGAAGTCTAGCCCGTATTGCATCCATTGCTGCTGGACAAATTCAAACTGCCGGAACAAATCGGCGCAAATCGCCATGAAGATAATGCCGTGGTCGGCGTTGTCGTCGTCACCGCCGGTCTCGAAACTGCCGTATGGCAGTCCCCGACGCAGAATACGGCGGCGCTTGCTCAAGGCCGAACCGGTCCGTTCCGACGGATCCGTCGAAGTTATACGTGGATCCAGCATGTCACGGGTGTTGGCGCGGCGCATATGGGCCGAGACCGGACACTTGAAACCTTCCAGGTCATCGGCGAACTTGAAATCGCGCAAGGCCTCGCCGTATTCGTAACTGTCTTCCCTACCCTTCCATTTCTCATCGAACGCCTGCTTGTCCGCGTAGGTCGGCGCGACGTTGAGCGGCACGCCGTTGGCCCATCGCCCGACGAGCTTTGCCTTGACGGTTGCGTGGGCCTCATCGAGTTCGACATCCATCACCGAGGCATATTGTTCGGCGACCTGGTTCATGTAGTCGTAAAAGGATTTAGTGTTCTCGTGGAGCTTGCGGTACGCCATGAACGTGCCGTTGTTGGTGAACTCCCACGGCTTTGACGTCGCCGGCAGTCCCTGGGACTCGTCCGGATGGCCGAGCAGAAATTCACCCGTGGCAAGGGGTTGCCAGCTTTGGTCCGGCATGATCTTGCCCCTACCGATGACAGCCGATTTTTCAATCTCCGGGCGGAACTGACCTTCAAACACCGGGTTGCCGAAACCGTCGGAATAGCCGAAATGTTCCTTGTTGCTGGGTCGATAGGTGCCGTCCGGCAGCTTGTCGAGCTTCGCGCCGCCTTCCTGGTGATCCTTGCCGTCCGGGCCGTTGCCCGAAAGCAGACGCACCCCGCCGCTTTCCTCGCAAAGCGTGCGAAGCCAGGTGGTTTGCTCCTCCAATTCCTCGACGACTTTGCCGTCCGGGCCGACGAGAGCGTTCATGGAGATCCAGATATGGACCTCGTCCTTGCTTCCGGGGCGATTGGACTCGCGCCAGATATCGTCCCACTCCTCCGGCGCGCTGTCATTGACATCGCCGAGAATGTGGCAGCGCTTGGCCATGCCTTCGATGAACGCGTCGGGCAGCTCCTGCAGAGTACGGGTCGGCAGGTCCAACGCGATCAGCCCGCGAAAGGTGAACGCGATGTTCAAAGTGACATTGGGGCGCTTGATGAAGCTCGACTTGCCCTCATGCTCCGATCCACCCAACGCCCAGCGCTCCGCCGTCGTGACCTTGCGACGCACCGTCTCCACGAAACGCCGTCCGACCCGCGCGTTGTCGATATGCAGAAAGAAATAGCGGGATCGCGCGAAGCCATAGGCTCCGTAGGCGCGAATGATGTTGCCCTGAATATCGGCGAGATTGAGCTCTCTAGTCATTTTGATACTCCTCGGGGCGTGGAGATAACACCGGGCGTTTGGGTCGGCGCGTCAATGTCGGACGGCTTGTTGGTCGCCAGAAACTCCCCAAATCCAGCATGCAGCGCCTCTGCGTCCTTGCCCTGATGATCGATCACGAACTCAACAAAACGCTGTTGCAGATAAACCGCCTTGAGAACGGATTTGAGATCCGAGTTCGGCGCGGTCGGAAACGGCTTCAAGCCAGCGGCCATGACGCTTTTATAGGTCAGCCAGATCAGCAGAACCGTGGCCGCCAACCCGATCAGCGATAGACCGCCCCAGGACAGCCACGAGGGTAGGATCGCGCTGATCGACCAGGCCGCGACATCGCCGCCGAACAGCCCGCACAAGACAATCAACAGGCTGATCAGGAAAACCGCGGCGGCGATGCCGATCCCCCAAAGCCAGGGCGTCACGTTCCAGACCGGCAAGGGCGGCGGCGTGATCCAATAGTCGTTGAAAGGCATCGTGGTTTCGACCTGACATTTCGCGATATAGGCCGCGAAGGACGCACCGTCGCTCACCCGGTCGAACCCGACACAGTATTGAAAAATCGCCGTCAACTCCTCGGACATTTGTGACCAAAGCTCGCTCAGATAGTCGTCCCTGACGCTATCGGCGCCGCTTGCCGCGTCAAAGTCGATCGACCACAGCATGAAGGGTGAGGTCAGCTTGTCCACGGGCTGGGGAATGATCGGGTTGGTTTTGTCGATCGCGTTCAGAATCGCATCCGAGGGATCACGCCCGTTATAGTTGACGTCGTTGATCACGCTGAAGCGAACGAAGTGAGTGCGCTTGTTGCGCGAGAACGGGCTGTTGAGCCCCGTGGGAGCGCTATCCCGGGATTGCAACGCCGTCGGCAAGCGGGCCAATTCACCACGAAGCGCCAACTCGCAGGATTCCGGATTGCTGTCCGGCGGTGTCACGGTATCGGTCCGCACCGGCGCGAGCACCGTTAGAAAATAATGGCCACCATCAAAGTTCGGCATGATACCGCTACTCCTTAGCTCGGATCGTGTCGTGATCCGGTCCCTACTTGCCCCAGCGCTCTTCCACGAACTCTTGGCGATTCGCGGCGGCCCGCTGCGTCGCCAGGCTCGCCATCGGCGCGAAGCCAGGCGGGCCGAGCGCGTTCTGCACGCCGACCAGCGCCTCGCGATATGCCTCTGCGAACTGCTCGGGCGTCATCGACCCATGCTTTCCTTGGAGGTCACGCAGCGCCGCGTACACCATCAACGAACGCTTGATGTCCCGCTGCGCCGAGCCGGGCGTGGCGTTGTAGTAATAGTCGGTGCCGATCTGGTTGGCGGTGATATAGCGCTTGAACGGCACCACCGGGATTGAGTGCGGATACTTGGTGCTGGACCACCAGAACAGATCCAACCCGTTGGGAATCCCGTCCGAGAACGCGTCGATATATTGGTCCCAGGTCCCGTTGAAATTGCTGCAGAACAGCATGTAGTCATTTTGCAGCGTCTGCTTTCCCTGGCCGAGATCCGGCCACTGGTCGCGCTTGATCAAGGCCCAGCGAGCGAAATGAATAATCGACAACCCGAGCAAGCCACCCAAAGTGTTCGGCAGTGCCCGCGACGCCATGAAGATCAGCCGATTGACCCAGGTCAGATAGGGTTTCATTGGCGTCACGACGTTCATCGCATAGGCCTTACCCGCGATATTCGACATGAACAGCCCTCCTCGCCTCAATTGCCATCAGACATCGGCCATTCCCGGCCACCGCCGCGTCAGTCGCCGCCAAGCGCGGCCTTCGCCTCCAACGGAAGACGGTACTCATCATACAAACGCTGAACATAGGCGCCCGCGGGCCGCGCGCGCAGCTCTTCGATAACCGTCCGCATCTCCGGCGGCACCTGCTCGACGGTTGGCAGAAACCCGCCATAGCCATTCGCCAACACCATCGGCGCGGCCGAGGCCGCGAAAGCGAGATCCGCGATGCTGAGCCGATCGCCGTAAAGGAAGCTTCGTCCGTCGGCGAGCAATCCGTCGACCTTGTCGAAGCCGGCTCGGACCGCCACCAGCCCCTTCTCCGCCACTTCCAGCGTCAGGCCCAAGCCCTTGAACATCAGGTATTTAATGACGGGATAAGCAATCGCGACCGTCAGGGTTTCCCACCAGGGCACGCCGGTCGTGAAGGATTTCCAGGTCAGGTTCTTGTGCGGCAGCAGGTGAAAATACGCCCAATTGACCGTTCCGCCTCCCATGGTGAAGCGGAAATAGTGTTGCGCGTCCATGATCTGCTTCGAGAGATCCGGATCATCCGGCAACAGGCTGCGCTCGGCGTCGGCCTCGGGTTGATACAATCCGAAAATCTTCTCGATCATCGGATAGAAGTTCGGTCTATCAATCAGCAACGGATAGTCGTTCTTGCCGAAACCGTACCATTTCAAGGCCAGGATATGGAAAATCGGCGCATGCGGATGTTCGATATAAGGCTCTTTGAAATGGAGCTGGATCCAACGTCCGAGATCACAATCCGTGCTTGGAAGAAGGGTGATATAGGGACGGTTGGTGGTCATCGATCGGCCCTTTGACCAGAGTCATCGCGAGAGCCGCAGGAAGAAACTTTCGCGGTCCGGTCATGATGTTGATCATGGTTGAACCCGAAAACCCGCCTCAACGCTTCCGAATTAACGCGACACTTTCCAAATGATCGCATTACCGATCCCTCATTATTTTGATTTTACATTGTAAAGACAGAAAACCGTATCGGTCAAATCTGATCACTTATTTGGAGAGTCTCGCCTGGCATTTCCATGTTTGACGGCCACCGCGAAGTGGGCACGCCTCGCGGTGATGCCTTCAGCCCGATGTCGCGGCGATATAGTCCAAGGCCTCGGACAGTTCGATCACCTCGGCGTATTTCGCCGACATATCGAACAAATTCGCCTCATGTGGCTCGTCGGCGCGATCACCGACCGCCTCGCGGACAACCAAGGGGATAAACCCTCGGCTGACGGCGTCCACGACGCTCGCGCGCACGCAACCGGACGTGGTGACGCCGCAGATCAACAATGTGCGATTGCCCTAGTCTTCAAGGTTTCCTCCAAGGCGGTGCCATGGAAGGCGGAAGCGTATTGCTTGACGAAAACCGTCTCGTCCGGCGTCGGCTCGACCCCCGGCGCGAATTCTCCCAAGGGCGAGCCTTCATCGAAAACGCTCAACGCCGGAAGCTTACGATAAAAGACACCGCCATCCGCGCCGCCGGGTTGATAGCGCACGGAGGTATGAAGAACCGGGACACCGGCGCCACGGGCCGCGCCAAGAAGCGTGATCGCTGCTTCGCGCGTGGCGTCCACATCGGCGAAGAGTGGCGATGACGGCTCGAAATAGGCCATTGCCATGTCAATCACGAGCACGGCCGGACGGGCGCCCGGCTCCAGACGCGCGTGAAAACCACCGCGCGCATAGTTGTCGTCCAAGCTCTCCATCATGCCCCGAGCCTCGCCATGCCACCAACTGGATCCGGTGAAATCTAACCCATGCCGGACCAGGAGGTGAGTGATTTAAACAACGCCAGACTGGACCGGCACCCCGGACCCGTTGATGATGGCGCCGGACACGGCCTCATCTTTCTCCTCCCCTAGCCCGGATACTCGATGCAGCTCCCTTTCTCCGCGCCGCCGGTGCTTCGGTCCCCTCGACCACCTATCCCGTCGGTCCGGCTTGATGCTTGATGCCGCGCGAGATCTGGTCGCCGCGCAACCGGTGAGCGTTGTCACCCTGGTCGCGGGCACGATGCTGTTGGCGGGCTTTATTCGCGGCTTCGTCGGCTTCGGCGCCTCGTTGATCATCGTTATGGTGCTGAGCACGGTCTACGGTCCCGCGGCTGCGGTGCCGATCGCGACGTTGAGCGGCCTGCCGGCGATGGTTCAGCTCCTGCCCACCGCCGTTCGCCACGCCGAGCGCGGCTTTGTCATTCCCTTCGGCGTCGCGTCCTTTGTCGCCGCGCCGATCGGCACCTGGTTTCTGATCATAAGCGAGCCGGCGCTCATGAAGATCCTGATCTCTGGCTTCGTGTTGCTGATGGTGGCGATGCTTTACAAGGGCTGGAAGCTTCCACCAGGCGCCGGCCTTGGGGTGTTTACCTTCGCTGGCGTGGTCTCCGGATTGGTGCAAGGATCCGCCGGGGCCGGCGGCCCACCGGCGGTCGCCGTGGCCTTGTCCCGCGTCGGCAGCACGGATCAGCAACGTTCAAACGTTATCGGCGCGGTCGCGGCGCTGTCGGTTTGCGGCATTCCGGCACTCTGGATAAACGATCTTTTCACCCGCGACGTGTTGCTGATCAGCGTGATGCTGTTTCCACTTTATTTCGCGAGTACCTGGGTGGGCGCCCGGTTTTTCTCCGGTCGAGGGCACCAGCATTTCCGCGCCGGAGCCCTATTGATCCTCGCCGTCATCGGGGTCGTGACCCTGGGCCTCGCGATGGAAGATTTTCTAAACTAGATCGACTCAACCAGGGCCTTGTAGCGCCGGGGTTTCGATCGCCGTCCGCTCTACACTGTTCATTTCGTCTGAAACGGTAGTGCGATGCAGGACCCGCCGGTCCGCCATTTCGTCATAGGGCATGGCGCGGTGCATCGTCCGGCGATTGTCCCAGACGATCAGATCACCCTCACGCCAGACATGCTCATGAACAAATCGTGGTTGCGTGGCGAAGTCCACCAACTCGTCCAGGAGCGCTCGGCCGGCCGCGTCGCTCCACCCGATGATCCGGGAGGCATGGGAGGCGATGTAAAGCGCCTTTCGACCGGTCTCCGCGAGCCGCCGCACGAGCACCTGTCGCACCGGCGGCAGGCCTTCCCGCGCGGTTTTGGAGAAATCGTCAAATCCGGTCTTTTGGCGTGACCACTCGATACTATGTTCGACGATCAGGCCATCGATCTCCCGCTTGCGGCTTTCGGGCAAGGCATCATAGGCCGCGCGCGTATCGGCGAATTGGGTATTGCCACCGCTTGATGGAATCTCTCGGGCCGACAGCAGCGAGCACCGCGCCGGAACATGCTTGAAGGTATTGTCGGTGTGCCAAAGCCTGTTGGCCCGGGCATGCAGACGTCGCTGATCATCCTCGGCCAGCAGGGCGCCGGTATGATCGATGTTGGAAATGTCAGCCATTTCCGATCGCAGCCGCGGCTTTTCGCCCCGCCAGGCATATTTCGTCGTCGTGAAGACCGGCCCGAAGAATTCGCTGAAGGCGACCTGCTGTTCATCGTTGATGAATTGGTCGCGAAACAGCAATACACCATGCTCGTGAAAAGCGGCCTCGATCTCGGCGAAGCCTTGCCGCGTCATCGGCGCCGTTAGATCCACGCCGTCCACCTCGGCGAAGAACGTCTCGGCGCGCGGTGTAACGGTGATCCCCATCATCCTGTCCCGTTCACCCGGTGGGCGTTCCCCGCAGGCAGGTCCGATGCATCACCCGCGGATGATGCGCCACCTCGAAATTCGGATCGGCGCGATGCAGAAGACACCGGTTGTCCCACATCAACAGATCGCCTTGGCGCCAGTTGTGCCGATAGAGAAACGCCTCCTGGGTCGCGTGCTCTTCCAGCGCCTCGATCCGCGCCCGGCCTTCCTCGATGGAACCGCCCTCGAAATGCGAGGCGTGCATGCCCATGAAAAGCGCGCGCCGTCCGGTATCCGGGTGCACCCGCGCAAGCGGATGGGTCGAGGGCGGCGCGTCATCGATCTCCGCCTTCGACAAGGTCCGACCGATATTCTCGCGTGACAGCTCCCAGCTATGCACGACCCGCACCTGGTCGAGTTCCGCCTTTTTGGGAGCGCCGAGCGCTTCGTAGGCGGCGTACATATTCGCGAAAACCGTATCCCCGCCGTTCGGCGGAAGGACCCGGGCATGCAGGATTGTCGCCATCGAGGGCGCGGGCCGGAAGGATTTGTCGGAGTGCCAACGGGTGGATTTCAGAACCCCGGTCGGCTTTCCGTCGGCGTCCAGATTGGTGACGATATGCACAAAGGGCGAATCCGACGCCCCCCGGTTGGTCAGCGTGTGCCGTTCCAGCGTACCGAATTGTTCGGTGAACGCGACCTGCTGTTCCTTGCTCAGGTCCTGGTCGCGGAACACCAGGATCTGGTTGTCGAGGAAGGCTTGATAAATCGCCTCGCGGGTCGGCGCGTCCAAGGGCTCCTTGAGATCGAGCCCGATGACCTCCGCCGCCATCGTGTCCGTCAATCGGCGGAGTTCGAACGATGATGCCTCAACAATCCGGTTTTGCATGCCCTAACCCTTTTTTACTGTTTCGGCAACCCACCGCGCTTGGTCGCCATGTCGGTGAACTTGTTCAATGCGCCGGCCATGACCTTGAACACCTTGGCCTTGTCGGTGATGCCATAGCGCTTGGCCAGCCAGTCCGCGTCGGTATAGGCGAGCTTGACGCTACCGTCGGCATCCGTCCAGGCCAAGGCCTTGAACGGCAGATCCAGGCCGATCATCGGGTTGGATTGCATCAGCGGGGTGCCAAGTTTGGGATTGCCGAAGATGATGACCTCGGCATCGGCCAGATCGAGCCCAACGCTCGCCGCGCCCTTGGCGTGATTGATCCGCTTGAAGACCGTGATCCCCTTACGCTCCAGCGCGATGCCCAGCCGGTCGATGGTCTTGGTGACGCCGAAGTCACTGGTCTTGACGACCAATCCGTCCGCCGCCAGGGCTTGTTGTCCGGAAAGCCCCGCCACCGCGATGCAAAAAGCCAAAACCGCGCCGAAGCGCCCGAAGAAAGCAAACGACATCAAAAATCTCCCATTCCCGAAAGGTTCTTCCGCGCGGACCGATCCGCCACGCGCGCCATAGAACAACATCCCCCTCGGGCGGGCACTACAAGGTCACGTGAGCGTGATCGACAATCCCCCGTCAATAGGGCCGATCCCCGCGAACCAGCACCCGGTAAAGCATCCGATGCTGGTTGTGGTCGAAATCGAAGCCCGCCTTGTGCATGGCGGAGCGGTTGTCGATCAACAGCATGTCTCCCAGGCGCCATTCATGAAGATAGGTGATCTCCGGCTTGATCGCGGTTTCCAAGAGCTCGGTCAGAAAGGCCTGGGTCTCGACCGGGTCCAAGCCAGTTACGGTTTCGGTCTTGTTCTGATGAAACCAGATGGCCTTGGTGCCCTTGTCCGGGTGGGTGCGGACCAGGGGGTGGGTGACGAGCTTGCCGTTCAACGCCTCGCGCGCCTTCACCACATCTGGATTGCCGGTGGCCGCCCGCGCGCTGCTGATCAGGGTATTGGCGGTTTTCATGCCGTCGATCCGCCCGCGCATGGCATCGGGCAGCGCCTCATACGCCGCGCGCATGTTGACCACCGAGGTGCCGCCGCCCTGATCCGGCAGTTCCACGGCATAGAGACAGGTAAACTTCGGCGGCAGTTCCTGATTTGTGTGATCGGTGTGCCAGGACGCGTTCTTGGCGACCTTCGCCGGGCCGCCGTCGCTCGCCTTGTGACGGTTCGAGAGCACGCTGACCATGGGCTCGCCATCGGCCAGGTACATCCGGTTCTGATCCTCCATCAACTCGCCGAACATCTCGGCGGCCCGTCTATAGTCCGAGGCGTCGAACTTCTGATCGCGGATAACCAGCGCCACATGCTCGACCACCGCGTCATACAGCGCCTGGCGGTCCTCCTCGCTTATCGGTTCCCGCAGATCGATCCCGGTTACCTCGGCCCCGATCTGGTCCTTCAACTTGGTGATTTGCATGCCGGCACCCTTTCCTCTCGCGCGTTTCAGGCGACCTGTTGCAAGACCGTGGGGCCGTCACCCACGATGGTGGTTCGGCGCATATCCCGGCGCTCATCGGCGGGGAAGGAACGGGCCCGATGCATGGTCTGACGATTGTCCCAGATCACAAGGTCGCCGACCTCCCACTTATGGGCATGCACGAATTCCCGCTGGGTCGCGTGCTCGGTCAGATCGCGCAGCAGCAACCGCGCCTCGGGCACCGGCATCCCGAGGATCGAGCCCGCGTGGCTTGCAAGGAAAAGCGACTTGCGCCCGGTGGTCGGGTGGGTGCGCACCAGGCGCTGACGGACCGGGGCGAAGCGTTGTTGCTCCTCCTCGGTGAAATCGAAGAAGCCGACCTGCTGGCGCGAGTACATCTGCGAGTGCTCGCACACCATGTCCTCGATCAGCTCCTTCGTCGCCGCGTCCAGGGCATCATAGGCGGCGGGCATATAGGCGAACTCGGTATTACCGCCAGACGACGTCACCGAGAGCGCGTGGAGCAGGGAGTATTTCGCCGGCACCACCTTGAAGGAACTGTCGGAATGCCAAAGCCGGTTGCCGATGGCGAAAAGCCGCCGTCGGTCATCCCGGCCATAGGGTTTCTCGTCCTGACCGAGATTCGAGACATCGGCGAAGGTTGTCGGCAGGCGCATCTCGTTCGCCGCGCGCAGGCTGGCGCCGATGGAATGCTCGATCTCGCCGAGAGAACGGGTAAAGGCGAGATGTTCCTCCTGGCTCATGGGTTCGCCGTGGAACACCAGAACCGCGTATTTGTCCATGCCGTCATGGATCGCCTGGGCGTCCTCCGGCGATAGCGGAAGCCGCGGATCAATGCCCTCGACCTCTCCAGCGAAACAGGGACCGATTTGTCGAATCTTGACCGGCATGAGCATCCTCCCTTGCCAAGCGCCGGACAATCTTACTCCCGCTTTGGCGTCGCTACGAGAGCCCAATCGGCGATATCGCCCTCCTGTTGCGCCTGCCCTTGGGCGGAGGCGACGGTGATGCTAAGAAACCGTCCGTCATTCCTCGCTCCCCTTCCCGCACAACCGAACGGCCTGAAATGAGCGCGACGATCTATCTTATTCGCCATGGCGAAACCACGTGGAACCGTATTGGTCGCCTGCAGGGTCAGGCGGACTCGCCCCTGACCCTCAAGGGGACCAAGCAGGCCGCCGCCGTCGGCGAGGCCTTGCGCGCCGAACTCGGCGACACGCCGTTCCGATTCTGGTCGAGCCCGCTGCGCCGGACATGTCAGACGGCGGCGATCATTTGCGATGTAATCGGGCATGACTACGAGACGATCTCCTTTGATGACCGTCTGAAGGAAATCACGCTCGGCGATCGGGACGGCTATGCCGGCTGGCGCGAGCTGGCCCGCGACTTCCCCGAGGAGGCCGAGATCCGGCGCAAGGACCCCTGGAACTTCCACCATCCGAACGGCGAGAGCAGCCAGATGGTCCAAGACCGGGTGCGTCCGCTTCTCGACGAATGGAAGGCCGAGGGCGGCGTCCACGTGGTTGTCTCGCACGGCGTGGCTATTAAGATCCTGCGTGGCCTGCAACTGAACCTGACCGAGGCCGAGACCTTTGCCCTGGACCGCCCACAAGAGGCGTTTCACAAGCTCGCCGCCGACCGTATCGACACCATCGAGGTAACCCTGCCATGAGCCCCAGCGGCCCGCTTTATCTACTTCGCCACGGCGAGACCATCTGGAACCGGGCCAAGCGCCTGCAAGGTCAGCGCGACACGCCCCTTACCCTAAACGGCGCTCGCCAGGCCGAGGCCATGGGCAAGGCGCTCGCCCGGGAGTTAAACGGCGCGGCGCCGGCGGTGTTTTTCGCGAGCCCCCTCGGTCGAACCAAGCAGACCGCGGCGATTGTCGCGGACATGATCCAGCATGACCCGGAAGCCATCATCCATGACGACCGCCTGATGGAAGTGACTTTCGGCATCTGGGACGGCTTGAATATCGAGGAGTTGCGCGCGGACCATAACGATGCCTGGCAAAGCCGGCTCGAGGATCGCTGGCGCTTCGTGCCGCCGAGCGGCGAGAGCTACCAGATGGTCGGTAAGCGGGTCGGCGATTTCATCGACAATCTCCCGTCGACCAGCCCCATCGTCGTTGTCGCGCACGGCGCCCACAACCGGGTCTTCCGCGGATTGTGGCGCGGCCTGGAGCCGGAGGTTTTTCTGGGTCTGGACGAACCACAGGACGGCTTCTACCGACTCGATGGCGACGGGACGGAGACGTTTATTCAGGCGTGATTTAGCGACGTTGCCCTCGCATCATCGCTGTCCGAATGAGTCGTTCGTTCGGCGCTCCACGCCCGTCGAAACCTTCACTTGCGTATCCCCGACGAAGGTCGGGGCCCAAGCGTGAAGCATTTCCAAGCGACGGATAGCGCGGCATTCCACCGATCCGTCAAAATGATCGTCATTTCCGCCTCCTACCGGCGCTTCAGGCTTCGACCCCGACCTTCGTCGGGGATACGGCGGGATTGGTCGAGAACATTTGTGGCCGTGCTGGCCCTCTCTCCCGGAACAACGGTTCAAACCCGCCGCACCGTCGTCACCGCCAGTCCAAGCCCCGTCATTCGCTCCAGAAACCCGCCCAAGGGCTCCTCGGCGACGGCCATGTGGTGGGCGTTGGCGTGGATGACGCTGTTCGGCTCGGCGAGCATGACCACGTGACCCTTGAGGTACAGCAAGTCGCCCGGAACCGCCGCCTCGACGCCGCCATCGACCACGGCGCCGATGGAACGTTCCTGTTGGTCACTATCGCGCGGCGCCGAGCGACCGGCCCGTATCAGCGCGAACTGCACCAGGGCCGAGCAATCCATGCCAAGGCTTGACCTTCCTCCCCAGAGATAGGGCGTGTGCATGAAGCGTCGCGCCGTCTCGACAATGTCGGTATCGGCCTGGCCAATCCTCGCCAGATGCCGTCGGGGCACCCAGCCGCCAGCATCGACGCGGCAATAGTCTCCCGCTTCGTCATCCACCTCGACCCGGCTCGTCATATGCAGCAACGCGACCGGTCGGGTCTTCAGATCCGGTTTCTCAAAGGCATGGGTTCGCGGGACCACGATTTCATGAGTCGGCGCGCCGTCATCCGGCGACAACGCCTCGGCCAGGGCGTAGCCGACATAGCCGTCGGTCTGGTTCTGGCCCCAGACCCAATCGCAAGCATGGTCATAGACCATGAAGCGCTCTCCGAAGAGCAGTTCGCTATCCCGGCCACTACCCGCGTCGGGTTCGCGGTGGAGTGGCAGCACCCCGACCGCGACCTTATGCATCTCGCCATCGACGAAGCGCGGCGCGTCGACCTTGCCCTCAAGATAGGAGGCCGCGAGATCGGCGCGAAACGGATGTTCGCGAGGATCAAGCGACCGGACGCTCAAGACTTCAGTTCCTTGATCGCGTCATCCAGGCCGCCAATGGTCAGCGGGAACATATTACCGTCGAGCAGTTCCTCGACCATTTCGATCGACCTTGTGTAGCGCCAGTATTTTTCCTGGGTCGGGTTAAGCCAGACACAGCGCGAGAAATGGCTCTGGAAGCGCTGAATCCAAACCGCGCCCGGTTCGGGGTTCATATGCTCCACGCTACCGCCCGCGACGGTGATCTCGTAGGGACTCATCGAGGCATCACCGACGAAAATGCATTTGTAGTTGGCACCGTAGGTGTTCAGCACCTCCCAGGTCGGGATCTTCTCGATATGACGGCGCCGATTGTCCTTCCAGAGCCCTTCATAGGGGCAGTTGTGGAAGTAGAAATATTCGAGATGCTTGAACTCGCTGCGCGCCGCCGAGAACAACTCCTCGGTCAGTTTCACATAGGGGTCCATCGAGCCGCCGACATCGAAGAACAGGAGTACGTTCACCACGTTGCGGCGCTCGGGCACCATCTTGAGATCCAGATATCCGCCGTTGCGCGCCGTCGAGGTGATGGTATCCGGCAGGTCCAATTGGTCGGGCACGCCCTCGCGGGCGAAGCGGCGCAGTTTGCGCAGCGCGATCTTGATGTTCCGGGTGCCGATCTCGACCGTGTCGTCGAGATTCTTGTACTCGCGCTTGTCCCAGACCTTCACGGCGCGGCGGTTGCGACCTTCCTGCTGACCGATGCGCACGCCCTTGGGATTATAGCCGTCGGCGCCGAAGGGCGACTTGCCGCCGGTCCCGATCCATTTGTTGCCGCCCTGGTGACGGCCCTTCTGTTCCTCAAGCCGCTTCTTCAGCGTCTCCATCAACTCTTCCCAGCCGCCCATGGCCTCGATCTGGGCCTTTTCCTCATCGGTGAGGTGCAGCTCGGCCATCGAGCGCAACCACTCCTCGGGAATGTCCTTGCCGAACAATTCGTCCAGCAGTTCCAACCCCTTGAAGACCTGACCGAAGACCTGATCAAAGCGGTCGATGTGCCGTTCGTCCTTGACCAGGGTAGCGCGCGAGAGGAAGTAGAAATTGTCGATGGAATAGTCGGGAACCCCCTGCTTCACCGCTTCCAGAAGCGTGAGGTATTCCTTCAACGAGACCGGAATCTCGGCCTTCTTGAGCGAGTAGAAGAACGTCGTGAACATTATCCGGTCCTACCTTCCGCTTGGCGTCCCACTGGGCATCTCAATGGACATCTCACTTGGTATCCCATTGGGCGTCCTGGCGCCTTTCGACGCCAGGATACCCGCTATTCGCCGGCCTCGCGTATCGCGTCCCGCAGGACGACCAGCTTTGTCGCCAAGGCCATGCCACCCTCGTCGGTGCAGTCGCGGCCCTGGGGTTGCGCGGCGGCGCGGCCCTTGGCCATCGCCGCTTGCACGATAGCAAAATCGGCGTCGTCTCCACCAATACCTATCAGCATCTTGCGCACCTGGCCGGTGAAGTACTCGATCTCGGCGTCATTGCCGCCGCAGGGGCCGATGGTCGCGACGATGTAGCCGGCATGGGTCCCCAAGGCCTCGAGTTCCGTCCTGGCCTTTTCCGCGAACCCACCCGCCGACGCGGGCGCCCCGAACAACAGCAGACCGGCCATCGAGAGCGCCGCGAGACGCCCCGGATGGGACCGCCGATATGCGCGGGCTGTCCGCATATCGCCGCTAGCTCCTGCTCTCCCGGCGCGCCAGGAACGCGAGCCGTTCGAAAAGATGGACATCCTGCTCGTTCTTCAGCAGGGCGCCATAAAGCGGCGGAATGATGTCCTTCTTGTCCTTCAGCTTCAGCGCCTCGGGCGGGATGTCCTCGACAACCAGAAGCTTGATCCAATCCAACAGCTCCGATGTCGAGGGCTTTTTCTTCAGGCCTGGGACCTCGCGCACCTCGAAGAAGGCCGAAAGCGCCTCGTGCAGGAGTTCCTTCTTCAAATCCGGGTGATGAACATGGACAATCTGTTCCATGGTCTCGGCGTCCGGGAAGCGAATGTAATGGAAGAAGCATCGACGTAGGAACGCGTCTGGAAGCTCTTTCTCATTGTTCGAGGTGATGATGACGATCGGGCGCCGGGTCGCCTTGACCCGCTCCTTGGTTTCGTAAACGAAGAACTCCATGCGATCGAGCTCGAGCAGCAGATCGTTCGGAAACTCGATATCCGCCTTGTCGATCTCGTCGATCAAAAGCACGACCTGTTCCTCGGCGGTAAACGCGTCCCAGAGCTTGCCGCGCTGGATGTAGTTGGAGATATCCTTCACCCGCTCGTCGCCGAGCTGGCTGTCGCGCAGGCGCGAGACCGCGTCGTACTCGTACAGCCCCTGCTGGGCCTTGGTGGTGGATTTGATATGCCATTCGATCAGGGGCATTCCGAGCGCCGCCGCGACTTCATGGGCCAGGACGGTCTTGCCGGTTCCCGGTTCTCCCTTCACCAGCAAGGGCCGTTCCAGGGTCACCGCGGCATTCACCGCGACCATCAGATCCTCGGTGGCGATATAGGAATCGGTTCCACCGAACCGTTTTTGCTCACTCATCGGAACTCCCTTGATTATCCGATCGCCGCCGCGCGTGGAAACCAGCCCGACGGCCCATTAGTTTCATGTCCCAGTTAGCTCTCTACCATGGACGTTGTCGCGCCCCCGGTTCAAGCGCTCCCGTTCGCGAGCCCGGCTAGCGCAGCCTCGACCGCCGACAACGCATCCGTCGCGCCAGCCCCGTTAGGGCCGCCGGCCTGCGCCATGTCCGGGCGACCGCCGCCGCCCTTTCCGCCAAGCGAGGCCGAACCGGCGCGCACCAGATCCACCGCGCTGATCCGATCCGTAAGATCATCCGTCACGCCCACCACAAGGGAAGCCTTGCCCTCGTCGCTCGCCACGATGGCGACGACACCGGAACCAATCTCGGTTTTCAGAGCGTCTACCATGCTCTTGAGCTCCCGCGCCGGAACCCCGTCCAATGTCCGCCCGGCGAACTTGAACCCGCCGACATCGCTGGTCCCGCCGCCGGTCGCCGCGCCGCCGCCGCTCGCCAGTTTGCGGCGAAGATCGCGGACCTCCTGCTCCAGACGGCGGCGTTCCTCGACCAGGGAGGCAACCCGATCCGGCAATTGATCAAGCGAGCTCTTCAGCGGCGCCGCGGCCTGTTCGAGCAACGCGTCCCGGGCATCGAAATACTCAAGCGCGCCAACTCCCGTCGCGGCCTCGATCCGACGTACTCCCGAGGCAACCGCCGCCTCGGACAGAACACGAAAAACAGAGATATCTCCCGTGCGCGAGACATGGGTGCCGCCACAAAGTTCAACCGAGTAGGTCGCCTTGTCGCCGGCATCATCGGCGCCGCCCATGGTTACGACGCGCACTTCCTCGCCGTATTTCTCGCCGAACAACGCCATGGCGCCGGCCTCGATCGCGGAATCCGGATCCATCAGGGTCGTCGCGACCTCGGTATTGCCTCGAATTCGGGCATTCACCTCCCTCTCGACGGCCTTCAGGGTCTCGCGGTCGACGGCGCGCGGATGACTGAAGTCAAAGCGCAACCGGTCCGAGGCAACCTGCGAGCCCTTCTGGGTCACGTGGTCCCCCAGGTGCCGGCGCAGCGCCTCGTGCAACAGATGGGTTGCCGAGTGATTGGCGCGCAGCTTGGAGCGGCGCTCGCCGTCAACCTTGAGCTCCACCGCGTCGCCCAAGGCCAACCGTCCCTCTTGCATCTCGCCACGATGCACCACGAGATCGCCGACGCGTTTCTGCGTGTCGGTCACCGAGATCCGCGCGCCGTCGGTCGAGACAATCAAGCCGGTATCCCCCATCTGCCCGCCGGACTCACCATAGAACGGCGTTTGATTGACAACGATCGACACCTCGCCCTGGGCAACCTCCTCGACCTCGGCGCCATCGACCACCAACGCGAGGACCTGACCCTCGGCCGTCTCGGTGGAGTAACCGAAGAACTCGCTTGCCCCGACGCGTTGGCGTAGGTCGAACCAAAGCGCGTCAGTCGCCGCCTCCCCGGAACCGGACCAGGCCGCCCGGGCCGCGGCGCGCTGAGCCTCCATGGCCGCGTCGAAGCCGGCCTGTTCCACGCGGCGCCCCTGGCCGCGCAGAATATCCTGGGTAAGGTCCAGCGGAAATCCGTAGGTGTCATAAAGCTTGAACGCCACATCGCCCGGAAGATCCGCGCCCTCGGAGAGTGTGGCCGTCGCGTCCTCGAGCTGCCGCAAGCCCCGGCCCAGCGTTTCCTTGAATCGGGTTTCCTCTAGCTCAAGCGTCTCGGTGATCAGGCTTTCCGCGCGATGCAATTCGCCGAAAGCCTCGCCCATCTGCTTGACCAGAGCCGGCACGAGCCGCCACATCAGCGGATCCTTGCAGCCGATGATATGAGCGTGACGCATCGCCCGGCGCATGATCCGTCGCAGCACGTAGCCCCGCCCCTCGTTCGAGGGCAGCACACCGTCGGCGATCAAGAAGGAAGAGGCTCGCAAGTGATCCGCGATCACCCGGTGCGAAACCTTATGGGGGCCATCCGGATCGACGCTGGACGCTTCGGCGGAGGCCTCGATCAGGGAGCGCATCAAATCGATATCGTAATTGTCATGCCGGCCCTGCATGACCGCGGAGATCCGCTCGAGCCCCATGCCGGTATCGATGGACGGACGCGGCAGATTGATCCGCTTATCCGGCGTAACCTGCTCGTATTGCATGAACACCAGGTTCCAGATCTCGATGAACCGGTCGCCATCCTCATCCGGGCTTCCGGGGGGGCCGCCGGGAATGTGATCGCCATGGTCGTAAAAGATCTCGGAGCACGGCCCGCAGGGTCCGGTATCGCCCATCGCCCAGAAATTGTCCGAGGTGGGTATACGAATAATCCGATCATCCCCCAGACCCGCGACTTTCTTCCAAAGCGCCGCCGCCTCGTCATCCTCGGCATAGACGGTGACCAGCAGACGCTCCTTGGCCAAGCCATAGTCGCGGGTCACCAGGTTCCAAGCATGCTCGATCGCGACTTCCTTGAAATAGTCGCCGAAGGAGAAATTGCCGAGCATCTCGAAGAAGGTGTGATGCCGCGCCGTATAGCCGACATTCTCCAAGTCGTTATGCTTGCCGCCGGCGCGCACGCATTTCTGCGATGTCGTCGCCCGCGCATAGTCGCGCTTCTCGGCGCCGGTAAAGACGTTCTTGAACTGCACCATCCCGGCATTGGTGAACAGCAAGGTCGGATCATTGCGCGGCACCAGCGGGCTCGACGCGACGATTTCGTGTCCCTGCATCGCGAAAAAGTCGAGAAACGCGGTCCGGATATCATTGACGGTCTGCATGATCCTGCCATCCCCTAGCCGGGCCCCTAGCCAAGCGGACAGCTCAACGCCCGCGCGCCTCGGCGGAGACGGGTTTTACTGGTTAGCCGCGCTCAAGTCCAGACGAGCCGCCGGCGCTCCCGACGGCATCGCCCATTTGTTGGCGCGCCTAGTGACCTCGGCGTTGTTATCTCGGCTTTCGTCGGCGGAAGCCCGGAACGACACCCTGGTCCGCTCAGAGCCCCTCGCCTGCATCGTCTTGCTCGGTCGCCGGGTCCGGACCAGCCATCATGGCGTCGGCGACCAGACCGGCGTTCTTGCGGATCGCGGCTTCGATCGCGTCCGCCATTTCCGGATGCTCGCGCAGGAAGGTCTTGGCGTTCTCCCGGCCCTGACCGATGCGCTCGCCACTATAGCTGAACCACGATCCTGACTTTTCGACGATCCCCGCATTGACACCGAGATCCAACAGCTCGCCGGTCTTCGAGACGCCCTCGCCGTACATGATATCGAACTCGATCACCCGGAACGGCGGCGCCATCTTGTTCTTGACCACCTTCACCCGGGTTTGATTGCCGACCACCTCGTCTCGATCCTTGATCGCGCCGATCCGACGGATATCCAAGCGCACCGAGGCGTAGAACTTCAGGGCGTTGCCGCCGCTGGTGGTCTCGGGACTGCCGAACATCACGCCGATCTTAAGGCGGATCTGGTTGATGAAGATCACCAGGCAATTGGATTTGGAAATCGACGAGGTCAACTTGCGCAAGGCTTGGCTCATCAACCTGGCCTGAAGGCCGACATGACTGTCGCCCATCTCCCCCTCGAGCTCGGCCCGAGGCACCAGGGCGGCGACCGAGTCGACAACCAGCACGTCGATGGCGCCGGACCGCACCAGCGTGTCGGCGATTTCCAGGGCCTGCTCACCGGCGTCGGGCTGAGAGATCAACATCTCGTCGATATCCACGCCAAGCTTGCGCGCATAACCGGGATCAAGCGCGTGCTCGGCGTCGACGAACGCACAAATCCCGCCCTTCTTCTGGGCCTCGGCGATCACATGCAAGGCCAGGGTGGTCTTGCCCGAGCTTTCTGGACCATAGATCTCCACGACCCGGCCCTTGGGCAAACCACCAATGCCGAGGCCGATATCCAGGCCAAGCGAGCCCGTGGAAATCGCCTCGATATCGATCGCCGACTGGCGCTGACCGAGCTTCATCACGGAGCCCTTGCCGAAGGCCTTGTCAATTTGGCCGAGCGCCGCTTCTAGTGCCTTGGACTTATCCATGGGATCCCGATCCACAACTCTAAGGGGTGTAACCGACATTCTCAGCCTCCATATCTCACACGCACTGGCAGGTATCAACGCGGTTGGAACCGCGCATCGAGGTCAATCCCCGGCTTGAACCGTCCGATAAACCGCTTGATCCAGGGCATTTCGGGCTCGTGACCCGTGTCCGCCGTCAATCGCTTCAAGCATCAATGTACCATGTTTGTTCACATCAACAAGTGTTATTTTCTCGGTTTGTTCTCGTCGAAATAGAGGATTCGCTGATCGCGATTCGCAATTTGTTGAGCACCACCCTAGATCCTGTAGGCGCTTTCCAAGGAAATCCTAGGTTTAGTGATGCGTAGGCGGCTCCGTCCAATGTTCAGCCGCTCAACACATCCCGCGCCTTCGCGGCCAGTTGCTTCAAGCTGAAGGGCTTGGGCAGAAAATGAACCGCCTCATCCTCGCTGATTCGCTGCCGCAGGGCATCCTTGGAATATCCGGAGATACAGATTACCGGCACCTCGACCTCGATGTCGCGAAGCTCCCGGATCAGGCTGGGACCGTCCATTCCCGGCATCATGACATCGGTGATCAACAGATCAATCCGTTCCTTCCCGTCACGCATCATGGAAACCGCGATCTCTCCCGTGCGGGCCTCGAGCACCGTATAGCCCTTGCCCCTAAGCGCCCGGGCGGCGAAAAGACGAACCGGATCCTCGTCCTCAACCAAGAGGATCGTCCCGACACCGGTAAGATCACCCTCCGCCTCGCCCCCCTTCGCCGAGGACGCGACGGGTTCCAGGTCGGGATCGGCCCTACCGTCATGCGCCGGCAGGTAGATCGAGAAGGTCGCGCCCTCCCCAACGACACTTTCCAAGAAAACGAAGCCGTTGGTTTGCTTGACGATGCCATAGACCGTGGACAATCCAAGCCCGGTGCCGGCCCCGACCTCCTTCGTCGAGAAGAACGGCTCGAAGACACGATCGAGATTCTCCTCCGGGACGCCGGCCCCCGAATCGCCGACCTCGATCAAGACATAGTCGCCCACGGGCACCGTTTCATCGCGCCGCCGGAGTGGGCGATCGACCCGCACATTGTAGGTCCTGACCTGAATGACGCCGGATCCGTCCATGGCGTCCCGCGCGTTCACAATCAGGTTGACCAACACTTGCTCCAGCTGGCTCTGATCAACCAGGACCGGTTTCAGGCCGCGACCATGGGTTATCCTGAGATCGATATCCGCGCCGATCAGGCGCCGCAGCAGATGCGACAGATCCGCCAGGGTTTCACTCACATCGACGACTCGGGCGTTCAAGGCCTGCCGTCGAGAAAACGCCAAGAGCTGTCGCACCAGATTGGCCGCGCGGTTCGCGTTCTGTCTGATTTGCATGATATCCGCGAAGGACGGGTCGCCGGAACGGTGGCGGGTCAGGAGAAGATCGCAGAACCCGCTCATGGCGGTGAGCAGATTGTTGAAGTCATGGGCGATCCCCCCGGCCAATTGGCCGACCGCTTGCATTTTCTGGGACTGGATCATGCGTTCCTCGAGCTCGCGTCGGCTGGACACATCCACGAGGTAGATAACAATCGCGCCGGAACGTGCACCCATCCCCCCCTCCGTCGCGTCGTGAAGGACGGCGGAGACGAAGCGTCCCTCGCCGTCGATATTGGCGAGAGCCAATTCGCCTTCCGCTTTCCCCTCGGCACGGGCGGCGGCAATCAACGCGCCGAGTGTCGGTCGATCCGAAGCTTGGACAAGCGCCGAGAAATCACGGCCGCTCAGAACGCCGCTTCCCCCGTCCGGGCCGCCGGTTAGTCGCGTCATGGCCTGATTGGCGGCCAATATTCTTCCGTCGGCTTCGATCAGAGCCACGCCGAAGGGTGCTTCGTCGATAAACGCGTTCAAGGGATCGGCGGCTCCATCATCGGAAATCGGCGAGAGCACGCAGAACCGCTTCGCGCTTTTGCCGTCCGCCGCGGAGAATCGCGCCATGAAAGATTCAACCCGCCCGTCATCCGCCTCCAGTTCAACGACACTCCCCTCGACACTCCACGCGCCGTCCAAATCCACGTCGGCGAGCGATAGTCGCGAGATCAATAGCCGTAGGCGCGCGACCGCCTTCGGGTTATCCGGAAGGTCATTCACCCCCGCGCCGCCATGCCATGCCATGAAGGCGCGGTTCACCCTCTCAACGCGTCCCTCGGGAGTGAAAACACAAACCGGAAGCGGCCAATCATCAATATCGAAACCAACTGGCCGACTTGCCGTGTCGCCGGACAGATCGACGACATCGCCGGTGTCGGGGCCGGTGTTGGGGCCGGTATCGGTGTTGGGGCCGGTGTCGGCCGAGCTCTCATCTGGAGCGGTCGCGCGAGATAGCTCCCGGGACAAATGCATCACTCGCCATAGGACGACGGCCAACGCGACCGCGAGCCCCGAAGCCAACCACCAGGCGATGTCAATCTATGGCGCCATCTAGGCCCGATACCGCGTGATGGCGTTGCCCCGGACTAGCCGAGCGGTTTGTTCTTGAGTTGGAAGACATAGCTGATCACCTCCGCGACCGCCTTGTATTGTTCCGGCGGGACCTCGTCATCGATATCGGCGGCGCTAAACAGCGCGCGGGCAAGCGGCGGGTTCTCGACGATCGGAACGTCGTTCTCATTGGCGACCTCGCGGATCCGGAACGCAACTTCATCGACCCCCTTGGCAACCACTTTGGGAGCCCCCATCGAATCGATCTCGTATTTCAGCGCCACCGCGAAATGCGTCGGGTTGGTGACGACCACATCGGCGGTCGGCACCGCCGCCATCATGCGAGAACGCGCG
Organism: Alphaproteobacteria bacterium; assembly: GCA_038118725.1. GTDB lineage: Bacteria > Pseudomonadota > Alphaproteobacteria > Thalassobaculales > Thalassobaculaceae > JADHLJ01. The sequence continues at coordinate 106,703 of JAYOIK010000001.1, read as the reverse complement.
CGCTCCGCCCGGATCTGCCGCAGACGCCCCTTGACCATCGGGTCACCTTCGGACTGCTTGTGCTCGTCCTTGATCTCCTGCTTGGTCATCCGCATTTGTTTCATGTATTCATGGCGTTGATACATGTAGTCCAGCCCGGCGATGATCGCCATGACGCCAACCACGCCGGAGAACATCCGAACCAGAATCAGGCGCGTCTCCTCCGCGGCCGCGGCGACATCCATTTGCATCAGCACCTCGACCTGATCCACGGCGGGTACCGAGAGCAGATAGACAATCGTCCCGACGATCGCGAGCTTGAGCAGCCCCTTGGCGAACTCGACCAGCGATTTGAGGCTGAACATGCGCTTCAGCCCCTTGATCAGGGACAATTTGCTGAGCGAGGGCTTCATGTTCTCGCCGCTGAACAGGAACCCGCTCACAACGAGCTTGGCCCCCGCCCCGAGCACCACAAGCAAGAGCGCGATCGGGGCCATGCCGATCGACACCTCGAACAACACGTCCAGCAAGACGTCACTGACATTCTTCGCGTCGAAGCTGATCGCGTGCGCATTGGCCAACAAGGAACCCGTCGCGTTGGCAATCCTCTCGGCCATGAAGGGTCCCAGAAACGCGGCGGTCAACGCGCCGCCGAGCAGGATCGCGAAACTCGATACCTCCTGGGACGAGATCACATTGCCCTTCTGCCGCGCCTCGGACAGCTTATGCGGGGTCGGTTCCTCGGTTTTTTGTGAGTCGTCCTGATCGTCCGACATGCCGCCGCCTTTGCCTCAGCCACCCGCGATATACGCGTTAATGCCCTCGGCATAGTATTCCAGGAAAAGCGTGAACAAACCAGTAAACGACGCGGCGAACAGGAACATGCCGCCCGCCAACTGAATCGGAAGGCCCACGAAAAATATCTGCAATTGCGGCATCAGGCGGGCGAGAATTCCCAATCCCATGAAAAATACCAGGCTGAGGACGACAAACGGCGCCGAGAGTTGCAGCGCCAACCGAAAACTGTCGCCGACCATGCGGGCAATAACCAGCGCCGCGTCGCCCGAGGGCATGGGGTTGCCGACCGGGAACAGCGTGTAGCTGTCGATAACCGCGAGTATCAAGAAATGATGCATGTTGGTCGCGAACAGCACCATGATGCCCATTGTGGTCAGCATCAGTCCCGGGATCGAGGCTTGGTTGGCGATGCTGGGATTGAAAATCTGGGCGTTCGCCATGCCGATACTGGTGGAGATGAAACGCCCGGCGGTATCCAAGGTCAGCAACATGATCCGCGAGATCAGCCCCAAATAGATACCGACCAGCAACTCACCGGCCAAGAGCGCGAACAACGCAAACACGTTCTTCGGTTCCGGCGGGATATAGGGCTCGACCAACGGCGCGGCGACAATCGTTAGCAGAACCGCGAAGAGGAGACGCACCCGCTCTGGCGCGAATGCCTCGCCAAAGCCCGGCAGCAGCATCACCGTACCCGCCAGCCGCGTGAAGATCACGAGAAAGGCATAGGCCTGAAGGGGAAGATATTGCTCTAACGGCATGGCGCGTCGACGAACCGGGGCGCGAACATGACGCCCGGAAGGCGCGAAACGATGGCGGTTTTGCGCCGCGCCATCGTCCTCATCCTCCTCCCGCCAAACCTATCATTCGGTCGGCGATCTGTTCCATGAACCCGGCCAGGGTCGCGAACATGAAGGGGATCATCAGCACCAGGGCCACGAAGACCACGATGATCTTGGGCACGAAAACCAGGGTCATTTCCTGCAACTGCGTCAACGCCTGAAACAGCGAGATGATCAAACCCACACCGAGCGCCACGGCCATGACGGGCACCGACATGGTCAGCATCACCATCACCGCCTCGCGGCCAACCTCGATCGCCTCGGCTTCATTCATGCGCGCTCGGACCACTCCCGGGTTGCGCCAACGCGTCCGCGCCCGGCAATTATTGCCAGGCAGATTTTTCCAAGCTTAAATGATTCGCGCCAACACCGCATCAAATCGGCATTCTCAGGATCTCCTGATAGGCCTGGATCATCCGGTCTCGCAAACCGGTCACGACTTGCAGCGTGGTCTCCGCGCTGTTTACCGCGGCGACCACATCGGTAAGATCCGCCTCGCCGGCGATGCCGCGCATGCTCATCGCCTCGCCCTTGTGCAGGGTGTCGACGGCGCCGGCGGTCGCGTCCTTGATGTATTCCGAGAAGGTTTGACCCGTTCCCTGGGTTCTCTGGGTGGGACCGCCGGTTCCAATACCGCCGACATTCGGTAGACCATCGGTGATGCGCGCGACCATTTCGGGGCTCCTCGTCTATCTCAACTTATTCTAGCGCATTTCGGCGAACCGGGCCACCAGCCTGGAACCCGACCTGGGTTGCCCGCTTACGCGGACCGGAGCAAATCGATGGTGCGCTGGATCATGCCCTTGGATGACTCGATTACGGTCAGATTGGCCTCGTAGGTCCGTTGCGCCTCGCGCATATCCATCATTTCGATCAGACCATTCACATTCGGGCGCTTGATATAGCCGTCGTCATCGGCCAGCGGATGGTACGGCTCGTAAACCAGGGAGAAGTCCGAGTCATCGCGACCGATCTTATCCACATGCACCAGGGTCGCGCCCGAGACCTTGTCAAATACTTCCTTGAAAACAATGGTTTTTCGGCGATAGGGATCGACGCCCTTGGTGGTGCCGACCGAATCCTGGTTGGCGATGTTCTCGGAGATTACCCGCAAGCGCGTGCCCTGGGCCTTCATGCCGGAGGCGGAAACATTCAACGCTCTCATAAGATCCATGGTCATAACTCAAACTCCCCGGTTTCCCGTCCTTTTTGCTCTATCGGATCTGGCTTAGCGGTTTTGGCCCGCCGCCATTTTCAGCATCGACAGGTTCTTGTTGTAGATGTTCGTCGCGAGTTGGTACTGCATCGTCGACTCGCTAACCTTCATCAGCTGTTCTTCCATGTTGACCGTGTTGTCGTTGGGGTTGACCTCGTAGACATCCCCGGTCCGCTCGCGCACGGTGCGAAAATCGGAACGCCCGGCGGAACCGACGATGTGGCTGCTGGTGGTCCGGGCCACATGCATCTGCGGCGCGCTGTCCAGCATACGCGAGAAGTTGATGGCCTTCAGGTCCTTGGCTCGATAGTTGGGACTGTCTGCATTGGCGATGTTGGTCGCGAGAACGGCTTGGCGTTCGGTGATCCAACCCATCTTCTGCTTCGCCATGCGGAAGACATCCAGCTTTGTCAAATCCATCGTCTCTTCCTCTTCCCAGTGGCTTTACCCGAACCCTTGGGTAAACTCACGCTTGGTTCCCTGGCGCCGGTTTTCCGGTCGTTCGGGAGTAACAAAGCAAAGGCCATGCCAAAATCGGTTAACGTGCAAAAACCCTGGGAATCACCTACCATTACCGGATGCGCTCGTAAGAGCGTGGACCGTGGGGAGCTGTTCGATTGGCCAAGGTAGTTCGACGCCCACCGCAACCGCCCGTCGCCAAGCGGCAGGTCGCGATCGCGCTCGGCCACGAACAAAACGGCCCCGGCGCGCCGAGGATTGTCGCCAAGGGCCATGGCGAGGTCGCGGAGAAGATCCTTCGGCTGGCCTTCAAGAACGACGTCAAGGTGCGCTCCGATCCGGAGCTCGCCCAGGTCCTGTCGGCCGTTGAAGTCGATTGCGAGATCCCGCTGGAGGCCTTCGCGGCGGTCGCGGAGATCTTGAGCTATGTCTATGTCGCCAACCGCCGCCTGATGAACGAGCTCGACGACGAAGCCGAAAGGGATAGCGAATGACGGACCCTTCGCCCCCCTCCTCCGACCAGGGCGAACTGCTCGGACGGGAACTCACGGCGATCAGAGAAACCGTGACCGCCGCCGCGCGGCGGGTCGAGGAGGGTGGACAAGCCGATCTCTCGCTGCTCGGCGCGCGGGTCGAGACCGTTTGCGCTGCCCTCTTGTCATTGCCACCGCTCGAGGCCCGGGCACTCGGCGCGCAACTCCCCGCCATCGCCGAGACGCTGGACGGTATCGCGCGCACGCTCACCAAGCGCGGCGTCACCAGCGTCGGGGCCTCCGATTCCCGTGTATCGCCCAACCAGGCGGCCCGGGCCTATGGGGCTTCCATGGCGAAGGGCCGTCGCTAGAGGTCCGGAACGGCGAGGCTTCCCGGTTATCGAGGAATCGCGTCTTGCCGCGATAACGTATTGAAAAATCACTTCAACCCGATGGAACACCCCACGCGCTCAAGGTCTCTCCGCCTTGGAGAACCCGCGTTGGCTCCGGTCCGGCACATGTCGTTCGCGATCCGCTGTTCCCAAATCGACGAGCGTATGTGAGGGTCCGAGGATGGATGGCGATGTCATTTTACGGTTTTTCATGGCGCTGGTGTTCACCCTATCCTTGATAGGGCTGTTGTACTGGATCGTCAGACGCTACGGACCATCACGCCTCATGGCGCCGGCCGGGGCGGGAAACCGGTTGCGGGTTCTGGAGATACGCGCCGTGGACGCGCGGCATCGTTTGGTTCTCATAAGACGGGACGAGGTGGAGCATCTGGTGTTGCTCGGAAGCCAAGGAGATCTGGTAATCGAGAGCGGAATCACGACCGCCGCGCCGCAAGCCGGCTCCTTTCGTGACGAATTGGATATCGCCGGCGGGGACACGCCGTGAGCAGGGTCGCGCGATACGGGTCCGTGAGTTTGGCGCTTGCCGCCGTCGCGGCGGTTTTCTCCCTTCTGTTCGTACCCGACACCACATTGGCGCAAACCCTCACCCTCGACGTCGGAGAGCCGGGAGGTTCAACCACCGCGCGCATCCTTCAGATGGTGGCGCTGATCTCGGTGCTCTCGCTGGCGCCGGGGCTATTGGTTACCATTACCTCTTTCACTCGGATCGTCGTTGTCCTGTCGCTCTTGCGCACGGCGCTGGGAACCCAGCAGTCGCCACCAAACGTGGTGATCATCAGCCTCGCACTGTTCCTGACCGGTTTCATCATGACACCGACCTTCGAACAAGCCTGGGAAGATGGAATATCGCCCCTCATCGAGGAGCGCATCGACGAGCTTGAGGCGTTCGAGCGCGCGGCGGTGCCGTTCAAGAACTTCATGCTGAGTCAGGTCCGCCCGAAGGATCTGGAGCTTTTTCAGGATATCGCCAATGTCGCCCCGGAAGAAACCGGGGTGAACGCGCCGCTTCGCGTGTTGGTGCCGGCCTTTATGATTAGCGAGCTGCGTCGGGCTTTCGAGATCGGCTTTTTGCTTTATCTGCCTTTCGTGATCATCGACATGGTCATCGCCTCGATCCTGATGTCCATGGGCATGATGATGGTGCCGCCGATCATCGTATCCCTACCGTTCAAGTTGATCTTCTTCGTGCTGGTGGATGGATGGTACCTTATTAGCGGGTCGCTGGTGAAAAGCTTCGGGGCCTGAAGAAACCGCCGGCAATGGCGATTGCCTGGGCTTCCTAGCTTGGTCGGACCAGAAGCAGGATTCCCATGACAACAAGCAGAATGCCGACGATTTCCCGCCTCGACGCGCGCTCTCCGAAAAACAAGTACGAGGCGACGAATGTGAAGACCAATTCAATTTGGCCTAGGCCCCGCACATAGGCGGCGTTCTCCAAGGTCATGGCGGTGAACCAACCGATCGAAGCAAGCACGCACCTTAGCGAGAAGCCCGCGCGGATCACGAAATCACTTCCCTCCAACGAGAGCGACGCCGCCCGAACCGTCACCGCGGCCACGCCGAACAACGCTCCGGACGCGATTCCGATCGGCGCCGTACGCTCGAACAGTTGAGAAACGAATGATGAGAATCCCTCTGTCGGTCTAGTCACGGACAACCCGATCACCCCAACCAGGCTATCCCGAGATCGATTTATGCCTTATGACCACATCCGACCCTCGAGATCTCGAATGGCGGGACGCGGATGTCTCAATCCGCTGCGGCTCGGGTCACCGGCAAGGTTGTGAAGGCCACTTCCTTGTGTCCAATCGCATCCTTCCCGTCGCCAGTCCGAAATGTCTGGAACAGCTCGATCTGAAAACGGTTGCGGATATTCGCGACGCAATCTGTATTCGCGTCGATGCGGCGCCTCGTCAGGAGGATTGGGCGCGTTGGCTGAATAGCGCCGGGGCAAGCGACGTCACGCCCAGGACATGGCAAAGCTATGCCAACTCGACACATGCGTTGGAAGCGGCCACCGCCGGCCTCGGGATCGCGATGTCGCATTCACCCTTTGTATCCGACAGCCTGGCCTCGGGCCGTCTCGTCAGGCCTTTCCCGCTTGAATGCGACGACGCCGATGGTGATTACTATCTTGTCCATGGCATATCGCCCCACCCGCCGCCGCGGATCCGGCGTTTCCGACAATGGTTGTTGGACGAGATGGAACGGGATTCGCCGGCCCTCTAGCCAAGACTAATTCACGGCGCTTAGCGGCTGGTCCTTGAGCTTGTCCCGATAGCTGGAAAGGAACGCCTGAAACCGCCCAATCTCCTCGAACCGCGCGGTCAAGGTGCGGAAATCGTTCAGATCGCCCTCGGTCCGATTGGTGATCAGGCGAAACGCCTCGCGATAGGGCGTGCCGTCCATTTGTTGGGTGTAGATCTGGCGAACCCGGTTGAGTTGGTTGAAATCGTCGGTCATCGACAAGGTAACCGACCAATTGAGGATCAAGGTCGCCGTCCGGTCATCGATCCGGCGTCCGTCTTGCCCCGCATTGCCCACTAGTTGCTCGAAAACCTTACCCGCGTTCGCCCATTCCTGGGTCCGCCAATAGATGTCGGCGCGCAACAATTCGGCGTCCCGCGAGGTGTCGGCCTTCAAGAGCTTCAAGGCGGTCTCGCTATCACCCAGTTCGAAAATCGCGCGAGCTCGAAGACGTTTGCGCTGGGTCGCGAGCTTGGCGTCCATGCCCGGCGCGACACTTTCATCCAGTGCCTCCAGCGCTTTCTCCGGCTGTCGGTCGAGCAGTCGGATCAGTGCCAGGCGGCTTCCGACCCGTGCCTTTGACACACCCTGCAATCTAAAGCGCACTTGGCGGTCCAACAGGATTGCCGCCCGGTCCAGAAGATCGACTTGGACCAGGCGATCCGCGAGCCTTTGAATGATCCGATCACCACGTCGTCCGACCGGCGTCAGCTCTCGAAACTGATCATACAGCGACAACGCTGTCAGCGGTGTCATCGAGTCGGCGATACCGTCGGTGTATATCTTCGCGAACTGCTCGGTCATCTCCTTGCTCACCTCGCGCGCGAAGAGATTGTTCGGGAAGAAAATCACCGCCTGCCGCAAGGCGTCGAGCCCGGCGACAAAATCCTTTTCCTCAATGTAGAGATTGCCGAGCCGGCGCAGCAGGTCAAACTCCAACTGGTCCCCGCGCCAAGTGAACCGAAGGCTCTCAAGATCCTCGATTGCCTCGATCCGCGTAATGCTATTCTCGCGCAGATTATGTTCGATCAAGGCGCGCTTGGCGCGAACCCGGGACCAGCGGTCGGTCCCGTCCGAAAGACGACGCCAATAGTCCAAGGCCGTATCGACATCGCCGGAGGCATAGAGCACCCGGCCTCGCAGATAGTCCAGACGCGCCTGCTCTCCGGGGGTTGGGCGGCCCTCGGCTATGGCATCGAGGAAACCACCGGCGCCCCGGAAGTCACCGGCCCGGATCGCCGCCTCCGCCGCCAGCATAGCCAACTGAGTCGCGAAGTTCCGGGGATAACCGCCGGGGATTTCACCGGCACGGGCGAAATGCTCAATGGCGCTCGCCCATTTACCCTGGGCCGCGTTGGAAGCCCCCCGCCATAGTTCGGCCTCGGCGAAACCATTCAAGGAACGATCATCGAGATCTTCCTCGGCTTCGGCGAACCGACCGAGCATGAACTGACTTGCCCCGCGTAGTGCCTTCACATCCGGCCGTCGCGCCAGTTCCTCGTCCGAGGTCGCGATGGTTCGCAGCAGCCCCATCGCTTCGGCGGCGAGGCCATTGGCGAAATAGAATTGAGCAAGACTCAGCCTCGGGCCGCTTCGCGAGATACTGGTCGCCTCGGAAATTTGCCGTTGAATGTCCTGTTTAACCCGCAGAAATTGCGCCTCGTTCGCCCCTTGACGCCAGGAGACCAGATTAAAGATCCGCCCCGGGGCCAATCCGGGAGGCAGTCCATCACCCCTACGCCCAACCAATTCTTCCTCGGCCTTGCCTGGCTGGGGTTTCGAAACCTCGAGCCCGCTGAGCTTGCTCGCGGTGATCGCCACGCCGTCCGGAAGCACCCTGACTTCGAGTTCCTCGATCAACGGCTGCACAACCATGCCCTGAACAGATCCGAGAATATTGAACTGGCTATAGTTTCGTTCGACGTCAATGCCGCGGCTAAGCGGTGTCATCGGAATCATGAAAAGCAGGTCGCCGACCTCTGGGTCCCGGGCCACCGACGTGCGACCGACACCTTCGGCCAAAACAAAGACCCTAGGTCCCTGCGGACTCGATTGCTGCGTTCCCACGTCGAGCACGACATCCGGGCGCATTGCCTGGGGTTGCAGATCCACGATCCAGGCGTCGCCATCGCGCCAAACCCTGGGCGCGATCCCCGCCACGAGGGGAACACGGAGCGCGGAACCCAGGGCGACCGCGATTTGCTCGGCAACTCCCATGATCTGGCCTGGATTGGCGATCAGCGCCCCGAGATCGAACGTCACGGCCTCGTCAAACACAACCCATAGATGTTCCGCGCGCAGAAACACCGCCGCCGCGACCGGTTGCTTCCAGTCAAAACGAACGGATGTCGCGTCATTGGTTCTGGACACCAAAACCGGTAGGCTGGGCCCGCTGATCGTGGCATTCTGCGATGCCCTCAAACTTGCCACGAGGTTGGTCGGGTCGACGTTCGCGGCGGCTTCGTCACCCGCCGCGCCTTCATCGGATGGACTTGGTGCTTCGCCCCCGGACGACGTGGACGCCGTTTGCGGCTCGGCTTGCGCGGACGCGTCTCCCTCTTGGGTTACCGTTGCCGGCGGTATCGCGCTAGCCCCATTGGCCGACGCGGGGGGCGTGGTCGAAACCGCCGGTGGCGTGGCCCCCGTCGCCGCGGCCGCGATCGCGGGAGCCGTTGAAGCGGGCTGGGTGGCGCCGCCGGCCTGGGCCGTTGATGATTGGGGCGTGGCGGGCGGCGTCGTGGGCGGAGAGCCGGGTTGAACCGTGGCGGGCCGAGCTTGTCCGGGGGTTTGCGGTTCCGGCGGGCTGGCCGCGTTCGGGTTCTGGCTCGGGGCCAAGCCGAACTGGCTCGCCAGGGCCGCCCCTCCCGTCGCGGGCGTGGGAACCTTCTCGTCCGGGGCCGGTTGGGCGACCGGGGGCTGCGGCGCTTGCGCGGACACGGCCGGAGACGCTGGCCTTGGAGTCTGTGGAGCGAGCGAGCGCGCATTGGGATCCTGGATCAGATCGACCACCACCTTTGGCCCGGAAAGGAAGTGGCGAACCCGCACCCCGTCGGGGATTGGAATGACGACATTGACGTTACCGTCGCCGCCCGCCTCGGCGCGCAGTCCAGCGAACTGGCTAGGCAGACGCGATGTCAGGGCCCCGGCATCAATTCGTCCTGGCTTGCCGAACGCGATCCGCGCCGCGCCATTGGCTTCGGTGACGCTATAGGGCGTGTTGGAAGGCCAATCAAAAACCAACCGACGATAGGTCGGATGCGCGCCCACGCGCACGGGTATCGTCGGCGCCGACGAAGCGGAAGCGCCGCCTCCCGCCACGGCCGGCGTGCTCGCCGTGGGGCGGCTCGCGACCGCTTGTCGCTCGCCCACGTCGATCACGACATTGTTGCCGTCCCGATAAGTCCGCAACCGATGGTTACCGGTTAATCCAACAACGACCTCACGCCGACGAGCATCCAGCCGCGCCGACGCGATAAAACCTCCCAAGCCACGCGCCGCCCCCGCGACATCGCCATCCACGGGGCGATCGAACTGGATTAACAATTCGTTGCCGAACCGTTGGGCCGTGTAGTTCACCCGGGCCGGCCAGGAGAATCGCAAACTATCGAAGCCGTCGCTGGACTCGGCGCTTACTTCCGCGGCCCGGGCGGCCTGTACCGGCATCCAGAACCATATTGCCAAAAGCAGTATGGCGCCGCGCGTCCCAATGTTACGCAGCCACCTCATCGGGCGTCACTTTCCCGGTGAATGATCAGGTCCACGCGACGGGCCCGGCGATATCGCTGTTCCAGCGGCAGGGCACCGTCAATGGTCTCGAACCAGGCGTCCCCCAGCCCGCGCACGGTCATCGGTTTGCGGTACCCCGCCTGGGCCAGGCTATCCGCGACCGCGGCGGCGCGGGCCAGCGACAATTCCCAATTGCTCTTGAACGCGCCCCGCCCACTCAACGGCTCAGGGTCGGTATGGCCAATCAAATCTATGCGGTTGTCCAGATTCGAAAGCGTTTCAGCCAGCGCGAACAAGGCGGCATCGCCAGAGGGCACCACCTCGGCGGTGCCCGAGCGAAAGAATAGATCCCCGGGCAGCGATAGTACCAGCTTCCCATCCGCCTCCTTGAGAACCGCCAGCGCCAGCGTCGTCTCGCGCGCCATTCCAGTCTCGAGAATGCGGCGCAAATACTGAACATTGACGCCGCGACCAGGTCGATCCGGTTCGGCCGATAAAGGGGTGGGTTCCGCTTGGGTCGTATCCACGGGTTTCTTGATCTCGGCCTGGCTCATCGCGGCGGTAAAGGCTTTCCAATCCGGAGAACTCAAGGACGACATCGAAAAAATCATCATGAAGAACGCGAGTAACAACGAGATCAGGTCGACGAAAGTGACGAGCCAGACCGGACCGGCCCCGCTACGCGCCCGCCTTGCCCCGGTGACATCCACGCGATCCCTAAGTTGCGAGGCGGTCATGGCCGCACCTCGCCTTGCGCCGCCGTCCCGCCCTTGGGAACGACCTGAAAGATGAAACGCAACTCCGATACATGCCCAGGTTCCAGACCGACCGACATCAGACGTTTTTCACCGCCGGCGGCCAGCATGCTTTCGATCGTCACCGTGGCGAGCCGTAAGGTCCTGAGATCCCTCGCCATCCGCCCATCGGCATCGCTGTAGCCGAACAAAATGCGGGTTTCCAAGCCCTGTTGGGCATCCGGGTCGCTCAGTACCTTGGCCAGGCGGCTACTCAAAACTGGCAACGCCGCCCTAGGTTCCGTGGACTCCGGCACGAACAGACGGTCAAGCGGGATATCCACGCGGATACGCTCGCCCTCGTCGACTATGTTCAAAGCGAGCCTCGGAAACGTAAACCTGAAGGCTTCGGTAAGACGCGCCGACAGCGACGGCTCGACCGATCCGATCCGGTCCGCGTCCAAGATCCCCGCGCCTTCTCCACCCTCCCCAAATCCTGGAAAACTCGCCCGGATACTGGCGATCACCCGATCGCTCTTTCCAGCCTCGAACGACGAGATGGAATTCAGAAAGATGAAGAACGCCAGCAACAGCAGGAACAGGCTCAGGAATAACGGAAGGCTTCCAAGCCGTTGGTCATTGCTAGCCTTGGAACCATTCGCCGCCGTCATTGACTGTGCTTCACCATCATCTCGTAAAGATCCACCGACCATGGTCCGATGCGTCGACGTTCGTCGTCGCCCATCACGTTAGTTTATGTTCGGCATCTCGCGGCGTTCCGCGATCCTCGAGGTGATCTCCTTGGCTCTAGCCGCCTTCATATTGGCCAGGATCAGAGCGGTCTTGGACGCCTTCATCTTGTCGAATATCTGCAGCAGGATGTCGGTCTCGAGATCATTGAATATACGCGACGCATCCTTGGGCTTCATCTTCTCGTAGATCGCAACGAGATCGTTAAGCTGCTGCTCCTCTTGCTCTTCATACTGCTGTATCAGCTTTTCAATGTCGTCCTTGACCCCTTTGAGTTCGGCGATCTTCTTTTCGATACGAGTCTCGGCGGCGTTCAACAATCCCTCGCGTTGAATGACTGTTTGCTCACGCGCGTCCAGCTCCTTGCGCCGTTTCGAAAGCTCTTGCAGAAGTTCGATTTCCGAGCGTGTAAAGAGCACCGGGTCAAGCGGCTTCTCACCACCACCCTGAGTGCCGCCCGAGGCCTGCGCGAGTTGGACCGGTTTGGGCGTCGATACCTTCGTGGCCGGTACCTCCGTGGCCGCTGCCTTCGTGGCCGGTACCTTCGTGGCCGCTGCCTGGGTCTGACCGGCGGCTTGCGCCCTCGCGGGGGTCTGTTGAGCCTCGGCGTAGGTGGCGAGCGAAATCATGCCGGTCTCGTCGTGGAGCGCGTCCCATATCGCCGTGACCTTGAAGGAGAGCAACAAGGTGGCGAGGAAGATCATTACCGGCAACACGCGCAGCCGCGCCATGAAGGGGACTTTGGCCCTTTTCGGCGGCGCCGAAGCGGGTTTCGGCCCAGTGGTCGCGTCGGCGCGCGTTGTCGCCGCCGCGGGTTTCACCCCGAGTGCATCGGCATCACCGTCAATGGTGTTTCGGACTGGTTTCCCGCCGCGATCGTAGGCCATTTAGCGAGCCCTCCTGAGCGCGTTCAACAATTCCCGTTCGGCCTCGGAGGCCGCCTCGTGGTCCTGGCCCGAAGGCTCCTGAGCGGCGCTCGACACCTCGGCGCCTCGACTTGGCGCCCTGCGATCCGCCGGGCGCCGCGCGGCGCCCCCACGCGCGCTCCCGGCCACCGTCGTCGGAGATGCTCCGTCCGAGTTCCGCCCCTTGGCCTCCGAGGCGCCGCCAGCATCCGGGCGGGCGCTGGCCTTGGCAAGCCGTTCCGCCGAGCCGTCCGCGCGCTCCACGAGAAACGCCAGTTCATCTCGCAACGCCTGTGCCTTGTCGGCGGCATCCTTGATCAGCGCCGCGTTGGCCTCCGCCGCCGAACGTAATCCCTGCAAACTCCCGTTCGCCTTGTTCGTCGCGTCATTGAAACGCGCGATAAAGGCTTCCAGGTCTTCGCGGTCGGTCCGCAACGTCGCCAAGCGCCTGTTCAGCACGAACGCATAAGCGATCATCAACAACAGAAGGACCGCCAGAAGACCGTCGAGGATCAGTGCCCAAGGCATTTAGGAGTTCCCATCGCCTAATCACATCTTCCGAAGCTTCTTATTGATCTTCACCGCCATGTTTCCACCCTTCTGCCCCATGTGGCCGACGAAGAGAGGCACCTCGCCGCACCGCATGTCGATGCTGGAATTCGGCAGCGCGTTCAGCATGATACGCGTGCCCGGCTTCCAATTGATCACGTCGTTCAAGGAAAAAACGACCTGATCCAGCACCGCGTCCAACTCAATATCGGTATTCCAGAGCTCATTCGCCAGATGCGTTTCCCAGATCGAGTCCCGGCCGAACTTCTCGCCCATGAACATCTGGAGCAGCAGCTCGCGTACCGGCTCCAGGGTCGCATAGGGCAACATGAGCTCCAACCGGCCACCACGATCTTCCATGTCAATCCGGAGCCGCGCCAGAACCGCCGCGTTGGCGGGCCGCGCGATCGTCGCGAAGCGCGGGTTGGTCTCCAGCCGGTCGAAACGGAACGTCACCGGGCTCAGGGGGTCAAAGGCCGCCGAAAGGTCGCTTAGCACCACATTGACCATGCGTTCGACGAGATTGCGTTCGATCGTGGTATAGGGCCGGCCCTCGATCCGCATCGCCGCCATTCCGCGCCGTCCACCGAGCAAGACATCGACGATCGAGTAGATCAGCGCCGAATCCACGACCAATAGGCCGAAATTGTCCCACTCCTCGGCCTTGAACACGCTCAGCATGGCCGGCAAGGGGATTGACTTCAGATAGTCGCCAAAACGGATCGAGGTGATGTTGTCCAAGGACACCTCGACGTTATCGGAGGTGAAGTTACGCAGGCTGGTCGACATCATCCGCACCAGGCGGTCGAACACGACCTCAAGCATCGGCAGTCGCTCGTATGAAACCAACGCCGAGTTGACAATCGCCTGAATGCCGGAGGTTTCCGCGTCGCCGCCGGTCGCTTCGTCAAAGCCGAGAAGGCTGTCGATTTCGTCTTGGTTGAGGACCCGGGCGTTGCCAACATCGTCGCCGGGATCATCGCCGTCGTCGTTCATCGACTCCCATTCAGCCGCGAGCGCATCTTCGTCGGTAGCCATTGTCCCTCACCCTACTGTACGAGCATTTCCTTGAACAACACGTCCTTGACCCGGGCCGGGCGGACCGCGATGTTCACGCGACGCAGCAGTTCCTCTCTCAAGCGGTACATTCCCGCCGATCCCTGGAGATCTTGAATCCGAAGCTCTCGTAGATAGACCTGGAAGTTGTCCACGATCCGCGGCAGCATCTGGTTGATCACGTCGATATCCGCCGAGTCCGCGATCTCCAGCGAAATCTTGATCTTCAGAAACGTCGACTTGCGGATATCGGTGTTCAAGTTGACGATCAGGTCCGGAACCTCGAAGAACGTGGTCTGAACCGTCGGTTCGGGTTCCACGGGTTGCGGGGCGCCGGCCTCGGCGTCCACCGGCGGCGGGGGTTCGCTGAAAACGCCCAGCATGACCGTTACGCCGACACCGGCGCCGATCAACAAAAGCAGGGGCAATACGATGAAAAGGACGATCTTCTTGCCGCTCAGTTTTTTTGAGCCGCCGTCCTCGTCCTCCCCCATGCCTTCTTCTAGATCTTCGCCTTCCTCGGCCATTCGAGCCATCCAGGGCTAAGTCAAGATCAAGCCTGATGGACCATCCATCAACCCCGCGTCGCGAACCCGGCGAGCGCTTTCACGCATGAGACAATGCAATCGCCGTGCCTTGTCCAGTGATTCTACAGGATTTCCGCCATTTTCGAAAGAGTCACGCGACATCAAGTATATCGCCTGTCCACAAGCCCCGCATATTGCGGTTTCAGTCTTTTGGATAAGGAAGCGGGCGCGGCAAATTTGACCGGCAAAATCTACCCCGCGTGGCCCGCCGCGGCGCCAAAGGCAATTCCAACCGGCCCACGGAAACCCTCTAAACGATTGATTTTATTAATTTCTAAACATGGCACGCGTTGTGCTTATTACCCGGCGTAGTCAAGCCACTAAGGCGACACAAATAGGCACGGGAAGCCGAGAAATGGAAAACACGATCTACATTGGCCTGTCGCGACAAACCGCGCTGCGCCGCGAAATGGCCCTGGTGGCGAACAACATCGCCAATATCAACACCACGGCCTTCAAGCGCGAACTCGGCGTCTACGCCACCGCGCAAACCGACAACGCCTTCGCGAACAAGCTCGATTTCGTGATCGACCACGGAACCGCCGTCAGCTTCGAACCCGGCGCCCTCGCCAATACCGGGAATGATCTGGACATCGCGATCAACGGCCCGGGATTCTTCGGCGTGGACGACGGCTCCGGCGTGAAATACACGCGGAACGGCGCGCTTTCCCTGAGCCCCGACAATCAGTTGATCACCCGCGAAGGCTTTGCCGTTGTCGACGAGGATGATCAGCCGATCGTCATCCCTCTTGAGGGCGGTAAGATCGAGATCGGCCGCGATGGAAGCGTCTCGGCCGGCGCCGAGATCATCGCCAAGATCAAGGTCGCCGAGTTCAAGTTCCTGCATTTGCTGCAGAAGAACGGCAACAGCCTGTTCGAGACCACTGAACAGCCGCAGGATCCGGTCAACTCCACGGTTCTTCAAGGGTCCCTGGAGCGCGCCAACGTCACGCCGGTTAAGGAGCTGGTCCGGATGATCGACATTCAACGCTCCTATGACGCGGTCAAGAGCTTCCTCGACCGTGAAGCCGAACGCCAACAAACCGCCGTGCGCCGTCTTGGCCGCCAGACGCCTAGCGCGTAACGGAACCGGGTTTAGGAAAGGACACTCGCCATGCAAGCCTTGAACATCGGCGCGACTGGAATGTTGGCTCAGCAGACCAATGTCGAAGTCATCTCCAACAACATCGCCAACATGAACACCACGGCCTTCAAGCGCCACCGCGCGGAATTCCAGGACCTGCTCTATCAGGACCTGCGCCGGGTCGGCAGTAATTCCTCCGACGCCGGAACCATCGTTCCCTCGGGCATCCAGCTCGGTGTCGGCGTTCGGGTCGCCTCCACCTATAGAGTTAACGAGCAGGGCTCGCTCATCCTGACCGACAATCAGCTGGATATGGCGATCCGCGGTCGGGGCATGTTCCAGATCCAGTTGCCGACCGGCGAAACCGCCTACACGCGCTCCGGTTCGTTCCAGGTCAACGCCGCCGGCACCATTGTGAACGCCGATGGGTTCACGCTACTGCCCGGCATCACCGTCGATCAGGCCGCGGTTGGCGTCACGATCAACCAGTCCGGCCAGGTTCTGGTTAAGCTCGACGGTCAGGTCACCGAGCAAGTCGCGGGGCAAATTCAGCTTGCGACGTTCCAGAACGAAGCTGGCCTTGAACATCTCGGCAACAACTTGTTGGCCGCGACGGAAGCCTCCGGCGCCGCCGTCACCGGCCTGCCGATCACGGCTGGGTTCGGCGGTATATTCCAGGGCTTCATCGAGTCGTCCAACGTCGATCCGGTGCATGAGATCACCGACCTCATCACAGCCCAGCGCGGATACGAGCTGAACTCGAAGGTCATCGAAACCGCCGATCAGATGATGGCCACCGTCAACAACATCCGCTGATGACGATGTCGATTAACGGATGTGCAAAGGGAGACGGATGATGAAAACCATGAAGCAACACCTCATCGGCCTGGGATTGACCGTACTGGTCCTGCAAGGCGCGGCGATGACGGCCACCGAGACCCTCGCCGCGGAGGCGATCCGGTTGAAAGACTCGGTTACCGTGACCGGTGGGCAAATTTTGCTGGGTGATTTGTTCGCCGGTCTCGGCGACAAAAGCGATACGATCGTATCGACGGCCCCCGCCCCCGGCATGAAGATCAACATCGGGTCGCGAGAGCTACGACGGATCGCCGCGCAACACGGATTGGACTGGCAACCCGGACGGGGCCAGAAAGTGGTCCGAGTTCAACGCGCCAGCCGCACCATTCCCCTGAAAACCGTGCGCCTGGCGCTGAGCGATGCTCTGGCCGACGGCCATGCCGCCGGCGACGTGGATATCGAGCTCGCCAACCCGCGTCTCAACATCATGGTAGCCACGAATCAGGACCAGACGGTCCGGGTCCACGACATGAACTACGACCAGCGCACCCAGCAGTTCAGCGCCTGGCTCTCGGCGCCGGCGAATGACCCGAACGCCGCCCGCACGCAGGTCAAGGGCCGGATCTACGAGATGATCGCCCTGCCCGTCGCACAGCATCATGTACACCCGGGCGAGGTCATACGGGCCCGCGATATCGGTTGGCGTAACGTGCGGACCAACCAGGCGACCTATAACACGATCAACAGCCTGGATGAGTTGGTAGGCCAATCCGCCCGCCGCCCCCTGATCGCCGGCAGGCTGATCAAGCGGACGGATGTCATGCCGCGCCGGCTGGTTGCGAAGGGCGACTTCGTTACCGTGCATTTTCGCAGCAAATCCATGAGCCTGTCCTATCGGGGATTGGCCATGGAGCACGGAGCGCGCAACGACGTCATCCGGATACGCAATCCCCGAAGCAAAAAGATCATCGAAGGCAAGGTGGTTGGCCCCAATGTTGCAACCATCCAATTGCCCAAATTCGCGGCGCTGAACTAGTCCAAGCGCCGTCAATCGAAAGAGTTTCAGTCCTCGGTCCCGGCCCAGGCTCTAGAATAGAGGAACCCTGAAAATGACAAGAACCGTCAAAAGAACCGCCCTGCACCTCACCCTGATCGTTGGATCCGCCTTGACGCTCGGCGCCTGCAACACCCTGGACAGGCTGGCGAATATCGGCAAGGCGCCGGAATTGAGCACCATCTCCAACCCCAACAAAGCCGCCGGTTACCGGCCTGTCTCGATGCCGATGCCCGATCCGGTGCGCGTTACCCGCCAGCCGAATTCGCTTTGGCAGGAAGGCTCCCGCGCCTTCTTCAAGGATCAACGGGCCAGCGATGTCGGCGACATCATAACTGTCGTCGTCGCCCTCGAGGACGATGCCCAACTCGATATTCGCACGCGGCACGACCGCACCAAGAACGACGACTTCGACGTGACCGGCCTGCTCGGTGTCGAGAACCTGCTAAGCAGGCATCTGCCGGGCACCGTGGATGGCGGCGATCTGGTCAACCTCAACAGCACAATGGCCAATGACGGCCGGGGTCGAGTGGACCGCACGGAATCGGTAAACCTGCGAGTCGCCGCCGTGATCAGTCAGCGCTTGCCCAACGGCAATCTCGTGGTCTTCGGACGCCAGGAAATCCGGGTCAATTTCGAGGTCCGGGAAGTTGTCGTGGGCGGTATCATCCGACCGGAGGATATCGCGACCACGAACACGATCAACTATGACCAGATGGCCGAGGCCCGGATCGCGTATGGCGGCCGCGGACAGCTCAGCGATCTGCAACAGATGCGCTACGGCTCGCAGGTACTTGAAGTCCTGATGCCCTTCTAGTCAACCAGGGCTCAACGAAAGGGAAGGCCGCCTCCCGGGGCGGCCTTCTTGTACTCAAGGGAAACGGAAACTCAGTCGTCCCGATGGGTCCGCTCAAGCCTCTCGTGACGCTCCTGAGCCTCCAGGCTCAGGGTCGCGATGGGGCGCGCGATCAGACGGCGCAGCCCGATCGGCTCATCGGTTTCCTCGCAATAGCCGTAGCTGCCGTCCTTGATCCGGTCCAACGCCTCGTCGATCTTGTTGATCAGCTTGCGCTCACGATCTCGTGTTCTGAGCTCCAGTTGATGATCGGTCTCCAACGACGCCCGATCCGCCATGTCCGGTTGCTGTAGATTTCCCTCGGTTAGATTATTCAAGGTCTCGCCCGCGTCGCGGACCAGGTCGGCCTTCCAATCGAGCAGTTTCTGGCGAAAAAAAGCCAGCTGCCTTGGGTTCATGAACTCCTCGTCCTCCGAGGGCACGTAATCCGGCGAAAGCGTCGTCTGCATTCCCATCCTCCAAACAACCACGCCGCCCGGTCAGCCCTATCCAGGCCGCGAAAGCGAGCGGAGTATATGGATCGGTTCGGAGCGCCGCAACACCCAGATTAACGGATTCGAGAAACCGGAATGACGCCTAAGACACTAGGATCATTGTTACTTTAATATTACGTTGCATCATACTTCGCGAGCTCAACCCGGGCGCGCAATTCGATGTCATCGAGAACCTCGCCCAACCCCGGATCTAGGAAGGTTTCCCGTGATTCCCGGGCGACCCTCGCGAGGTCTTCCAGTTGCGACCGCGGAATGGCTCCAAGCAGCAGTCCGGTCCGGATTTCCTCCAGCCGCTCCAACATCAGTTCGGCGCGCTGTCTTGCCTTGGAATTGCCGCCACCGCCCTGATCCCCGACTTCCTGAAGCGCTAGAAGCGAATCGACCGGCGCCGTGGCGACCGGTCCGGCGACGGCCTCGGTCTCTGAACTCGCGCCCAGAAGGCGGGCAAACTCGCCGCTTGCCCCCTTGGCCGCACCAGAGCGCTTGACGTTGGCAACGCCCGCGCGCCTTGTCGGATCAACTTTCATCGGAAATCGTCTCGCCAGCGATCATGCGGCTCTTATATCATGATCCAAGGCGCGCGATAACGGTTTCCGAAACATCGACCGCCAAGTTCCCACGCCAGCCCGGCAAAAATTGCCGACTGTGCGTCAAACCTTCGGCGACTAGGCGCGCGGTCGGTGGTGAAACCGCATTGATCAGGCCCTCTTCCCGACGGATTCTGGCACGGAATTCGCATAACCATTCGCGAACATCGCTCCGGGAAACGGAACGAACGACTGAATGGAACAGAAGCCATGCGCGATCAATTGAAGAAAACCGGCCGGTTCGGACGCAAAATGCTCCAACTCGCCCTTTTCCTGGGGTTTTCCACCCTTCTCGGCCTTCAAGGCACCAGCGCCCAGACCCGGATCAAGGACATCGTTGATTTCGAGGGTGTCCGCGAGAACATGCTGATCGGTTACGGTCTCGTTGTTGGCCTGAATGGCACGGGCGATACGTTGACGACGTCGATCTTTACCCGGGAGAGCCTGGTCGGCATGTTGGAACGGCTGGGCGTCAATGCTCGCGACGACTCCCTTAGAACCGACAATGTCGCCGCCGTGATGGTCACCGCGACCCTGCCTCCCTTCTCGCAGCAAGGCACGCGAATCGATGTTTCGATCAGCGCCATCGGCGACTCCGAGAGTCTGCTCGGCGGCACCCTCCTGGTCACTCCGCTGGTCGGCGCCGATGGCGAGGTTTACGCGGTCGCTCAGGGGCCCATCGCGGTCGGCGGCTTTTCCGCCGAAGGCGATGGCGCGACGGTCAGCCGCGGCGTGCCCACGAACGGTCGGATCGCCAGCGGCGCCATCATCGAACGCGAGATCGGTTTTGACCTCCAAGGCATGGACACGGTTACCATTTCGCTCCGCAACCCCGATTTCACCACGGCGCGCCGCATCGCGCAGGCCATCAACGCCTTTATCGGCGGTCCGATCGCCCAGCCTCGCGACCCGTCCACGGTGCAAATGCTGGTTCCCGATCCCTATCGTGGTCGGACCGTCTCGCTGATCACCGATATCGAGCAACTGCGGGTAACCCCCGACATGTCGGCCAAGGTCGTGGTAGACGAGCAGACCGGCATCATCGTGATGGGCGAGAACGTTCGGATCAGCACCGTCGCGATCGCCCAGGGCAATCTGACGATCAGGATCACCGAAACCCCTCAGGTCTCGCAGCCCCAGCCCTTCTCCGAGACGGGCGAAACCGTGACTGTCCCGCGCACCCAAATCGAGATCGACGAGGACCAGGACAAGCGCCTGACGATCGTCCCGCAAGGCGTCACCTTGCAGGAACTGGTCGATGGTTTGAACGCTCTCGGCATCGGTCCGCGCGACATGATCTCCATCCTTCAGGCCATCAAGGCAGCCGGCGCGCTGCAGGCCGAAATCGAACTGCTCTAGAGAGGACCGGACAATGGATATGGGAACATCAATCGATCTCCGGTCCGCCGCGCGCGACGCTTTTACCCAGCGCCCGGACATCCAGAACGCCAAGCAAGCGTACGATCAGAATCGCGAGAGCATCCGCGAGGTCGCCGAGAAATTCGAATCCATGTTTCTCTCGCAAATGTTTGGGCACATGTTCAAGGGCATCAAATCGGACGGCCTGATGGGCGGCGGAAACGGCGAGGCAATCTTCCGCGACATGTTGGTGCAGGAATACGGCAACCAAGTCTCAAAGGCCGGCGGTATCGGCCTGTCCGACTCGATTGAAAGACAACTCTTGGCGCTCCAGGAGGGCAAATAAGATGGATGCAAAGCAAATCGTGATCTCCTTCGCCGAAAGCATGAATGGCTTGATGGAGGTTCTGATCCAGGAAAACGACCTGATCCAATCACGCAAATACTCGGATCTCGCCAGTCTGCAATCCCGCAAGGTTCAACTGGCCAAGGGTTTCGAGGAAGCGCAGCGCCGGGTCGAGGGAGATCTCGAGGTTCTGAACGCCCTTGATGAAAGCGAACGCACCGATTTGCGCAAACTCTATAAAAAGTTTCGCGACGTTCTGGCCCAGAACATGCTGTCCTTGCGCGGCGCCCACGACGCGACGGATCGAATTGTTAAGCTGATCATCGAGGCGGTGAAGGAGCAACGGGGCGTTAAAACCGCGCCTTCCGCCTTTGGCCCACGCGGGAACGGCTACGCCGCCTATTCAAACCCGCAATCCGCCTCGATCGCGTTTTGCGCCGACAGCTAGTTTCGCGAAACCGGGAATTCGTTATGTGACGGCCGCGTCCACGCGGGCATCGTCCGGAGCCAACTCGCGTAGGCGTTCCTTCGAGCTGGCGATGGAATCCGTCGCACCCAACAACGTGAAGGTCTCCAACAACGCCAATTCCACGTCTATCGAGTTGGGGTCAATCTCCCTAGCCTTGACGACCGCCTTGGTAGCGCCGTCACTGTTTCCCTCACCGGCCAGCATGACCGAGTAGAGCGCCCAAAGACGCGCGTCATTGGAAGATGTTTCCAACGCGACCTTGAACTCACGCCCCGCCTCTTCGCGGCATCCTTGTCGCGCCAATGCGTCCGCGAGTTTACCTCGGCTCATCGCATTGTTCGGCGCAATGTCGAGCGCCGCGCGAAAACAACGTTCCGCCATGGAAAAATCCTCGAGATCCACCAGCACGGATCCGAGCTGACTCATCGCCTCGAGATTTGTTCCGTCGGCTTGCAGCGAGCGCTCAAGATAGTCGATCGCGGCTTCGAAATCACCGGTTTCCCACGCCAACGTGCCGCGCCAAGACAGAAAAAGAGAGTTGTTCGGATCCTCCGCGAGGGCCTCGTCCAAACTATCGACGGCATCCAGACGTTGACCGACACCGCGCAACCCAATTGCTAGAAAAAATTTCGGCTCGGCGTAGGTCGGATCACTATCCGCGGCGGTTCGAAACGTATCGACCGCCTCCGCCAGTTCCCCTTGATGAAGTTGAAGGGTTCCGACATGGGTTAGAAAGCGCGCGTTCTCGGGTTCGACCTCCAGGGCCGCGTCATAGAAATCCCGCGCCGCCTCCAGCTCGCCGCACTGCATGCAAAGCACACCCGCTAAATCCAGCGCCTGGGCGTGCCGAGGGTCAATCTCCAGAATTCGCAGATAGGCATCGCGCGCTTGTTCCACCTCGCCAACGTCATGATGACGCAGTCCCGTGACCAAAAGATCATGGAGGGTCGCTGTCAGGTCTTCACTCATCGCACCCCTACCCCGCGACAGTTCGCAAGACGGAACCGGTTTCGTTACCTACCATAGATTGGCGGGCCACATAAACGATTTGAGGTTTCACAAGATCAGCCGCGTCAAAGCCATCGGTATGACGGATCAAAATTCGCGCACGCTTTTGGCCATGTGGAAGAGCCTCCCACATGGCCTCATCGCAACAGAAATGGACGTGGCGATTATACCAGGAAGTCAACGCCTTGCCCGCTCGGCGCGAGCGCGGGCGAAACACCACTCGACGTGCCGCCGATCGCCAGCGCGCCATTCGCGACCTCGGTGCCAGCGACGACGGCCACCGTGTCAGTTTCCGCCGAATCGACCGCATCGGTACCGCCGGCTCCGTTCACGATCTCCTGTGCCGGCGCCGCATCGGCGCCTTCCGCGTTTTCCGGAATCTTGATGGTCCGCACTTCCGGATTGCTCCGCAAGCGTTCAACGACACTCTCCCTCGGGAATTGCCTCTGAACCTCCCCGGACTCCGAGTCACGGACCTGGAAGATCAAAGCAAGCGCCTGATTGTCAAACTGCAAAAGCGGGCTTATGAAAAACCCATCAACAATCGGCTTTACCGGTGTCGCGGGGGCTTGTTCCTGGGCCACTTCAGGCTCAGGCGCCGTTCCTCTCGTAGCGAACACCTGAGGCAGCGTGTTTACCGCCAACAGGTTAGGCTGTAGTTCCATCCCACCCTCCATTCAGGAGCGCTGGAGCCCGAAAACACGACTCCATGTAAACAATATAAGGTGTTTCGCGAAAAAAGTCCATAGGGAATCAGATAGGCGGCTTTTTACGAAAATCCGCCACTCAAATCATCACCAGCCTAGTGCCCCTTGAAAACCGCGGGTCGGCGATTCAATCGGGCTTCCACTCCCTCCCGCGCGTCGTCGGTTTCGCTGATACGCGCCACCCAATCATTCAGATCGTCGTGCTGAATCCCGTCCCGAAACTCCATTTGCCGCAGCATCAAGGCTTTCATCACCTCAAGGGATTTAGGCGCGTTCCTGGCGAGTCTGTCGGCGATCGCGGTGACCTCCGCCTCGAGATCCTCTGCCGGCACCGCTCTCGCGATCACACCGAGTTCATGAAGTTTTTCCGAAGATACCGGGTTTCCCAGCAGTAGAATCTCCCTGGCTGTCACCGGCCCCGCCACTTCCATGATCTTCTTGGTCAAAAACCAGGTCGGCGCCAATCCGATCCGTGCCAGCTACATGCCGAAAATCGCCGCCCGACTCGCGACAACGAAGTCGCAATGAAAAGCCAACTCGGCGCCACCGGCTATCGCATGCCCGTGCACCGCCGCGACCACGGGCAACGGATAGGTTTCGACCGCCCGAAACATGACCTCCACGGCCTCGGGCTTTCCCAAGGCGGTCTTGTCTTGTGTCAAATCCATTCCGGAACAGAAAACCGGGCCGGCACCGCGAATAATCGCCACACGCTCCTCGGCTCCAGGTTGTCGAGGTAGCGCCGCGACCAGCGCGTCGATCGTCTCGGCGTCCAACGCGTTGCGCTTTTCCGGGCGGTTCAATGTGACGGTTCTGACCGCCCGCTCGACCTCAACAATGACCTTCCCCATCGCCGCCTCCCTTGTAAGAGCGAGACGACTATATCCCCTCAGGCGACGGGATGTCGCGGGCCGGCGCGTTAGATGAAGTTAGCGAGCGACAGATTTCTGGTGGCGGCGGTCACCTGGAACGAGGTTTCGATCTGGCTTCGCAGATTTTGAAACAAATTCACCGCCTCGAAGGAGTCCACGTCCTCGACATTGCCGAGCTGATCCCCCAACACGACTATATCGTCCTTGTGGGTCTGTTCGATCGAATCAAGCCGCGCCTGGTCGACACCGAGATCGGCGATCATCTGGTTGATCGAATCGAAAGCGTTCTCGACCGTCGTCCGGGCGGAATCGACGAGTGTCCGATATTCCGCCTCGTCACCGGCGTTGATCTGGACATTGGCGAAAATGTTGAGAACCTCGAAAAGATCCGCGAAAGCTTCCTGATGCGCCATCTCACCATAGGAGATGTTCAGGCCGACATCGGCGTGCAAGGTGTTTTCCGCCGTCGTCGCCTGGGCGTTAAGGTTGTTCCAGTTCGCGTTGGTGTTGAAATGCGTGTCGGCCGCGGCAAGGATCTGCGCGGCCGTGTTGGTCGCCGCGTTCACCGTGGTGTTCACCGCGCCCTGGAAGTTGGTCTTCAGGGTATTGGCATTGATGATAGGTTGCGTACTGGTCGCCGGGCCCGAGAAGACGAAGCGTCCGGCCACCTGGGTATTCAGCAAGCTCGCGAAACGGTCGATGGCGTTGTTGGCGAACTCGTTCATGATCGGCAACTCGGCCACGAACGCTGTATCGGTCTGCTTGATCAGCTCGGTCCGCATCTCGTTCGCGACTTCCTGAAGCTGCAGCAGACCGGCATCCATGACGGATGTCCGCAGACGCGTGCGCTGAACCGTCTCGATGAAGGATTCCTTGGTCTGCACGGCTTCACGCAACTGGATGGAAACCCGCGCATCTTCGCCTTCCAGACCGGAGAATACATTGGAGACCTTGCCGGAGCTGACCTGGTTTTGAACCTTCGAGAGCTCGCGCTGCAAACTCAAGACATTGGTTTCGATACGGCTGGTCTGAGTGATGGTCGATATACGCATGATATCGGTCCCTACCTGTTCCTAGATCGCCCGAACGAGATCGTCGACGGCGCGCTGCACCGTTGTCAGAACCCGCGCCGACGCGGAAAACGCGGCTTCCAGGCGAATAAGTTCCGAGAGCTCCTGGTCGGTGTTCACCGCGCTCTCGTCGTTGAAGCGATCGCGCAGGCCATCGCGAAAATTGGTCTGGAATGTCAGCTGGCTTTCGAAGTCCGCTTTCTGATTGGCCACCGTTCCGATGAGATTCGCGAAAAAGCCTTCCATGGTGTTGTTGACCGTCGGCGCGAGGGACAGTGCTTGCTGGGCCTCGAACACCCCAAGGATCGCCAATGGTATCGACGGATCGCCCGGGCCAACGGGGGTGAAGCCGGCCGCCGTCTGCGGGTCGGCGATCAGGGTCGGCGTGTTGGTAATCGCGGTGCGAACCTGAATGGTTCCGGCGAAGCCCTGCGTAAAAGCACCTGGCGGCGTCAATCCACCGGCGTCGGTAAACAGGTTCACGTTTTCGTTCGTGCCGTTCACATTGACCGTGCCGAAGTTCGTCGCGACCTCGAAGGCGAGATCGTCGAGCGCGGTCTGGATCGTCGGCAAGAGCGTGTCGCGAATGCGCAACAAGCCGGCGAGGCTCCCATCGCCGTTGGAGATGTCCGTCGAGATACTAACATTCGTGGTGCCGGTATTGATCTGCACCGCCTGGCCCGTGGTGGCCGCGGTATAGGTCGAGGTCGTCGAAAAGCTCAACGCCAGACGCGTGTCGTCAAGCATCAGATTGCCGCCGGGCGCGAAAACACTGATCTCGCCGCCGGGGCGCTCGAAAGAGGTAATGCTGAGTTTCTCGTTCACCTCAAGCAACAGTTGGTCGCGTTGATCCTTGAGATCCGCGGTCGATTGCCCCAAGGCCTGACGTTGGCCGATCTCGTCGTTTAGCGAGTCGATATTCGCCATCGCCGTGTTGATCTCGTTGACCTGATCGTCGATGCGCGCGTCCGCGTCCCGACGAAGGCCCTGGATCTGGTTGTTCAGATCGTTGAAGGATCGGGCGAGTTCCTGAGCCGCCGTAACCACGGCGATCTGGGTGCTCACATCCTCGGGCGTCGTTGCGAGGGCTTGGTAGGCGTCCTTCAGATCGGTCAGCTTGGCGGAGATGGAGGATTGATCGTCCGGGCGTCCAAATTGCTGCTCCAGACGCCCGAGAAAATCGTCGATAACCTCGAGTTCCTCGACCACGGCGGTCTGCTGTCTTACCTCGCGCTGAAGCCCTTCGGTGACCTGGCGGGTCACTTCATCGATTTGAATGCCCTGGCCGGTTCCGCCAACCACCAGGGTGGATTGGTTGTGGATCTTGCGCGTGTAACCCTCGGTGCTGGCGCTGGCGATGTTGCGCGAGACAACATCGATCGCCGCCTGGGCGCCCAGGATACCGGATCTGGCTGATATAAGTGCCGATGTCAGGCCCATGATAATCCCTTTCCGTCCCGGCTTCTGGAACAACCGGTAATCTCACCGATACTACATGCAATCTTCGGGCCAAATGCTGTCGGTTGCTCGAATTCAGTCCTTTAAATCGTCTTACCTCCGCCGCCACGGACATCCGCCCATCGCGTTCTGTTGGAGGATCTGCACATTTCATGCCGTACCGGCTATATTCGGAACTCCGCATGCGTCCTTTTCCAACCTTCGGCGGGATAGCCAATATGGTCGAGTTGTCGCCGGAGACATTTCGAGCGGTCCAAGAGGCCTTGGGAAACGGCTTGGCCCGCCACCGGGCCGGTGACCTTGCCGGCGCCGTCACGAGATACCAGAAGGTTTTGAACCTGCATCCCGACCAACCGGACGCACTCCACTATATGGGCGTCGCGTTGTTTCAAGGCGGGAACGCCCGGGCGGCTATCCCGCTACTTGAAAAGGCCGTCGCGGGCAAACCCGATAGCGCGGAAGCCCATAACCACCACGGATGCGCGCTGCTCATCGAGGCTCGCGCCGAAGACGCCGAGGCGGCGTTCCGCCGGGCTTGCGCGCTAAATGCCGACCACGCCGAGGCGCACTACAATCTCGGCGCGATCCTGCAGAGCTTTCATCGCCCCGAAGAGGCTCACGTGGCCTTGGAGCGGGCGGTGGCGCTGGTTCCCGGCCAGACCGGGTGGCGTGTCAAACTCGCCGAAGCTCTAAAGGATCTGGGGGATCTGGATGGCGCCGACCATCATCTACAGGTCGCCATCACGGCGAATAGTCATCCGCTCGAAACCTACTTTCAACGCTCCCGGGTTCGCGAACTGGCGGGCCAGGGCGACCTGGCGGTTCGCGACCTCAAGCGATGCGCTGTGTTGAATCCCGCCGCTTTTCAATCCCTTAACAATCTCTCCTGGTCCTTCATGACCGCAATGCAGGCGGCTCGCGCGGCCCGGATCATGGAATGGGCCGCGGTTCTGGCGCCGGCGGATCCCGCGATCCGCTACAATCTCGCCAATTGCCTCCTCGCGGCCGGTGATCTCGATCGAGGTTGGCGAGAATATCGCTGGCGGCATCTGAAGGACGAGGTCCTGATCGACCGCCGGGGTCTGCCGCCCGAATGGGATGGGTCGGCAATCGTCGATGGCGCGCTTCTAATCTATCAGGAACAAGGCATTGGTGATGAGATGCGCTTCGCTTCTTGCCTTGGCGACATTTCGGACATGGCCCGCGCTCCCACGATCGTCGAATGCGACAAACGCCTCGTCCCCTTGTTCCAGCGCAGCTATCCTCTCCTTCGGTTCATCGGAAAGTTGCCCCGCGATGAAGGACCTCCGACATCCGTCGACTTCTCCGAGCTGGTCAAAGCGGAAAACCTGTCGGCGCATTGCGCGATCGGAGACCTTCCTCGCCTCACCCGTCGAACCGTCTCGACCTTTCCCGCCGTTAAGTCCTATTTGATCCCCGAGGGTATGGAACGAGCGCTTTGGCGGAAACGTTTGGACCAGCTTGGACCGGGCCTTAAGCTCGGATTTCTCTGGCGTACCGGCCTGGCGAGCAAGATTTACGCGCACTACTTTTTCGACATCTTGGATTTCCGCGAGGTGTTTGCGCTTCCCGACGTGAGGCCGATTAACCTGCAATATGACGAATGCGAGGATGATCTGCGCCGCGCCGAGGATGAGCTTGGCGTTTTGATCCATCGACCGGAAGGGATCGATCTGCGCGATGATCTGGATAATCTGGCGGCACTGATCGCGGAGTTGGATGTGGTGGTGGGGCCGATGACCTCGGTGTTGTCCTTGGCGGGAGCGGTCGGGACCCGGTGCATTGGAATGAATATCGGCCTGGACTGGACGTCGCTTGGCACGGATCGCCAGCCCTGGACCCCCAGCATGACGGTGATCCACAAGGGCTCGTCACGCCCCTGGAGCGATGCGATGCGGGACGTGGCCGCTCTGGTCGCGGACTTGCCCGCCTCCGCGCGCTAGACCGTTTCCGATCTTTTCGGAAACGGTCTAACTGGCCGCCATCGCCGGCTCGTGCTTGGGTCTCAAGCCTTCCATGATCTGGCGGTTCACGTTGATCAACGCGTCCAGATCGGCTTCGTTATCGAGAATTCGCTGGGTTTCCTTGGTCACCCAGATCGCCAGGCTCATCAACGCGCCCTTGAGCGGCTTTGGCAGGCTATTCTCGGCGGATCCGAGATCGCACATGAACGCGTTCCATACCTTGTCGTTCCAAAGAACCGCCTTGATCTTCTCTTGAAGCGTGATGTTCTCGTCCTTCGCCCGAACCAGGGCCCCGGTAACGGCGCCGAGCAATCTGTACTCGGTGTCCCGGTGCGACCCGGTCGTGGCTTGGGTCTTGGTATATGCGGCGTAACCTTGCATCGCTTCCATATCCCATGTCTACGGAAAGCCGGGACTAAGCCCGGCGTTCTGGATTTACCGGAACAGGCCGAGCAGAATCTGCGGCGCCTGGTTGGCGATATTGAGGACCTGCACGCCAAGCTGCTGACGCACCTGCAAGGCGGTGAGCTGCGCCGATTCCCGGGCCATGTCGGCATCGACGATGTTACCCAAGCCTTCCTCGGTCGCGTCGGTTACGGCCGCGAGAAAATCCGTCTGGAAGTTCAACGCCCGAACCTCCGCGCCAAGCGCGCCAAGAGCAAGGTTCATGGTTGATTCAAGGTTGGAGTATTCCAGCGCCAGGATACTCTGCGCGTTCGTGGCGGTCGTCGCGGTCGCGACAACCGACGCGACACTTCGAATTTGCTCGCCGACGTTGGTCTGGGCCGTCAGGCGCAGAGTACCACCGTTGAGGTTCGACAAAGTGTCGATGTTGGTGGTTCCCGTCAGCAGATTGACGTCATTGAACACCGCGTTCGCGACAAAGTTGGATGCCTGCGACATCAGTTGGTTCAAGTCGTTCGTCAGGATCTCGCGTTGCTGGGACGTGATGCCCTGGTTCGACAGCTCCGTCAGCTTCTGGCGAATGTCCTGCAACAGGTCCGAGATCGCCGTGGCGCCGGCCAGCGCGACATTGCCGATACCCTTGGAGTTGTTAAGGCCCTGGGTGACGGCACCAAGCGCCTGGATATCACCCCGGATGCCCTGGGCAATCGCGAAGTTCGATGCGTCATCGACCGCGCCGGTCACTTTAAGACCGGTGGATAACCGGTTCTGGGTAGTCGCCAACCGTTGGTTGGTTTGCTCCAGGTTACGCAGAGCGACAAACGCCTTGGGGTTCGTCAGGATGCTGTTGTTAACCATCGTACCAGTTCCTTCTCACATTCTGTTGAGGGTCCAACGTGGCCCGCTCGGCAAAGCTCCCCGGAGCGGCGTTGGTGTCATCGGGCTTGCGTACTCGGATCCCCGACGACCCCTTATGATTTTTTGGATCAACCGATCCTGCCGGGTTAGGAGCAAGGAAGAGGCCAACTTGGCACGAAATTATAATGTATTGTTTTTATTGAATAATTCACCCTCCCCTCAGGACGGGAGCCGGGTCGAAAAAATTTCCGGGTCGGCGAAAAGGAAGGAATTACCGCGTGAACCGGCTAAGAATTGCCGGGTTACTTCCGAGGCAGACGACCGTTCTTCAAGAAGAATTCCACGGCCTCGCCGGTCCGCTTCGCGGCCAGGCGCGGGTTGGCGACGTCGTCGCGGCGCATGACGGGATAGAGATTTCGAAACAACGGGTCGCGCCCGTCGGCGCACATGAAGTTCGACTTATCCATGGCGATGGTTGATATCCCGACCGAACACGCGAGATGACAAACCGTGCTGCTTGGCGCGACCACGAGATCCAAACAGCTCATCAATGCCGCCACCCTGTCCAACTCCCGGGTCTGATCGAGGTCATGAAATTCGTGGACCATGCGTCCCAATTCATCGCGAACCCGATCCAGGTCGTCGCCGCGCTCGCCATATTGCAAGCTGATAAACGTGTGATCCCCGTCCGGCATTTGACGAAAAAGGTCCACCGCGTCCGGATAAAACATCGTTCGCTGGGCGGTCAGCATCAGACCGCTGCGCCAACAGACTCCTATATAAGGTGGCGGCCCGATGGTCTTGAGACGCCGCTTCCAATTCTCGGCCTCATTTGAATCGACGCGAAGATAGCCGCCGGGTGGTTCCCTCGCGATGTCATATCGGAAAAACTCGGACAGGGTTCCGCACAGTACATAGGACTGAATTCCATGCCGGGCCACGATATCGGTATAGTCGTGGCTCAATCCATGTTCGGCGTCGTCCCGCATCGATCTTTCGACAACGACGAGGCTTGGAAAGCTTCTTTCGAGAATCGCGCGCCAACGTGGTTCGCATTCAACGACCAAGTCGCCAACCTCATTCAAAAGGTCGGGAAGGCAACTGAAATATAGGATCTCATCGCCGACACCCTGTTCGGCGCAAACCAAGACCGGTCCGGCGCTCGCCGCGCCGGGCCGCCACTCAAGCGCTGGAAGACCAATGCGCCCGGGCGCCTCATCCAGGCGATATCTCGAAGACCAGTGCCGCCATCCCAGTTCGGGTTGGCCATTGCAAAAAGCCGACTGACAGAGGATGAACGCGATTTCCGGAAACCCCGGCACGATGGCAAGCCCAGCCCGTGCCGCCCAAATCGATTCTCGATAAGCGCCGGTGTTAAACAGACCGGTCGCCATGTTGTTGTAGGGGACCACCGAGTCGGGGGCCAAGATCATCGATCGACGCGCGCTGGAAACCACCCCCTCGAAGTGATTCAAGGCGTGACGGCAAGCAGTGAGATGGTCCCACATTCGAGGCTCACTTGGCCTCAGAAAAACCGCCCGGCGGGCCCATTCCAAGACATCATCGCCTTCCCCCGGTTGCGCGGATTTTCCGAGATGGGTGTAGATCTCCGGACTTCCCGGCGTGGCGAGAATACCCCGACGAACCGCGCGGCCGCGTGCTCGTGCATTCGCGAGAGCACCATGACAAGCGGAGATATTCAGATAGGCTTCGGTAAGAAGCGGATTGAGCCGCGCCGCGCATTCAAGATGTTCAAGCGCGGCGGCGTGCTCTTCCAGGTGACGCAGGACAACCCCAAGACGCAATCTGCTCGCGAAGGCGTCGGGCGCCAATTGCACGGCTTGGCCGGCGGGCCGCAAGGCCTCCTCGAAGCGTCCGTCATCGCAAAGCGTGACCGCCAGATTGAGATGTCCATCACCATGGTCGGGGCGCAGCGCCACGGTCTGCTCGAATGCATTGATCGCCGTTTCGAGGTCACCAACCGCCCGCGCGGCGACCCCAAGATGATTCCAAGGCGACGGTGAGCCGGGATTCTCGGCGACCGCGCGCGTGAGAACCGCGATCGCGCTTGCGTGCTCGCCCCTCTCAAACAGACAGCGCCCCAGAAGATCCAACGTATCGGCGTGCCGAGGCACTACCTCTAGAATCTTCTCATATAGCGCCCCCGCCTCGACCAGTTGCCCGGCTCCATGCAACATGAGCGCGCGTTTGAAGGTATTTTTCAGTTCTTGGAGTTGGGCTCTTCGCTCGGGGGTGAGGTCACTCATCACGTTTCCGGCTCGATCCTCGCCGACCCCGGGTCGCGCGCCTTACTACGCCGAATCGATCACCAACCCACCCGACGGTGTCCCTGGCGGCGGTGTCGAGGCCTGCTCTTGAGCCTGCTGATTCGCCGCGGAATTACGCAGTCCCTTCATGATATCGCGGTTCACCGCGATAAGGGACGCCAAGTCGCCGTCTCCGTTCAACGCCGCCTGGGTCTCTTTCTTGACCCAAATGCCGAGACTGACGATCGCGCCACGCAATTCCCTGGGCAACTGATTGCCCGCTGTCCCGCAATCATCGGCGAACAGGTCCCAGACCTGATTATTCCAGTTCAGCGCGTCGGCGAACTGCGCCATTTTGGTGGGATCGGATTTTACTTCGTTCTCGATCTTCTGCGCATTGATCAACGCCGTCGTGACCTGTCCAAGGAGACGAAACTCCGTGTCACGCGTCGCCCCTGTCTGGTTCAGGGTGCGTTGATAGGCGTCGACTCCTGACATGCCTGATCGTCCTCCAGGCTCATTGGCCCAATCTTCAGCACTTCTTCCTCATACTTCATGAGGGCTTTACAGGTTTTCAAGGCTCTATAGTACATCCTGCTGTTCACGTCCTGCAGAATGTTGAGCAAGGTTCGGCGAACCTCGTTGAATGTCGTTGCCTCGAGAAAATCCTCAATATAGCCCATGAAGGTTTCTTGGTACTTCGCGGCGTTATCCTGATCCAAATACATTACCAAAATGGAAAAATATATCCGCCGGGCCGGCGTCGTGGCCTCTTCTTCCTGAATGATGTCCTTGCCGAGCAGGATCGTCGCCTCATTCTGAAGGACCAGCGACGCGCCTTTCTTGCCGGCCACCATCACGGCACCGTTCACGATAAACTTCTCACCCGGCTTGACGTTCAGTTTGAGGGGCATTGATTCTAATACCTTATTGCCTAGCTACATTGTCTCGCATGTTTGGAATCCCTGTCAAGGAACGCCTCCTTGATCGCCGACAAGCGAAAACGGCGCGCCTTCTTGGCGCGCCGTTCCCCCGTCGACATGGCGCCAGCCACGCCGTCGTTTTCAAGCACCTTACCTGAACAAAGCAAGCAGGGACTGAGGCCGCTGGTTGGCGATACCGAGCGTCTGCACGGACAGCTGCTGCTGCACCTGCAGGGACGTCAGTCGCGCCGACTCGCGAGCCAGGTCCGCATCCACGATGTTGCCCAAGCCTTCGTCCGTCGCGTCTCGAATCTTCTCCAGGAACTGGGTTTGAAGATCCAAGGCCCGAACCTCGGCACCGAGGGTACCGAGCGCCGTGTTCACAACCGACTCGAGGTTGCCGAACTCGTTGGCGATGACGCTCTGGGCGTTGGTCGCCGTGCCGAGTGTGGCCGCCGCGATGCTGCGAACCTGATCACCGACGTTGGTCTGCGCCGTCAACGACAAGTTACCGCCCGCGAGATTGGACAGCGTGTTGACGTTGGTGGTGCCGGTCAGCAGGTTGACACCGTTGAACGTGGCGTTGGCGACGAAGTTGGCGGCCTGCGAGACGAGCGCGTTGAAGTCGTCCAGCAGGATGTTCCGCTGAGCCGAGGTGATGCCCTCGTTCGCAAGCTCGGTCAACTTGGCCCGAACATCGGTCAGGAGGTCCGAGATGCCGGTCGCGCCGGCGATGCCTACATTGCCAATACCTTTCGAGTTGTTCAGGCCTAGCGTCACCGCGTCGATCGCCTTGAGCTCGCCCCGGATGCCTTGCGCGATGGCAAAGCTGGAAGCGTTATCAAGGGCACCAGACACCTTTAGGCCGGTGGAAACCCGGTTCTGAACGGTGTCGAGAGTACGGTTGATGGAGGTTAGGGCACGAAGCGCGGTAAAAGCGCCGGGATTGGTGAGTAATGAATTTTGAACAGCCATTTCAGCCTCCTCGTTCTAAGGATCACGAGCATTTTGCTCGATGCGAAAGGGGAAAGCCCCCCAGAGCACCACAAACGTATGTCGATCTTAGAAACCTGTCAAGCCAAAAATGACGAACGCCGCGACAAGCCCTATTCGGGGTCACGGGCGTTATGGGGTTATGTATTTGAAGTAACGAGCGAAATTCAGAACGCTATACGGTGTTTTCCTTAGTTACGTTTATTGAGTTCGCGAACTTGGGAGGAGGGATCGCTCCCCCCTCCCTATAGTCGCGGCGTTGAGCCCTTGATCTTACCTGAACAGTCCCAACAGGCTCTGCGGACGCTGGTTGGCGATCGACAGGGTCTGCACGGACAACTGCTGCTGCACCTGCAGCGACGTCAGCCTGGCGGATTCACGGGCCAGATCGGCGTCAACGATGTTACCCAGACCTTCATCGGTGGAATCCCGAATCTTCTCCAGGAACGAGGTTTGCAGGTTGAGCGCCCGAACCTCGGCACCCAATGTACCAAGCGCCGTGTTGATGACCGACTCGACGTTGCCGAACTCGTTGGCGATAACGCTTTGCGCGTTGGTCGCGGTACCGAGCGTGGCCGCGGCGATGCTGCGGATCTGGATGCCTACGTTGGTCTGCACCGACAAGATCAGGTTGCCGTCACCGAGATTGGACAGCGTGTTGACGTTGGTGGTGCCGGTCAACAGGTTGACACCGTTGAACGTGGCGTTGGCGACGAAGTTGGCGGCCTGCGAGACGAGCGCGTTGAAGTCGTCCAGCAGGATGTTCCGCTGAGCCGAGGTGATGCCCTCGTTCGCAAGCTCGGTCAACTTGGCCCGAACATCGGTCAGGAGGTCCGAGATGCCGGTCGCGCCGGCGATGCCTACATTGCCAATACCTTTCGAGTTGTTCAGGCCTAGCGTCACCGCGTCGATCGCCTTGAGCTCGCCCCGGATGCCTTGCGCGATGGCAAAGCTGGAAGCGTTATCAAGGGCACCGGTAACTTTCAGGCCCGTGGAAACCCGATTCTGTACGGTATCGAGGTTCCGGTTGATCGAGTTCAGGGTCCGCAGCGCGGTAAAGCTGGCGGGGTTGGTGATGATTGAGTTCTGTACAGCCATTGTCTTGTTCCTCGTTCTAAGGTCGAAGCCAGCGTTTTGCCAGCCGATGGGGTGTTATCCCTGATAGTGGTATCGCATAGTCCATGGCATTTGTCAATAATTTTAAATAAATTCATTTCAAAATATATATTTAAATAGCATACGCGCGAGGTAGGACCGCTTCGTCTCCCGCCCGGCGCCGTCACCCCGCCGCGCCCCAACTATCCGGCCAGTATGATGATTACCTCGGCGGATCGACCACCGATCCGTGGGTTGGGCGCGGACGGCAAATCTTGCCAATTGCCCAGGAAATATCTGCCTAGCCCGGCGGATACCGACGAAAAGGCTCTCCCACTCCACCTTATTTTATATTCATTTCAATAACTTACGAGAAATTCCAAATGGTATCGAATTTGCGCGGTGTCTGGCGGACCGAAACCAGGAAACCGTTATCATGGCAGCAGTCGAAAACATTCTCGCGAGCAACACGGCACCACGCAAGGACGTGGCGCGGGCGCCGTCGAAGGTGCCTTTCGCCCCGATCCTGGCTTCACAAATCGAAGCCCGGATCTCGGACCTTGCCGCGCCGCGCGCCGCCCAACCGGCAAACAACGATCGCTTCGAGGCCAGACGCGACAATCCCAACGATGACAGGATCCGCCACGACGACCGTCACGGCGCGCGCGATGACGCCGCGCGTGCCGATCGCACACGGGCCGATGATCCAAAACACAAGGATGCGCCGGTTGATAATCGAGAGATCAAAAACATCGCTCCCCGTGAAGCCGATGAGAGGCACCTGACGCGTTCCGAGCCCCGCCCCGAGAGAGCCGAGCCCGCGCCGTCAACCGAGGCGGTTGATAATCGAGAGATCAAAAACATCGCTCCCCGTGAAGCCGATGAGAGGCACCTGACGCGTTCCGAGCCCCGCCCCGAGAGAGCCGAGCCCGCGCCGTCAACCGAGGCGGCGGCCTCGCGGTCCGCGTCGAAGCATGAAAGCGCCGACGCGTCGAAATCTTCCGCCTCCGATACGACCTCCTCCGAAACAGCGATCTCAAGCGAGAACGTCGCTTCCACGAAAACGGTCGGTGCATCCGAGACGTCTCCGGCAGCCCCGGTCCCGACCGGCACGGCAAGCGAGCCGACGGCAACCGCCGCGGTTGATTTATCGGCATCGCCCGATGCCGTCGCGATGCTGGGTGAGATCGGCACCGCTTCCAACGGCGCCAAGGCGATGCCCAATAACGCCGCACCTTCGGGCGCGACCGGTTCCGCACCCGTTAACGCTTCCGGAAGTCCGTCAGACGCGCCGATCGCCCCCATGGCCGGCGATCCCGCCTCGGCTCCCAAGCCCGATGGTAAGATCAATATCACCGGCATGACGCCGTCGAATGACGACACGCCGTCCAAGATCGGCTCCGAGGTTCCCCAGATAGTTCGGGATGTCCAAAGCATCGTCGCGCGCCCCGCGAATGCCGCCGGCGGCAATCTGATGCAAGCCCAACAGCAGGGCGATGTCACGACCGGGCAAAACCTGAACACACCAGCCAAATCCGGCAATGCCACGCCACTGGCCCATAACGCCGGGCAAGGCGCCCCACTGCATGTGGGCGGCGATGCGAGTGGCAACGCCAATCAGAATGCCGGCCAAAACGGCGGTCAATCCGCGAATAATCCGAACGGCCAAGGCGCGAATGGCCAGGGTACGAATGGCCAGGGAACGGGTGCCCAGGCCGGGCCCGGACAGACCGGTATCGCCGGCGCGCAACCCACCGGTTTGCCTGGAGAGATTTCGACAACCCAGCAAGCCGCTCAATCCTTCCAGTCAAATTTGGCGCGCGCTAGTGGGCCGGTCGGCGCTGGTGGGCCCGGAGCGATTTCCGGTGACGGCGCCATCATGGCCCGGGGCGACGGCACGATAACCGGAACCGGTGCGTCCCAGGGGACACTGACAAGTGATCCGGCGAGTCGCGCCGCCCAGGCCAGCACGTCGCATCCGGGCAGAAACGCCCCCGCCACCGATCAAGTTTCGGTAAGCCTCAAGAAGGCGGTTGAAAACGGAGTCGGCTCCGAGGTTCCCCAGATAGTTCGGGATGTCCAAAGCATCGTCGCGCGCCCCGCGAATGCCGCCGGCGGCAATCTGATGCAAGCCCAACAGCAGGGCGATGTCACGACCGGGCAAAACCTGAACACACCAGCCAAATCCGGCAATGCCACGCCACTGGCCCATAACGCCGGGCAAGGCGCCCCACTGCATGTGGGCGGCGATGCGAGTGGCAACGCCAATCAGAATGCCGGCCAAAACGGCGGTCAATCCGCGAATAATCCGAACGGCCAAGGCGCGAATGGCCAGGGTACGAATGGCCAGGGAACGGGTGCCCAGGCCGGGCCCGGACAGACCGGTATCGCCGGCGCGCAACCCACCGGTTTGCCTGGAGAGATTTCGACAACCCAGCAAGCCGCTCAATCCTTCCAGTCAAATTTGGCGCGCGCTAGTGGGCCGGTCGGCGCTGGTGGGCCCGGAGCGATTTCCGGTGACGGCGCCATCATGGCCCGGGGCGACGGCACGATAACCGGAACCGGTGCGTCCCAGGGGACACTGACAAGTGATCCGGCGAGTCGCGCCGCCCAGGCCAGCACGTCGCATCCGGGCAGAAACGCCCCCGCCACCGATCAAGTTTCGGTAAGCCTCAAGAAGGCGGTTGAAAACGGAGACAGCAAACTTCGGATTCAACTCCGCCCGCATGAGCTCGGCAGGGTCGAGGTGAAGCTTGATATAGCCGGAGACGGTCGGGCCAAGGCGATGGTCCTGGCCGAACGTCCCGAAACACTCGAGCTATTGCAACGTGACTCCCGTGTGCTCGAACGCGCGTTGCAGGATGCCGGGCTGAAAACCGATCACAACTCCCTTTCCTTCGATCTTCAAGGTCGCGACGGCGAGGATCGCGCTCAGCACGCCCAACGCGAAGATGCGGAGGACAAGGGCACGTCCACTGAAAACGCCGATGATGGCGACGTTATCGACAACACCGAACAACCGATCCCGGCGACGGCCATTGGCTTTGCCCCCGACGGATCAGTCAACTTCCTGGCCTAGGAGAGCCACGTCATGGACTTCAGCTCAATTACATCCAGCACGACTGGCGCCGATAAAACCGGCGGTGCTTCCGGAACCGCGCTCTCGGCCCTGAACTCGGATTTCGACACGTTTCTGACGCTGTTGACGACTCAGTTGCAGAACCAGGACCCGACCAGTCCGATGGACACCAACGAGATGACCCAGCAGCTGGTTCAGTTCGCCAATGTCGAACAGCAAATCGCCCAGAACAAGAACCTGGAGCAGTTGGTCGGCCTTCAGAACGCCAACGCCAACTCCGCCGCCGTTGCCTATATCGGCCATCAGGTGCAGGTCGAGGGCAATACAACCGATGTGACCAACGAGGGCACGAGCTGGGGCTACCAGTTCGAGACCGCGCCGGACTCTGTGACCTTGAACGTCCTGAACGAGGCCGGCGCCTTGGTGTACTCGGCCGAGGGCGAGACGACGGCCGGAACCCGGCACACCCTCGATTGGAACCTCGTGGACTCGAGCGGCGGAAGCCTCTCGCCGGGCTCCTACACGATGAATGTCAGCGCGCTCGACGCCGCCGGCGAGCCGATCGAGGCCTCGGTTGACAGTACCGGACTGGTCAGCGCCGTTCAGACGACGCCGGATGGTCCCGAGCTCCTGATCGGCGACGATATCACCGTCGCGCTGGCCAAGATCATGAAGATTTTGTAGGGCCGCGCGCCCTGCCCCGACGGCTCCCGATAGCGGAGCCGAACAAGACCCAAACCAGGCAGAACGCCGACAACCGCGAGAACGCATAACAATAAACCGAAGCGGTGCGCCCGGACCCCTGTCCACTGGCGCGAAGGAGAACGACAATGAGTATCAATTCAGGCCTATTCGCGGGCGTCGCGGCCGTTGCCGCCCAATCCACGAACTTCGCGGTGATCTCCGACAATATCGCGAACTCCAATACCGTCGGCTACAAGGA
The DNA here is from genome assembly GCA_038118725.1 of Alphaproteobacteria bacterium. Classification (GTDB taxonomy): domain Bacteria; phylum Pseudomonadota; class Alphaproteobacteria; order Thalassobaculales; family Thalassobaculaceae; genus JADHLJ01. Next base: position 67,259 of record JAYOIK010000001.1, on the reverse strand, counting down.
GACCGAGGGTCGGTTCCGCACCCTGGTCACGGGCAGACCCTCGGCGACGAGCTTTACCGCCGGCGGCGTGGTCGCGCAGCCCCTCACCGATCCCCAGCAGCAAGGCCTGCTCCAGGGCACGACATCGGCGACCGACCTCTCGATCGACGGCAATGGCTTCTTCATCACCAACGCCGCGCAAACGCCAGGCGCGAATGATGAGTACTTCATGACGCGGGCCGGCAACTTCGTGCCGAACGAGAACGGACGCCTCCAGAATAACGCGGGCTACTTCCTGCAGGGCTGGCTGACCGACACCGACGGCAACATCGTGAACAACGCGACCCGTGACCTTTTGACCAGCCTGGAGAGCGTGAACCTCTCGCAGTTCGGCCAGGTCGCCAACCCGACATCGACCGCGAACATCAACGTGAACCTGAACTCCAACCGCACGGTTGGTCAGGCGGACACCACGAACATCACGGTCTTCGATAGCGAGGGCAACGACTACCTCATGTCGATCCAGTTCTCTCGGACCGCGGCGAACACCTTCAACTACACCTACACCCTGACGGACGTGGGGAGTAACACCGCGCTGGCCGCCGGTATTGGCCCCCGGGTCATGGGCTTTAACCCGGATGGTAGCTTGAACTCGTTGAACGGTACCGCCGGCGCGACCAACGCGGCGGCGAACGATACCACCGTGACATTTACCGCGGCCGCGATTACCGCCGCCGTCCCGGGCCGCGCCGTCAACGACCTCAGCATCGTCGTGAACTTCGGTAACTTCGACCAATCGACCGGCACCAGCCAGTTCGACGCGCCTTTCGCGCCGTCGTTGCTGAACCAGGACGGCTCCGGCCCCTCGGCACTGACCTCGGTGAATATCGACGACACCGGATTGCTGACGGCGCAGTTCGCCAATGGTCAGAACCGGGCGATCTACCGCATCCCGATCGGAACGATCCCCGCGCCGACCCAGCTTCAGAGCGTCTCTGGTAACGCCTATCGAACCACCGCGACATCCGGTGACTTGGTCTTGAACATCGCGCAGCAAGGCGGCTCCGGGCGGATGCAGTCTTCGTCGCTGGAAAACTCGACGGTCGATATCGCCAAGGAATTCACCGACCTGATCATCACCCAGCGGGCCTATTCCGCGGCGACCAAGATCATCACCACCGGTGACGAACTTCTGGAGGAGATCATTCGAGTGAAGCGGTAATTATCTAACCCGCACCTGTTACCGCTTCAGTATTGCCCCGGGGTTCGTCCCCGGGGCCCTTTTCCCCTCCCCGCCTCCGACGCGTCGCGAGCGCGCCGCGCGTGGGTATTCGTTATGTCATGTTCGCCAGTTCCGACGCGATGCGCCGGAAAACCGTCGACCACGGGTCGGCGGCTTTTTTGTGGATATATCTCAAGCTGGGAAACCAGGGACAGGCTCCGTCGATCAGAAACCCTTCGGCGACCGGCGTCGGGCGAAACTCCAGGGTCGGCACGCCCAAGGCGCCGCCCATGCAAGACACCGACGTCGCGGCGCTGACGACCATGTCGAGAGATGCCGTAAGCGCCGCCGCGCCATCCAGATCGTCTTTCAGATTAAGCCCTTCAAGGCTATGCAGATCGACCCCGAAACGGCTCTTGGCTTCCTGAATCTCCTCATCCCGCACATCATATTGCAGGTTCACGAAGGTAATCCCGGGAATCTTGAGCATCGGGCCCAATTCTCGAATGCTGGTGTAGTAGTCGTTGCGGAAAGCGCCCGCCAAGCCGCTACGCCAGCAGATTCCGACCTTCGGTCCCTCTCCCAAGGATTGTACGCGACCGGCGAAGTGACTTCTTCGGTCTGGATCGGGGATGAGATAGCCCGGTATTCTCGGAAACTTCTCCGGCGCGTCTCGATAGATACTTCCGAGCGAGCCCATGGGGAGCTGTCCATCGAACGCGACCTCGCCGCTTTCGCCGCCGGCGAAGGGCGCGGCCTCGATTGTCGCGCCGGGAAAAGATCGCGCGAACAGCGGAGCGAGCTTGGGCGCGCATTCGACGGTAACCAAGGCGCCCTGGTCGATGACATCGGGAATCATGCTGGCGAAACGGATCTCGTCGCCGATCCCCTGTTCCCCCCAGAGCAACAGCGATTTGCCGACCGCCGCCGCGCCATTCCAGACTGGCTGCGGGAAGTAACGTTGCCGCACGCTCCACGTGGATTTCAGGAATCGGCGTTCATAGAAATGCCACCCCTCCTTCCAACGCCCCTGCTTTTGTAGTTGCGCGCCATAGGCGAATTGAAGCGCCGACGGCGTCGGGTCGCGTTCCAGCGCGCGCTTGAAATAGGGCTCGGCCTTCTCGAAATGTCCGGTATCGGCAAGCGTCGCCGCGTAGTTCGTCAGCAGCTCGGCGGTATCACCGCCAAATCTCAGCGCCTTCTCGAACGCCTGGATCGCCAAGGCGCGACAGCCCATGCGGGCATAGCAACTGCCGAGATTGTTCTGCAGGATCCAATCGCGGGCCGACAGCTTGATTCCCGCCTTGTAGACCGCGACCGCCTCGTCCAGGCGTCCCCATTGCTCCAATGTCGTACCCAGATTGCTATGGATCGCTGGACTGCGAGGATCGCCTAACAGGGCGCGACGCATAAGCTCGGCGCCGACTTCATAGCGTTCCATGTCGCGGGCTAGAACACCCATCCCGTGAAGCGCGCCGGAATGCTCCAGATCCTCGTCCAGTACCGCGCGCCAGATGGCGTTCGCCGCTTCCAGATCGCCCACCTGGTATTTGCGATAGCCCTCCTCGACCATCGACGCCAAACGTTCCTTGTTCGGGTCGAAAACCGGCGCCCTTTCCGTTCTCCCCTTGGCGGGAGCCCGCTGCTTCATTTGCCGGCGCCTTTCAGCACGCGTCATTGCATCTCCCTTCGCCCTTCGGCGGTCACGCCCGAGCGATGAACCGTTCCGCCACCCGATTGTGCCACGTCCCCTCGGCGTCATGAAATCCGACATGCCCGCCGCGCTCCGTCAGCAACGGCGTAAGATTGGGCATATCCCGCCAGGGCACGCCCAGATAACCGCCGGCGGGTATCCAGGGGTCGTCCAAGGCGTGAATAACCAATGTCGGCGTGGAGATGTCAGCCAGATACCCGGTGGCCGAACATCGCCGATAATAGTCCTGAGCGCTGACGAATCCGTTATTCGGCGCCACCACCCGGTCATCGAATTCATAGATCGTGCGAGCCCCCCTGATCGCCCTGGCCACCCGCTCATCGAGATCGCGCGCCGCAAGCGCGTCGCGTTTCATGTGGCGCAGTATCCAGGTGTGATAGAAGCGGTTTCGAGGTTGCAGGAAACGCTCCGCCGCCCCGGCGAGATCGATCGGTGCGGAAACCGAAACCGCCGCCGTGATCGGAAACCCCGAGCCATGGCGGGCCAGAAACCCAAGCAACATGTTACCGCCAAGAGAAAACCCAATCGGCACGATACCCGCCGCCGCTTCCTCCCGGTGTCCGATGACGTCCAGCACCGCCGCCAGATCCTCGTCGCGGCCGGCGTGGTAATGCTCGCGGCACCAAGGCTGCGTCGGTACCGAGCCACGGAGATTGAGCCGCAACACCGGATAGCCGGCCGACACGAAATACCGCATACTCGCCAGCATGTAGGCGCTTTCCTCGCACCCGGACAACCCATGGATCAGTACAATCAACGGGCGCCCGCCACCGCGGGCAGGCGGTTTTGAAAGAATGCCACAAAGACGGTCCCCGGAACCGTCGGGCATATCGAAGTCCAGCCGCTCCCCCTCCCGGTCGCCGGGGGTGACGCGCGGGCCCATCAGAAAATTGCGGAGGGTCTGGGCATCGCGGCCCCGCCAGGGAAAGCGGGGAGAGAAAGGCGCGAATTCAGCCGCGCGCGGAGGCATCTTCGGCGTCGCCCTCTTCGTCTTCGATCCCTAGGGCCAGCCAATCATGGACGACCTTGATCTGTCCTTCGTCCATTAAGGCCGGCGCATGCCCGCAGCCACTGAATTCGACAAGATCCGCCCGCGGCCCCCGGCGCGTCATCTCGCGCGCCGTCTCGGCGTCCAAAACCTCGGACGCCGCGCCCCGCAAGACCAACACCGGACACTTGATCCGTTCATAGACGGCCCAGAGGTCGACATCGCCGACCGCCTGCTTGAACGGATCACCGATCGCCGGATCGTAATGTAGAACGTAGGCGCCATCGGCCTCGCGGGTGACGCTGTGGGTCGTCATATCGGACCAATCCGCGTCCGTCAGTTCCCCAAAACCGGCATGTACCTTCCGTAGATAGTCACAAGCCGCTTGCAGATTGGCAAACCGGGGATTGGCGCCGATATACTCTCCGATACCCGCCAAGGCGGCGTCGGAAATGAACGGCCCCACATCGTTGAGCACCAAACGCTTGATCGGCGTATCTTCCTCCGCGGCCAGCAGCAATCCCATGATGCCACCCATCGATGTCCCGACCCAATCCATCGCCGAGATGCCGCGATAGTCCATTAACCCATGCACATGCCGCAGATAGGTTTCGAAGGTATAGGCGGTCTTGTCGGCAAGCCAGCCACTGCGTCCGCGGCCGGCCACATCGATCTGGATGGTTTGAAAATCCGCCGAAAGAGACCTGGCCAAGGCGTCGAAGTCGCGGCCCTGGCGAGTAATCCCATGGGCGCAGACGACCACGCGGCCTCGCTTGCGAACTCCCCAGTCCACGAAGGCCAGCCAGACCGTTCCGTTCTCGTCGGTGAACGGGAAACTGCCGAAATTCGGGCGCATCGTGTTACGGCGCCTCGGTCCAGCTTTCCGAGAAGGCCAGACAGGAAGTGCTGAAGGGTCGGCCCTCGCGCTCCCGCGGCCAGGCTTGCCCCTTGGCTTGGATGCCATTGATGGTCAGACGCGCGCCCGCCGCCGGGATCAGCACCGTGCAAACACCCGCCGGTCGCTTGGGATCGGTCTTCGGGTTGGTGTGAACCAGTAGCGGCTCACCGATATCGTACCAGGTCATCGATATCTCATCGTCCGCCGACGAGATGCTTTCCGTCCAGAAATCCCTGATATCGCCGGATTGCGCGAACTCGGCCTCAATGACCGGAATCGACGTATCGCCAGTCTCCGGGTTGAGCATGCCTTGGATACTGCCCTGAAGCCACCGGGCCATGGCGATATTGTCGGAATAGATCCGCCACGCGTCCTCGGTAAGTTCGCTTTTGATGTAAAGCACGTGGCCGGGCCCGGCGGGGCTGAACAGAATGCGCCAGAAACTCGCGTCCGTTGAGAGAGGATCGCCGTCCTTCTCGCTGATCTTAATGAACGGGTTCTCGCCGGTAAGAATAACGCGGTTGGGATCGACGGTGCTCATGATGTTCTCCGAACGCTGGGTTCATTCCAGCGCTCAGGATAGCGTCCTCAAACCGGTTTGGCGACGGTCAGGCGCGGCTCGATTTATCGCAAGCCGGCGTTGATTTTATCCAAGGTCGCCATGCTCGGGCGTAGCTCGGCGGCGCCAAGGGAATTCAACGGCGCCGAGGTCATGTCCATTTTTTCCTTCAACTCGTTGTCACCGGTATTGAGATATAGCAGTCCGGTGACAACCTCGTCCTTCGCCTGATGCTCCATCATGTATTGCAGCGCCGCCGCTCGATCCGACGGATCATAAGTGGCGTCGAGCTTGCGAAGCCGGACCCAGCTTGCGTCATGCAGGGTTACGTCGATGACCGAGCCCTCGGCATATTCGGCGGTGATCTCGTCTCGGTGGGGGACGTAATCCGCGCCAGTGACCGTGTGCTCGTGGTCACGCACGAACTCAAAGCTCTTGGTCGAGCCGCCATGGTTGTTGAAGGTCACGCAGGGCGAGATCACGTCGATGAAGGCAAAGCCCTTATGCGACAGGGCCGCCTTCATGAGCGGTACCAGCTGATCCTTGTCACCGGAGAACCCACGGGCCACGAAACTCGCGCCCAATTGGATCGCGATCGATACCAGATCGATCGACTCAAACGCATTAACCTGTCCCTTGCGGCCGACGGAGACCCGGTCATTGGTGGCCGAGAACTGTCCCTTTGTCAGCCCGTAGGTGCCGTTGTTCTCCACCACGTAGAGCATATCCACCTGGCGACGCACCGCGTGGGCGAACTGCCCGAAACCGATCGATGCGGTATCGCCGTCTCCGGAAACACCGATGTATTTCAACTCGTTATTCGCGAGATTAGCGCCGGTGGCCACCGAGGGCATGCGCCCGTGGACCGAGTTGAAGCCATGGCTCTTCGAGAGAAAATATGTCGGCGTCTTGGACGAGCAACCGATGCCCGACATCTTGGCGACCTTGTGGGCCGGCAGGTTCAGCTCGAAGCAAGCCTCGACAATCGCCGCCGTCACCGAGTCATGGCCGCATCCGGCGCAAAGCGTCGACATGCTGCCCTCGTAATCCCGGCGCGTCAGGCCAAGCTCATTACGCGGCAGGTTCGGGTGGTGAAACTTGGGTTTCGCGATATAGGTCATGTCCGTGATCCCGGAACGTCGTGCTTTGTTATTCTTCTCGGCCGCGAAGCCGCCTTGGGGTTGTTCTTATTCGGCCGCGAAGCCGCCTTGGGCTTGATCGTCCGCGCCTTGGCCGAGATGCTCGGAAACCATGTCGGCGATCGCGACGGCGGTGATCGGGAAGCCGTCGAAATTCAACACCGGTACCAGCCTAGCCGGATCGATCCCACATTCATTCACCAGCAACGAGCGCATCTGCGCGTCGCGGTTCTGCTCGACGACGAAAACTTTTTCGTGGCTATTGATGAAGTCCTCGGCCTCTTGCGAGAACGGGAAGGCCCGCAAACGCATCGTATCCAGATGAATTTGTCGGTCGGCCAGCAGTTCCATCGCCTCGGGCACCGCGATCGCGGTGGTTCCGAAATGGATCAACCCCATGGTCGCGCCCTGTTCGGCCTGGCCGAATTCCGGCGCCGGCACCAGGGTCTTGGCGGTTTCGAACTTGTGGGCCAACCGCCGCATCACCCGCGCGTTGACCTTGCCGTCCTCCGTGTAGACGGCGTACTCGTCATGGGAGGTACCACGGGTAAAGAACGCGCCCTTCTCCGGATGCGTGCCCGGATAGGTCCGATAGGGAATGCCGTCACCATCGACATCCAGATAGCGTCCGAACCGCCCGATTTCGTCCAACTGCTCAGCGTTGAGCACCTTGCCGCGATTGAGATCGGCGGTCTCGTCGATCTTGAACGGCGCGGTGGTCCAGTCATTCATCCCGAGATCCAGATCGCTCATCACGATCACCGGGGTTTGCAGCCCGTCGGACAGCTCGAAGCCCGTGATCGCGAAATCGAAACACTCGGTCGGATCAGACGGGAACAGCAGCACGTGCTTCGTATCGCCATGGCTGGCATAGGCGCAGGAGATGATATCGGATTGCTGGGTGCGCGTCGGCATGCCGGTCGAGGGACCACCACGCTGAATGTTGAAAAGCAACACCGGAACCTCGGCGAAATAGGCGAGACCTAGGAATTCGCTCATCAACGAGATGCCCGGACCGCTGGTGGCGGTGAAGGCCCGCGCGCCGTTCCAGTTGGCGCCGATCGCCATGCCGATCGCGGCAAGCTCATCCTCGGCCTGAACGATCGCGAACTTCTTCTTTCCTGTGTCGGGCTCGATCCGAAGCTGATGGCAGTATTTCTCGAAGGCCTCGGCAACCGAGGTGGAGGGCGTGATCGGATACCAGGCGGCGACCGTCGCGCCGGCGAAAACACAGCCAAGCCCAGCCGCGGCGTTGCCTTCGATCAGGATCTGGTCGCCCACCGCGTCGGAGGTCGCGACCCGGATATCCAAGGGGCAGTCGAAGTATTTCAGCGCATATTCACGCCCCAGATTGAGCGCGTCGATATTCGGCGCTATCAGCTTGTCCTTGCCCTTGAATTGCTCGGAGATCATGCCCCTCACAACCTCGAAATCCATGTCGAGCAAGGCCGTCAACGCGCCGACATAGGCGACGTTCTTGAACAATTGACGCTCGCGCGGGATCGTGAACCGCTCGTTGACGAGCTTGGTCAGCGGCACCCCGATGGTCTTGATATCGTCGCGGTCGATCTCGCGGATAAAGGTGCTGTCATACAGCAGATAGCCGCCGGGAAGGATCGCCGCCACGTCGGCGTCCCAGCTCTGCGGGTTCATCGCCACCATCATATCGATGCCGTCGCGGCGACCGAGATGGCCCTTGTCATTCACCCGCACCTCGAACCAGGTCGGCAGGCCCTGGATGTTCGAGGGGAAGATATTTTTCGGCGCCACCGGCACGCCCATGCGGAAGATCGCCTTGGCGAAGAGCGCGTTGGCGCTGGCCGACCCGGAGCCGTTCACATTGGCGAACTTGATGACGAAATCATTGGTCTTCATCGCGCCAGCTCCCGGCTCTTGGCCTGCGCTTCATTGTGCAGAAGCTGCTGCATATCCCAAGCGGCGGTCGGACAGCGCTCGGCGCACAAACCGCAATGCAAACAAACATCCTCGTCCTTGATCATCACCCGCCCCGTGGGCAGCACCTCGGACACGTATAGATCCTGTTCGGTATTGGTCGCCGGCACCCGCAGACGCTGACGAACCTCGGCTTCCTCGCCATTCATGGTGAAGTTGATGCAATCGACCGGACAGATATCGAGACAGGCGTCGCATTCGATGCAGCGGCCCGCCTCGAATACCGTTTGAACGTCGCAGTTAAGGCACCGCATCGCCTCGTCGAAGGCGAGCTTCTCGTCGAAGCCGAGCTCGACCTCCAGCTTGATGTCGCGCAGCGCCAGTTTCTTTTCCGCATGCGGCACCAGAAAGCGCTCATCGTTGGAAATGTCGTTGTGGTAGGACCACTCGTGCATTCCCATTTTCTGGCTGATCAAGGTCACCTTGGGATCGGGGCGATCCTCCAGGTCGATATCCTCGCACATCTGATGGATCGAGATCGCGGCCTGATGGCCATGCGCCACGGCCCATATGATGTTTTCCGGCCCGAACGCGGCGTCACCGCCGAAGAAGACCTTGGGATGGGTCGAGCGAAACGTCACTTCGTCGACGACCGGCATGTCCCATTCGCCGAATTCCAAGCCGATATCGCGTTCGATCCAGGGGAAATGGTTTTCCTGGCCGATCGCGCAGAGCACGTCATCGCACGGAAAGAACAACGGCTCCTCGCCGGTGGAAACCAGCTTGCGTCGTCCGTTCTCGTCAAAAACCGGCTCAACCCGGTCGAACTTCATGCCGACCAGCTTGCCGTCCTCGATCACGAATTCCAGCGGCACGTGGTTATTCAGGATCTCCACGTCCTCGCGCTGGGCATCCTCGATTTCCCAAGGGCTGGCCTTCATGGTCTCGAACGGGCTGCGGACGATCACCTTGACATCGTCGCCGCCGAGCCGCTTGGAGGTCCGGCAGCAATCCATCGCCGTGTTTCCGCCGCCGAGCACGATCACCTTCTTGCCGATCTTCGAGGTGTGCCCGAAGGCCACGCTCATCAGCCAGTCGATGCCGATATGAAAATGGTCACCGACCTGGTCGCGCCCAGGAATATCGAGGTCGCGTCCACGCGGCGCGCCGGTGCCGACGAATACCGCGTCATAGTCTTCGTCCAGAACGCTTTTCAGACTTTCGATATTCTGGTTGAAGCGGGTCTCGATCCCGAAATCCAGGATCCGGTCGACCTCTTCGTTCAGAACCGATTCCGGCAGACGAAAGGCGGGGATCTGACTGCGCATCATGCCACCGCCCGAGGCGTCACGGTCATAAACGACGACGTGATAGCCGAGCGGCGCCAAATCGCGCGCCACGGTGAGCGAGGCCGGCCCCGCCCCGATGCAGGCGACGCGCTTGCCGTTTTTCGGCGCGATCTCCGGCATGAGATGCTCGATATCGCCCCGATAGTCGGCGGCCACGCGCTTGAGACGACAGATCGCGACGGGCTTTTCCTCGATCCGTCCCCGCCGGCACGCCGGCTCGCAAGGACGGTCGCAGGTGCGCCCGAGGACGCCTGGAAACACGTTCGATTCCCAGTTAACCATATAAGCGTCGGTATATCGGCGCTGGGCGATCATCCGGATATACTCCGGGACCGGCGTGTGCGCCGGACACGCCCACTGACAATCCACGACCTTGTGGAAGAAGTTCGGGTCGGTGATATCCGTCGGCTTCATATATGGAGCCCTGGGGCGGCTCTCATCGGCTGGTCTATGTTCGTCGAGGCTCATGATTACGTTCGGGCTTCCCGGTAATTTTCGAGCAAGTTGGCGTGACTGACGGCCCATTCGCCGCCTGGTCGCCAATCTGAAAGAGGTGTCGTCATCCCGCTCGGGGCCTCGTGCGCTTGTGAAACATGTCGAAGTCGAAACGAATTGTGCCGTTTCGGGGCGATCGGGATGATACATAGCACGGCTCGCGTGGGCTGCAAGCGACTTTGTATACAAAATCATAACAGTCTGGGTTTTGGCGTTTTTCAACCCCCACTATCGCGAACTTGATCACGTGGATGGAGACAAGCCCACGTTGGCATCCTTGTGAACCGGGCCGGGCATCGATAAAAACGGCGAACGCTCGCTGGCAACGCGCTCGCGCCAGCCTTTCGAACAGGAGAATCGATCCGATGCCAGATACCGCCGCCGCCAACGAGACACGCCAGGGACCGCTGTCTGGCATCACCGTTATCGATCTGTCGAGGATCCTCGCCGGCCCCTACTGCACCATGATGCTGGCCGAGCTCGGCGCGCGGGTGATCAAGGTGGAAACCCCGGGACGCGGCGACGATGCCCGTCATTACGGTCCGTTTGTGAACGGTAAGTCAGCCTATTTCCAGTCGGTCAACCGCGGCAAGGAGAGCATCGCCCTCAACCTCAAGGACGACGGCGACCGCGAGATCTTCGGGAAGCTGCTGGAGACCGCCGACGTGGTGGTCGAGAACTTCCGCCCCGGCGCCATGGACAAGCTCGGCTACGGCTGGGAAGCGTTGCACGCTAAATATCCCAAGCTGATCTACGCCTCGGCCTCCGGCTTCGGCCATTCCGGCCCCGAGATGTATCGCCCGGCCTATGACATGGTGGTTCAGGGGATGGGCGGAATCATGAGCGTGACCGGCCATCCAGGCACCCCGCCGACGCGAATCGGCATGTCGATCGGCGATATCGGCTCCGGCCTCTACGCCACCATCGGCGTTCAGGCGGCCCTGTTTCACCGTCAGCTTACCGGCGAGGCGACGAAGGTCGATATCGGCATGCTGGACTGTCAGGTGGCGCTGCTGGAAAACGCCGTCATGCGCTACTTCACCAGCGGCACCGCGCCGGGCCCGCTCGGCGCGCGCCATCCCTCGATCACGCCGTTTGAAGCCTATGAGACCCACGACGGCTACATCATCATTTCCGCCGGTAACGATTCGCTGTTCGCGAAGATGGCCGAGGGCATGGGCAAGCCGGAATGGGCCACCGACCCGCGCTACACCACAAATGATCTGCGCAATCAGAATGTCGACGCGATCAAGGACGAGATGGAAGCGGTACTCAAAACCAACACCACCGCGCACTGGATCGCCGTGATGGACAAGGCCGGCGTGCCCTGCGGGCCGATCAACAACGTCGCCCAGGCCGCCGATCATCCGCAGACCCTGGCGCGTAACATGATCGTCGACGTCGAAGACCCGATCACCGGGCCGATGCGCGTCGTCGGCAACCCTGTCAAAATTTCCGGCTTCGAGGATCCCAAGAGCCGCGAGCCCGCCCCCAACCTCGACGAGGACCGCGACGCGATCCTGGCGGAGTTAAAGGCGTAGGTTTGCACCGACTACGATTGACAAAACCCTCCGAGACGCCCCTTCGGGTCTCCTCAGGGTGAGTGCGCGAGTTGGGTCCACTCACCCTGAGGAGCACGCCCTGGCGTGCGTCTCGAAGGGTCCTGTCCACATTCGAGATCACTAACCCTCGACGTCCCAAGGCTACGCGCCGAAAAAGCGCTCCAGGCGGAATGGCGCCAGATCAACCATGGTCGGACGGCCACCGACCATCTCCGCCGCGAGCTTGCCGGCGCCGGGGCCGATGCCAAATCCATGGCCGCTGAATCCCGTCGCGAGGTAGAAACCCGGTATCTTGTCGACCGGCGCGATAACCGGCACGGCGTCCGGCGTGACATCGATCAGTCCCGCCCAGGTCTCGACGATCTCGACATCCTTCAAGGCCGGAAAAAGCCGCCGCAGTTTGGCCGACGCCTCAGCCAGGATCGACTTGCTCGGCATCGGGTCGTTCACCCGAGTTTCCTCGAATGGGCTCGGCCCCTCCAGGTTCCAGCGGCGCTGGGTCATCAACTCGGTATAGAAGCGATGATCCAGCCGTAGGCGCAGGCGGTTCCGCTCGGCCTGGAAGGCGGGCATGAACTTGTGCATCCAGCGCAGCGTGTCCGGCACGATTGGCGCTTCCGTCGCCGCTCCGTGAGCCACGGTGTAGCCGCCATCCTTGCGGCGGCGAAAAGCCACGTCCTTGCTCCAGATCGCATGCTCCGTCACCAACGGCGCGGGGCCGGTGCGAAACACCGACGAGCGCACCTTGAGCTGCGGCAAGGTGATGCCATGGCGTGCGCAAAACAGCGACGACCAAGCCCCGGCGGCGCAGAGCACCGTGTCGGTCTTGACCCGACCGAGTTCGGTCACGACGCCGGAAACCCGCCCGGCCTGTGTCTCGAGCCCCCGCACGGCGCATTTACCCGCGATTGTCGCGCCGAGACGGGTGGCCGCCCGGGCCAGGGCCGGCGTCGCCAGGCTCGGCTCGGCCCGGCCATCGCTCGGCGTATGCAGCGCCGCGATCCAGCGCCCCGTGGCGCCGGGCAAACGCTCGTCGATATCACGCCGGGTCATGAGTTTCGTGTCGATCTGATACTGCTTGGCGTGCTCCAGCCAATCCTCATAGGCCGCGACCTGCTCCTGGGTATCGGCGAGGTAGAACACTCCCGCCTGTTTGAAGCCCAAATCCTCGCCCGTCTCCTCGGCGAGCCCGCGCCAGATCCTGAGGCTCTCGATGATCAAGGGGATTTCGGCGGGATCACGGCCCTGCTGGCGCACGAAGCCCCAATTGCGCGAGGATTGCTCGCCCGCGACCCGCCCCTTCTCGCACAGCACGACCGACTTGCCGCTTTTCGCCAGATAATAGGCCGCCGCCGTCCCGACGATCCCGGCGCCGATGATCACCACATCGGCTTGCGCCGGCAGGCGGCGCTCCGCCGCGTCATCCATGTCAGTCACTCGAATTCCCCGCATAGGATATGAAGCCGGTCCCTGATCGCGAGACCAGACCGAACGAGGATAAACCAACTACGCCGTCTGTTCGCGGGTTTTCAGGAAACGGACGTCCGGCCAGGCTTCACTCGTGTGCTGAAGGTGCCAGGCGTTGCGCGCCAGGAACACCGGAAGCTCGTCATGGTCATGCGCCAGATCACCCTGGTTCTTGTCGACGAAGCGCTTGACCTCCGCCGGGTCATCGGCGTCGATCCAGCGGGCGGTATGCAGCGCCGCCGCCTCGAAGGCGACGGGGATGTCGTATTCCGTGCGAATGCGATCCGCCAACACCTCGAACTGGAGCGTGCCGACAACGCCGACGATCCAGTTGGAGCCGATATTCGTGCGGAACACCCGCGCCACGCCCTCCTCGGCCAATTGCGTGACCGCGCGGCCCAGATGCTTGGCCCGCATCGGGTCCAGGGGGCGAACCCGTTGCAGCATTTCCGGCGCGAAGCTCGGGATGCCGATGAAGCGCAGCGCCTCGCCCTCGGTCAGCGCGTCGCCGATGCGCAGGTTTCCGTGATTGGGAATGCCGATGATATCGCCGGGATAGGCCTCCTCGGCAAGCTCACGCTCGCGGGCGAGGAACATCACCGCGTTATGAACGTTGATCTGCTTTCCGCTACGAACGTGCTTCAGCTTCATGCCGCGCTTGAAATGCCCGGAACAGATCCGCGCGAAGGCGATGCGGTCACGATGCTTGGCGTCCATGTTCGCCTGGATCTTGAAAACGAAGGCCGAGACCTTGTTCTCGTCCGGGGCGACCTTGCGCTCCGCGGAGGGCTGCGGGCGCGGCGACGGGGCAAAGCTGGCGAGACCGCGCAGCAGCTCCCGCACGCCGAAATTGTTGATCGCGCTGCCGAAATAGACCGGCGTCCGATTACCTTCCAAGAACGGGCCGACCTCGAATTCCGGGCACAGACCGCGCGCCATCTCGACCTGTTCGCGCAACTCGGCGACCGCGCCCGACGGAAGCAGTTCATCGAGACGCGGATCGTCCAAACCATCACAGGTCAATCCAGGGTCCGGCTCGTCCGCGCTCCCCTTCTCGACCAGCATCAGACGGTCGCCCAGCAGGTCGTAGCAGCCCTTGAACAACTGCCCCATGCCGATCGGCCAACTCGCCGGGGTGACCTCGATCTGCAAGGTCTGCTCAATCTCGTCCAGGAGTTCGAACGGGTCCTGAGCCTCGCGGTCCATCTTGTTGATGAAGGTGACGATCGGCATGTCGCGCAGACGGCACACCTCGAACAGCTTGCGGGTCTGTTCCTGAATGCCACGCGCGGCATCGATCACCATGACCGCCGAATCGACCGCCGTCAGCGTCCGGTAGGTGTCCTCCGAGAAATCCTCGTGCCCCGGCGTATCGAGCAGATTGAAGGCATGGCCGTCATATTCATAGCTCATCACCGAGGAAGCGACGGAGATGCCGCGCTCGCGCTCGACTTTCAGCCAGTCAGAATGCGCGCGCCGACGATCGCCCCGCGCCTTGACCGCCCCGGCCATCTGGATCGCCCCCCCGAACAGCAATAGCTTCTCGGTCAGCGTCGTCTTGCCGGCGTCGGGATGCGAGATGATCGCGAAAGTCCGCCGCCGCGAAATCTCGGTGTCGAGAAGCGCCATGATTGGTCCTGGGTCCGAGTGAACGCCGGTTATATAGGCCGAGACGCGGTGAAAGCCAACCAGGTCCGCGAGGGGTGGATCAGTTCTTGTCCTTGTCCGCCGTCGTTTCCAGGGTGACCTTGCCGCCGACGATGGCGAAGACCACCTTGCCGTCGCTGGCTTCGTAGGTCCATTGCTCCAGCGGCCCTAGCTTGTCGACCTCGTCGGGCTTGCCCAGCGCCGATTCCAACTGCGCCGTGGTATCGGCGCCCTCGGCCTTCTTCAGGATGTCGGCCTTGGAGTCGCCGAAACAACCGGAAAGGAAAGAGACGAACGCCAGGGCCGCGAAAAGCTTGAGAAAATGTCTCATTGTGGAAAGACCTTTCGATACCAGTCGCCGGAATTCACCACCACCGGCTTTGAAGGCCATTATCCCGTGCTTTGTGAGTTTCCGCCACAGAACCCTATTTTTCCTCATCCAACGACACAAGGTCGAGTCGATATGCTCTTGCGTCGTCCCGCGCTTGACGCGGGATGACGAAGGCTGGAGGGACACCCCTACCGTGCTAGGCTACCGCGACGATAACACCCGCGAACCACGGGAAACCCACACCAATGAAACCCGGTCCAACAAACACCATCACCGACGTGCCGGGGATTCTTGTTGGGAACGCCGAGGATCATCGCGCGCGATCCGGGGTGACCGTCGTCTTGCCCGAGGAGCCCGCCATCGCCGCCGTCGACGCCAGGGGCGGCGGCACCGGAAGCCGGGATATCGAGTTGCTTAGCATTGATGGAACGGTGGAGCGGGTGCACGCGATCGTGCTTTCCGGCGGCTCGGCCTTTGGGCTCGACGCGGCGGGCGGCGCGATGTCCTGGCTGGCGGAACGCCGACGCGGTTTCGCCGTCGGCGGCACCATCGTGCCCATCGTTCCGCAGGCCATCCTCTTCGACCTCGCCAATGGCGGCGACAAGGAATGGGGCCCGGAGCCACCGTATTGGAGCCTCGGCCACCGGGCTGTCGAGGCGACCACCCGCGACCTTGCGCTCGGCAACGCGGGCGCCGGTCTCGGCGCGAAGGCCGGCGGGTTAAAGGGCGGGCTCGGAAGCGCGTCGATTTTCGTCGAGGAGCTCAATGTCACCATCGGCGCGCTGGTCGCGGTCAATTGTGTCGGCGACACGCTCCTGCCCGGCACGGATTGCTTCTTCGCCTGGGACATGGAGATCGCCGACGAGTTCGGAGGCCGGCGCCCTCCACCGGATTTCGACGCGGGGGCGGTTCGGCTGCCGAAGCACGCTGGGCCGGCCGAGAATACCACCATCGCCGTCGTCGCCTGCGACGCGATTCTCACCAAGGCCCAGGCACGGCGTCTGGCGATCATGGCCCAAGCCGGTCTCACCCGCGCCATCCGACCGGCCCACACCCCGCTCGATGGGGATACGGTTTTCGCGCTGACCACCGACCGGGTGCCCTTGAAAGACGGCGTTCGGGATCTGGCCCTGCTTGGCGGTCATGCCGCCAATTGCCTCGGGCGGGCTATCGCGCGCGGTGTTTTCGAGGCCGAGAGCCTCGGCGATATGATCGGATATCGTGATCATGCCGCCTGATCATGACGACACCAACGCGAGCCCAAGGTTCCGGGGGTTTTCCATTACCTGGATTCTAATGGGAGGGATCGGCGGTATCGTCGCTGCTTCCCTGGCGGCGACATTGTGGCTCGGTTTCTCGCTGGCCACGGAAAACGCCACTGAGCTGCTCCGCCTGCGGATCACCCGCCTGGTCGACGGCATTACACAGGAAGTCACCCGGCACTTGGAACCGGCCGCCCTCAATTCGCGCTTTACCGCGGATTTCTATGGTCGCCTCGACAGGATGCCCGACGAGCGGGATCTGGGGCACCTAAGAGCGGCCCTCGCCCTTGCGCCACAGATCCAGTTCTCGGCGTTCTTTCACCGGGAGGGAAAAGCCTTCCTGTATCGCCGCGAGGGTCCAAGCCGCGCCCAGGATTGGCGAGCGGACCCGGATATAACACGGATCGTCAAGGAACTCGAAGGGGTCGAGGAGGTCCAATGGCAGGGCCCGGTCTTCTCAGGCCCACTTAACCAAACCGTGATCCCGGCGACGTTTCCTGTCCACCGAGACGGGCGCTATATCGGTGTCGCCGGCACATCGGTCTCGACCCGCGCCCTCTCCCGCTTCCTTGCCTCCTTGGACGTCTCCGGTGGCGCCGCCTTTATCTTGCGGGGCAAGGATCATGTCATCGCGCATCCGCTCCTGATCGAGGCGTTCCTCGACGGGCTGGTCTCGCACAAGACCCCACTGCTGCGGACCAAACAGACCAACGACCGTGTCCTCACGGCGTTTTAAGACGATCTGGGCGAGGACTTGTTCATCCTCGACGATGTCGAGACCGACATCCGGGGCCAAGCTTTCGTGATCGACGGCGAGGAATACGTTCTGCTTTACCGGGAAATCACCAGCTTCGGCGAGATCCCGTGGCAGATCGGCGCCTATCTCAAAGTTTCCGAGACCGAGGGGGGTGACGTCTACACCAAACTGCTGGTCTCGGTCACGCTTGGGCTCGGCTTGATGGCGGCGACACTGATCGGTCTTGTCCTGGTGGCCCGGGGCATACGCCGTCCGGTCCAGGAACTGGCGCGGGCCTCCACGCGGGTTCGGGATTTGGATTTCAAGGAGTCATCGCCGATTACGCCATCCATCGTCCGCGAGCTAAACCAAGCGGGCGAGGCTTTCGCGAACATGGTCGACGGCCTGCGGATGTTCGAGACCTATGTCCCCAGGAAAATGGTGTCGCGCCTGCTCGGCTCCGGCGGCTCGACGGTTTCCGAGGAGCGGCTGATTACGCTGATGTTCACGGATATCGCCGGCTTCACCTCCTTGGCCGAAAAGATGACGGCCGCGGAAACCGCCGCTGAACTGAACGAGCATTTCACGCTTCTGAATGAGTTCGTCGAAGCCGAGGACGGGACCGTCGACAAGTATATCGGCGACAGTATGATGGCGTTCTGGGGCGCGCCGGATGATCAGGTCGACCATGCCGCTCGCGGATGCAAGGCGATCCTCGCGATCGCCGAAGCGGTAAGGGTCGACAACGCCGCGCGCTCGGCCCGGGGTCTGTCTCCCTTCAGAATTCGCATCGGTCTTCACACCGGCCCGGTCATCGCCGGCAATATCGGCGCGCCCGGTAGGGTCAACTACACCGTGGTCGGCGATACCGTGAACGTGGCGAACCGATTGGAGCAACTGGGCAAGGATATCGCCCCCGAGGACGAGGTTATCCTGCTTGTGAGCCGAGAGGTTGTGCAGCTTGCCGGCGACGCCTTCGTATTCGAGGAAATCGGCGCGTTCGACATTCGCGGCCGCGAGTCTTCGCTCGATGTCTTCCGATTGCGTCCCGGGGGCTGAAGGCGCACGGTTCTAAAGCTCCCGAGCCCTATCCCGTAGCACGAATTTCTGAATCTTGCCGGTCGAGGTCTTGGGCAGCTCGCCGAAGATCACCGTCCGGGGTGCCTTGTAATGGGCCATCATCTCACGACACCAGGAGATCACATCATCCTGGCTCAATCCTTCCTGGCCCGGCGCGATGGTGACGAAGGCGCAGGGCGTCTCGCCCCATTTTTCGTCCGGGCGGGCGACGACGGCGGCTTCCATGATCTTGGGATGCTTGTAGAGCGCCTCCTCGACCTCGAGCGAGGAGATATTCTCGCCGCCGGAGATGATGATGTCCTTGGATCGATCCTTCACCTCGGCATACCCGTCTGGATGCATCACCGCGAGATCGCCGCTATGGAACCAACCATGGGCGAAAACCTCGTTGGAGGCGGCGGGATTCTTCAAGTATCCCTTCATCACCGTGTTGCCGCGGATCCAGATCTCGCCCATGGTCTCGCCGTCGGCAGGCACATCCTCGAGCGTGTCCGGGTTGACCACGCGAAAGCCTTCCAAGGTCGGATAGCCGACACCCTGGCGCGCCATGCGCGAGGCCTTGGCGTCCAGCTCAAGCCCATCCCATTCCGGCGGCCAGGCACAGATCCCGGACGGACCATAGGTCTCGGTCAGCCCGTAGAGATGCAGAACCTTGAAGCCCATGCGTTCCATCGAGGCGATCACCGCGCTGGGCGGCGCGGCGCCGCCGGTGGCGATCTCGACTGAATGCTCGAAAGTCCGCTTGGCTTCCCCCGGCGCGTGGACCAGCATGTTCAGCACGATCGGCGCGCCGCACATGTGGCTGACCTTGTGCTCCTCGATCAGCCTGAAGATCAGCGGCGGGTCCACCGCGCGCAGGCAGACATGGGTGCCGCCGACCGCCGTCACCGCCCAGGTGAAGGTCCAGCCATTGCAATGGAACATCGGCAGGGTCCAGAGATAGCGGCTGTGGGAATCAAGCCCGAAGGCGATGGCGTTGCCCATGGCGTTCAGGAACGCGCCGCGATGATGAAACACAACGCCCTTGGGGTTCCCCGTGGTACCCGACGTATAGTTGAGCGCCATCGACTCCCACTCGTCGCTGGGCCGGGTCCAGGGCGCGTCGGGATCCCCCTCGGCGAGGAAGGACTCATAGTCGGTGTCGCCCAGCATCTCACCGCTGGTCGCGAGCACGTCGTCGATCCCGATCGCCGGCGGCGGCGCGTTCATCTGGCCCAGCGCCTCGACCATCACCGGCGAGAACTCGCGATCGACCAGCACCAGCTTCGAGCCACCGTGCTCAAGAATGAAGGCGATGGTCGGCGCGTCCAGACGATAGTTGAGGGCGTTGAGCACCGCGCCGGCCATGATCACGCCGTAATGCGCCTCCAGCATCGCCGGCGTGTTGGGCGCGATGATCGAGACAACATCGCCCCGTGCAATCCCCCGCCGCGTCAGCGCCGAGGCCATCCGACGCGCCCGCGCCAGCAGCTCGCGATAGGTGACCCTGAGATCGCCATGCACGACCGCCACCTTGTCCGGCCAAGTCGCGGCGGCGCGCTCGAGAAAATCCGCCGGGGTCATCGGCGCGTAGTTGGCGTTGTTGGCGTCGAGGCCGTCCTCGTATATCGTCATCGCGTGCTCTTTCAGATTCCCTGGCCGAGTCCTAGGCCAAGTCCCTGGGGATCGGCTTCCCCGTTCACTTGCCTATGTATACCGAGGCAATCCCCCGGACAAAACACCGAAAGAGCAGGCTCCAGGCTTTGTTGTTCACGGGGCCTTGGCTGTCCATGGGGCGTTTATGGGACGTTGTTAGATCGATGATCCAGATAGATCTGTTTTCCGACGTGGTCTGCCCCTGGTGCTTTATCGGCAAGCGCCGCCTGGAAAAGGCGATTGCCGCGCGTCCGGATAAGGCCGTCGCCATTCAATGGCGGGCCTTTCAATTGAATCCCGACATGCCGCGCGACGGCATGCCGCGCCAACACTATATCGAGGCGAAGTTCGGCGGCCCCGAGCGGGCGCGGCAGATCTACGCCAATATCGCGGAGGCCGGGCGCACCGTCGGCCTCGATTTCGCCTTCGAGAGGATCCAGCGCACCCCGAATACCGTGCGCGCGCACCGATTGATCCATTGGGCGACGGGCCAGGGCAAGGCCGACCCGCTGGTCGAAAACCTGTTCCGCGCCTATTTCTTCGATGGTCGCGATATCGGCCATCCCGAGGTGCTGGTGAAAATCGCGAACGATACCGGCTTGGACGACCGCGCCGCCGCCGAATTCCTAGCCTCGGAGCAAGGCCACGCGGAAGTCGCCGCCGAGAGCCGCTACGCCTACGAGAACGGCATCACCGGCGTGCCCTGCTTCATCTTCAACCGCCGCTTCGCGGTCGCGGGAGCGCAGGAACCGGAGGCCTTCTTCCCACTGTTCGACCTCCAGGCGGGAGAGCAACTCGGCGCGGCGGATTGAGCACGGATTGTTGATAGTCGCGGGTGACAACGCCAACTTCGCTCCAGTTGTTCCGTCGCCCTGGCGCACGGCAGGGCCTCTTTCGGTGGAGCCGAGATATATCTTGTCCAAACCATCGGAGCCGGGGCCCTGCCGTGCGCCAGGGCGACGGAAACGGAGAACGGCCCCGGTTCCCGTCCCTCAAGCCGCCAGCGCCGCGAGATCGGCCATCAGCCTCGATAGCCCCCTCACCCGGTCCTCGGATTTTTGCCAGGCCCGGCGATAGACCAGCTTGTGATCGGTGCGAAGCTGGGCCGAGCCGCGCTGGCGTCCGAGGAAATCTACCAGTCCCGATGGGTTCTTGAAATCGTCGTTGCGGAACGAGACCACCGCGCCCTTGGGCCCGGCGTCGACCTTGTCCACGCCGGCGGCCTTGCAGAGCTGTTTGATGGCAATGACCTTGAGCAGGTTGTCCACTTCAGCCGGAACCGTGCCGAAACGGTCGGTCAGCTCGGCGCCGAAAGCCTCGATCTCGCCCTGGTCGGCGAGCTGCGCCACCCGCCGGTAGATGCCGAGGCGCACGGTCAGATCCGGGACATAAGCCTCGGGGATCAGCACCGGGGTACCGAGCGCGATCTGCGGCGTCCACTGCTCCTCCATCTCGTCGGGGACGAAGCCGTCCTCGCGGGCCGAGCGCACCGCTTCCTGGAGCATATGTTGGTAAAGCTCTATGCCGACTTCCTTGACCTGACCGGATTGTTCCTCGCCAAGCAGGTTGCCAGCACCGCGAATATCCATGTCATGGCTGGCCAGGCTGAAGCCCGCGCCCAGGCTGTCCAGGGTCTGCATGACCTCCAGACGGCGCTTGGCGGTGGGGTTCAGAACCTTGGTCGGATGAGTGGTCAGATACGCATAGGCCCGGGTCTTGGAGCGCCCGACCCGACCGCGTAGCTGATAGAGTTGCGCCAGACCGAACATATCCGCGCGGTGCAGAATGATCGTGTTGGCATTTGGGATGTCGAGCCCCGACTCAACGATATTGGTGCTGAGCAAGACGTCGAAGGAGCCGTCGCAGAACGCCGTCATCACGTCCTCAAGCTCGCTTGCCGCCATGCGGCCATGCGCGGTGGCGATCCGGGCATCCGGCACCAGCTTGCTGACCCGGTCATAGACCCGGGCGAGATCATCGATCCGGGGACAGACATAGAAGGTTTGCCCGCCCCGGTTCCGCTCGCGCTGGATCGCCTCGCGGATCACCATGCCGTCATAGGGCATGACGAAGGTGCGGATCGAGAGCCGGTCGACCGGCGGCGTGGCGATCAGCGACAGGTCCCGAACCCCCGACAGCGCCAGTTGCAGGGTTCGCGGGATCGGCGTCGCGGTCAGGGTCAGCACGTGTATCTCGGAGCGCAGATCCTTCAGGCGCTCCTTCTGGGCCACGCCGAAATGCTGTTCCTCGTCGACGATCAGCAGGCCGAGATTGTCGAAATCGACGGATTTGGAGAGAACCGCATGGGTGCCGATGACGATGTTGCAGTCACCGGCCTTGAGGTCCTTCTTGGTCTCGTTGGCCTCGGCGGTCCCGACCAGCCGCGAGAGTTGCCGGACCTTGACCGGCAGACCGGCGAAGCGCTCGGTGAAGACTTGGTAATGTTGACGGCAGAGCAGGGTCGTCGGGGCCACGACCGCGACCTGAAAGCCCTGCATGGCCACCACCATCGCCGCTCGGAGCGCGACTTCGGTCTTGCCGAAACCAACGTCGCCGCAGATCAGCCGATCCATCGGGCGCCCGCGCGCCACGTCGACCAAAACCTCGTCGATGGCCCGAAGCTGATCATCAGTCTCGTTATAGGGAAATTTGGCGCAAAACTCGTCATAGGCGCCAGGCGGCGGCGTGATGCTTTCGGTGGAACGGATTTCCCGCTCGGCGGCGATGCGGATGAGTTGATCGGCCATGTCGCGTAGCCGCTTCTTGACCCGGGCCTTGCGGGCCTGCCACGCCACCCCGCCGAGCTTGTCGAGCACCGCGTTGGTCTCTTCCGAGCCATAACGCGAGAGCATGTCGATATTCTCGACCGGCAGGAAAAGCTTGTCGCCGCCGGAATAGATCAGGCGCAGGCAATCATGCGGCGCCCCGCCGATCTCCAAGGTCTCCAGCGCGTCATATTGGCCGATCCCATGTTCGGCATGGACGACATAGTCGCCCTCGTTCAAGGCCGAGACTTCCTGCAGAAACTCCTCGCCACGCCGCCGGCGGCGCCCCATGGGCCGGGCCAGGCGTTCGCCCAGAATGTCCGGCTCGGCGATCACCAGGACGCCGTCCGCCTTGAAGCCGCGTTCCACCGGCAGCGTCACCGCCGCCACCGCTTCCGGCGGCAATTCAGCCATCGCGCCCCATGTCTCCACGGTCTCGATCGGCTCAACCCCATGCTCGCGCAAAAGCCCGGCAAGCCGGTCGCGCGACCCGTTGGAATAGCCGGAAAGCATGACCCGGGTTCCGATCTCGCGCGCGCCGTCGACGGCATCGCGGACCGCGTCGTAGAGATTGACGCCCTCGCGGGCTCGCGCCTCGGCGAAGGACACGCCTGGTTCCGCGCCGCCATCCAGATTCGCGATCCCCTCGGCCCCTTCCACATCCGGCACATCGAACGGATGCATCCGAAACGTCGAGTACGCTCCGGTTAGCGCGCGCCATTCCTCCTGGCCAAGATAAAGCAGCTCCGGCGGCAACGGCCGGTAGACCGAGCCACCGTCCTCGGTTCCATGCTCATGCAGGCTCCGCCGCGCCTCGTAATACTCGGATATCAGTTCGAACCGGGTCGCCGCCACGTTATCGGCCTGATGGTCGAAGCCGATCACCGCGCCGGCAAGATAGTCGAACACGGTTTCCAGGGATTCGTGAAACAGCGGAAGCCAGTGCTCCATCCCCGTGTGCCGCCGACCTTCGCTAACCGATGCATAAAGCGGGTCGTGCAAAACGTCCGTGCCGAAATTCGAGCGGTACCCCTTGCGAAACCGCTCCACCCCGGCTTCGTTCAACAGCAGTTCCGCCACCGGTCGAATGCGCGCCTCGGTGATCTTGTCGACGGTGCGCTGACTGACCGGATCGAAGGTACGAATACCCTCCAACTCATCGCCGAAAAAGTCGAGACGCAGGGGGTCGGCCCCGCCGGATGGAAAGACATCGATGATCCCGCCACGAACCGCGTATTCACCGGCCTCTCGGACCGTGCCGGTGCGCCCGTAGCCATTGCCTTCCAGAAACGTCAGCAGCGCCTCGCTCGGATGACTGGCGCCGACCTTGAGAACCAGGGAGCTGCCCTCGAAGAATGTCCGGGGCGGGAGCCGCTGGAGAACCGCGTTAACCGTTGTTAGCAGCACAACGGGGTTTTCCGGAGACAGTTCGCTCAGGCGCGCCATCGCCTCCAATCGCCGGCTGGTAATCTCTCCGTTGGGCGAAACCCGGTCATAGGGCAGACAATCCCAGGCCGGCAATGTGATGAGATTCAGGTCCGGCGCGAAGAAGCCCAGACACCGCTCAAGCGTGTCCAGGCGCGCGTCGTCGCGGCAGACATGAATCACGCGGCCATGCAACTCCACCAATTCCCGCAAGACGCGCGCGTCCCAGCCTTCGGGCGTCGAGGACAGTCGATAATCATTAACATCTATCGATAAATTTTCTCTTATTTTCAATTCACTGATCCGAAAAATTAAAGTCTTTTATTAAGTTTAGAACATCCGTTTGGTACGCTGGTGGAGCCTCCTCCATCCCGGAAATCCATTTGTAGAGTCTCGGGTCCTCGATCTCCAACAGAGTCTCGTATGTGTCGAGTTGCGCGTTGGTAAGGTCGGCCAGATGCCGACGCGCGAAAGCGCCCAGCAAAAGATCCGTCTCCTTGGTTCCGGTATACGAGCTTCGATAAAGCAGCCGCTTGCGCCGCTCGGACAATTCAGCCAACATCCGTGTTTTCCAATCGAAAAGATCCGCCTTGATCCGGCGTGGTCCATGATCCCCGTGGACTGGGGAATGATCCCGATTTCTAATGCGATTCAGCCTTGGAAATCCAGTGCCATGCCCGAAAGAACGAAACGATTGCAGCCGTGTTCGATTTCGAAACTGCAATCCGGGTGCCGAACTTGATATCCTACCTGAAACGCCGACCAACGAGCCAGGGCCGGACGGACATTCAGACACCAGCACGCGGGAACCGACACGGCGATGCGCCCGGAAATTCTCTTCCCCCTCTTCGCCGAAACGACACGCCTGCAAGGCGTGGGTCCGCGCCTTGGAAAACTGCTGAACACCTTGGCCGGCCCGCATGTGGTCGATCTCTTGTGGCTCCTGCCGAGCGGCGTGATCGACCGCCGCTTCTCGCCCCGGATCGCCGACGCGCCGCATGGGGTGGTCTGCACCATCACCGTCACCGTCGTGGAGCATCGCGCGCCGCCCAACCGCCGCCGTCCCTATGTCGTGTCCTGCACCGACGAAAGCGGCATGCTCGACCTGGTGTTTTTCAACGCCAAGGCCGACTACCTGACGCAGCTTCTCCCGGTCGGCGCCAAGCGCGTGGTGAGCGGCAAGGTGGAGCACTACAACAACAGCTATCAGATGCCGCATCCCGACCACATGGTCGCGCCCGAGAATATCGAGAGCATCATGGGGCTCGAGCCGGTCTACCCGCTGACCCAGGGACTGACGCCCAAGGTCCTGCGCAAGGCGATCGACGGCGCCATGGCGCGCCTGCCGGCGATGCCGGAATGGGGTGATGCCCCGCTGATCTCCCGCGAACGGTGGTCGCCGTGGAATCAGAGCCTGCGCGCCGCCCACGCGCCGGAAACCCACGAGGCCCTGTCTCCACTCTCGCCGGCGCGGCGTCGCTTAGCCTATGACGAGCTTCTGGCCAACCAGCTGGCGCTGGCGATGGTTCGCCAGCATCAGAAACGCCGCAAGGGACGTTCGATCAAGGGAACGGGGGCGCTTTTCGAAAAAGCCCAACAAGCCCTGCCCTATACGCTTACCGGCGCGCAGAGGATGGCGCTCGCCGAAATCGCCGGAGACATGGCCGAGAGCACGCGTATGCTGCGCCTGCTCCAGGGTGATGTTGGCAGCGGCAAGACGGTGGTCGCCTTCCTCGCCATGCTCGGCGCCATCGAGATGGGCTGTCAGGCGGCGCTGATGGCGCCGACCGAGATCCTCGCGAGACAGCATTTTCAATCCATCGAGCCGCTCGCCGCCGCCCTCGGTCTCAGAATCGCGGTCCTGACCGGACGCGACAAGGGCAAGGCCCGCCGTGAACTGTTGGAGGAACTCACGGCGGGCGAGATCCATATCCTGGTCGGCACCCATGCGCTGTTTCAGGAAGACGTGGTGTTCCACGATCTCGCCTTCGCGGTGGTCGATGAGCAGCACCGCTTCGGCGTGCATCAACGCATGGCGTTCAGCGACAAGGGTGCGGGCCTGGACATGCTGGTGATGACCGCGACGCCGATCCCGCGCACCCTGGCGATGACGGCCTATGGTGATCTCGATGTCTCGCGGCTCGACGAGAAGCCGCCGGGGCGCCAGCCGATAACCACCCGGGCGATCCCCTCGAGCCGGCTCGAGGAAGTCGTGGCCGCCGTCGGACGCAGCCTGGAGGCCGGCTCCAAGGCCTATTGGGTCTGTCCCCTGGTCGAGGAATCGGAGGTTATCGACGCCGCCGCCGCCGAGGAGCGTCATCACCACCTCGCCTCGGTGTTCGGCGAACGGGTCGGTCTGGTTCACGGCCGCATGAAGGCCGCCGAGAAGGACGCCGTGATGGAGGCGTTTAAATCCGGCGATGTCGACATCCTCGTCGCCACCACCGTGATCGAAGTCGGCGTCGACGTGCCCCAGGCGACGGTCATGGTTATCGAGCACGCCGAGCGGTTCGGCCTTGCCCAACTGCATCAGTTGCGCGGCAGGGTCGGTCGCGGATCCGGCGCCTCGACCTGTCTGCTTATGTACCAACAACCGCTTGGCGAGACCGCGAAGGCTCGCCTCAAGGTCCTACGGGAGACCGAGGACGGGTTCCGCATCGCCGAGGAGGATCTGAAACTGAGGGGCTCCGGGGAAGTCCTGGGCACGAGGCAAAGCGGGCTGCCGACATTCCGCGTCGCCGATCTGGCGGTGCATGGCGACTTGCTGGAAATCGCCCGAGCCGACGCGCGGCTAATCCTGGACCGCGATCCGGATCTCAAATCCGAGCGGGGCCAGGCATTGCGGGTTTTACTTTATCTGTTCGAACGGGACGCCGCGGTCCAGTTCCTCAAGAGCGGTTGACCGAGCGCTCCGGTTCGGACGCTTCGGCCTCCGACGCCTCGTACCTATCCGACTGGTCCTCGGCAACCGGCGCCGTGGCCACTGTTCCCGGGGCGGTGGGCTTCCATTTTGTGATCTTACCGTTGCTGAGCACGTCGGCCGGCGGGTCGGACCGGGCGGCGAGCGCCTCGTTGCCGGCCTTGATCATCGGTGTCGAACGACGCTCCTCGGAACGCCGATCCGGCGGCGTGACGATGCCGGTGGAGACCAGCATCTTGAACCCTTCCTCGGAGCTCATGTCGAGGTAGTAGAGATCCTTCTTCGGCACGAACAACAGAAACCCTGATGTCGGGTTCGGCGTTGTCGGAATGAAAACATTCACCAACTCGGCGTCGACGACATTTTGCACTTCGCCGTCTGTCCCGCCGGTGACGAAGCCCATGGTCCAGATACCGCGGCGGGGATACTCAACCAGCACGACATAGCGAAACGCGCTGGCGTTCTGGGCGAGCACGGTTTCCATGATCTGCTTGACGGCGCTGTAGACGTTACGCACCACCGGCATCTGGTTGAGCAGCCGCTCGCTCATGCGCACAAGCCAGCGTCCAAAGAGACCGGCCGCGATCCAACCGATCAACACCAGGACAACGAAGGCCAGCAACAGCCCTAGCCCCGGCAGCTGCACCGGAAGATAGGTCTCGGGGTTGTAATGCGCCGGAATGAGTGGAACCACCTTGCTGTCGAAGAAGGTGATAATTCCCCAGGTAAGCCAAAGGGTTATGCCCAGCGGCGCGGTGACCAGAACGCCGGCCAGGAAATACGCGCGCACCCGTCCCAGAAAGGTGCGCCGTGGATGTTTCCTAAATCTGGATTTGGCTTTCTTGCCCACGCGTGCCTGCCCCAATAACGAGCGCGCGCCGCCCTCGCGGCGACGCCAGCCCTGGATATAGACCGCCAACACCGCATCGGCAATGTCTCGGCGACAATTCTCGCGACCTCCGCCGTTGTCGACAGAAGACGATGGCTTTCCAAACGCGATGGCCGCAGACTTTCGATGGTCAATTTCCCGCAATCGCGTCACCTCGGATCTCCGCCATGCAACACCCCATTTCTGGCAATCGCTTCGGCAAACCCGCGCGGTCGTTCTTTGGCCTGGCCGAAGGGATCGCGCATCTCAATCACGGATCCTATGGCGCCACCCCGCGCGAGGTGATCGCGGCGCAGCGCGCCTACCAGGACGAGCTGGAAAGCGAGCCCAGCGGGTTCATGCAGAACCGCTTTCCTGTCCTGATGCGCCGCGCCGCCGAGGCACTTGGCTCCTATCTCAAGACCCGCGCCGATCAGATCGCCCTGATCGAGAACGCGACGAGCGGCGTCAACGCGGTGCTACAAAGCCTGGCGCTCGAACCGGGCGATGAA
This sequence comes from Alphaproteobacteria bacterium, assembly GCA_038118725.1. GTDB lineage: Bacteria > Pseudomonadota > Alphaproteobacteria > Thalassobaculales > Thalassobaculaceae > JADHLJ01. The sequence goes on along the minus strand of JAYOIK010000001.1, from coordinate 38,813 downwards.
ATTCTCATCACCGACCAGACCTACGGCGCCGTGAGGAACACCGTCATGCATGCCTGCGCGCGAACCGGGGCGCGGCTGGTCGACATTCGTCTGCCGTTTCCCGACCCGAGCGATGACGCGATCGTCAGTGCCTTCGCCACCGGGCTTAACGCGCGAACCAAACTCGCGATCATCGATCACGTGACCTCGCCGACGGCCCTGATCCTCCCGATCGCCCGCATGGCGGCGGAAGCACGCGGGACAAAGGCTCGAATATTGATCGACGGCGCCCACGCGCCCGGCATGTTCGCCTTGGATCTCTCGCGGACCGATTGCGACTATTACACCGGCAACTGTCACAAATGGCTCTGCGCCCCAAAGGGCTCCGGGTTTCTCTGGACCCGGGAGGCCTATCTCCGCGAAACCCACCCGACCGTGATCTCGCACGGGTACGGCCAAGGATACGAGGCCGAGTTCGACTGGACCGGCACGCGGGACGCCTCCGCCCAGTTTGCCCTCCCCGATGCCCTCGCCTTTCTGGATCGCTTGGGCGCGGCGGATATCATGGAGCACAACCGCGACCTCGCCCTCCGAGCCGCCGAGATGCTGGCGGATACATGGAACACACGGATCGGCGCGGACCGCGACCATACCGGTTCCATGGCGATGATCGAGCTGCCGATCGCCGGACCGGCAAGCCGCGAGGGCGCCCTGGAAACGCGCGCCGTTCTCCTTGAGCGTCATGGTATCCAGGTTCCGATCAACGCGATCGACAATCACTATTGGGCTCGCATCTCGGCCCAGATCTACAATGAGATCGAGGATTACGAGCGCTTGGCGACGGCGGTTAGGAGTTTGAACGCCTAGTGGAGGCGTTTGTTGACCCGCCGCTCGACCAATTCGAGGATTTCGGCCCGGCGGGCACCGTTATTCTTCATCGCCATCTTGAACAGCCGCGAGGCATCATTCTCGGGCGGCTCCGGGGGCTCCTCGCCAAGTTGGTTGAAGGCCGCACGCTCGGCGGCGAGCAGCACATCCGGCGAAATCTTCTTTCTCATGCCCCGGATCATCTTCAGAATATTCGCGCGATCGCGCTGCGCCTCGGTGAGCGGCGCCGGTTTTTTCGCGGCCGGTTTGGCTTTCTTCGCCGCCTTGGCCTTGGACTTGAAGAAGAACACCCCAGCTCCGATCAGGCGCCGGTGGGCTTGATCGTGAAGGACGCCGCCAGCGCGCCATTGGAGATTTTGGTGACCACGGCCTCTGCCCGCCCTTCCATGACATGAGCGTCCTTGGAACATTTCATCTCGAACTTGAAACGCTGTCCCTTGGCCAGAATGTCCTTGTCATACGGCTCGATAATAAAGCTCTTGAGATTGTAGTCGCGGACATTGAAGGTGAAGCTGTCCACCGTGATGGTACCGCGAGATTTCTGCTTGCCCTTGGCGCGAATGCTTTGCATCGCGACGGCGCGGGACGGAACCGGCTTTTTTGCCGCGTTGTCCTTCAGAAAATCAAATACCCCCACTGGTCGGCCCTCTTCTAGACATGCCAGAACTGCTTAACCCTTGGTTAATGTACGCGAATCAGAAGAATCCGTAAAGAGTCGCTGTGTCAAGTACATTTTTTGAACAATTCTCACCCTTAAAAAGAAAGAAAAAATTACTTAAAATACCAAACACTGGTCGATGATCACGTGATGACGGACACGATCGCGCCCCCTGACCTAATAACACGGCGGGACGTTCAACACGGGCGGACGCCATCGACACTTAACGCTGATGTGTTGAACCGTTCCGTCTTGGAATGCTTTAGTGCCATTCAAAATCAGCGCCGGAGCCGCGCCATGCAGTCACCGATTTGCGATCTTCTGGGAATTGAGTTCCCACTCGTCGCCTTCTCGCATTGCCGCGACGTGGTCGCCGAGGTTTCCAAGGCCGGCGGCATGGGCGTGTTCGGCGCGGCGGGGATCGGCCCCGGCAAGCTCGAGGCCGAGCTGTCCTGGATCGACGAGAATGTCGATGGAAAACCCTACGGGGTCGATCTGATCGTGCCGATGACCATGGAGGCCAAGGGTCGCGAGGTGTCTCGCGAGGACGCGATCTCCCGCGTGCCGAGGAGCATCGGCGGTTTGTTTCGGACTTGTTCAAGGCCCATGGCATCGACGGCGAGGCCATGGACGACCACACCCTCAAGCGTGGCGCCCGGCTAAACACGAATATGCGCGATAGCGGCGCCAACGCCTTGCTGGACGTGGCTTTCTCACACCCCATCAAGCTTATCGCCAATGCCCTGGGGCCACCACCGGCCTATATGCTTGAGCGCGCGCGCGCCAACGACGTTCCGGTCGCGGCATTGGTCGGCGCCAAGGAGCACGCCTTGAAACAGATGCAGGCCGGCGTCGACATTCTCGTGGTATCGGGAACCGAGGCCGGCGGTCATTGCGGAGAGATCTCGACCTTGGTGCTGGTGCCCGAGGTGGTCGAGGCGATCCGTCCGTTCTCGGATGTTCCGATCCTCGCGGCGGGAGGAATCGTCACGGGACGGCAGATGGCGGCCTGCATGGCCATGGGCGCGGACGGCGCTTGGACGGGCTCGGTCTGGCTGACCTCGGCGGAGGCGGAAACCTCGCCCGTGGTGAAGGAGAAAATGCTGGCGGCAACCGCGCGCGACACGGTGCGCTCGCGCGCGCGAACCGGTAAGCCGTCCCGGCAATTGCGCTCCGCCTGGACCGATGCCTGGGAAGCCGACACGGCGCCCAAACCATTGCCGATGCCGCTTCAATCCATCGTGGTCGAGCCGGCCATGGCGCGCGTCAACCGGCTGGCCGAAGGCGGACACGAGGGTGCGCGGACGCTCGCGTCCTACTTTGTCGGCCAAGGGGTCGGCCTGATGAATCACAGCCAGAGCACCCGGGACATCGTGCGCGCGTTCATGGAGGATTTCCTGGCGGCGAGCGAACGGCTTGGCGGCTTCACCGCCGATATCGAGAACTAGAACGCCGGAGCTCGCGGTACCGTCATGACGCTCACCATTTCCTCGATCCAGGAAGCCGTCGCGGCGGCCGTGCCCAAGCGCGACGCGATCGTCATGGGCGATACCCGCCTTGACTACGCCGGCTTGACGGAACGGACACGGCGTCTGGCGAACGTCCTGGTCGGGAACGACATTACGATTCATATCGAGCGCCAGGAACTGGAGAACTGGGAGGTGGGCCAGGATCGTGTCGGCCTGCTGATGTACAACTGCCCAACCTATCTTGAGGCGATGATCGCCACGTTCAAGGCAAGAGCGATCCCGTTCAACGTCAACTATCGCTATGTCGGCGAGGAACTGCTGTATCTGTTCAACGATGCCCAGCCGACGGCGCTCGTCTACCATGCGTGTTTCGCCGACATTCTGGCCCCGGTGCTCGCCGAGATACCGTCCTTGCGCATGCTGATCCAAGTCGCCGACGGATCCGGGATGCCACTCTTGCCGGGCGCGGTCGATTACGAGGCCTTGCTCGCCGCATCCTCGGGCGCCCCGGTGCCGACAACACCGTCGCCCGACGACATTTATTGCACCTATACCGGCGGCACCACGGGGATGCCCAAGGGCGTGCTGTGGCGCCAGGAGGATTCAATATGGGAGAATCTGAACGGGCGGTCATTGGATGGAACCGCTTTGACGGATGTGGACGCTTTCATTGAACGCGCATGCGCCCAGAAGCATCGACGCAACCTCCCCGCCCCTCCCTTCATGCATGGCGCGGGTTGCCAGACCGCGCTGGCCGCCCTGTTGGCCGGCAACACCGTGATCATCCAGGAACAGGTCGAGCGGCTGGATGTGGCCGACCTGGCCAGGACTGTCGAGCGCCATCGCGCCGATATGTTGCTGATCATCGGAGACGCCTACGGGCGGCCGCTTCTCGAGGAGATCCGCGACGGCGGCCATGACTGGTCGAGCCTCGGGCTGCTGTACAACACCGGCGCGATTCTCTCTCCGCCGGTTAAGGCGGCGCTGCTCGAGGCGCTCCCCGGAATCAAGCTGCTGGATGCGTTCGGGTCGTCCGAGTCCGGCCCGCAAGGCTTTCGACTTAGCGACAAGAGCGGAGAGGTCAGGGGCGCGCGGTTTCGCACCTCTCCCGCCACCGTGGTTCTCGACGAAGATCTCCGCACCGTTCTCGCGCCTGGCCATGACGGTCTAGGCTGGGTCGCAAAGCGCGGCGCCGTGCCCTACGGCTATCTCGGCGACGAGAAGAAGACACGCGAGACTTTTCCCGAGATCGACGGCACGCGCCATCTGATCGGTGGTGATCGTGTCCGGCTACTCGACAATGGCGAGATCGAGTTCCATGGCCGCGAGTCCTTCACCATCAACTCCGGCGGCGAGAAGATCTTCGCCGAGGAAGTCGAGGACGCGATCAAGCATCACCCCAACGTCGCCGATGTCACGGTGACCAGCAGGCCAAGCCCGCGCTGGGGCCAGGAAGTGGTCGCGCTGGTGCAACTCCGCCCCGGCGCGGCACCCGACCGCGACGCCTTGGAGGCCGAGGCGCACCGTCACATCGCACGCTATAAACTTCCCAAGGCCTGGCTTTTCGTGGAGGCGGTGCAACGCGGCCCGAGCGGCAAGACCGACAACCGCTGGGCCCAGTCGGTTGCCCCGGATGCGACATGAACGGCGGCGCGACATGAGCGGCGACGCGTTCCCGATTATCATCGGTGTCGGACAGATCACCGTTCGCGACGAGCCACTAGATACGCTCTCCACCCCACTTGATCTAATGGAACGGGCGGCGTTGGCGGCGGCGGAGGACGCGGGATTGCGCCGCGATGCCCTCTCATCCGCCGACGGCCTGGCGGTGGTCAAAAGCTTTCGCGAGCCGATGCGGAACACGCCGGAAGCGCTGGCCAATCGTCTCGAAATGGCCGACGCCCAGCGTTGGATCGCGCCCGACGGCGGCAATGCCCCCCAGGGTCTGGTGAATCTATTCTCCGAGGCGATCGCGGCAGGCCGTCACCGGATGGTGTTGCTGACCGGAGCGGAAGCGATCGACAACGCGCGCCGGCTTATCAAGTCCGGGACCAAACCGAACTGGGACCTCCCATCATCCAGCGACCCGGCGCTGATTTGGCCGGACCGGGCCATGGTAAGTGATCACGAGCGCGCCCATGGAGTCTGGCAGGCGGCGCATGTCTACCCATTGTTCGAAAACGCCCTGCGCGCCCGTCTCGACCGTTCCATCGAGGCGCATCAGGCGGCGATGGGCTCCCTCTTCGCGGGCTTCAGCGCCGTCGCCGCCACCTCGCGCCACGCCTGGTTCCCGATTTCGCGCACCGCCGAGGAGATCGCCTCGCCCGGCCCAAAAAATCGCTATGTCGGCTGGCCGTACACGAAATTCATGAACGCCATGAACCAGGTAAACCAATCGGCGGCGCTTCTGCTGACCTCAACCGGGCACGCGCGGTCCCTGGGCATCCCGCAAGACCGTTGGATTTATCTTCACGGCTGCGCCGACACCACCGAGATCTGGCATGTGTCCGAGCGCATGGATTATCACTCCTGCCCGGCCATCGGCGTGATGGGAGAGCGGGCCCTGGCCATGGCGCGGCGCGGCATCGACGAGGTAAATCACTTTGATCTCTATTCCTGCTTTCCCTCGGCGGTGGAGATCGCGCGGAGGGAACTCGGCATCGCCGAAACAGACCCGAGGCCGCTAACGGTCACCGGGGGCCTGCCTTTCCATGGCGGGGCGGGGAACAACTATTCCATGAACGCGATCGCGGCCATGGTCGAAGTCCTCCGCCAAGCCCCGGGTGAGTTCGGAATGGTGACGGCGAACGGCGGGTATCTTAGCAAACACTTGGCGGGCATCTATTCCAGCGCGCCGCCGCCCTTCACCTCCTGGCGGCGCGAAAATCCCGTGGATTATCAGGATCGCCTGGACGCACGCGCGGGCCCGCGCCTTATCGAGCAACCATCGGGGCCAGGCTGGATCGAGACCTATACGATTTGCGTGGGACGGGACGGCATCCCGGAACGCGGTATCGTGGTTGGTCGTCTCGGTCGGCCCCACGATTCAGTGGCACCAAGGTTTCTGGCAACGGTCGCGGGGGGGCGGCAGGACCTGGAAACCATGATGCGCCAGGAATGCGTGGGTCTGACGGGAACGGTCGCGAACGGTACCGACAGGAACACGTTCCGGTTGACCTAACCTCGCTTCGAGATCGAGAATTCCGTGACGGATAGCGATCAGCCAAACCCTCGGTTCGCCTCAATGCCCGACACGTCCCCGCAAACCCTGTTCTCCGCGACGCGCACCGATTACCGGGATCGCCCGTTTCCGCATCTCGTTGTCGATGACCTGCTTCCCGCGTGTCTGTTCGATCAAATCCTCGAGCATTGGCCCGATAAACGCGGATTTTCCGCGCAAGATGATGGAGGCCGCCTACAACTTTCCTTGCTGAGAAAAGGGATGCTCCAGAGTCTCCCGCGAGACCAGGCGGATTTCTGGGGCGACTTCATCACCAGCGTGGTTCCAGATATCGTCCGCGAGGCCATGGCCTGGCTTGGACGTCCGCTCTTCGACGAGATGGAGCCGGGCGATGGTGAACTCGTGGTTGCTATGTGCGATCTATTGCAGATCTCGAAACCCTTCGAGGGAATTCAACCGCACACGCACTATCACAATCCCCTGCTGCTCGGGACCTGCATCATCTATGTCGACGACGCCGGGGAGACCCTGAGAGGCACCGACATCCTTGGTCCGGGCGCCGGGCGCGATGACCGAGACTTCCTCGCGAAACCGACGCTTGGCGATATAAGCGGCGATCGCCCGAGCGAGATGCTTCAAACCGCGCGTCGCGTGCCGTTCGGTCCGAACCGCGGCCTTATCATGATGGACGGACCGATCTCCTGGCACGGCGCGACCGCCGCCGCCTCGACTCCAGGCCCCCATCGTCAGATCATCATCAACTGGGCGCTCGGGGAAGGCTGGATGGAGCGTCGCCACGGCGTAACCATTGACCGGTTCCAAGAGGATCGGGTGCTTAGGCCCGACGCCGAGGTCTCGCGTGAACGGTTGGCCCGAGACATCGATCGCCAATTGGCGGCCAGACAATTCCCCCTGGAAGCGGCGCGGACGCTGTTCAAGACCGTTCCTGTCAGTGTGATCGCGCGATAGCCACTGGCTTCAAGGGCGATCCAGACCATAGTGGTCCCGTAGGGTTTCGCCGGCATACTCACTCCGAAACAATCCCCGCGCGCGCAGGATCGGCACCACCTCGGCGATGAAGACCTCCAGCATCGACGGCAGGATCGGCGGCATGACGTTGAAACCGTCGGCGGCGCCGTCCTCGAACCAGTCGACCATCAGATCCGCGACCTGCTCCGGCGTGCCGGCGAAGACATGGTGCCCACGCGCGCCGGCGAGCATCGCCAGAAGTTGCCGCAGGGTCGGCTTCTCGCGCCGCACCAGGCCGACGATCACCTCGGTCCGGCTGCGCGCCGCCTGGATGGTTTCGGGATCGGGGAAATCCTCGACCGAGAGCGGTTGGTCCAGCGGCAGATGCGAAAAGTCATGGCCGCCGAAGCGCGCCGACATCCGCTTGCGCCCGACTTCGGGATCGGTCAGCGCGCCCAACTCATCTGCGAGACGTTTGGCCTCGGCCTCGGTTTCGGCGATCAACGGGCTAAGCCCCGGCAGGATAAGCGCCTGGTCGACCGAGCGCCCCGCCGCCGTCACCCTGGCTTTCAGATCCTTGTAAAAAACCTGGGCCGTGGCCTTCTCCATCTGCGCGGTAAAGATTGCCTCGGCATGACGGGCGGCAAAATCACGTCCGGTTTCCGAGGACCCCGCCTGGACCAGAACCGGGCGTCCTTGCGGGCCCCGCGGCACGTTCAGGGGGCCCGCGACCTGGTAGAATTCGCCTTTGTGGTCAATGCGCTGGATCGCGCCGGAGCGCGCGTAAATCCCGGCCTCGCGATCGTCGACGACGGCGTCGTCGGCCCAACTATCCCAAAGCGCCTTGACCACGGTCATGAATTCCTCGCCGCGGGCATAGCGATCGGCATGGCTGACCGGCTTGTCGCCACCATAGTTCCCCGCCGCCGTCGCCAGCCAGGAGGTAACGATGTTCCAGCCCACCCGACCGCCGCTGATATGGTCGATCGAGGCGAATTGACGCGCGAGATTAAAAGGCTCGGTATAGGTGGTGGACGCGGTCGCGATCAGACCGATCCGTCTGGTCCCCGTGGCCAGCGCGGCAAGCATGGTGACCGGCTCCAGGCCGGTGCGCGGGCCATTGACGATATCGTCCCCGAGGGCGAGCTGGTCGGCCAGAAAGATCGAGTCGAACAGCCCCGCCTCGGCCTTCGCCGCCAGATCCTGGTAGTAGCGGATATCGAAGACCGACAGCGGCGTGGCGTCGGGGTGCCGCCACGAGGCCTCGTGATGTCCCCGGCTATGAATGAACAGGTTGAGATGCAGTTGGCGGCTCATGCGGCTCGGCTTCCTTGGAAGACTCTCGCGCGGGTCACGCGGCGACCGGCGCCGCGCCGCCGCTGACCTGGGTGCGGTACATGAGACGGCGTTGCGCCGGATCCAGGGTCCCTCGGCGATGCAAGGTGCAGCGATTATCCCAGATCACCACGTCCCCCTCGCGCCATTGCTGCGCCCAGTGGTGGCCACCGTTCTCGACATGCGCCCACAGCTCATCCAGAAGCCCGTCGCTCTCATCGTCCGGCAACCCGACGATCCAGGCATTCGGTCGACGTCCCAGATGCAAGGCCGCGCGTCCGGTATCGGGATGGCGAATGACCAGGGGATGCACGGCGCCGGGCCGGTCCTGGTTCGCGTATTCCGCCTCGAAACCGGCGCGCAGCTGCCCGGCGGAATTTCGAGTCGCGTCGTGCTTGCACGAGCGCCCCTCGATCCGTTCCCGCAAAGCCTCGGGCAGGGTCTCATAGGCGGCGTAGAGGTTATAGAACCAAGTATCGCCGCCTGTTTCGGGCGTCTCCACGCCATAGAGAATACTCGCCTTGGGCGGCAGCGGCTTGTAGCTCATGTCCTGATGCCAGACGAGCTCGGAATTCCCCAACCCGCCAATGGGAGCTCCGTCAACCACGATATTCGAGATAATGTTGATCTCGTTGCTGGTCGGATGGTTAGCCACCTGAACCGGGCGTGTCGGGTTCGGATCGAGCGCGCCGAAACGGCGGGAAAACCGCAGCAACGCGGCCTCGTCCAGATCCTGCCCCCGAAACCTCAAAACCAGATGCTCTGCCCAGGCGCGCAGCACTCTATCGAAAGCCTCCTCCCCGATCTCACCGGCCAGATCGAGGCCCACAATCTCGGCGCCCAATGCGGCTCCGCTCGCAATCACCTGGATATCCGGTCCGGCCATCGTACCAATCTCATTCGCCATCACTAGAATAAGGCCCGATAATGCCAATCAGAAGTCACGAACTCCATTGAAAACCTGGGCGCCGTCGACCCGCGCCCGGAATGGTGAACATCCAAACGCCTCGCATCCCCGACGAAGGTCGGGGCCGACGCCTGAGCACTTTCAATGTGACGGATACCTGATCACAACCTACGACACGTCCTTGTGCTCTACTATCCCGAACTAGCTAGCGCCACAGGCGTCGACCCCGACCTTCGTCGGGGATACGGAAAGTTCGACCGCGAGGATTTGTAACCCGGTCTTGACGTAACACTGGCGAGCCGCCCTCGCGCGGGCCAAGGGATCACCAACCGGATCACGGTTTCGATTGCCTCGCCGGAACACTTCATTGCACGCTGAGACTTCAAACGGGAGATAAGCGCCATGCCGATCATCGACGCCCAGGTTCACGCCTATGAGAGAGACCGCCCGGAACGCCCCTGGATCGGACATCTGGCCGGGCCGCCCGAGGTCACCGGCGACGACATGGTCGCGGCCATGGACGCGGTCGGCGTCGACGGCGCGATCCTGGTCTCGCCGTTCTCCATGTATCGCTATGACGCGAGCTACGCGATCGACGTCCACGCCGCGCATCCGACCCGTTTCGCGCTGATCAAGCCGGTCGACCCCACCGACCCGGGGGTCGAGGAGACGATAAGCGAGTGGGCGGGCCGCGACGGCACGGTCGGCATTCGGATCATGCTGACCCATGGCGACTCAACGCTTAGCCCGGACGATCCCGGCATCAAGACCGTTCTAAACGCGGCGGCACGCCATTCCCTGCCGGTAAATCTTCTTTGCTGGGGATTGTTGGAGCACGCCGCGAAGCTGGCGGCGGCGCATCCGAACACGCGGCTGGTGATCGACCATGTGGGCCTCAAGCAGCCTTTCGAGCCGCCGGCGCCGGCAAATCCCTTCGGAGATCTCCCGAATGTCCTGAAACTCGCGGATCACGATAATATCGCCATCAAGATCAGCGGCGCCTGCACTCTCTCGCACCAAGCCTACCCCTATGACGATATCTGGGCGCCGCTCGGCCAGATCTTCAAGGCCTACGGGCTGGAGCGTTGCATCTGGGGCACCGACTGGACCCGGGCGATCCACCTTTTGACCTACGAACAGGCGGTGGAGCCGTTCCGGTTGACCAGCGAGTTGTCGGACAGTGATCGCGCGACCCTCATGGGCGACAGCTTGACCAAGGTCTACGGCTGGGCGCCGGGTTAACCGAACCGGCGCGGCGGCGATTAGAAGTCGGTCGGCGCGCCGCCCTCTTCCTTGCGCTTGGCGACGAAGGCCTGGAGTTCCTCGTCGATCGCGGGATCGATCGGCGGGGCCTCGAATTCCTCGAGAATACGCTTCCAGATACCGTTCGCGCGTTCCGGTGTCTGAACCGCGCCGCGCTCCTCCCAGTTCTCGAAATTCGACCAGTCCGACAGGAAGGGTTTGTAGAACGCGGTCTCGTAGCGTTCCTGGGTATGCGCGGTGCCGAAGAAATGGCCGCCCGCGCCGACATCCTTGACCGCGTCGAAAGCGATCTCGCCATCGTTCACAGGCGTCGGGCGCATATAGACGATCATTTGCTGCAGGGTCTCGCAATCCATCACGAACTTCTCGTAGGAGGCGCAGAGCCCGCCCTCAAGCCAACCCGCCGCGTGATAGACCATGTTCACCTGGGCCGAGATCGCCGCCCAAAGCGAGAACGCGCTCTCCCAGGCCGATTGACTGTCCGGCGTGTTCGCCGCGCAAGCATTGGAGGCTCTGAGAGGCAGACCGTAGAATCGCGCCATCTGACCGGACATCTGGGTCGCGCGCATGTATTCCGGGGTTCCGAAGGCCGGCGCGCCGGTGCGCATGTCGACATTCGAGGTAAAGGTTCCGATCGCCGTGGGACAGCCCGGCCGGATTAGCTGAAGCAGCACGATCGCCGCCAGCCCCTCGGCCATCGACTGGGTGACCGCGCCAATCATCGTCACCGGCGCCATGGCACCGGCCAGGGTGAACGGCGTCACCACCGTCGGCTGCCCCCGCCGGGCCAGCCGCATCGCCCCGTCGAGCATCGGGTAGTCATGCTTCAAGGGCGAGGTTGAGTTGATGTTGGAGTACATCCGGGGTTTGGCCTCGAATTCCTCGTGGGTCAGACCGCAGGCTATACGGACCATCTCCATAACGTCCTCGACCCGCTCCTTGCCCAGGCAATAGGCGTGCGCGACCTTGTCGGTCAGCGTCAGCTTGTCATAGAGACAATCGAGATGACGGATCGAGGGGTGAATATCGATCGGCTCGACCGGATAGCCGCCGGCGAAATGGATGCAGTTGAAATATTGAGTGAGCTTGATCAAGTCCCGGTAGCTCTCGCGGGTGCCGGTTCTGCGTCCACGGTCCAGGTCGGAACAGTTGGGCGGGCTTGAGACATTGCCGAAGACCATGCGGTCGCCGCCGATCTCGAGCGTCCGTTCCGGGTTTCGCGGCGTGATCGTGAAGGTGCGCGGCACGCCCTTCAGGGTTTCCATGACCAGATCGCGGCCCATCCGCACGTTCTCGCCCTCGACGATACAGCCGGCCTTGGCGAGGATCTCGACCGCCTCGGGATTGAGGAACTCGATCCCGATCTCCTCCAGGATCCGCATCGCACCCTCATGAACCGCCCGGATCCCCTCCTCGGTCAAGGGCTCGGTGGGCTTGTCGGTATTGATCGGCAGGCTCCAGGGGAGTTGCTCGATCACCTCGCCCTTGCCGCGAGTATTCCCGGCCCTGCCGCCACCGCGCCGGCCGCGCGACCGCGCTCTCGGTTCCGTCGAATTCGTGCTCATGAAACTGAACCCTTCTCGTATTGCGACGTTACCTCGACGCTAGCGCCGTTATCCCCACATCTAGCGTCGATATCCGACGGTTTGTAAGACGAATTTCCGGCCCACCTCACCCATCACACGGACTGTCTACCAATTGGTAACGTCCTGGTCCTCGCCGCTACCGCCCTCGCGTTGGTCGGCGCCGAGCGTGTGAATGTCGAACGCCCCATGCTCTCCCGGCGCGCGATAGTGGTAGGGATTGTTCCACGGGTCCAGCACCCCGTCCGCCTTTTTGAGATACGGGCCGTTCCATTCCTCGACCCCGTCCGGCCGCGAAAAAAGCGCGGCCAGGCCCTGCGCCGTCGAGGGGTAGCGCCCGACATCAAGCTTGTAGAGATCCAGAACCGTCTCTAGCTGCTCGATTTGCAGCTTCGCCGCCTTGGTCTTCGCGCCCCCCAACAACCCCATCAATTGCGGCCCCGCCAAGGCCGCCAACAATCCGAGGATCGTCAACACCACCAGCAATTCCAGCAGGGTAAAGCCACGCATCGCCACGCGTCGCTTGGCTCGTCGCCTTGAATCTCGAGGCATTGTCATGGGGCGCCGCGCTTTCCGTAAAACCGTATCGCGGGCACTTTAGCGCGAGTGCGGAAAGCCGCGCCATAGGCGCGAACCACTGAATTCAGTCGGCCAGACTATCTACCGCGGACTCAGATGCCGCGCGTCGGGCGCCGCCTGGTGATCCATGGCGCGTAGGATCGTGGCGTTCATCATGTAGACGCCCATGACCGCCGTCAGTTCCATCAGGCCCTTCTCGCCGAAGCGGGCCCGTACCGCCTCGAAGGTCTCATCGGCGACCCGGGGCGACTCCAGCAATTCCCGCCCGAAGCGGATAATCAAGGCTTCGTCATCGGTGAGCCCGTCCAAGGGGCCGTGGGTGTCAACGGCATGTATGGCTTCCTCGCGGGTGCCGGCGGCGTGGCCGAGCTTGACATGAGCGTTCCAGATGAAGTCCGCGTTCGCCGCCCGCGCGGCGGTACAGATCGCCAACTCCGCCTCCGCCTGGGTCAGCGAGGTGCGATAGCGCAGGTGCTCCACCAGATCCGATAGCCGCTCCCCCGCCTTGCCCGCGTAGGTCAGATAGCTGCTCGGTGGCGGCGAGCTGCCTCGGGTTTCCTTGACGTAGCGGATCGACGCGCGGGTTTCCTCGGAAAAGCCGGCGGTGTCGCTCGGGATCGGCAGTCGCGCCATGGTCGGGTTCCTTTTCGCGAATTGTTCTGGGCCGGGTCGCCGGGATCAGTCGGCGTTCACGATCACGCCCCGCATGCTCAGGTCCTCGATCTCGGCGGCGGAAAACCCCGCCTCGTCCAGGATCTCGGCGCTGTGCTCGCCGATGCGTGGGGGTTGGCGAACGAGGCCCGGTCTATCCCGGTTCGCGCCGAACTCCATCGGCAAGGCGGGGAGTCCCGCGTAGGTCCCTCCATCGCCGCCGCCAAAACGTGAGACGAAGACATCGACCAGCCCCTTCGTGGCAAGCAGATGCGGGTCCTCGAACAGATCCGCCGGTTGCGCCACCGGGGCCCAGGAGACGTTACAGCGTTCGCAGCGCTCCTCGACCTCCTTCTGCGGCAGCTTGATCAGCACCTCCTGGATCGCTGGGATCAGCCAGTCTCGCTCGTCCAACCGCGTGACATTTGTGACGAGCCTGGGGTCCTTGGCGAGTTCCTGGAGGCCGAACTCCTCGACAAACCGGTCCCATTGCTGATCCGAGGTAACGCCGATGAACAGCTGACCCTCGCCGGCGGTCTTGAACACCTCGTAGATCGCCCAGGCGCCGCGCCTCGCCGGCATCGGGCGCATCTCCAGGCCCGTCGCCGCCATGCCTGCCATATGGGTGCTCATCAGGAAAACCGCGCTTTCGAACAGGGAGCTTGAGACGCGCTGCCCCTTGCCGGTAGCGTCACGCTCGCGCAAGGCCGCCTGCACCGCGATCACGCCGAACATGGCGCCCATGATGTCGATCACCGAGGCGCCGGCGCGTAGCGGTTGGCCCGGCGGCCCCGTCATCCAGGCGAGACCGGATTGAAACTGAACCACTTCGTCCAGGGCCGGACGATGTTCATAGGGCCCCGCCAGATAGCCCTTGAGCGCCAGGAAGATCAGCCGCTCGTTCAGCGGCGCCAGATGCTCGTAGCCGCAGTTGAGCTTCTCCATCGTGCCCGGACCGAAATTCTCCAGCACGATATCCGCGCCGGGCACCAGGCGATGCAGCACCGCCTGCCCCTCGGGATTTTTCAGGTCAACGGCGAGGCTGCGCTTGTCGCGGTTGAAGCCGGCGAAAAATCCGGCCCCGAAACCGCCGAGGCGGCGCGTGCGATCCCCGTCCGGGGCCAGCTCGACCTTAATGACATCGGCGCCGAGCTCGGCGAACAGTAGCCCAGCCGTCGGGCCCATCACGGTATGCGAGAATTCAAGAACCCGAAGCCCCGCCAGAGGCGTTGCTGTCATTAATGCGTCACTCCCCGGCGGAAGGCATCAAGGCTTCCGGCGTGCAGCAACTCGCTCGGCAGTTGATGACCGACGATCTCCTCGGCCATACGCCCGACCTCGATCAGATTGTCCAGATCCACCCCGGTTTCGATCCCCATCTCCTCGCAGAGCAGGACCAGTTCCTCCGTCGCGATGTTGCCCGCCGCCTTGGGCTGGCCCGCGAAGGGGCAGCCGCCGAGGCCGCCGACGGTGCTGTCGAATTGCGAGACTCCCATCTTGAGCCCGGCATGGGCATTGGCGACCGCGAGGCCGCGGGTGTCATGCAGATGCAGCGAGATTGTCATCTCCGGCCAGCGCTCGCGCACCGTGCCGATCACCTGTTCGATCCGGTGCGGCGCCGCCCAGCCCATGGTATCGGCAAGCGAGAACAGATCGATCTCGGCCCCGGTCTCCTCGGCGACCCGCATGCCGTCCTCGAGGGTGCGCACCACGGTTTCCGGCGCGATGTCGCCCTGGTAATTGCAGCCGAACGCCGCCATGACCCCGATCCGGTTGACCTTGATCCCCGCCTCCAGGTGCTTCTCCGCCTGGCGCTTCATGGCCGCGAGATTCTCGGCATGGGTCCGGTTGAGGTTCTTCTTGGTGAAGCCCTCGGACGCGGTTAGCGAAATCGAGCCGGACAGGGTGAGCTTGCCGTCGAAGGCGCGGGCACGGTCCAGGCCGTTGCCGTTGAAATAGAGACCGGTGTAATGCACTCCCTCGCGCGCCGTGAAACCCTCGACCACCGCCTCGGCGTCGGCCCAGCCGGGCACTAGCCGGGGATTGACGAAGGAACAGGCCTGGATGTGCTTCAACCCGGTATCGGACAGCGCGTCGATCAGCTTGATCTTATCCTCGGTCGAGATCGGCCCCGGTTCGATCTGAAACCCCTCGCGCGGGCCTTCCTCGTGGATGTTAACCTTGGACGGCAGATCGGACATGACGGGACTCCCTTGGGGAATGAAATTAGCGGGTTGTCCGGAAAATAGCATTGGCGAGGGACAGCGTCATGCGCGGTGAACGCAACCATGATCAGATGACGATTATCGACGGCTCCCCGAGACTCGGCTGAGAAATCCCACAACCACCGCGTTAAACCGCTCCGGCGCCTCGATATTCGTCAGATGCGCGGCGTCCTCGATGATTTCCAATTCCGCGCCGGGGACCGCTTCCTGGATTACCCGAGCGTGGCTGGGTGGGGTGCCCGGGTCGCGTTCGCCGACGATGACCAGGGTCGGCGCGGTGATGGCGCGGTTGGCCTCGCGGTGATCGAAGCCTTGAAAGGCGCGGCAGCATCCGATGAACCCGGCAAGCGGGGTCGAGCGGATCATCGCGCGGACCTTTTCCACCTCCTCGGGGATGCGCTTCATGCTTTCCGGCGTGAACCAGCGGGAGACCGAGGATTCAACCAGGCCCTCAACCCCCTCGGCGAGACCGGTCTGGATACGCGGCTCCCAGACCTCCTCGGCGCCCATATATGCCGAGGTATGGCAGAGGATCAGCGATCGGACCCGCCTCGGATGGCGGGTTCCCATCATCTGGCCGACCATGCCGCCCATGGAAAGGCCGCAGAAATGCGCGTTCTCCCATCCCACCGCGTCCAATAGACCGGCGAGATCGTCGGCAAGCATCTCGATACTGTACGGCCCCTCCGTCGCCTCGGAACGGCCATGACCGCGCGCATCGTACCGCAGCACCCGATAGCTCGCTCCGGTCAGCGCGCCGATCTGTGGATCCCACATCTCCAGACGCGAGAACAGGGAGTTGGAGAGGACAATGGGAACCCCGTCCTCGGGACCATCGAAGCGGTAATGCAGTTCAATGCCGTTGGACCGCGCCCGAGCCATGCTACGAGGCCAGCATCATCTCGGCGCATTTCTCGCCGATCATGATCGACGGCGCGTTGGTATTGCCCGAGGTCAGTGTCGGCATGATCGAGGCATCCGCGACCCGCAGGCCCTGGATTCCGTGGACCCGGAGATTGTCGTCCACCACCGCCATCGGATCGCTGCCCATCTTGCAGGTCCCGACGGGATGATAGGTGGTCTCGGCATTGTTGCGGGTCCACTCCAGGATCTCGGCGTCGCTCTCGATCGACTTGCCCGGCGTGATCTCTCCGGCGACGATATCAGCCAGCGGGCTTGTCGAGAACAGCTCCCGCGCCTTGCGCACCGCCGCGACAGTGCCTTCCTGGTCATAGCGCGCGCTCAGAAAGTTGAAGCGAATCGCCGGCGGCGTTGCCGGATCGGCGGACTTGATGTGAATGTCGCCGATGCTCTCTGAGCGCAGGACATTGGCGATCGCCGTCACGCCCCGTTGCTTGGCGACCTTGAGCGAGCCGTCGGCGGCGGCCTCGAACAGAAACGGAGTGATCGAGATGCTCGCGTCGGGGGATTCGAGCCCCTCGCGGGTTTTGAAATACATGCGGATCGATCCCGCCGGCAGGGAGAAGAAACCCTTGCCGGTGAGCGCGTATTTCAGCGCCTGCATCCCCAGCCGCCAGCCTCTACCGCTGTCATTGTAGCTGGCACCCGCCTCCGTCACCTCGAAGCGAATGCGCGGCGCGAAATGGTCCCTGAGGTTCATGCCCACGCCCGGCAATTCATGCGCCACCTCGATCCCCAGATCCCGGAGCAGATCCGGCTGACCGATCCCGGAAAGCTCTAGCAGTTTCGGAGAGTTGATCGACCCGGTGGAGACGACCACCTCGCGGCCCGCCCGCGCCTCTCGAGTCTCGCCGCCGACGGCGTAGCGGACGCCGACGCACCGCTTGCCCTCCAGGATCAGTGTCTCGGCCATGGCACCGGACTCGATCGTAAGGTTCGAGCGCCCCCGCGCCGGATCGAGATAGCAATAGGCGGTGCTCATCCGCCGTCCCTTGTTGATGGTCGTCTGGGTAATCCCGATGCCTTCCTGATCGCCGCCGTTATAGTCGCGGGTGAAGGGAATGCCGATGCTCTCGGCGGCCGAGATCATCCGCTGATGCAGTGGGTCTAGATCGGCCTCGTTGTCGGTCACCCGGAGCAACCCGTCGCGCCCCCGAAACTCATCATCCCCGCCGTCATAGCTTTCCATCTTGCGGAAAATCGGCAGCACGTCGCTATAACTCCAACCCCGGTTTCCGAGCTGCGCCCAGTGGTCATAGTCCTGAGGCTGTCCACGCACGAAGACCATGCCGTTGATTGAGCTCGACCCGCCCAACATCTTGCCCCGAGGCACCGGAATGGCGCGTCCGGCGCTGCCCTCGTCGGGTTCCGAGGCGTAACACCAGTTCACCGCGGGCCGGTCGATCAGCTTGGCCATGCCTATGGGAATGCGCGACCAGAAATAGTCGGATCCCTGGGTCCCGGCCTCCAGGCACAGGACCGTGTGCTGTCCACCCGCGCTCAACCGGTTAGCGAGCACCGCGCCCGCCGACCCGGCACCGACAACGATATAGTCATAGGTTTTGGCCGCCATCGTTCATTCTCCGTATTGGTCACCCGCCTATGCGGCCCGTGCCTCGCTTCTCGCCGCGGCCAGAACCATCTCGGCGCATTTTTCGCCGATCATGATCGACGGCGCGTTGGTGTTACCCGAGGTGAGCGTCGGCATGATCGAGGCATCGGCGACGCGCAGTCCTTGGATGCCGTGAACCCGTAGCTCGTTGTCGACCACGGCCATCGGGTCCTGGCCCATCTTGCAGGTACCGATCGGGTGATAGGTGGTCTCGGCGTTGTTCCGTACCCATTCCAGCAACTCGGCATCCGTCTGCTTGTCGATACCCGGCGCGATCTCCTCGCCGACCATTTCGGCCAGCGGCGACGTGGCCATCAGTTCCCGCCCCTTGCGCATCGCCGCCAGAAGACCGTCACGATCATGCTGGGAGGAAAGGAAATTGAAGCGGATCGCCGGCGGCTCCGCCGGATCGGCGGATTTGATATGGATGTCGCCGATACTCTCCGAGCGCAGGACATTGACGTTCATGGTAATGCCCGCCCGCTTGGCGATCCGGCGCTCGCGGCCGACCATCTCATAGAGGAACGGCAGCACCGAGATCGTCGCGTCCGGGGTTTCCAGACCCTCTCGGGTGCGGAAATACATCCGGATCGGCACCGAGGTCGAGGCCAGGAACCCGTTCTTGAAGAACGCGTATTTCATCGCCTCACGGACCAGACGCCAGCCCCTGGCATTGTCGTTGAAGGTCGCGTTCGGCGCGGTGATCGAGAACTTCACCCTCGGCGAGTAGTGGTCACGCAGGTTCTCTCCGACGCCGGGAAGCTCGTGGACGCATTCGATGCCATGGCTGGCCAACAGCTCCGGCTGGCCGATGCCCGAAAGCTCCAACAGCTTCGGCGAGTTGATCGACCCGCCGCTGACGATGACCTCGCGGCTGGCGCGGGCCTCGCGCTTCTGGCCACCGACGGAGAAGCGTACCCCGACACAGCGTTTGCCCTCCAGGATAAGGGTTTCCGTCATCGCGCCGGTCTGGATCTTGAGGTTCGGGCGATGGCGCGCGGGATCGAGATAACAATAGGCGGTGCTTTGCCGGCGGCCCTTGTTGATCGTCACCTGGGACATGCCGATACCCTCCTGGGTTTCGGCGTTGTAGTCGCTGTTGTATTTGAGGCCGATATTGCCGGCGGCCTCGATCATCTTCTCCAGAAGCGGGACCTGCCCGCGCTTGCTGTCGGTGACCTTCAGGGGCCCATCGCGGCCGCGGAAGTCCTCCGAGCCGCCTTCATAGCTCTCCATCTTCTTGAACACCGGCAGCACATCGCTGTAACTCCAACCCCGGTTACCAAGCTGCGCCCAATGGTCGTAGTCCTGGGCTTGACCGCGCACGAAGACCATGCCGTTGATCGAGCTCGACCCGCCGAGCATCCGTCCGCGCGGCACCTCGATGCGCCGCCCGCCGCTGCCCTCGTCGGGCTCCGAGCTGTAGCACCAGTTAACGGCGGGATTGTCGATCAGCTTGGCGATACCGACCGGCACCTTGGACCAGAAATAGTCCGAACCCTCGGTGCCCGCTTCCAGACAGAGCACTCGGAATTCGCCGCTCTCGCTCAATCGGCTGGCGACGGCGGCGCCGGCGGAACCAGCGCCGACGACGATGTAGTCATAGGTCTCGGCGGTCATGGACAAGGTCTCTCCAAACAATCTCTCGGCCCGCGCGGCGGATTACCCATAGTCCGTCACCAGCACCTCTGAAAACAAGGCTGGAGCCTTCCACAACCCGGATCGTTGCGAGCCCAGACTCCGTCGGCACCCGCCACGCTTGCCGAGATCCCTGAATCGCAACATGCTGGCCTTGAGATCAACCGCCCATGGACCGAGCCGAAGTCAGTCATGTCGATAACCATTCTGCAAGCCAAGGTCGCCTTGCCCGACCCCCAGGACTGTACCGACAACGCCGATACCTTGGCGTTGCTTGAGGCGGTGTTCGACGCCCTGATCAAACGGGGCAGCGACGGACGCTTTCATCCGGCGGTGGCGGAAAGCTGGAGCGTTTCGGAGGACGCACGCCACTGGCGCTTCAAGCTCCGCCCGAACCTGAAGTTCCACGACGGCACGCCGCTCGACGCCGAGGCAATGCGGTTCTCGATCGAGCGAATGAAGCGCCCGGATATCGGCGCGACCCTCGGCGCGCCGGCGGTGTGGGAACAATATCTCGGCGACGCCGAAGTCGCGGTGGAAGATGCCGAGACGCTAACCATCACCACGGGCGAACCGATGGCCGATCTGCTGGATATCCTCGTGTCCGGCTATGCCTTGCCACGCACGGTGGATGCGCCGAGCTTCATGGAATCCCCGATCGGCTCGGGCGCGTACCGGATTGACGCGATTTGCCAGGGCGAGGAGCTCGCGCTCTCGGCGAACCCCGATTGGTGGGGCGGGCCGGTCGCGAACCAAGCTATCCTCTGCAAGCAAGTGACCGACGCCGGCACCCGTCTGGATGCATTACTCACGGGCCGCCGAACGGTAGCCGCCCGTCTCGGACCAATCGAAGCCGAGGCGATCGAGCAAGGCGATACCGCGAGCGCGTTCCGGCATATCGACCCGACGGCGATCATTTATCTTCTGAATACCACCAAGGGGCCCTTCGGCGATCCGCGTGTCCGTAGAGCCGTCAATCTAGCCGTCGACCGCGAGGCCTTGATCGCGCGGGTTCTAGATGGCGGTGGCCAGGCTCTGCCTGGCTTTATCAGCCCCGTGCATTTCGCGGGCTCGGCGAAGACATCGACCAGCGCCGATATCCAGGCGGCGCGCCAACTGCTCAAGGAGGCCGGTTACGCGAACGGCCTGACTCTCACCGTCGACTGCCCGACACGGCTACCGGACGAAGCCGAGGCGCTGACCATCGCCCTGGGCGAACAGTTGGCGGTTCTGGGTATCGAGATCGACATCCGATTGGCCACCGATCGAACCGCCTATGCCGAACAGGTACGCGACAAGGCGATCCACGACATGTGCGTGTTCGATTCCAGCCCGATGAGCACTTTCCGGGTACTGTACGAAAAAATCGACAGCCGCGTCGCCGGCTCCTGGTGGCAGGGCTATCGCAATCCCGCGATAGAGGCGCTTGTTGATCAGGCTCGCCGATGCACCGATTGGGAAGCCCGCGAGCGGCTCTATCGGGAATGTTACGCGATACTGCGGGACGACCCGGCATGGCTGACGCTCTACAATCACACCCGTTGGATCGGGATATCCGGCCGACATCCCGACTGGCGCCCACGGCCGGACGGTATTCTCGATTTCACGACGCTGCCGGCGTTGAGTTAGACTGTTGGGATAACGCACAAAGATCCTTCGAGATCTCTGAACTCACCCAGGACAGGCGACGGCACGCGCCTCCATGAAGTTCGGAACCGCCGCGGCGCTGTTGTCGTTCTCGCCAAGAACGCTAACCTTCGCAAGGGCAACGATCGGTGGAAGGGCGGGAGAGAGGTGACCAACGTCCCGTCTTCCCTCGACAACTCCCAGCCCTCGCTACCCAAGATATCCTGCCCCAAGTTCCCGCCGCCCTTGCGGAGGCAAGAGCTTTTGCCGCCGGCTTTTCGTCGTGACGGACGCTCGGGGTGAGTGACGCTAAGTCAGCAGCACGACCTTGCCCACGGCGCGCCGCTGGTCGACGATATCGAGCGCGTCGGCGAATTGGTCCAGCGGCAGGGTGTCATGCACCTGTGGCTCGATCTTGCCGGCCTCGTAAAGCTTGAACAGATCGGCGAAGCATTGCGCGAGCTTGCGCTTGGCCTTCTCGCTTGGCGCCAGCTTGGCCCAGCCCATGTAATAACCCCAATAGACCCCGATCACCGCGATATGCTTGACCAGCGCGATATTCGCCGGAACCTGGGGGATGTCGCCGGACGCGAAACCGATCACCAACAGGCGCCCCTCCGGCGCGATACAACGCAGGGACTGGGCAAAGACATCGCCGCCCACCGGATCGAAAATCACGTCGGCGCCTCGGCCACCGGTCAATTCCAGCACACGGTCGCGAAACTCCCCGGACGGCAGGACATGATCGGCGCCGGCGCGGATCGCGGCGGCCCGCTTTTCCTCGGTGCTGGCGCAAGCGATCACCACCGCGCCAAGGGCCCGACCGATCTGCACCGCCGCCATGCCTGTCGCTCCGGCGGCGCCATGAACCAGCAGGGTCTCCCCCGCCTCGAGCCGCCCCTCGATCGCCACCCCCGCGTAGGATGTCGCCAGGATCGAGGGGAACACGGTTCCCTCGGCGAAGCTCATCCGATCAGGCATCTTGAAGGTAAGATCCTGGCGAGCGACCACCCGTTCGGCATGCCCGCCATTGGTTACCGCGGCGATCACGCGGTCCCCCGGCGCGAAGCCCGATACATCCGCGCCGATCGACGCGACAACGCCGGACACCTCCGCGCCCGGGGTAAAGGGCGGGATCGCCTTGTTCTGATGCTTGCCGGCGATTTGCAGAATGTTGGCGAAGCTGACCGCCGTCGCCTTGACGTCGATCGCGATCTCGCCCGCCCCCGGCGTCGGAGCATCAACGGTTTCGACCTTCAGGTTTCGATAATGGCCGAATTCCCGGCAAACAACGGCGCGCATGCAAGCCCCCCTTGGAATGTTCGGCCCAGACTTAGGCCGCGTGGTTTGTCTCTTAATCGCCTCGGTGATGCAAGCGCCCCGGCGCTAGGCGCGACCACGCCGCCAAGTGAACAGCAACAGTATACCGGTCACCAGAGCCAACCCCGCGATCACGTGAAAGGCGTTTGCGTATCCGCCGCCGTGAACCACGATCGCGCCGAAGATCGGGGGCCCGGTGGTGATGCCGAGATACAGGAAGAACTGGCCACCACCCGCGGCATCCGCGACCTTGCCAGGCGGCGCCAGACGGGCGAACTCGGAAAACCAGAGCCCCAGCACCCCATTGGTGCTCACCCCCAATAGTGTTGCGACCAGGACGACCAGCCAGAACGGCCACGCGGGCGTAAACGCGGCGACGGCGATGATGCTCGCCGCCATCAATATCCCGATAAGCCCCAGCAGTATCCAGGCCGTTAGCCTCCTGCCGGCGATCAAGCCCCAGAAGATCCGACCCGGTATCGCGGTTGCGTGAATGATCGCGAAAACGCCACCCGCCACGGCGTTGCCGAGCCCGTGTTCCTGCTCGAGAAAGACCACGATATAGGTAAGGATCCCCATCTGCACGAAAGTATAAAGTCCGCCCGCCACGGCCAGTATCAGCAGTGACCGGCTCTCGAACACCACCCGCAGGGAATCCGCCAGACCGGACCAGGTGACGCGAAAGGAGGGATCCCGGTCATCATCGAGCCCGGCCCGCAAGGGTTGAACCGCGAGCATCGTCAGAAACGGGATCGCGGCGATCGCGATGACGGCGAGCCGCCAGTCATAAAGCGCCATCAAGGGCGGCAACAGCAGACCCGCAAGCATACCGCCGATCGGTGTGCTGGTTTGTTTGACCGAAAAAATCAGCGGCTGCCAACGTGGCGGTGAATGGCGGGCGAGAACACGAGAGCCGGCGGGATTGACCGTCCCCAACGCGAAGCCGATCAACGCGGCGGCCAGCAGCGCGGCCTGCCAGGTCGCGATCGTCCCGACCATGACCATGGCGCCGGCGCAGGCGAGCAGCGCGACCTGACAGATCCGGATGGCTCCGTACCGCGACAACAACCCGCCGGACGCCAGACCGGAGACCATGCCTAGAATATACATAACAGCGGTAAACAGCCCGATGCTCGTCGCCTCGACACCGAGATCCGCCGACGCCTGGACCGCGACCACCGCCGAGGCATAGCCGCACATCATCCCGAAGGACTGGATTCCGAGCATGGTCGGCAGCGCGACGGCGACTTTCGACTTCAACAATTCACGCATCGCCGCCCCGTTCCTCCCGGCCTCGGCCCCGTTGCGGGCGAGACGTCGACCTTGGATGTCCCTTTTACGGCAGACCGTCGCTCTCGGGAATGATCGCCCGACTCCCAATGTCAATTTTTAGAGGACCCTTCGAGACGATCGCTTCGCGATCCCTCAGGGTGAGTGCCGCACTATGATCTCTCACCCGGAGGAGACCCGAAGGGTCGCCTGTCCTGGGCCTGATCCAGGATCTCGAAGGGTCCGCCCATCGCGCGTTGGCCAAATCATTGGTCACCAACCCCGACGAGCCGCTAAAGTTCCACGCAGCACACCTTCACCGGAGACCAAGATGCCGGAATATGACGTTTTCGACCTCGGCCCGACCGCGCTGCAACTGGGTAAGACGGTTCCGAACCTGCGGCTCGCCTACAAGACTTACGGAACCCTGGCGCCCGATCGTTCGAACATGATCCTCTATCCGACCTCCTTCGGCGCCCAGCACATGGATATCGAATGGCTGATCGGCGAGGACCGGATTCTCGATCCGTCGCGGTGGTTCATCGTGATCCCGAACATGTTCACCAATGGCCTCTCCACCAGCCCCAGTAATCTGCCGGAACCGCTCAACCACGGACGGTTTCCGGTGTTCACTCAATGGGACAACGTTCACGCGCAAAAACGTCTGGTCGAGGAGGTGTTCGGCGTCGAGCGTCTGGCCATGGTTTACGGCTGGTCCATGGGCGGCCAGCAGGCCCTGCATTGGGGAGCGATCTTCCCGGACCGGGTCGAAAGGATCTGCGCGCTCTGTACAAGCGCCCGGACGTCCGAGCACAACAAGGTTTTTCTGGAAGGCATTCGCGCGACACTGACCGCCGACGCCTCCTGGACCGGGTCTTATTTCAGGGAGCGTCCGGTCACCAGCCAACGCGCCTTCGGACGGGTTTACGCGGGCTGGGCCATGAGCCAGGCCTTCTACCGCGAAAAGGCCTGGGCCGATGTCGGGTTCAGCTCGCTGGAAGACTGGCTGGTGCGCGGATGGGAAGGCAATTTCCTGCGCCGGAACGCCGATGATTTGGTCGGCAGCATCGATACATGGATGCGCGCGGATATCAGCAACAACCCGCTATACAATGGCGATCTCAACAAGGCGCTCGGCGCGATCACCGCGCGCTCGATCATCATGCCGTCCTCGACGGATCTCTACTTCACCACCCATGACAGCGCCGTCGAGACCGCCGAGATGCCGAACGGCGAATTGCGCGAGATCGAGTCGATCTGGGGCCATCGGGCCGGCAATCCACTGCTGAACCCAGCGGATGAGGCGGTGATCCGTCAGGCCGTGAACGACCTCTTGAACGACTAGGTCCCAGCTCCGGAGGTAAACAGACATGGCCGATACCGACTTGCACTGGCAGCCCATCGAGGTGCTCTCCGCGCGCATCCACGACGGAACACTTTCACCCGTGAGCTTGATGGAGCATTTTTTGGACCGCGCCGAGGCCTTGAACCCAACGCTTAACGCCTTTCGTCTCCTCCCGCGAGAGCGGGCATTGGAAGCGGCGCGGGCCTCGGAACTCGCGCTCGCCTCGGGGGCCGACGCGGGGCCGCTGCACGGCATTCCCTTCGCCGCCAAGGATATCATCGACGTGGCCGGCCTGCCGACCACCGCCGGCTCAAACGGGATGCTGAACAATGTTCCCGACAAAGACGCCACGGTGGTCGAACGTCTGCGCCGAGCCGGCATGGTGCTGATGGGAAAGACCAACACCGTGCAGTTCGCCCTCGGCGCGCCGGGCGTGAACCGCGCCCAGGGGACCCCACGCAACCCGTGGGGGCGAGAGCATCATGTCCCCGGCGGGTCCAGTAGCGGCTCGGCCGCCGCCGTCGCGGCCGGGATGGTTCCCATGGCACTCGGCACGGATACCGGAGGGTCGATCCGTATCCCCGCCGGTCTCTGCGGAACCGTCGGCCTGAAACCCACCGTCTCCCAGGTCAGCCGGGCCGGAGTCTTCCCGTTGAGCGAAACGCTGGACTCCGTCGGCCCCCTTACCCGCTCGGTCCGGGGCGCCGCGCTGGTTCACCAGGCGCTGCACGGCGCCGATCCCCGCGACCCGATGACTCGACCCGCCGTTCGCCAGGACCTACTCGGCGAGCTTGACGCCGGCGCCGACGGTCTTCGCGTCGGCTTGGCCGAGGGTCTTTTCATCGAGGATCAGGACTCCGAGGTCACCGCCGCGATCGAGACAGCGGCGGAAATCCTCGCCGGCCTCGGCGCGCATGTCCGGCGCCTCGCGATGCCCGAAGCCCGCCGCGCCATGGAAGCCAATCCCAGGCTTCGGATCAGCAGCGTCGAGGCCGCGCTGGCCCATGAGGAGCGCCTGCCCGGTTTCGAGGCCTATGATCCGACCCTGGAGTTCCGGCTCGCCGAGGGAAGATCGATTTCCGGCGTGGATTACCTTCGCGCGCGCCGCGCCACCGCCGCGCTTGCCGAGGAAACCGAGCACGCGCTCGCCGATATCGACGTGTTTATCACCGCCACCACACCGAGCACGGCCCGGCCCCTCGCCGAGGTCGACGCCAGCGAGGAGAGTTACCAGTACTGGAACGCCCGCTATTCGCGGAACACCGTGATCGGCAACCTCCTCGGGCTCTGCGCGATCTCTGTCACCTGCGGTTTCGACGAGCGCGGTCTGCCGATCGGCCTGATGATCCATGGCAAACCCCGCGACGAAGCCAAGGTCGTCCGCGCGGCGCTGGCCTTCGAGATCGCCACCGAGTGGCATCTTCGCGGCCCGGAAGTATGAATTTTCGCGAGTGTAACCCGGTTCGGGAGCAAGGAACGGATAAGCGGGCCAACCTGATCCGCCGATACTGACATGCGTCATAGCAGGGGAAGTATCCATGTCCACATCCGCGGTCGGCCTTCTTTGCCTCTTGTTTTTCGCGATCTCCCAAGGCGTTCGAGACGCGCTCTTCGGCAATGTCTTTCAATCCGTCAGCGTCTTCCTTGTCGCCAGTCTCGCCTTCGGGGCCTGCACGATATTCTTCGTCGCGCTCACGCTTTTTCAACGCGGCGGCGACATCAAGATCCTCGCCGCTCGTCCCCTCGCCTTCCTAGCCTTGAACGCGACGACCGCGATCGCCTGGCTGTCATTCTTTTTTGGCCTGAAGTTTCTCGAGCCGGCGGTGGTCGCGACGCTTTACAACGGGATCGGACCGATCACCGTCCTGGTGATAGAGGCGCGCGGCTGGACCGCGACCCGGGCGCGCCCTCATGTTTTGGAGTGGTTGTGCTATTTCGGCATCGCCTCGTCGCTCGCCGCACTCGCCATCGTGGTGTTGAGCAATCGATCTGGTCTCGCCACCACCGATCTGGTCGTTCAATCCGCGGCCCTCGCCGCCGTCGTGGTGGGCGGAGCGATGATCACCATCAGCCACATGATCGCGCGCTGGTTCAATGACCAAGGCGCAAGCTCGAACGCGGTTACAGGGACCCGGTTTTTGATAACCCTGGCCGCCGCCATGGGCTTCGAGGCGGCGATCGGTCCGCCCCTGTCACCGGACACCGCCCAAGGCTTGCTCCTGCTGACCGGCACCGCCTTCGCGCTGATCGTCATTCCCGCCTATGTGATACAATTGGGAATTGCTCGCGCCTCGCCCTTGGCGGTGAACGTCATTCGCGCGCTCGGTCCGGTATCTGTGTTCGCCTTTCAACAGATCGATGGCCGGTTGCAGTTCTCCGGACCGACGCTGATCTGCGTCATCGCCTTTTGTGTCTCGGCGATCGGGGCGAGCCTGTTTCGCGCCTGGAGCGAGGTTAAATCCACCCCAATCCCGGCGCCGCGAAAAACGGTCTAGAGCCCCTACTCCGCCGCGACCGCAGCTCCAACTTTTTCCAACCGCGCGGCGCTGAACTTCAGTTCCGGGATCTTACCGAAGGGATCAAGCGCCGGATTGGTGAGCATGTTGGCCGGCGCCTCGACATAGCAGAACGGAATGAACACCACCCCGTCCGGCACGTCGCGATCACTACGCGCCGACAGCTCGATTTCGCCGCGCCTGGTGGCGACACGGACCTTGTCACCGGGCGTGATACCGGCCTTGACCAGATCACTCGGCGAAATATGGACATAGGGTTCCGGCTCGATCGTATCCAGAACCGAGGCGCGGCGGGTCATGGCGCCGGTATGCCAATGCTCCAGCACCCGCCCGGTGGTCAGAACCAGCGGGAAGTCCGCGTCCGGCATCTCGTCCGGTGGCAGGATCTCACAAGGTACCAGCTTGCCCCGTCCCGAAGCCGTCGGGAAGCCGTCCCCGAAGATCACCGACCGGCCGTCGGATGTCTCGTCGTCACAGGGATAGGTCACCGCGCTCTCGCGCTCCAGTCGCTCCCAGGTGATCCCCGTCAGCGACGGCATCATCATCCGCATTTCGGCGAAAACATCGGCGGCGCCAGTGTAACTCCAGTCGAGGCCGATCCGGTTGGCGATTTCCTGGATAATCCACCAATCCTGGCGTGCGTCACCCGGCGGGTCGATCGCCTTGCGGCCCATCTGAACACGGCGGTCGGTATTGGTGAAGGTCCCATCCTTTTCCGGAAAGGCCGTGGCCGGCAGCACCACGTCGGCGAAAGCGGCGGTCTCGGTCAGGAAGATATCCTGGACCACCAGATGCTCCAGCCGCGACAGGGCGGTGCGGGCGTGGTTCTGATCCGGGTCGGACATCGCCGGGTTCTCGCCCATGATGTAGCAGCCCTTGATCCGGCCCTCGTAGATGGCGTTGGTGATCTCGACCACGGTCAGGCCCTTCTCGTGGTCAAGCTCCATGCCCCAGAACGCTTCCCAGCGGCTGATCTGATCGTCCGCGCCGACGGGCTTGTAGTCGGGATAGAACATCGGGATCAGGCCGGCGTCGGACGCGCCCTGGACATTATTCTGACCACGCAGCGGATGCAGTCCGGTGCCGGGCCGTCCGACATGGCCACAGATCAGCGCCAGCGAGATCAGACACCGCGCGTTGTCGGTACCGTGGGTGTGCTGGGAAATCCCCATGCCCCAGAAGATGATCGCGCTCTTGGCGTTGGCGTAGGTCCGGGCCATCTCGCGGATCCGGTCCGCCTCGATGCCGCAGATCGGCGCCATCCGCTCCGGCGTGAACTCGGCGGTGCGGGCCTTCAACTCCTCGAAGCCCTCGGTGAAGCCCTCGACATATTGCTGGTCGTATAGCCCCTCGGCGATGATCGTGTTGATCATCCCGTTCAACATCGCCACGTCCGAACTCGGACGGAACTGGATCATATGCGTCGCGTGCCTGGAGAGCGCCTGGCCGCGTGGGTCCATGACGATCAGGGTCGAACCGGCCTTGGCGGCGTTCTTGATAAAGGTCGCGGCGACCGGGTGGTTCACCGTCGGGTTGGCGCCGATCACGATGATCACGTCGGCATTGGTCGCCTCGGAGAAGGGCGCGGTGACGGCGCCCGACCCGATGGTCTCCATCAGGGCCGCGACCGACGAGGCGTGGCAAAGCCGTGTGCAATGGTCGACATTGTTGGTGCCGAAACCGGTTCGCACCAGTTTCTGGACCAGATAGGCCTCTTCGTTGGAACCCTTCGCCGATCCGAAGCCTGACAAGGCCGATCCGCCGTCGCGGTCGCGGATGGTCTTGAGGCCGGACGCGGCTCGATCCAACGCCTCCTCCCAGCTCGCCTCGCGGAAATGGGTGAACGGATTGGCCGGGTCCATCGGCAGCGAGGCCGACTTCGGCACATCGTCGCGGCGGATCAGCGGAACCGTCAGCCGCTCGGGGTTGTGCACGTA
The DNA here is from genome assembly GCA_038118725.1 of Alphaproteobacteria bacterium. Lineage (GTDB taxonomy): Bacteria > Pseudomonadota > Alphaproteobacteria > Thalassobaculales > Thalassobaculaceae > JADHLJ01. The sequence goes on along the minus strand of JAYOIK010000001.1, from coordinate 8,942 downwards.
GTCAAAGCCATACCGCCCCTTCACGCAAAGCCTGCTCCGGTTCGCCGGCCCAGCGCGGCCGTCCACCGAGATGATCTTCTCTTCCTTTAAGTTGAAGGTGAGCTGACAGCCGACGCCGCAATAGGGGCAAAGACTGTCGACGGTTCGGTCCGGCGCGTTGGCGAAGACGCCCTTGTCATCGAGCGCGGCCTTGGGCATCAGCGCCCCGGTCGGACAGGCCTGCACGCACTCGCCGCAGCCGACACAGGTGCTCGCCCCCATGTCATCGCCGAGGTCAAAGACGATATGCGCCCCTGGGCCGCGACCGGCCATACCGATCACGTCATTCACCTGGACCTCGCGGCACGCCCGCACGCAGAGGCCGCACTGGATACAGGCATCCATGTTGACCGCGATCGCCGGATGGCTGGAATCAGCAGTCGGCCGGTCGTGCACCGGGAAACGGCTTTCGGCAAGCTCCATTCCGTCGGCGAAACGCCACAGGGTCGAGGACGGGTCATGCGCCTCGGCCTTGGCCGGCTGATCGGTGACCAGGAGTTCCATGACCATGCGCCGAGATGCCTTGGCCCGCTCGGAAGCGGTTGTGACCTTCATGCCCTCGGCGGGCTCGCGGATACAGGACGCCGCCAGGGTCCGCTCACCCTCGATCTCCACCATGCAGGCGCGGCAATTGCCGTCGGCGCGATAGCTGTCGGCGGGCTTGTAGCAGAGATGCGGAATCTCGGTGCCAAGCCGGTCGGCGACCTGCCAGATGGTTTCCCCCGGCGCCGCCGTAACCTGCTTGCCGTCGAGTTCGAAGGTAATGCTATCGGTCATGTTCGTATCTCCGGCATGGAGGCTGATTGGGTGGATGGATACGGCATCGGGAATTGGCTAACTGAGATGATCGCCGCCAAACCATCGTCATCCCGGCGAAGGCCGGGCCCCATTCCACTAATGGTAATGGTTTGCGCGATGCTAGCGATTGCATCGCCCTCGCTCTTGCTCCAACGCCGGAGGAATGGGTCCCGCCCTTCGGCGGGATGACGATGCGAAAGACGGACGGGATGACAATGCATGGGGTCGCCGGGGTGACCTTTGATGACGCCATTCGCCGCCGACCAATCGTCGTCCTGGCGCAAGGCAGGACCTCTCGTCGGCTGCCTTAAGCGACCAAACGCCGGATGCGCGGATAAGCCCGAGCCGGGGTCCTGCCTTGCGCCAGGACGACGGTCCAGTTGGGAAGTGGCTTCGATCCCTTTCTCACATCTCATCGGGAAAGAACCTCATGACCGCGCTGAGCGGGTTGCTGGCCGCCTGACCGAGGCCGCAGATCGAGGCGTCCCGCATGGCGGCGGACAGCTCGTCCAACAGCCCGGTGTCCCACTTTTCCGCTTGCATCAGCTTGACCGCCTTTTCGGTGCCGACGCGGCACGGCGAGCATTGCCCGCAGCTCTCGTCCTCGAAGAACCGCAGCAGATTGAGCGCCGCGGCCTTGACCGAGTCCTTGTCGGACAGGATCACCACGGCGTGGCTGCCGACGAGACATCCATATTTCTCGAGCTGCCCGAAATCGAGCTTCTCGTCCGCCATGCTTGCCGGCAGGATGCCGCCCGACGCGCCGCCCGGCAGGTAGGCGCGGAACTCATGGCCGTCGAGCATGCCGCCGCAAAAATCCTCGATCAGCTCACGCGCGGTCACCCCGGCGGGCGCGACCTTCACGCCCGGATTCTTGACCCGTCCCGACACGGAATAGCTACGGAATCCCGGATGGCCCTCCTTGCCCTGATCGTTGAACCAGGCGGGGCCTTTTTGGACGATGTCCCTGATCCAGAACAGTGTCTCGACATTGTTCACCAGGGTCGGGCGGTCGAAGATGCCGACCTGGGCGACATAGGGCGGGCGGTGGCGGGGATAACCGCGCTTGCCCTCGATCGACTCGATCATCGCCGATTCCTCGCCGCAGATATAAGCGCCGGCACCGCGCCGCAGATGGATGCGGGTATGCGAGACGAGCCCCTCGGCCTCGAGCCCGGCGATCTCCTCGTCCAAGAGTTCGCGGATCTCGGGATACTCATCGCGAAGATAGAAGTAGCAATCCTCGACCCCGACGACCCATGCGGCGATCAGCATGCCTTCCAACGTGCGGTGCGGGTCCCGCTCCAGATAGTAACGGTCCTTGAAGGTTCCGGGCTCGCCCTCGTCGGCGTTCACCGCCAGAACCTTGCGCCCCTCGGCGGCGCGCACGATGCCCCATTTCCGGGGCGTCGGGAAGCCCGCGCCACCCAGTCCACGCAGGGCCGATTGCCCAAGGATCTCCAACAAATCCTCGGGCTTGCGCGCGCCACTCAGACATTCGCGCAGCAGGGCATAGCCGCCCTCGGCCATGTAATCGTCCAGACGCGTCGGCGTGATATGCCGATGCTCCGGATTACCTGAAAGAGCCGCCTCGCCCGCCGCGAGGGCCTTGGCCGCATCGGCGTTCTCGACCAATCCATGACCGACCGCGACCACCGGCGCCTTGTCGCAGGCCCCCATGCAAGGCGCGCGCACCACCCGGATCTCTTTGCCGGTCTCCGCCTCGATTTCCGCCAGCAGACGCTCCGCGCCGAACATCTCGCAGGTCAGGCTGTCGCAAACCCGGATCGTCAGCGCCGGCGGCGGCGTCTCGTCCTCGCGCACCACGTCGAAATGCGCATAGAAGGTCGCCACTTCGTAAACCTCGGCCATCGCCATGCGCATCTCATGGGCAAGACCCGCCAGATGAGCCGCGGATATATGTCCGAATCGATCCTGAAAAAGATGCAGATGCTCGATCAGCAGATCCTTGCGGCGCGGCCGGTTGCCGAGCGTCTTGCGGACCTCCTCCAGAGCCACCGGATCGATCTGCCGTCCCTTGGGAAACGGCCGGCCGCCGCGCCGCCCCCCTCCGCTTCCGCGCTTGAAGGCGCGGTCAAGACTCTCGGCGGGATCGGTGCGCGTGGAGCCAACGGGCGCCGGGGTATCGGACATGATGGTACTTCCAGTCTGGTGCTAGCCGTCTCGGGTATTCAGCAGGGTATACTAGTCCGCCGCTGTCCCGATATCGACCGAGATCACAACCTCGTCGACACCAATCGGCAATCGATCTTCCACATGGCGGAAAACAAAGCCCTAAACGTGATCGCGGGGTGATCCTGATCCATCGCATCGGGCACCGCATGGGCGCGGCACCGCCTTCAAGATATGTTAACGGATGGTAGGATAGATTGACCATCGGAGCCACCTATCCAATTGGGATTCCCGTCATGGAGTTGGATGCACGCGTTGTCGACCTATTGCTCTCGCGCCTGTTCCACGATCTGATCGGGCCCGCGAGCGCGACATCGAATGGAATCGAACTACTCGAGGAGTTCGGCCCCCGTGGGAACGACCCGATCGCGGTGGAGGCACTGGACCTTATCGGCGCCAGCGCCCGGCAATCCGCCGATCGCCTGAGCTATTTCAGGCTGGCCTTCGGCGGCGCCGGCAATAGCGACGAACACAGCGTCGCGACGACGCGGCAGGTCGCCGAGGCGTATTTCTCTTCGCGCAAGATCCCGCTCGAATTCACGGCCGCGGTCGACGGAACGTCCCAGCCCCGCGCCGGTATCATCAAGGCGTTGCTCGCGTCGCTTCTTCTGATGGCCGACTCGCTTCCAAGACAAGGACGCGTAACGGTAGAGATCGGCTACGACCTGCGCGTAGCCGTATCGGCCGTGGGGGCCGGCGCCGAGATCGAGCCGGGCTCAATCGCAAGCTTGAGCGCCGCCGATTGGACCGATGGATTGAACACCCGAACCGTCATCGGCGCCGTGGTCGGGCACACCGCGCGGCGGTTCGATCTGAACCTGGAAGTGGAAAACGAGCCCGACACCCCCCGCCTGACGTTTCGTACCCGGAACAACTGATTTCGTCCCGGGAAAAGCTTTCCGCTCTCGCTACATACGAAAGACGCCGAACCTGGTCTCCTCGATCGGGCGGTTGAGCGACGCCGAGATCGACAGCCCCAACACTTCCCGCGTGTCGGCGGGATCGATGATACCGTCGTCCCAGAGCCGCGCCGAAGCATGGTACGGGTGCCCCTCGAGCTCATATTGCTCGCGTACCGGCGCCTTGAAGGCTTCCTCCTCCTCGGCGCTCCAGGTCTCGCCGCGCGCTTCCATGCCGTCGCGCCGGACGGTGGCGAGGACGCTTGCAGCCTGCTCTCCGCCCATCACCGAGATCCGGCTGTTCGGCCACATGTAGAGCATGCGCGGTGAATAGGCGCGCCCGCACATGCCGTAGTTCCCCGCCCCGAAGGAGCCACCGATGATCACGGTGAACTTCGGCACCTGGGCGCAGGCCACCGCGGTCACCAGCTTGGCGCCGTCTTTCGCGATACCGCCGGACTCGTATTTGCGCCCGACCATGAAACCGGTGATGTTCTGCAGGAACACCAGGGGAATACCGCGCTGACAGCAAAGTTCGATGAAATGCGCGCCCTTCTGCGAGGATTCCGAGAACAGGATCCCGTTATTGGCGAGAATACCGACGGGATAGCCATGGATATGCGCGAACCCGCAGATCAGGGTTGAGCCGTAAAGCGCCTTGAATTCGTCGAGTTCGCTGCCGTCCACGATCCGAGCGATCACCTCCCGAACATCGTAGGGAATCCGGGTGTCGGTCGGAATCACGCCATGCAGTTCGCTCGGGTCGTGAACTGGTGGAACCACGGGCCGGGTCTTGATGTTCGGCTGCTTGACCCGGTTCAAATGACCGACGATCCGGCGGGTGATCGCCAGCGCGTGGGTATCGTCGGCCGCATAGTGATCGGTGACGCCGGAGATCCGGCTATGCACGTCGGCGCCGCCCAAATCCTCGGCGCTGACGACCTCGCCCGTTGCCGCCTTCACCAGTGGAGGTCCGCCGAGAAAGATCGTTCCCTGATTGCGCACGATCACCGCTTCATCGCACATGGCCGGCACATAGGCCCCGCCGGCGGTGCAGCTGCCCATGACCACCGCGATCTGGGGGATGCCCATCGCCGACATGTTCGCCTGATTGTAGAAGCTTCTGCCGAAGTGCTCGCGGTCCGGGAAGATATCGCCCTGATGCGGCAGATAGGCGCCGCCGGAATCCACCAGATAGATCACCGGCAGATGGTTCTCCCGCGCGATCTCCTGGGCTCGGAGATGCTTTTTCACGGTCATTGGGTAGTACGTCCCGCCCTTGACCGTGGCGTCGTTGCAGATGACGACGACTTCCTCGCCCGCGACCCGCCCTATACCGGTCAGAATGCCCGCCGAGGGCGCATCCCCGTCATACATCCCATGTGCGGCGAGCTGCGAAAATTCCAGAAACGGCGCGCCCGGATCGATCAGCGTGTTGATCCGATCCCGCGGCAACAGCTTGCCGCGATCGGTGTGCCGCTTGCGGGCGCGCTCTCCGCCGCCTTGCTTGACCGCCTCGACCTGGGCGCGCAGATCCGCCACCAGATCGGCCATATGCGCCGCGTTTTCCCGAAACCCCTCGGAGCGGGTGTCTATCTGACTTTGAATGACGGGCATTGGGGAAGGCTCCTACCAGGGAATATCGCCGCCGTCGAAGGCGATGAAACGTCCATTGTCGGCCTGGCTGAAACCAAGGATCTGGCCCTTCATGCCGGTAACGCTCTGGACCGGGGTCACCGGCGCCGCCGCGCCGCCCATATCGGTGCTCACGTGGCCCGGGTGGAACAGCACCGCCGTCACCCCCTTGCCCGCGAGTTCAAGGCTCATGCAGCGCACCGCCATGTTCAGCGCCGCCTTGGATGAGCGATAGACATAGGCGTTCGGGCTGGTCTCGGTGATGCTGCCCATGCGCGAGGTGATAAAGATCATCTGCTTGCGCTCGCTCGCCTCGACATTCCCGGCGAAAGCCTCGGCCATCCGCATCGGCCCGAAGACATTGGTGTTCATCGCGCCTTCCCAAGCCTCGTAGTCCAGCAACCCGAAGCCCGCCCGCTGGCCGATGATCCCGGCGTTGTTCAGCAAGACGTCAATCGGCCGGTCGCCGATCGCCGCCTTCAGCGCCGCGACACTGTCCCCGCTATCGACATCAAGGGCATGAACCTCGACACCTTCGATCGCGTTCAGCTGTTCCGCGCCGGCGGGGTTGCGGCACGCGGCGATGACGGTCCAACCGTCAGCGGCGAACTGCCGCGTGAATTCAAGGCCGATACCGCGGCTCGCGCCGGTGATGAGAATGGTCGACATGGGTCCTCCCGAGGACGAAAGTGAGAATGCGTTGCTTGACGGTTGTTCTACTTGGTTCCGTACATCCGGTCACCCGCGTCGCCGAGACCGGGCATGATGTATCCGTTTTCGTTCAGTTCTCGATCCAACGCGGCGGTAAAGATCGGGACGTCCGGATGTGCCTCGGCGAAGGCGCGCACGCCTTCCGGCGCGGCCAGCAGACACAGGAAACCCATCCGACTCGCGCCCGCGCGTTTCAAGCGCTCGACCGCGGCGATGGCTGAGTTTCCGGTCGCCAGCATCGGGTCCACCACGATCACGTCCCGCTCGCCGAGATTCTCCGGCATCTTGAAATAATACTCCACCGGCTCCAGGGTCTCGTGGTCGCGATACAGGCCCACATGGCCGACCCGGGCGTTCGGAATGAGGTCCAGCATGCCGTCCAGCAACCCGTTGCCGGCACGTAGGATCGAGACGATGCAGAGCTTCTTGCCCTCGAGAATCGGCGCGTTCATGGTCTCCAGCGGCGTTTCGATCTCGACCGTGTCGAGCTTCAACCCGCGGGTGACCTCATAGCCGAGCAGCAGACTGATCTCGCGCAGCAACTGGCGGAATTTCGTGGTCGGCGTGTCGACCCGGCGCATCAGGGTCAGCTTGTGCTGAATCAGCGGATGCTCAACCACCGTGAAACTTTCCGGCAGAGCGCTATCTGTTGTCATGGCCCATCCTTCTCCCTCGGAGATGGAAGACAGCACCTCCATCGGATTTTTGCAACGCCGGGCGTGAAGACGCCGTGGCACCCCCTCACCCCGATTTCGATATCACAACCAGCGTCGGGCGCTTCGGCTTCCGTTACCGCGAGAATTTCTTTAGACGGTATATCCAAAGCCGCGTTCCGCACAAAGGATTGAGAGATGGCGACACTTGGCCCCGTTACCGAGACCCACCGGTTCGATGAAGCCGGATTGGCGCGCTATCTGACCGACAAGGGCCTGCCGGGTTGCGCCGGCGGCATCGAGGTTCAACAGTTTCAGGGCGGTCAGTCCAACCCGACCTTCGCGCTGACGGCCGGAAGCAAGCGTTACGTTCTGCGCAAGAAACCGCCGGGCAAACTGCTTCCCTCGGCGCATCTGATCGAGCGCGAGTACCGCATCATGTCGGCCCTTTCGGATACCGACGTGCCGGTGCCGGTGATGCATCACCTCTGCGAGGACCCCTCGATCATCGGCACGCCGTTTTTCGTCATGGACTTCATGGAGGGCCGGATCGTCGACGACACCTCGCTGCCGGGAGACTTCACTCCCACCGAGCGCGGCGCGATCTACGATTCCATGAACGCCGCGATGGCCGCGCTGCATCTGGTCGATTTCAAGGCCGTCGGGCTCGGCGACTACGGCAAGCCCGAAAACTATATCGGTCGCCAGATCGACCGCTGGACCCGGCAATTCGAGGCAGCGAAGACCGACCCGATGCCGGCCATGGACGAGCTCATGGCCTGGCTACCGGCGCATCGCCCGGAGCGCGACGAAGTCTCGATTGCGCATGGCGATTTCCGGATGGGAAATCTGATGCTCCATCCAAGCGAGCCACGGGTCATCGCGGTGCTGGATTGGGAGCTCTCCACCCTCGGCCATCCGCTCGCGGATCTCGCCTATAACGTCATGCCCTACAGCCTGCCGCATGACGGCACGTCCTTGAACGGTCTGGTCGGCCTCGATCTCGCCGAGGTCGGCATCCCGGCTCAGAGCGACTATGTCGCCGCCTATGCCAGACGCACGGGGCGCGAGTCGATCGACGAGATCAATTTCTATCTCGCGTTTTCCTGCTTTCGCCTGGCCTCGATCTGCCAGGGGGTCTATGCCCGCGGCCTGCAAGGCAACGCGAGCTCCGAGAACGCCGTCGAGGTCGGCGCCAAGGCCCCGCGACTGGCCAATATCGGTTGGGAGATCGCCCAGTCGATGTAACCGCCGACGCTTGCCTGGTTCCGGGCCCGGTTCCGGGCTTGCAAGAGGCGAGCGCATTGCGTATCGATCTCGCGACAAAACGAGGATGGGTGGCCGAGCGGTTGAAGGCACCGGTCTTGAAAACCGGCAGGCGTGAGAGCGTCTCGTGGGTTCGAATCCCACCCCATCCGCCATTCACTTCATACAACATATTGATTTTTAAGGAATTATTGATAGATATATTTTCTAGTCCCACAGAGAGTACCACACTCGATATTCACTAACCGCCCTTATGAATGCCAACAATCGTCAACAGCCCGGCGACGCGACCCGCGCCGGGGCGCGGCGGCAATGTCAGGTCTTGTCAGGTCCACCGACCGCCCCACTGGCCCCCACGTGGACTAAGAAAATCGATGCCCCGGATTTCCTTTCATGGACCGCGAAAGCCCGAAAGCGACCCACCCTAAACCCACAGGTGCCTTAACCTTTCACCCGATATCGACCGATTTGTGACTCGCCCATTTCAAAAATCCATGACTCTAGGGACTGCTATTTCCGCTAATTCTGCTAATCGGCTGATTTCTCCAATGAAATCAATGCCCCCCGATTAGCAGGCCGTTGCTAATGCTTTGCTAATCCTGGGCTTGGCCATCTTTCTAGAGGACGTGCCAAAACTGCCCCGCGAACGTGCGTAATCGCGCGGGAACCGGCCCGCCACAGGACGGAGCTAGTACCGATCGTGTACCAGCGCGGGACCTGTCAGGGACCGATGCCGGGCTTCGAAATG